>JBJEGJ010000042.1:0-9984 GCA_051874955.1 Candidatus Gastranaerophilaceae bacterium
ATACTTCCCAAAGAACTCGCCATCTGCATACAGTTTTTATTCCAATACGCGTGAGCGGAAAAATCATCATCGGTAAAAATAGGTAACGAAATTATCCTTCTATATGAATCATAAGCTCCGGCGTCAACATCTCTTTCCAAACCTGCAAGCGTTCCGCCATATTTATTTGAGACGGTTTTTATACCGTTTAAGCCTCTTTTTCTTAGTCTGTCACTATCTATTATGACATTTTTATCATTATAAACACAACCGACATTTTGCGAATCAACAATAACAAGTTTCATTGAACCGCCTCTTGATAAATTAGATTTTGACGGCGTAACTACATTAAAAATCTGACTTACTTCATTAATCCTATTGTGTTCATCTATAATATCGCCCGCATCAACTAAAGTACGAGTAAATCCTTCTTTATCCCGAAGTACAAAGTGATATGCAAAAGGTTGATTTGCCTCAATCCCAAAGGTATTATACAAATCTATACGATTTGGACCGGGTTGCATTTGAAGCCTGTCCGCTCCTTTACGAGAGAACGCCTTACCTGTTGTATAATAATTGCCTTCATTATCAGTAGCCAACTTATAAATTTCAATATAACAAGTATCCTTATTCTGGTCGAATGGACATGCTACTTCAAATTCTCTTACCCCATCTGCGGATTTTGTAAATTTATAAGCCTTAAAAGACACCGCAGAGCTATTTTTAGCCTTTTCATTTTTTAAATCTAAACTAACTTTCACAAATCACTCCTTAATGCTAATTATAACAACCATAAAAAAATTTTTTTGTTAGTCCTTAATACATTATTAAGAAAATTTTACAAAGTCCTCATTTTGTTAGGAATAAATATTTTTTTGGCTATAATAATACGTGTAGAAAATACAATAAATGCGAAAAACATTTATAAATTCAAGGAGAATAAAATGCTAATGACAGAATTAAAATGTGATATCAAAGATATCAATTTAGCAGAACAAGGAAAAAATCAAATTGATTGGGCTTTCAAAGACATGCCTGTTTTGAAAACAATCAGAGAAAGATTTATCAAAGAACAACCGTTCAAAGGTTTAAAATTATCAGCTTGCGTACACGTAACAAAGGAAACTGCGGCATTATGCACGGTAATGCAAGCAGGCGGCGCTGATGCGGTGTTAGTTGCATCAAACCCTTTATCTACGCAGGATGATGTTGCAGCAGCATTGGTAAAATACTATAACATACCTGTTTTTGCTGTTGCGGGAGAAACCGTAGAGCAGTACAGAAGCCATATTGAAGAAGCTATCAATCACAACCCTGATATAATTATTGATGACGGTTGCGATATGGTATCAACAATTCACGAAAAACATCCTGAATTAATCAGTAAAATTATCGGTTCTACAGAAGAAACAACAACCGGAATTATCAGATTACAAGCAATGGAAAATCAAGGTACATTAGGATTCCCGGCAGTCGGAGTAAATACAAGTTTGACAAAACATTTGTATGATAACCGTTATGGCACAGGACAAAGTTCATTTGACGGTGTTTTACGTGCAGCAAACATCTTAATTGCAGGTAAAACCGTTGTTGTATCAGGTTACGGCTGGTGCGGAAAGGGAGTTGCATTACGTGCCAAAGCATTGGGCGCAAATGTTATAGTTTGCGAAGTTGACCCGCTAAAAGCATTGGAAGCAGCTATGGAAGGCTACAGAGTTATGCCAATTGCGCAAGCCGCAAAAGAAGGTGACTTGTTCCTGACAGTTACGGGCGACAAACACGTAATCGACGTTGAACACCTATTATCAATGAAAGACGGAGCATTTGTCGGTAATGTCGGACATTTTGACTGGGAAGTTAATGTCGGGGATTTACAGGCTCACGCCAAAGAAATCAAGCAAATCAGACCGGCACTTGAAGAATATGTACTGGATAACGGCAAATCCGTTTATGTTATTGCTCAAGGAAGACTTGTGAACCTCGTTGCAGCAGAAGGACATCCTGCAAGTGTTATGGATATGAGTTTTGCAAATCAGGCTTTGGGTATCGAATTTTTAGTCAAAAATCACGGTAATTTAGAAAATAAATTATACACCCTCCCTTACGAAGTAGATGTAAAAATTGCAGAATTAAAACTTCAATCTATGGGAATTCAAATTGATACATTAACAGCTGAACAAGAAGAATATCTTAACAGTTGGAAAATTGACTAAAATTGTTGGGAAAATACCAGTGGGCGCGAAGAAAATTCTTCGCGCCCACTTATTTAATAAAATTTTATTTTGAAAGTTTTTTATTATGAACAATTGATGAAATTAGTGCAGCAACAATAAAGAATAAACCGATTAACCCCGTAACGACTTCAGGAACTTCTTTAACCGTTGTAACAAGCATTATCACCGCTAATGCTCCGATTGCCCAATGAGCTCCGTGTTCCAAATACAAAAACTGAGCCAAAGTTTTCTTCTCTACGAGCATTATTGTCAGAGATCTTACAAACATGGCACCGATTGCAAGTCCGATTGTTATAATGATTACGTCATTACTCAGAGCAAACGCACCAAGTACGCCGTCCAAAGAAAAAGAAGCATCTATCAATTCAAGATATATAAAACTAACTAATCCTGAACATGCGACAGCTTCACCTGCACATTTTGCCTGACGCATTTGCTCATGCTTTTCAAGATAATGAGCAACACCATCTATTGCCAAATATGTTACAACACCCGCCATTCCTGAAATTATAACCGATAACTTCATCTCCTGCGGAATAAATGTTTGTAAAAACATAATTACAAGCAACGAAATAATAATTTCAATACCTTTTATGTGATCAAAATGAGAAAGAGGAGCTTCAATAGGTTTTATCCAATGAACTTCTTTTTCGTGATTGAAAAAGTAATTAAGAAACAGCATTATTAAAAACATTCCGCCGAATGTAACGATAGGAGCATGCGTAGCTTGCAAGTAACCCGCATATTTCGCAGAATCAGATAACGCAATTTTGGTAACAGTCAACATATCTAATTTTGCAAAAATTGAAACTACCAATATCGGGAATAAAAACCGCATTCCAAATACAGCAATTGCAATACCCCAAGTCAAAAAGCGATGACGCCACTTGTGTGACATTTTTTCAAGTTTCATAGCATTAACAACTGCGTTGTCAAAAGATAAACTTGTTTCCAATACAGCTAACACCGCTACAATAAATATGCAGGCTAACCCTGAACCCGGATGAACATGTTCACCCCAAAAATATGCGCCTACAACACCTATAATCGTAATTATATACGAACCTAAAAAATACTCTAACATTTTCATACCTCATTATATTTTACCTAAAAAGTTTAATCTAAAATTCGTTTTGTGTTATCCCATAAATATATTAAATTATAAAATTTTTCAGCTATAATATAATTATGAACGATAAAAAAAAGATACTTGCTATAAATTTTGGCGGAATTGGAGATGAAATATTTTTTCTGCCAACACTTATTTCATTAAAAAAAGAATTCCCGAACTCAGAAATCACGTTGGCGCTGGAGCCAAGAAGCAAAAGTGTTAAAGACCTGACAAATACTATTGATAAATTAATTCTGATTGATGTAAAAGGGAAGAAAAAATATTTTGAAATGCTTAAACTCCTGTATGAAGCAAGAAAAGGACACTTTGATATAGTAGTATCTTCAGGCGCTAACAAACTTATAAGTATTTTACTTTTTATGACAGGGATTAAAATTCGCTGCGGGTATTATACAGGCAACCTAAGTAAAAAACTTTTAACGCATGCAATGCCGCTTAACAAAAACCAATACGCCTGTAAAATGTATCACGACTTGATTAGAAATCTTACAAAATACAATACCGAACTTCCGGAAATCGAGATTGAAAAACGTGAAAAAACAGCAAACTCCGTACTAATACACCCAGGAGTAAGCAAGTTAAGCGTTCAAAAAGGCTGTATCAAAACTATAACTCCCGAAATTTGGGCAAAAACAATTGACTTGCTGGCAGCAGAAGGGAAAAAAGTGCTGCTCGTCGGAGGGCCTGATGACAAGGAATGTATAGCCGAAATACTGAAAAATGTCAGAACTAAAAATTTTGAAAATTTGTACGGCACGACCAAAAATCTAAAAGATTTGGCGGAATTGATTTCTTCCGCTGATAAATTTTTATGCTCGGATTCTGCTCCGCTACATATCGCAGTTGCACTTAAAACCCGTACTTACGTAATTTTTGGGCCAACAGATGTAAATTCATTAATCCCAAAATCCGATTTTGTAACCCCGATTATGGCAAATGATAACTGTGAATTAAAACCATGCTTATGGGCTCGCAGACAAACAACCTGCAAAAATCTTAATTGTCTTAAAATTACCGCAGCTCAAATTGCAAATACCGTTTGCGCTAAAGATGAATTAGCAAACAGATAAAACCCTTTTTAATATTTATAAATTTGAAATAAACAACAGATAAAAAAAACCACTCAACTGGTGAGTGGGTCGTTTTCTGCATCCTAATGGTCTCTTTTAGTGTTTATTATTTAGGAGTTTATATGTTTTTGGGGTTAATGAACTATTTATATTTAGTGTTTCGACTACACTTAAATCTTATGTAATTATATTAGCATACCCTAAATTATATGTCAATAAATTGGTTTTATATTTTTTTAGATATCCTGAAAATATAGTAATAGTGTACATTTTACACTTTACAAAACTTAACATTCAGTAGTTTTGGCACAGATAACCGTTTGTAAAGTTTTATTAACGTAAATTTGCTCAATTTAGCAATTATTTAAAAGATATATACTTTATAAATATAGAGCAGAGTATTAAGGATGATTTGAATGACAAGTGAAAAACGTTCAATTGAAGCGGTAAACAGAAAAGTTATTGCAGCAAATGACAGATACATAACAACAGATTTTGGTATCAGACCGACAAATGAAGAAACCGCAAATGTTATCAGTTCAACATTCGGTGTAATCAAAAACAGCTTGGATGCACTTTGGTATTCAGTTGGGTTGGATCCGAATGTTAACATGGCTTATGAAAAAACCATTACTGACCCAAGTATGAGTTTTGAAGTAAACGGAAAAAGATTCTACCCGCATCCGGGAGTTGGTAATCTCAGAGCATATAACGAGGCAGGCAACCCGTCAGGCGGATGTTTTACAATGCAAACACTGGCTTAAAGGAAAAAAAAATGAGCGCAAGTATTAATGGTGTACAAATTCAAGCTAAAATAGGATCTGACTTTAACAGTCAGTATAATATTCCTGACACGGGATTGACCAATAATACCACGCTTTCTCAATCAAACCCGCTTTACAACCTTATAAAAGTTATGTTTCAAAATCAACAAACAAATAACATCGGCGAATTTGCAAACTGTGACATCTTCAGACAAAACGGCTTAAAACAAAATCCTGACAAAATGGGGTGGATTGGATAAGTTTATAAAACACCAAAAAAGGCGGCGCTCAGTAAAATACTGAGCGCCGCTTTCATAATTAGCATTATTTATTATACAGTGGCAACTGATTTTGATTTTTCTATACAAGAAATCAAAGTTTTTGCTACCGTATCTTGTTCTTCTTTTGTTAATTCAGGGAACATCGGCAGTGAAATTACGACATCTGTGTTATGTTCTGTTACAGGCAATGAGCCTTTTCCCATACCAAGCCAAGCATTAACTTTTTGGAAATGAAGCGGAATAGGGTAATACAACATTGCACCGATACCTGCTTCGCCAAGCATTTTATGAACTTCATCACGGTTAGGAATTTTAACCGTATATTGGTGATAAACACAATATGTATCATCAAGTTCTTTCGGAGTTTGAATATCGGAACATCCTGCAAATAATTTGTTGTAGTATGCTGCATGTTCACGCCTTTGAGAATTCCATTCATCAATATGTTTTGCTTTAACTCTTAAAATTGCAGCTTGAATTTCATCCAAACGGCTGTTAACACCAAGTTCATCATTATGATAGCGAACCATAGAACCGTGATTTCTCAAAGCAATAAGTCTGTCTCTTAATTCTTCGCTATTAACGGTACAAAGACCGCCATCGCCCATTGTTCCGAGATTTTTTGTAGGGTAGAAACTGTAACATCCGATATCGCCGAAAGTACCGACTCTTTGACCTTTATAAGATGAACCGATTGCCTGACAACAATCTTCAACAACTCTTAAATTATGTTTTTTAGCAATAGCCATAATTGCGTCCATATCACAAGGTTGACCGTACAAATGTACAGGAATAATAGCCTTAGTTTTAGGAGTAATAGCAGCTTCTATTTTTGAAGGATCAATGTTGAACGTATCAGGATCGATATCAACAAAAACAGGTTTTGCGTTAACCATACCGATAGCTTCTGCCGTAGCTACAAAAGTAAATGCAGTTGTAATAACTTCATCACCTTCACCGATATCTAAAGCACGGAGAGCAATATGTAGAGCATCCGTACCTGAGTTAAGAGCAACCGTATATTTGCAGCCGATATAACTTGCAAGTTCACTTTCAAGAGCTTTTACGTTCGGACCAAGAATGTAGCATCCGGATCTCATAACTTCACAAACAGCTTTTTCAGCTTCTGCACCAATCTGTGCATACTGACGTTTTGAATCAAAAATAGGTATCATGTTATTCTCCTTTTCTAAACTGACAATTTACCATAGAACTATTATAGCATAGATTTCAGCGCATTAATATAAACTTTATATTGCACAATCAAAACAAAATCACCAAAAGCTCATCTAAATTCAAGCTAATTCGTATTAGAATACTGAAAAAGCGGGAATAAAAGTCTTGCACAGAAAAATTTTTGATGTATATTTTAGATATAATCCCGGATCGTCTAGTGGCAGGACTGAAGATTCTGGCTCTTCCAACGGTGGTTCGAATCCATCTCCGGGAGTATAAAAAAGAGAGGCGAATGACCTCTCTTTTTTATTGTTGAATGTTTAATACTTGTTTTATAACAGATGGTCAACTTGAGCAATAGCCCTAACAAATATGACATCCTAAAAATATTAGACCCTGAAACGCGCCTCGCATTAAACGTATGCGCTCACGCTTTCATCCTCTGCTCGGATTGTTCAGGGTGACAGGGGTTAGAGAATTTGTGTAAAAAGATTGAACACACAATGATTGAACACATGTGTCATCCTAAATTTATTTCAGGATCTTTTAGGTGCAAGGGTTTAACTCATCCTGAATTAATTCTTCCCTCTCCTAAGATAGGAGAGGGCTAGGGTGAGGTCTGGTCAAGGTTTTTCGAACTTGTCATCCTGAAAAAACTAAAAATCAAGTGGCGAAGCTGCGTAGATTTTGTTTTGTTCAGGATCTTTTTAAAATATCGCAAGAGTACTACGACGGCAAGACCCTGAAACAAGTTCAGGGTGACATGGTCGGGAGTACTTGGTGGCAAAAGAGGGAGTGCACTATGGTATAGCAAGTATGTCATCCTGAAAAAACTGAAAATCAAGCGGCGAAGCTGCGTAGATTTTGTTTTGTTCAGGATCTTTAAAAACATAGCAAACTCCACCAACAGCAAGACCCTGAAACAAGTTCAGGGTGACATATTTGTTATACCCTCGCATCTAAACAGCCCCTGAAACGCGCCTAGAATTAAACGGATACACTTACGCTTTCATCCTCTGCTCGGCTTGTTCAGGGTGACACTCGCGTTTGAATTTTTATTTCATGCTCGGCTTGTTCAGGACCTTTTAAAACTTGGGTAAAATTCGTATTGGATTATACCCAAGAACACGCAAATTTACACTTTACTTAAGCTTTAAAATAAACATATTCACAATAACGCCGGCGGGATTTGATAAAATCCCGCCGGCGTTATTATTCTTCAAATTAATTACACATTGATATCTACCAATTTACCAACTTCTTCTTTTGGTGTTCCGTGAGAAATAGCATAGCTTAATTCCGCACTTTCTTGCTTTTGAACAGCTTTTGCTACAACTTCAGCTGCAGTTTCTTTAACTGCTTTTACTTCTTTTACAAAAGTTTCTTCAACTTTCGGAAGTATGCTGCCTGCACCAACGTATTGGTGAAATGTATCAACTTTCGCTTTTGGTAAAGCACTTGTTAAGAGGGTTTCTCTACCTGTAAAATTCACATTACTAATCATTTCTTTTTCCTTTTTTCTGTTTCTACCGGAGTAATCATACTTTTTAATACGCGTAAATATTTTTTTTTGATAAATTTATCAAATCTACTTTACAATTATTAATATTAATTATACATCAAATAAATCCCCTAGTTGGGCAATTTCTTTTTACCGACCGGCTAATATATTTTTCTTTATATAAGAGATTTTTATCGCTAAATTTAATTATTGATATTACCTGATAATTATTCATTTTTATCGGTGATTATATTATTTAACTTTGGAATAAGGAACAAAAGAATTATTCCCGTTATAAAAGCAATGCCAGCAAGCATACCAAACAATATCACAGGTGAATACTCATCATATTTACCGCCAAGAAATCCTGCAATAGTATTTCCCGCAAAACTTGTTAAAAACCAGCAGCCCATTGTTAATGATAAAAATTTTACAGGAGCCAACTTTGAAACAAGGGACAAACCAATCGGCGACAAACATAATTCTGCAACGGTCATTATGAAATATCCCCAAAACAACCACAACGGAGAAACTTTTGAATTAATTGATAAATATCCTGCTAATACCATTATTAAATAAGCAAAAAATATTAAAAAAAGTGATATGGCAAATTTTTCGACCGAAGTCGGTTCTTTGCGTTTTGCCCTTAAAAACACCCCTAATGAGGACATTAAAGGAGCAAGTGTAATGATAAACAAAGGATTTAAGGATTGAAAATAGCCTGTCGGAATTTCATGCCCAAAAACAACTCGATTAGTCTGATACTGGGCAAATAAAGTCAAAGACGAGCCGGCTTGCTCAAAACAAATCCAAAAAGGTATTGTAAACAACATCAAAATTACCAAAGCGATAAAACTTTTCTTTTCTGCTTCGCTAACGGATTGTGTTATATTTTTGCTATCAGATTTGCTTGCAAACGAGGGGGTTACACCTACCGCCCCCAAAAATTTATGTTCAAATATTTTATAAATACAAAGACCGACAAGCATTCCAAATCCGGCAGAGGCAAAACCATATTCATATCCAAATTTTACGGCAATAGTTCCGCAAACCAAAGGCGATAAAAAAGCACCCAAATTAATTCCCATATAAAAAATCGTATACGCAGCATCTTTTTTATCATTATTATTTTCATATAAAAGCCCCAATACAGAGCTTATATTAGACTTAAAAAATCCGTTAGCGCTAACCATTAAAAATAACGCCAACAAAAAGAGACTTTTTGGAGCAAATGCCAACACAAACAACCCGCAGCTCATCAAAACAGCACCTGCTGTAATACATTTTCTCTGACCAAAATATCTGTCAGCAAGATATCCGCCAATCAATGGGGTTAAATATACAAATCCGGTATAAAGCCCATAAATATTTCCCGCCTTTTGAGTTGAATACATTAAAGTTTGTATCATATACAAAACAATCAATGCCCTCATTCCATAAAAAGAAAAGCGTTCCCACATTTCTACAAAAAATAATAAATAAAGACCTTTTGGGTGATTTTGTTTAAACAAACTTATCATAAGTGAATTTTATCATAAAAAGTTCAAATAACTTAACATTTTGGCAAATTTTAATCTATGGATTTGTTTATTAATACAAATAATTACTCAATTCAGAAAGGATGAATTATGGTAGATAGTGTAAGTGGAGTAAGTACAATCAATATTCGTAAACCTCAGGAATACGAGCATTACAAGTATGAAGTTGAAATCAACGGCAAAAAACAAATGGCAGAAGTTGAAAGAACCCCTAACGGAAAAGTAACAATTAAAGTCGGCGACGGAAAAGATACAAAAACAATTGTTACAAATACTGATGGACTTTTAGAATTTAATAAAAACTATATG
>JBJEGJ010000043.1:0-124335 GCA_051874955.1 Candidatus Gastranaerophilaceae bacterium
CTCTGTCCTTTTTTCATTTTATTTCGCAAAAAATCGCTAAGCAAGGTCGGATTTACTTAATCCGACGATGACTGAACGCGTTTCAGGGTCTAATAGTTGCTTGTATTTTGAAAGAGGTTTTAAATGACCACATTGTCAGATTTTGCATATATTGGGCTGAAATTGATATAAATTTCTCTGAAATCTACACTTGACATTCCTTACTGCTTATAATACATTAGATATTGCGTCGAGGCTTGTTCGGCATTGCTCGGAGGTTTGGCGCAGTAACTGAGAAATTCGAAAAGGATTTTCGCAGACTTTGACAATTAAATATGGGCGTGTGGTACTCTGCCGAGAAAAACGATTAAGTATCGTTTTTCGAGAGGGGTAGACACGCTGTCAAGAAAATTCGAAAAGGATTTTTGCAGACTTTGATAATTAAATATGGGCGTGTGGTGGAATGGTAGACACGCTAGTCTTAGGAACTAGTGCGAAAGCATGGGAGTTCGAGTCTCTTCACGCCCAAGTAAAAAGAGGATAGAATTTTTTCTAATCCTCTTTTTTTTAATCTATGAATATTTTTTGCTGTGAAAATTTGCACACTATAGGCTATAAGTTTTGTCGGATTAAGTAAATACGACCTACACACTACGGATTAGAACCGGAATAAAGTTTGTATGCTTTAGCGTATTATTTTATTTTATAAAATCTTGGTTCTACTGAGCGTAAATCGTCTGGGCGTATAAATCTGTCCGGAAATTTATAATATGCGACATTAGTATGAAACTCGCTTTGAAATCCGTTTAAGAGCATTTTTGAAAATGTTTTTAAAAATGATAAAGGTTTTGTCTTATCGACTTGACCAAGTTCTTGGCGGGCATTTTTAAAACTTCTATAGCTTAATCTTGATTTTGCTTCGTGGTGTAAGCTTTTCCAATAATCGTTATCAATAACATATTTTGAGTTTTTTGCTTTATTCAAAAACGTATTTTTTGCCTTAAAACTTGTTGTGTAATCTGCTTGGGATAAATTTGGTATTTTCATGTCAACCTTTTTCTATTTCTACCTCTTATAATAATACATGTAAAAATAAAAATTGCCTGTATTCTTAAATTTTGTAAATAATCTTAGCAAATCAAAGTGCTGAATTTCGTTAGAGATAAAAAACTCCTTAACGAATTTCGTGTAAAGAATTTTATCACACAAGCTATCATAAAGAATAATTTTATGCTATCTTACACAAAAAAGGGTTGAGCGCGTATTATGCAAGTGCAAACGATAAATACTTATAATAATTTGACTTTCGGGGCAATATATAAACCGAAAAATCTTAAATTTAATAAAGTTCAAGAGCCGATTTCTGAGGCAATAATGACTGCAATGAGAAAGCCTTTACAAAAATTCAAGGGGGCTACGGCGGAGGATTTTTATAAATCAAAAGGGTATGACTTTGAAATAACTCCTCATTCTGAAAATTCGGTTTATTTAACGGCATATAAAAATATGCGCGAGATAGGAACGGGTAAAGATAGAGGGCTTACTTATTCGGATTTTGTAAATATCGGAGAGTATGATAAAGATTCCGAATTTAGAGTTCCGGATATAGAAACCGGTTTAGAGGCAAAACGATTTAGTGATACGCTATTGTCGATTATGTTTGCGGCTGCTGTGTTAGCAATGGCTGTAATAGGATTGACCAAAGTAAAATCTTCATCCGGAGTAAAGCCAATGACAGAATTTGTTGATAGTGTTGCAAATAATGTAAAAACAGTTCTGTCTGATACTACAAAAGTTTTAAAGACAATAAAAAAATAGCAGTGACTTATTAGAATAATCTGTATAGCAAAACAAATACGTCATCCCCTCTGCTAAGCATTTAGGTAGGATTTACTACAAATATGACATTATTTTCTAAGATTGGAGAGTGCTAGGGTGAGGTCTAGTCAAGGTTGAACACCTGTGTCATCCTGAACTTGTTTCAGGATCTTACCAATATGGCATGGTTGCTATGATTTAGCAAATTTCTTGTCGCATTAGTAAATGCGACCTACATAACTAAATGCAAAACAAGTATGTCATCCTGAACTTGTTTCAGGATCTTACCAATATGGCATGGTTGCTATGATTTAGCAAATTTCTTGTCGCATTAGTAAATGCGACCTACATAACTAAATGCAAAACAAGTATGTCATCCTGAATTTATTTCAGGAGCTTTAAAACCATAGCAATGTCCACCAACGGCAAGATGCTGAAACAAGTTCAGCATGACAAAGGAGGGAGTAATAGGTCACAAGTGTATTATTCTTCCCTCTCCTAAGATAGGAGAGGGTTAGGGTGAGGTCTGGTCAGGGTTGAACACCCATGTCATCCTGAAAAAACTGAAAATCAAGCGGCGAAGCTGCGTAGATTTTGTTTTGTTCAGGATCTTTTAACATAGCATAGTTACTCCAACGGCAAGACCCTGAAACAAGTTCAGGGTGACATACTAGTTAATCACACGTATTGAACAGCCCCTGAAATGCGCCTCGCATTAAACGGATACGCTTACGCTTTCATCCTCAGCTCGGCTTGTTCAGGGTGACACAGGCACGAGAATAATTAACACTTTAAAGCAGATTTACAATCTTTTACATTATAGCAAATATTTATATTCACGGATTTTAGTATACACAATCGTATAACAAGTATGGAGTTTAGATATGATTAGCCCGATTTACAGTTCATTTCCAAATTTAAAGACCCAATCAATTTCGTTTTCTTCAAACAAAACCAATATCACGGATAACAAACAAGCAGTTAAAGAAACTGCCGAGAAAAAAGGTATCTCAAAGCCTTTGGCAATCGGCGCGACATTAGGCGGCATTGCAACGGTTGGAGCTGCGGTTTACTTCTTATCAAGAGGGCAGGGTGGGGCAATTTTCAAATTAACCGACGCGGAACAAGCAAAACTAAATGAGTTAATTGAAAGCGGTAAGTTGGACAAAAAATATGCGGATTTCTTCCGTGAAATGTACGAAACCGGTGCAATAAGCGATTCAGCCAAATTAAAAACAAAACTGGCAGAGTTTTTGGGTTATAAGATTTCACCTGATGTTGAAATTGATAAAAATCTTGATAAATCAGGAATGGCTTTATATATCGTACCGACAGGGAAAATTCGTATAGGAGAAAAAGTTGACCTCGGTATTTTGTATCACGAACTTGTGCATTTTTCTCAGTTCGACAAATTATATCGAGCATTTGGAAAAGACGCCATAATTGAAGGAATGGTAAAAGGTGCTGTTAACGGATTTGAGCTTGATAAATTAAAGGGTTCAAAAAGGGCAATGGCAACATTCGGTAAAGAATTTGATAAACTTACTCCGGAAGAACTAAATAAATTCACTTCTGATTTGCGTAAAAGTCTTTCTGAGTCATTTAATGAAGATTTTTATAAAAAAGTTGCAGAGTCTAAAGGGCAATTAACGCCGGAAGAATTAGAAGATGCGCAAAAATACCTTAAAGCTCTTGAAGCGGCAGATAGAGATCATGCAGCTTTGGAAAACGAAGCCTACACGCGCGAAATTCAATTTGAGAAAAAATTTAATGAGTTTATCTCCATTTTTAAATAATCAAATTTAACCAAGTAATATTTTTATGAAGATAAAATAATTATACTGTGCGTACTAAAATTGTTACGTTTTATTAACATTCATAATTTTCAATTTATCCTGAAGTCAATTTTTACGAATAAAAATTGTTAATAATACTATAGGGGTAAATAGTAGCATGAATGTAAACAAATTAATTACGCAAGCAGCTCAAAATGTTGCGGATACAGTATCAAAAAAGGTTTCAACAGCGGCGTCAGATGCAGATGTGCGAGAAGAAGTCAAGGTTGTTGAGCATTGTGCAAGTGATATCGCCGGAAATTACGGAAAGGCGACAGCCCAATTATCTTCTAACACTACCCCTGTTGTAAAACCGGCTCAGGATGCGGCAGAAAAAGTAACAGAATTAGATAAAATCTTTGCTCAAATGGAAGCAAAAGGAAAACAGGTAATTAAAATCGAAAATGAAAAAGACGAGTTGGAAGTCCTTTTGTATCGCGGCAAAGATACCGATTATTTTAAAGCTAGAGATGGTAAAGCTTATCGTGTCAGATATTCGCGAGATGATGAGCTTAATAAAACTCTTATAGAAGTAAGAAATGCTTATGCCGCACGTGGTATTCAAGTTCCGCAAATGATGACTGTGACTATCAACGGGAAACGAGGGGTAGCTTCTCAGGTTTTGACCGAGTTACAACCGAAAGAAAATGACCCGAAAAATGTTTACGACCTGTTTGCTACGGATGTTCTTTTCGGGAACAGAAATGCTTTTCGTAAAGGTACAACAATGTTAAACTCAGACGGCGAACCTGTACGAGTAACAACAAGCGGATGTGCCGGATATCGTGTGCGCGGAGAAAGACGTTATGATTTTACGGAAGAATTGACAGAATTGCGTACATTCTTAGACCCGCGTGTCAATCCTGAAAGTGCCGAGTTTTTAAAAGATATGACCCGCGAAGATTTGCTAAAATCTATTCAGCGCGCAACAAAAACTCATACTCCATGGGATATTCCAACTCGTGAAATATTGAGCAAAAGGTATAATAATTTAAAAGAATTTTGGATACGAGCAGAACTTATGCCTCAAAAAGAAGGGGAAAGTTTACTTGATTATGTAACAAGAGTTCAGAATAAAATAGCAGAAGTACATCAACAAAACTCTTATTATACTCAAAGACTTCTTGAAATTGCAGAAGGTTATGAAATTGACGGCAAATATAGCTGGCAGGGTGGTTTTACGGAAGGCGACAAAGAAACAATTAAAAAGTTTATAGATCTGGCATCAACCTGTAACGATGTTCCAAAAGCCCTGTATGAACGGCGTTTATCACGCGATGAGATGCTAAAACTTGCTCAAATGCAGTTTGAAAAGCATGATTCGAACAGAACTACACCATATATTAGTATTACGGATGAACCTGAAATATTCAGCCGAGTTCTATACAGTCCTTACAAGACAGAACAGACTTCTTTTGGAGATCTTGCAAACTTTAGTAATTCTTATCCTTCTATGCGTGTGAATTACGGTTCGGGTGAAGCCGGAGGAAGAACTATTATTGAGAAAGGTTTACTTGATAAATTTTATAAAGGCGAAATGAGCTTTGAAGATTTTTCATCTCTTGGTTTAATAGAGCTTCAAAAATGGAGTAAACTGGAAGATCGTAAGTTATTAGAGCCGCTTCCTGGAATGGATAAACCTGTCAGCAAACGACTTTTATCAACATTGTTGAATTTAAAAGATGAAAATTTTGAAAAAATGTTGACAAGAACGGAAGTTCTAAAAGATATGCCATATAGAAGTGAACCTATAAATAGTGAAATTATTTGGAAAATAAGCGAATTGTCTGATGAACAATATCAGCGACTTCTGAAATATCATATTTTAGAAGATAAATATCCAAATGATGCAAAAATATTGTTTGACAAGCTATCTATAGAAGCAATTGCAAAAATGTCTGATGAAGAAATTGAAACTGCAATTTCTCGCGGACTGTTTAAGCATCGTAAAGAATTAGAACCAAAAGGTTTTGCGAACTGGAATTCTCAATTAGGCGGTTATGAAATAGCAACTCTTTCACGTTTATCGGATAAGGAATTTGATAATTTAGTACGGCGCGGATTGTTTTCCGGTAAGTTTGATTATTTCGCAAGAGAAAAACTGTATAAAACTGCAGATTTGTCAGAATATGATTTAGAAATATTAAAACTTTACGGAATAGATGCTGATTTAAAGCATGACAGCTATTCTCCCGAACAGTTAAGACGTATAATTGCGCTACCAAATAAAAGTAGAATACGCGAACTTGAACGCATAAATCCAATTGATCCGTCAGGTCGTAAATCTTTTGGAACACATGATAAACTTCTTAGTAAGGAATCAATTGTCAAATTTGCAGAACTTCCTGACAAGGCTTACGAAAGAGCAATAAGTATCATAAAAAATGAAAAACTCTTAAACGGTCCGTTTAAAGATGGCGGGGTTTATGAGGCAGCACTTTGTGATGATACAATATGGCAGACAATTCAACGTCGCGGATTATTAGATGTTGATAATCCTCCGTTTGCAAATATGAGAGATTTACTTCGAGGATATATTCGCTCTGATTTGGCAAAAGATTTGACTGACCATGAAAGTGCAATGACACTTTTGGCAAGAATTCCTGATGAGAAATGGGAACTTTTCAAACGTAAAGGTTTGCTTACAACTGATCCGAAAAAAGGTCAGTTTTGCGGAACGGATATATATGAATTTAGCAAATATTCGGATGAAGAACTAGATAAATTATTTAGAACCAAAATACTTGAATCCGAATATATTCCGGCAGAACATCAAGGATACTGCTTTAGCGGTTATCATTCAACATATCATCTTAAAAGAATTGTACAAGAACTTACCGCAGATGAAATTGATGCACTTGCAAAACGTGATTTCTTTATAATCTCAAAGGAAAATAGTTACGGACCGAACTATGCATCTTCTGAAGTAAGTTCAATGAAGAAATTGGCACATGCATCTTCTGAAATTTTTGAAAATTATCAAAAATTACTGGAGAAAGGCGACAAGATGGATGTATGGCTTGCTATTGAAGCTGCAACAAGATTTACTTCCAAAACAGAGATCCAGCGTATCTTAGATAGAAATCTTTTAGGATATTCTCGTTATTTTGATGGTGATGAGTCAGGAGCTGCAAAGCTGAAAAATTTGGCAGAACTGGTAAAATTAACCGACAGAGAATGGAAATTTGTAAGACCTTTAATGCATCAAGGAATCGGGGTGTGTCATTATCTGCATATCGCAGTAGCGATAAATCCCGGTAAAGGTGTTGCGCATTTGGTTGATTTCGTAAACGGCAGAAAAAATATCTATGATTTTTCATTCCGTGAACGTCGTCAATTGTTAAATCACCTTGTCCATACCGGCAGAGCTGAGTGTAGTGACGATCTCATTAAATTAATTCCGGAAAATACGATTATTCCGCGCACTTATTACAGACGCAGACTGTTGATTGACGAATTAACTCAATCAATAGGGTTGTCATCTAAAAAATTGTCAGATGTAGAAATAGCGGATTTCAAGCAGGCTCTGGGGAAATTATCCGAAAAAGACAGCGGAATAATGGCAACTGATTTTAACAAGATGAGTACAAAACTCATAAATCCTGCACCGTTACCAAGACTTCTCTATTCAAGAGAAAAATTTGCAAACGATGTATTTGATAAAATTAAAGACTTACCTGTAATTGAACAGAAAAAAATCTTTGATTACTTCTCTTTTGATTTAGAAAAAGGCGTATTTGGAGAGCCAAAACTTGTGGGTTATCCTGATCCGGCGGGTAAAAATTTAAAATTCACAGATTTAGACAGCGAAGAAACAAAACAAGCTATTGAAAGATTACGACCTTATGTAGAAAAGTTTACTAACGGAAATAAAATCTTTGTTGAAGGTAATCCAAAACTCGAAGCTGAATTGAACAAAATTCTTAATGTATTTCCTGAATTTGCAACAGTAATAGGCAAGGTTCAACACCATACACATGATTTTACGGTAGATGTTCATATCTTGAAAGTTTTGCAAGGTGTAATGTCTGATTCTCGTTACGCAAACTTGAGTGATAACGATAAAATTATTATGCAAATTTCAACAATACTTCACGACTTAACAAAAGCGGAAGGGTTGGTTGATAAGGCACACCCTGCGGATTCGGCATTTGATGCTTATTATATTGTAAACAGGTTAAAACTTCCAAGAGAAGATAAATTAAAGATTTACGAAATAATCAAAAATCACGATTGGTTAGAAAAACTCAACAAGCCGATAAGAATTTCGCCTACTGAGTATCGTAAATTAACACCGGAAGAATATAAAGACAGATTGCAAAAAATTGCTTTTGCACATCGTCAGAATGACTGTTTTGAAATGGCTTCAATTTTGACAAAAGCCGATTTAAAAGGTGTAGATGCTCAAGAAAAATTCTACACACAATTTAAAACCGATTATGAAGAAAAAATGACAGATGTAAAAAAACTGATAGACAAAATCAAATCAACAGCTATTTCTATTCCTCAAACAAGAATACCAAAAGCTGACGAACTTATAGTTGACGGTGATATCGTAAAAGAGGTTACAAAAGACGGTATTACTAACCGTGTTATTTACCTAAGACCGGGACAGGATTTATCCAAAGTCGGATTTGATAAGGGTGTTACTTCTGATGAATTTAATGCGATAGTTCACGCACTTGATTATGAAGAACAAGCAACAGTATTCAGAGCGTTGGGTATTGTAGATTCCGATGCGTTGTTGAGCGCAAGTTGGGTAAATAAAGGTAAAGGCAACTATAAAGTATTCAGAGGTCAAGGATATATCCTAAAAGTTGACTGTGATGATATTCACGCAGGCTTACCTGTAGACTTTGGCTCAGGATACAAAAAAGATTATGACACATTGTTAAATGAATATCTGTTTGGTTACGAACGCAGTAATGTTCGCAAATATTGGTCTGATGAAGTTAAGAAAAAATTTGAACTGGATGATGAAGGTTACAAAAAGTTCAATGAAAGAATTAAAAACAAATCATTTAACCAAATCAAATCAGAAGAACCTGAAACCGCACGAAAAATTCAGGAAATCATTGATGATATGGAAGTCAAACGCAGAGCAGGCGGAAGAAATTATAATGAATGGTTAGTATCAAGACCGGAAATTCAGGGCGGCTTCTTCTGGGGTAAAAACCCTAATACAGGTAAAACAAAAACCATAAGTGATGTTCCGCTATTTATCAGAGAATACCTCGCTGAACACAATCTTCCGTTAATATTCTTAGGTGAATAGCGATTTGATAAGGTATATTTTACCAAATATTCAACTAAGTTTCGGGTAAGATGATAGAAATACTCAAATGCAAAACGAGTATGTCATCCTGAAAAAACTGAAAATCAAGCTATGAAATAGCGTAGATTTTGTTTTGTTCAGGATCTTCAAAATCATAGCAAAGTCCACCAACAGCAAGACCCTGAAACGAGTTCAGGGTGACATATTTGAGAGTAATTGGTGATATGTGCGTAATTTTCCCTCTCCTAAGATAGGAGAGGGCTAGGGTGAGGTCTGGTCAAGGTTGGGCATTGCGGTTTGGGTAATAATGTAAGAACGACAACCGTCAAACACCTGTGTCATCCTGAATTTATTTCAGGATCTTTAAAACTTAGCAAAATACACCAACAGCAAGACCCTGAAACGAGTTCAGGGTGACACATGTGTAATACTTTCGAATTTAACCAGCCACTGAAACGCGCCTCGCATTAAACGGATGCGTTTACGCTTTCATCCTCAGCTCGGCTTGTTCAGGGTGACATGTGTGTTTGAGTTTTTATTTTATGCTCGGCTTGTTCAACATGAAATAAAAATCCGACAAGATAATTTCATATATTTCCGAATTTTCATGTTAAAATACTAAATATATAATATTTTAAGGGATATAAGTATGTTTGATAATTTAGCGGAAAAATTACAAAGTATTATTTCAAAGGCAGGAAGTCAGGAGTTAACGCAGGAAAATATGCAAGACGCCTTGCGAGAAATTCGCAGAGCATTATTGGAAGCTGACGTTAACCTTAGAGTTGTAAAATCTTTCATTTCGTCAATAAAGGATAAAGCCGAAGGAGAAAATGTTTTGCAGGGTGTTAATCCCTCTCAACAGTTAGTGAAAATCGTTCACGATGAGCTTGTTGAACTTTTGGGGCACGAGTTAAAACCACTCGATTTATCAGGACATCCAACAGTAATTATGATGCTGGGGCTTCAAGGCTCCGGTAAAACAACTTCATCAGCAAAATTGGCGGTAAAATTAAAAAAAGAAGGTAAAAATCCGCTTTTGGTTGCGTGCGACGTATATCGTCCGGCTGCAATCTCTCAATTGAAAACGCTGGGTTCTGAAATAGGTTGCGAAGTCTTTTCTATAGACAATTCAACAGATGTACAAAGTATTGTTCAAAACGCCCTGACTTATGCCAAAGAAAACGGATTTAACGTTGTTATATTGGATACTGCCGGTCGTTTACAAATTGATACCGAAATGATGGCAGAATTATTGATTATTGACAGAGTTTTTAGCCCGCAGGAAAAACTCCTTGTTATTGACGCTATGACAGGGCAAGAAGCCGTTAATGTTGCGGAAAACTTTGATGCTCAAATAGGTTTAACCGGATTGATATTAACAAAATTAGACGGTGATTCTCGCGGTGGTTCAGCTTTATCTGTTGTTCATTGCACGGGAAAACCGATTAAATTAACAGGTACGGGCGAAAAACTTAACGCGCTGGAAGATTTTTATCCCGAACGTATGGCAACCAGAATTTTAGGTATGGGCGACATAGTTTCTTTGGTTGAACGCGCTCAGGAAGTTTTTGACGAAAAAGAAGCCTTAAAGATGCAAGAAAAAATGAAAAAGGCGGAATTTTCATTTAACGACTTTTTGAATATGCAAAAACAAATGAAAATGTTTGGTTCAATGGATCAAATTCTTGGAATGTTGCCGGGTGTGAATTTGAAGCAATCTGACAGAGAAAAAATTTCTCACGTTACAGATACCGAATTTAAAAAGATTGAAGTTTTTATTCAAAGTATGACACCTGAAGAACGTGACAATCCTGAACTTATGAATACAAGCCGTAAAAAGCGTATTGCAAACGGCTGCGGAATGGATCTACACACAGTAAATCAATATGTGAAACAATTTGAACAAATGCGTCAAATGATGAGCGGAATGAATAAAATGCAAAAAATGTTTGGCGGATTTAATAAGAAAAACGAGAAAAAAGCAATGGTTCAAGCAATGAAAATGATGAGAAGATTTAAATAAACAAAAAGGCGGCGCGCAAAATTTGCGCGCCGCCTTTTTATCATTTCCTTAAATTCTGTTATTCCAAACTCCGCCTTGTCTGTCTACAAAAGCATCATAACAAGACCAAATTCTGAATACTCCTGTCAAACCGAGTAGAGCATGAGTTACATTTTTGCTATAACTTTGATCATTAACAGCTTGACCAAGTCCCGGCCAAATTAACAAAGACAACGCGGCAGCACCGACTGATCTTCCGCTGACCTGACCGTTAGTTCCGTGAGTTCCGGCAAATGCTGGCATGCTTAATGTTAACATTGATAACAATAAAGTTAATGTTAAAAACTTCTTCATAATTCCTCCTTATTATATTCTATCTTGAGTAGATGCTCCAAATACATTGTAATCAAAAGTAAATTGAACATCAATAGATTTTCCTTTATATTCAGACGGTAGCTTGCCAAAAGGTGCAGATTTGTATAAAGCATCTTTTGCAGCGTTATCTGTATCTTCAGAACCTGAAGATTTTATAACTGTACATTTTTGCACTTCTCCTTTTAAGTTTAGGGTGTATAAAAGTACTACTTTTTCTGATTTATCTTTTTTAGGCGGATTCCAATTACTTTTTATTTTACGTTGCATATTTCTCATATATGGACCGAAATCAAGATTCATTTGTTCTTCGATATTTTGTTTTTTGGTGGTATTTTCCTGTGATGTGGAGGCTTGTTTAGATGATTGTTTACTGACTGAACTTCCGGATGGCGAAGGTATTGTTTTTTGACTTTGGTTAACAGGTGTTGCCGGTTTAGGTGTTGAGAATGGTTTTTGTGGTGAATTTACAGTTGAAGCTTCAGCTTCATTATTTATCCAGTATGTATTTCTTGATAAAAGGGTCAAACTTATAAATAGCGATAATACTAAAACTATTGAGATTTTTATGATATTTGTATTCTTTTTCATATTACATAATTCCTTATAATTTAAAAGCTTCAATGATTGATTTTTTATAATCGGGTTTTAAAATTCCTTTTTCGGTAATAATTCCGGTTATAAGTTCATTCGGAGTTACGTCAAATCCCGGATTTATTATATTAACACCTTCTGCGCAAATAGGTTTGCCGTTGATATGAGTAACCTCATCGTGAGAGCGTTCTTCTATAATTATTTCATCGCCTGATTTGATACTTGTATCTATGGTTGACAAAGGCGCAGCAACATAGAACGGAATATTATGATATTTTGCGGCAATTGCAACCGTGTAAGTTCCGATTTTATTTGCAGCATCACCATTTGCCGCAATTCTGTCAGCTCCGACACAAACCATATCAATCATACCTTTTTTCATAAAATATGAACACATACCGTCAGTAATAAGTGTCACGGGAATTCCGTCCATAGTAAGTTCTAATGTCGTAATTCTTGCTCCTTGTTGACGAGGTCTTGTTTCATCCGCAAAAACTTGTACAGATGGGTCTTTGGCAAATGCGGAACGGACAACTCCCAATGCCGTGCCGTAACCTACCGTTGCTAAAGCTCCCGCGTTACAATGAGTTAAAATTGTCGCGCCTTTTGGGACAACTTCAGCACCATAGTCACCTATTTTTTTGTTTATTTCAATATCCTCATTTTCAAGTTTTTTACCGTTTAGTTTTAATTCTTCTATTAAGGTATGAATATCTGATTTTGAATTTCTTATAATTTCTTTTTGTTTTTCTACAGCCCACATAAGATTTACGGCTGTAGGACGAGCACTTGCCATATAATCTGCTTTTTCAAGTAATTCGGTAATAAACTGTTCACGCGATAAGTTTTGTTTTTCAAGTTCTTGCGCATAAAGAACTATTCCGTGCGCTCCGGCTATCCCTATTGCAGGCGCACCGCGTACAATCATTGTTTTTATGGCGTCAAACATATCTTGTCCGTTTGTTATATTTACATACTCAAAGTGTTCTGGGAATTTGGTCTGATCTACCATTTTTGAATATGTATCTATCCATTCTATTGTTCTAATTTTTGAATTAAATCCTGTCATCATTTTTCCTTCTATTTTCATCTTGTCTGTACTCAGGATGTTCTTTTTCATATACATCACGAATAAAATTTATTATGTAATATGTTGCAAAACTTGAAAAAGCATTTGTAACTGCAAAAAGTACACCAATAAATATTATAAATACCATTATCAACCAAAGCGGTGAATTTATTATCATTGTACTCAAGAAAAAGTTTGAAGAAACGTGAAATCCGACCGCAAGAATTGCCATAACTATTGAATAAAATATTGAGAATGTTAAATTTGTGCTAAAACCTATTATTGCACCTGTTATAATACTGTCTTTTGCAGTTGTAAGGTCTAATTTCCCCGCCATAATCAAATAAACCACAACAAGCGGAGCTGAAAGTAGTAAGACGGCAAAAAGAACAACCGTTCCCAACATCGGAATCGGTGCAATCAGACCCATAATCGCGCCTAAAATTAGGCTTAATATAACAATATCTTTTATCAAAATTTTATTCATTTATTTTATTCTACCATTCTTAATGAGAAATCTCAAATTTTTTCAAATCATCAATTACATTCGGGCTTCTGGTATAAGAAATTGCAATAGCAATTGAATCTATTGTATCATCAAGTTTTGGTAATTTGTCTGTTGCGAGCGCAAATTTTACCATTTGTTCCACTTCTTTTTTGTCGGCTCTGCCGTATCCTGTTAAAATCTTTTTTACTTCCATCGGAGTATATTCATATATTGGGATTTTAAATTGTTCAAGAACCGTAAGTATAACGCCGCGAGCATGTGCAACCGGCATTACCGTTGTTTGGTTGTGAACAAAAAATAATTTTTCTATAGCACAAATATCAGGCTGATATTCTTTAACAATAGATGTCATATCGTTAAAAATTTCTAACAGTCTGGCAGATTCCGATTGTCCTTTTTCTGTTCTGATTGAACCGGAATTACTTAATGACAGATTTTTCCCGTCAAAATCAAGTATGCTATATCCAACTATTGCCATTCCCGGATCTATACCTAAAATTTTCATAAAATTATTTTATCAAAAAATCTCATCTTGTAAAAGATGAGATTTTGAAACCGTAAATGTATGTTTTAGTCTTCGTCATCCTGCTCTATAGGAATGGTTATAATATAGAAATTACCTTCTGTTGATTTGGTTAACTCGCTGAGTTTTACATTTGACCCAAACAAATATTGCTGTTGAAATTCTGAGATTTGTTCATTGTGTTTTGATTTACGTATTGTACGCCCGTTAATTGTCAAAATATTTCCGCTGGTTGTTACTTGAACATTGTTTTCATTGTTATCAAAAGCTCTCAGATCAATAGATATTTTATAAAAATCTTTTGTCTGTTTTAGGTGGATGATATTCCCCGCTTTTCTTGATAATTTTGCATCTTCGGCAAACATGGCATCCATTGCCCGCATTTCTTTGCGCATAAGGTGTTCCATTTTTCTTGGGACATCACCTGCAATTGTGTGTCTGAACATCGTTTTGTAATGCCAATCCGCAACCGTGTAAAACGCACAATATGCACCCAAAAATATTAACAGACCAATCATAATACTTTTTAATAGCGGGTGTTTACAGCAAGTCGTTGATACTTCTTCTTTAATTTTGATGTTTTCCTCGTTTGATTTATTTTCTTCCATATAAGCTCCTTTCAATTTTATTCTATTTATTTAAATACTTTTTGCAATATCCTATTGTAGTTCCACAAGTGGATAATTTGTATTGATAAATGTAAAAATACGTGATATAATATAGGCAAGAAAGGATTAATAGCATGGCTAAAATTTTGGTAACAATGCCCGATGAGTTCTTGAATAAAGTAGATGGTTTAGCAGATACAGAACGCTGTTCTCGCAGTGAATTGATAAGAGAAGCTCTTAGAAATTATATGCGCAGAGTTTCGAAAAATCAGTTGAAGAATGCTTCCCGTAACGCTGAAATTTTAGAAGATATTTTGAGTTAGAAAATATCAACAGGTGATAATTCTTTTTGTTTGCGTTATTCTATTTGTATCGCAATTCTTTTTTATGGGGGAGATATGTATAATCCTAAATCAAACAAAGCCGAAGAATTTATTTGTCACGAAGAAGTATTGGCATCAATTGAGTATGCTAAAAATAACAAAAATAATATTGATTTAATAGACAAAATACTTGAGAAAGCCCGTTTGGGAAAAGGTTTAACACACAGAGAGGCTGCGGTTTTACTTGATTGTGATATTAAAGAAAAAAATGAAGAAATTTTTGAACTTGCGCAAAAGATTAAACAGGATTATTACGGAAATAGAATTGTTCTGTTTGCACCTTTGTACTTGTCAAATTATTGTGTAAACGGTTGCATATATTGTCCGTACCACCACCAAAACAAACATATTCCGCGTAAAAAAATGACGCAAGATGAAATTCGGGAAGAAGTTATTGCACTTCAGGATATGGGGCATAAAAGACTGGCTATTGAAACCGGAGAAGACCCTGTTAACAATCCGATAGAATACGTTTTGGAATCCTTAAAAACAATATACTCTGTTCACCATAAAAACGGTGCTATTCGCAGAGCAAATGTAAATATTGCGGCAACAACAGTTGAAAATTACAGAAAACTAAAAGAAGCAGGTATCGGAACTTATATCCTGTTTCAAGAAACTTACAATAAAAAATCTTATGAAAAACTACATCCGACAGGTCCTAAACACAATTACGCTTATCATACAGAAGCTATGGACAGAGCGATGCAAGGCGGAATAGATGATGTCGGTTTAGGTGTACTGTTTGGTTTGGAAAGTTACAGATATGAATTTTCAGCGTTGTTAATGCACGCTGAGCATTTAGAAGCTGCATTTGGCGTTGGACCTCATACAATTTCGGTTCCGAGAATAAGAAAGGCGGACGATATAGACCCAAATACGTTTGATAACGGAATTGACGATGATACATTTGCCAAAATTATTGCCTGCATTAGAATTGCCGTTCCATATACAGGCATGATAATATCAACAAGAGAATCCGAAAAATGCAGAGAAAAGGTATTGAAACTGGGAATTTCGCAAATTAGCGGAGGGTCAAAAACAAGCGTCGGCGGTTATGCTCACCCTGAAAACGAGAAAGAAGAAGAAACTGCACAATTTGATGTTTCGGACAGACGTACGCTCGATGAAGTCGTCAAATGGCTTATGGAACTTGGATATGTGCCGAGTTTTTGTACGGCTTGCTATCGGGAAGGTCGTGTGGGTGACAGATTTATGGCAATCTGTAAAGAACAACAAATACATAACTTTTGCCATCCAAATGCGATAATGACCCTGAAAGAATATCTTGAGGATTACGCATCTGCCGAAACCAAAAAGGTTGGAGAAAATCTTATAAAACACGAACTGTCGACATTAGAAAACAAAACACTTGAATGTAAGGTTGAGCAAAATCTTGTTTCAATTGAACAAGGACAAAGAGATTTTAGATTTTAAAGGTTTTCATATATTTAGAGGTGATAACTTTTTAAGTATTTTGTATAATATTCTATTATGATAGATATTTTTAAGCGCATAAAATATTTTTTCCTTGCAATAAAAGAAAAAAATTTGCAAAACAAGTTGAAAAACACAACAAAGAGAAGTTATTCAAACAAAACCTCGAAAACTGTCTATGGTAATGCTGCGGATTTAACCTTAAATGCACGAACAGAACAGATTATACTGGAGGTAAGAAACAATGTTTCAGCTATAGTCAAAAAAACAAACTGCAATCCTGATGAATTACTTGAATATGTAAAAGCCGCAAAAACCCCTGTGTATAAAATTGATTATGCCGATAGATTATTACGAGTTATACAAGAAGAAGAAGGACTTATCACTCCGCAGCAGGGCTTGAGTGCGTTGTATCTTTCTTTGATAACTCATAAAACACCAAAATGGGAAACCGAACCTATGTTTGTTATGAGAAAAGGCATCATTGATAAATTCTATCTGCTACACCATTTTTATCGTTGGTACTCCCTAAAAGCCGATCTTCCGGGATTTGATAAAGACTCTCAAAAACTTCTAAAACTTTTTCTTCAGTCTGAAGATGAAAACGTCTTTAACAGTCTGTCAATGGAAAGGATTTTGAACTTAAAAGAAGCAATTGCCAGAGATCAGGAAGCGACAGATTTTGTATTGGAATATACTAAACATATTGATGGTTCAAAAAATGTTTTAAATAAAATAAAAAAAGACGGAAGTGCACAAATATAACAAAACTGGAAATCATTTTCACTTTACAAATTCTAAAAATTTTGCTATAATTGCCATGTAAAATAAGAAGAATTTTTGTAAAAGAAAGGTGGAAATTATGAAATTTGTATGTACAGTTTGCGGTTGGTCAACAGAAGCTGATACAAAACCGGAAAAATGCCCTTTATGCGGAGCAACAACTTTCAGAGAAATCGTTGTAAACGGTGAAAAAGTATATGCTTGCGAACACGGTGTTGGTGACGGTGTAGTTGAAGATAAAGAAGTAATGGATGGTTTGAGAGCTCATTTTAACGGAGAATGTACAGAAGTAGGTATGTACTTGGCAATGGCAAGAGTTGCTGAAAGAGAAGGATATCCTGAAGTTGCAGAAGCATACAAAAGATATGCTTGGGAAGAAGCTGAACACGCATCAAAATTTGCAGAATTACTTGGTGAAGTAGTTACAAAATCAACTAAGAAAAACTTAGAATTAAGAGCAGATGCTGAACAAGGCGCTTGCGAAGGTAAATTGGCAATTGCTAAAAGAGCAAAAGAACTTGGATATGATGCAATTCACGATACAGTTCATGAAATGGCAAAAGATGAAGCTCGTCACGGCAGAGGTTTTGACGGCTTATTAAAAAGATATTTCAGCTAACATACGCTGTTATATGATAAACGGTGCCAAAATTAAATTTTGGCACCGTTTTAGTTTGGCGCATTTTTCCAAACAATAGGGTTCCCGGCAAGGGAATATACCGGAGTAAAACCGTATTTTTTCATAACTTTTGGGATTAGTTTATCATCATTAATTTGTACATGCTCATATCGACTTAACACAAAAATTCCATTAGGTTTTAATGCTTGTTTAACATTTTCTATAATACCGTTTAAAACAATTTCTTTTTTAGAATCTGTCATTTTTGGTCGAACCATGTGATAAAGCGCATTTCTAAAAAACATAACATCATATTTTTCATCCGTAATTTTATTTAATTCTCTCACATCACCGACTTTAAAGTCGCAATTTAGTGCTTTATCGGCATTTAACCTAAAATAACGATTTTTTCTCATAACAATATGATTTATATTGTAATAATCGTGGAATAAGTCATAAAATATACATCTAATCGGATTTTTAATTCTTGTAAAAAATTCATCAAACAAATTTTTATACTTTTGTTGAAATTCGTCCAATGGTTTAGTTGTAGGAAAAGCTAAAAAGATATCCTTTAAATAAATTGAATTATGTACATCAGATGCTGTTTTTTGAATAACATAAACCTGTCTTTTTGCTGTTTGTATCGCCATCTTACTTATATCAAAAGCTGTTATTTTAGTTTTATTTGCAATTTCGTTTAACAACATACTCAAAGTTATGGCTTCCTCTCCTGTTGAACACGCACCAACAAGAATTTTCACATCATTTTGGTCGGCAAAATTTTTGATAATATATTTTTTAACAAATTCAAGAGTTGCAGGTTCTCTAAAAAAAGAGGTTTGATGTGCAAGATAGTAAATCCCGTCTTTAGCAAATTCTTCCGCTATTGTATGACCGCAAAATGTCGGATTTATTTTCTTTTGCGAAGCTACAAGGGGTTTGGGGGTTGTAATAATATTATAATCACCAATTATCATTATTTGTTATAATACGCATAAATCTATTATTTTGCCTGTTTGTAAAGCTATATGAAAAATTTTATTCGATAATTTGTATAATTTTATATATTTTTAAAATTAATGACCTGTTATTTTTCAATTTATAATATATTTTTTCCAAGAGTTCATCATCGTTTTCTGTTTCATAATCAAACAACATTTTTGGAGAAATATTTAGCGCACTACAAATTTCAACCAGCTTTTCAGATGATACAAAATTGTTTCCCAATTCAATTTGGCTTAGAGTTTTTGGAGAAATGCCGATTATTTCAGCCAATTGCTCCTGCGTCAGAAAGTGAGCAATTCGTTTTTCTTTAATTTTTTGTCCAAATAGTTTCTTTATATCCATATTTGTTATTTTAATCCATACTAAAGTACGGCTAAACCTGTTGATAATAGATATATTCCGTGTTAAAATGGAATTAATATTTTGATTATTGAAAGGTAACACTTTAGATGAATGTTTTGGTAGTCGGAGCAGCGGGTTTTATAGGTTCAAATGTCGTTCAAAAGCTTTTAGAATACGGTTATTCCGTTGTGGCTATTGATAAAGTAAATACTGAATATTCTTCAAATAAAAATTTCACTTTCTTTCAAAGAGATATTGTAAAAGATGAATTAGAAGATATTTTTAAAAATTATCAGATAGACTATATTATTCACCTTGCGGGAGTTTCTAATGTCGGACTTTCAATAACTAACCCCGAATATGATGCACAGGTAAATATTGTAGGAACAATAAATATTTTAAACCTTGCAAAAAAATATAAAATCAAAAAACTATTGACAGCTTCATCCGCAGCAGTATATGGAAATTCTGAAACATTCCCGATTACTGAAGAAGGTATCAAAAATCCGATTTCACCTTACGGACTTTCAAAATTAACTATGGAAAAATACATAAAACTTTTTGATATTCCATACATTATCTTTAGATGTTCAAATGTTTACGGGAAAAAAGAAAGCGGATGCGATATTATAACAAAATTAGACAACTTAATGAAAAACAACAAGGAAATTGTAATTAGCGGTGACGGAACAAATATCAGGGACTTTATTTATGTTAAAGATGTAGCGGAAATTTTTGTTAATGCCTTAAACGCGCCTGTTGAAAATGAAGTAATTAATTTATCTACGGGAATAGGAACTTCCATTAAGGATTTGATAAATATCATGTCAAAAATCTATGACTACAATCAGGAAATAACATATACACCTGTTGTAAAAGATTATGACATACAAACCAGTATTTTGAACAACAATAAGCTGTTAACCTTATTACCAAAACTAAGAAATACGTTAACAGATTTAGAAGACGGGATTAGAAATATACGTAATGAATAATTTAAAAATCACAGACAAATCTTCAAATATAAATGTGGGAATTTTATTTATCGCAACAGGAAGATACATAATTTTTTGGAAAGAATTTTATGAAGCTTGCGAAAAATTTTTCCTGCCTAATTGCAATAAAGTATATTTTCTATTTACTGACAATAGTGATTTTGCGTATGAGAATAATCCTAACGTATGCAAAGTTCAGCAGGATAATCTTGGCTGGCCTAACAATACGTTATTGCGTTTTGATATGTTTTTAAAAGTTCAAGATAAGTTAAAACTTATGGATTACCTTTATTTTATCAATGGCACGATGCTGCCTGTCAGAGAAATTAATAATGAAATATTCCCGACAAAAGAGCAAGGTTTAATGGTTACACTTCATCCGGGGTTTTATAAACGCAGCAGATTAGAGTACACTTATGATGAAAACCCGCAATCAACTGCATACATACCTGAAAATAAAGGAGAATTTTATTTTATGGGAGGCTTTAACGGCGGAACAAGCGAGGCTTTTCTTGAAATGAGCAGGGAATTAAGCAAAAATATTCATAAAGATTTAGAGAAGAATATAGTAGCTCTTTGGCACGACGAAAGTCACTTAAACCATTATATGCTTGATAAATCACCGCTAATCCTGACTCCGATGTATGGGTATCCGGAGGGTGTACCTTTCAATCAAGAAAACTTGAAAGAGTTTGAAAATAACTATAAAATGTTTATCAAAGACAAGAACAATCCTAAATATGGTGGTGTAAATTATTTAAGAGGAATGAGTGTTTTTGACAGAGCAATAATGGGGAGAACTTTTAAATCACTCCACATCTCGCGGAAGCAATTTTAATTTTATATGATTAAACAAGAAATCGTCAACTTTTTCCGCATTATTATCAAGGCAAATAAATTTTGAGTTTCTTCTTAGGATACAAAACATTCTTTCATATATTTGAAAACCTTTTGGCAAAATCAATTCATATAATATTCCTTTGAGAGATGTAACTCCGGCATATCCCAAAGCCTCATCTTTATCTTTAGACCAAAAAGAATATTCAGACATGCAGAAAACATCCCCTTTTTGTAAATCTTTTGTTTTATTAAACAGGTTAAACATATATCCGTTGTCATCTTTGTCAGGATGAGGAATACCTCTGTATAATACTGTATCTTGCTCCAAAGATTCGGATAAAAATCTTTGAGCCATATCATTTTTTCTTATGAGTTCAGGCAATTTTGCATGTGACAAATAAAAATTTTCCAACCCCACAATCTCATAATTTGCTTCCGTAAAATCATAACGTCCCATATTTTGGACGGCATCTGTTTGTTGTTTTAAACGATTACAATACTTTTTACAAAGTAATTCAGCAGAGGTATGTATATTTTTCCCGATAATCTTCATTTCAAAATTATAACAAAAACATAAATATTGTTAACAAATACTTTTTAAGGAGCCTGCAAAATTTAATTCTTGACAATATTCTTCTACAAATTATCTTTATTTGAGAGTAAAATCCTATTTATACAATTAAAAAAATCACTCATACAACAAATCGCAAGCGAATAATAAACATTCATCCCATCTCGTCTATCCTTGATTAAACCGGCAGACTTCAATTTGGCAAGGCTTTTGGAAATATGTGATTGTTCATATTTTTGTAAAGATTGTTGAATTTCGCAAACACATTTTTCACCCTCCAATAATTGGTCTATAACATCAAGTCTTACAGGATTGGATAATGCTCTAAAAATTTGTACTTTTTTTTCGTTTAATGTTTTTGTCATTTCACTTCCTTGACAATATTCCAAAATTGGCATATTCTTAAATGTAGATTATGCCAATTATGTCATATATTATAAATAAAGTCAAATGAGGTTAAAATGAAGAAACTATTATCAGGCGGATTAAACTTTTTAGATAAATATTTAACATTGTGGATATTTTTAGCTATGTTTGTTGGGGTGGGTTTGGGTTATATTTACCCCCAAACAAAAGATTTTATAAATCAATTTTCTTTAGGAACTACAAATATTCCTATTGCAATAGGTCTAATTTTGATGATGTATCCGCCTTTAGCAAGAGTTAAGTACGAAAAATTGAAAGAGGTATTTGCAGATAAAAAAGTTCTCTCTATTTCTCTTTTATTAAATTGGATAGTCGGACCGATTTTAATGTTTCTTTTGGCAGTCATTTTTCTGCATAATTACCCACATTATATGATTGGTTTAATCATGATAGGTTTGGCTCGCTGTATTGCAATGGTGCTTGTGTGGAACAGGTTAGCCGGAGGAAGTTCGGAATACGGAGCAGGACTTGTTGCCTTTAACAGTATTTTTCAAGTTTTATTTTTTAGTGCTTATGCTTGGATTTTTATAACGATTTTGCCATCAGTCTTCGGTTTGCAGAGTGCTATTGTTGACGTTTCAATAAAGACAATTGCACAAAGTGTTTTTGTATATCTTGGGATTCCTTTTATATTCGGATTTTTATCTCAAAAAATCTTAATTAAAATAAAGGGTTATGAGTGGTTTCATAATGTTTATGTTCCTAAAATCAGCCCGTTAACTCTTTTTGCACTTTTGTTTACAATTGTTGTAATGTTTAGTTTGAAAGGTGATTTGATAGTTTCTATTCCGTTTGATGTTGTAAAAATTGCAATTCCGCTTGTAGCATATTTTTGTATTATGTTTTTACTCGGATTTTTCTTATCAAAAACATTTGGGGCTGATTATGAAAAATCCGCAACGCTATCTTTTACAGCAGCAGGAAATAATTTTGAACTGGCTATTGCGGTCGCTATTGCAGTATTTGGTTTAAATTCAGGTGAAGCCTTCGCCTGCGTTATCGGGCCGTTAATTGAAGTTCCGGCATTAATAACTTTAGTTAACCTTGCACATTATTTTAAGAAAAAGTTTTATTCATAAATTCAAATAATTATCCGCGATTTAATTGTTTTATAACAACTTTTTTCGGAGCCTGAATATTGTTGCAGGTTTGAGGTAAACCGTTTTTCACAGGTGCTTGGACTTTTTCAACAGGTTTTGGTTCTTTTCCGATTGCCCACTTAAATCCGAAACTCAATGCAATACCGTTACGACCGCCATTTCTTACCATAGCTTGTGCAAATCCCGTAAACTTATCTTTATAAGTCTTTTGGATACCTAAACCATATTCAACGTAAGGTTTTATACTCATTTCAGGTAATGCGGCATTATTTGCGGTAACCTTAGTTTCGTTCAACAAATTCCAAACCATACCGACACTTGCATAAGGCTGCCAACCGTTTTTCAAGTTGCCGATAAATTTAATTGTCGGATGAATTTGAATGGTATGCAACGGGTCTGAGTCTATTCTGACACCTGCAGCATTTGTATAATCAAAGGTATTTATAAACGAATATGACATCATATAATTGGGTTGAATGATGAATTTTCCGTCATTAAATTCAAAATTGTAACCCGTTTTACTTGCAACACCAGCCATCAAAGTTGTGAAATTCTCATGCCCGTACATAGTGTTTGCTTCACCTACATTTGCTCCTGCATTAACGGTTATTGCGGTAAAGAAATTATTTTTGTAGAAAGTTTGTGTTAATCCTAAAATTCCGCCGTTTGTGTATGTAGAAACACCGGCATAATGCTGTGAACTCCCGTTATAACCTATATATGGAGTGGTAACGGTTCCCCAACCGTGTTTTAATTGTTTAAACTCTGAATCAGCACCGACAAGTGAGCCGTAAGATTGGATATCTACACGCGGACCGTTTGATAAGTGCATATTTTCAAAATTCACATAAGGTTGATACCAAATTCCTGCGGATTTTGAATATTCGCTTTCAAAAGGTAATGATTGCAACGCATTGATTGCGTATCTGTTAGTCATTGCAGATCTGATTCTCTTAGGTAGCGGCATAAACGAATAATCAGCATGTCTGAAAGCATAATTGAATGTTTCATTCATTGCAGTATAAGCTCCCGCTTGAGAATTTACGGAACTTGGCAGTACTGCAGGGTTGAAATCACCTGAGCTGCCGCCGCCCCCTCTTGCAAATAAGAAAGATCCGCTTTCAGGGTTATAACTAACGTCATACTTATAAATTGGCGCATAAGTCGTTGTTTGGTATCTGTTATTAACCCCGCTACCAATCTCGGTAATATCTGTTTTTACATTAGCTTTAAACCCGTCATAAGCAAAAGGTATATATGTTTTCAGTTCTTTTGAATCAGAAATCAGATTGATACCCTGAATATTTATCATTCCGTTTGATACAGTTGTGGAAGCCGGTAGTCTGTCCATTGAAGAATTAGACAAATCTGCATCCAGTAACAAATTAATATCACCCGTTAAATTAAATGAACTTGCAGAAAGATTGTTGATACTATCGTTGATTAAATTCAAAGTTCCTGAATTAATTGATACATTATTAAAGATGTTAGCCGTATTTTTTGAAAGAAGATTTAACGTAGCATTATTTATATTCAAAGTTCCTTCAATCGCAGCTCCGTCAGATAATGTCAGTTCATTGCCTGAAATTATTGTTGTGCCGTTTCCTGTAATCTTTTTATCTAAAGTTCCCGATAATGCGATTGTGCCTGAATTATTAACCGTACCTGTTAAGTAATTGGCATTGGCACTGACGTCACCCTCGTTTATTAAGTTTCCGATATTTGCACCGACATTCAATGACGCGTTTTCTTTAACATTTACTGTCTGAGAAATTGTTGCATTATTAGTAACAGCTCCCAATATTTCCGTTGTTCCGCTGCCTGCAACGTGGCTTGATAAAACCCCGTTATTTAATATTAAATTGCTATTATTGACAATTCCGTTATCAGCAATAATATTATCAGCATCTGTTGTTATAGTGCCGGAGTTAATAATTTTATCAGCAGCGTACAAACTGCCGTTGTTTTCAAAAGTTCCCGAATTGTTTAATATTGAAACGGTTAGATTTGCTGAACTGTCAACTGTAGTATTTCCGCTTGCTGTCAGGTTTGTGACCTCAGTTTGGTTTGTAATATCTAAATCCCCTGCACTTGAAATATCAGCAAGAATTTGAGCGTTATCTAAAGTAATTTTAGCCAGATTACTTGTTGCATCAATAAAAGTACCGTTTGAAGTTACCTTTACATCTTTTACTGTCAGTGAATTATTACCGGCAATTGTTATACCTGCATACTCTCCGACATTGATAGTTGAAATTTTAGCGTTTTCTTCATTAATCGTGCCTGAAATAGTTAAATTATCATTTAATGTGCCCAAATTCTCTTTTACGGTATATATTGCACTTGCATCATTGGTTTTAAATGATTTATCAGGATTATCTGCAATTTGACTTGTGGTAATCAATGCCAATGTATCCTTATCAGGGTTGTAAATAACAGCACCTTCTTCTTTTGAAACTTCGTATTTGATAGAATCGTTAACGGTTAAAGTATCTGATGATTTGTAAGCTGTTAATGTACCTGTATAGGTGTCAGTTTTTGACCAAGCACCGAATTTATCAGTCCAATTTACACTAGCCGTCAAATTGGTTCCGCCTGTTTCAGTTTTGGTTTTTACATCAGGTTCTGTATTACCTATTGCTATGCCGACATTTCCGTTTGTGATTTTTTCAATTTGATTTGATGCAAAAACACTGGAGGTATCTACAATTAAAGAGATTATGCCGCCGCCTGATGTTGTACAATTAAAAGTATCGGATGTTTGGTTAACCCAATCAATATCTATAGTAGCGCTTCCGCTGCCTGTTATTTGGTTGATATTATTATAAGCATTTAACGTGCCGTCTTTTGTATTGATTGTTCCGTTATTTAGGTTTAATGTTCCTTCAATTCCTGCATTTGTACCAAGAGTTAAGGTGTTATTAACCTTAGTTTCTCCGCCATCTGCAATTGTTCTGTCTAATGTTCCGGAGAATAAGATTGTTCCGCCAACAGCATTTCCAACATATCCTGTTTTATTTGAGTCCAACGTACCTGATAGTGTTAATGTTCCTGCATTGGATATATCTCCGGTTAAATTCTCAACATTTGCAGTTACTCTACCGGAATTTCCCAAATCACCGATATCAGCACCAACAGTAAGCGAGGCATTTCCGTTAACATTTACTTTCTGAGCAATTTTTGCATTATTTGTAACATCTCCGACAATATATGTATATTCATTAACTTGTCCTGTTATTTCAGAATTTAAAACCCCGTCACTCAAATACAAATAATGATTATTTACAATATCCACACCGAGATTAGAGGCGCTAATATATAACTTTCCGCTATTTGTTACCCTTCCTGTTTCGTTTCCCGTAATCAGTCCGTTAATTATATTCGACTTTGAAAATTCCACCGTTCCGCCATTGTTAATAATAACAGGATTAGAAACTGAACCGTTTAAAGTAACTCGACTGAGTGTAAGTTCTGAACCCGCAGTTAATTCAAAACCTTTATTATTATCTATACCGATTACAGATAAGTCAAAGTCAGTATCGCTGAAAGCCTTACCTTCTATTGTTAAATCGTTAACGACAGTTCCGATATCTGAAATTACACCATAAACTTTGTTGTCCTCTGTTGCATTATTAAATGTAAATTTTTTCCCTGTTGCATTAAGACTACATAACTCGCTCAAGCTGTTTAATAATTTTTTGTTTGATACAGATATCAAAACTTTTTGAAATTCATCGTCTTTAAATCCGATAGACTTATAATCATCCAAAACAGAAAGATGACCTTTTATCAGATATTCTTTATCTGATTGATAAAATTTTTCATCAAAATTTACTGTCGGAGTGATTGTATCTTTTGAATCTATCTCCGTTATTGTTTCAAAATCATACAGCTGGCTTGTAATTTCATTGCTCAGAGCTAATTTAAGAGTTGAAGATGTTGTATCTAAAATTTGAACACTAAAAGTTTTATCCTGCGGTTTTATGCCGTTCAAAAAGTTTATAGAGTTGATTGTAACCGTGCCATCAGAACTTGCTCCTGCAGTGATTTTATCAGCAGTTTTGTTATAAGCATCAACATCAATATTATATAAAGTATCTGCCGCTGAGATTAAAGTCCCAATATTATATCTTTCAATAGCGGAATTTTGAAGATTTATAATTCCGTTTTCTGCAGATAATGTCGCATTACTAAATGTATCAGTATTGAAAGTCAAAGTCGTTAAAGCGTCATCCAACTTTGCGTTTGCGTTATCTACCGTACCCAAAATATTAACTTTATTTCCTGATAAATTCAAGTTGTATGTATTTAAATCTGATTTGATATTTCCATTTAATTGAGCATTGTCAAGATTGATAGTATTACCTTCACTTTTTACGGTAATTAAAGGATTTGAAGTCGAAGATGAATCTGTCAATGTGGCATTATTTATATTGATGGTTGTACCGCCATTTGTCAGCTCAAATCCTGTTTTCCCTGCCAAATCTACAACAGATACGTTTGAATCATTAGAATATCCGTTTATTGATAACGCCCCCGATTTTGTTACACCCAAATTTTCAATCAGAGAATGTGTACCCGCTGTATCAAATGTAAATTTTCTTTCATCCGACGTATCTTTATCGTTAATCAGTTTTAAGGCATCATATAAGCCATCTTGTAATATTTTGATACTGTCGTTTTCTGTTTGGGTTGTCGCTAAGGCAATACCGCCATCTTGTTTTAAATAACTTTTTGATGAAAATACCTCATTGCCAATATTTCTTACATCTGCAACTAAGCTATTCGGATTGATTGCAAGTTTAAGATTATTATTCCCTGATGTATTTTTTAGTATTTGTATTGTTAAACTATCCTTAGATGTAGAACCGATAATATTGAAGTTATTTATCATAATTGTGCCGGTTGAAGTGTCTGATAAAGTTGTAATTGTATCGGCTTTTTCGTTTGTTAAATCTACATCAATATTCCACTTAGAGGTATCACTTGAATTTAGGTCATAGAACGTATAATCTCTTGTGTTTCCGTCAGCTAAACTTATTGTAATATTATTTCCGACAGTAACCATTGCATTATTAATATCATTATATAATCCGATAACACCTGTGTTATCACCTATCATTTGTACCTTGTAACAACCTGTTATAGTTTCATTACCTGTATTCTCATCAGTTGCTTTTGATACCGCACCGTCAATATTATCGTATAAGCTGATAACCCCGCCAGTTGTTGCATTCAGGGTCAATGTTGCATAAATATTATCAACGTATATCGCATTGTCATTTTTAGTATTACCGACTTGAACATAATTACCTTTAAATAATGTGTTTTGACCGTTATCTGCAACTATTGAGGTGTTCATTTTGGTATAAATAGCCCCACCAAAAGCCGTCGAGTTGCTATTTACCGAGATATAGTTATCTGTAAATTGTCCTGAAATCTTTAAGTCATTGCTTCCCCAATTATAAATCGCACCACCATAGGCTTTTATTGTATCAGAATTATCTTGAGCTATATGGTTCCCTTTAAAATTACCGGAAATTGTTGATATTGTCCCGTTATTATATATCGCACCGCCAAAGGCTTCCGCATTATTTACAACAATATAGTTATCATTGAAATTCCCTGTAATAGAATTTATTGTAGAAGAAACTCCGCTTTCAACAAAATTCGCAATAGCTCCGCCATACTGATCGGAATAGTTTGATGTAAAATCAGCGTTTATGTTGGTTATCGTTCCGCCTTTGTTTGCAATTGCACCACCGACAACTTTTCCTGTCGCCCAACTGTTTGTTGTATGGTTTGCATTAAACTCGCCACTAATTGAATTTATGTTGCCTTGATTAAATATCGCACCACCGGAGGATCCTGCCGTATTCCCTGTAAAAATACCCTTGATATTGTTTGTAAGTTTTGTACTTGCGTTAGAAACAACACCGCCAAATAGTGCCGCAACATTATTAATAAAACTGCCGTTGTCTATTGTGATTGCAGAAGCTTGATTTACGGCTTTTATAACAGAACCGCTATCGCTTTTTGCTGATATTATTCTGACATTTTGCAAGGTTAAATCAGAATCTTTATCCAAATAGAATAAGGCTTTGTTATCAGCATCCAATACTGATGAAACATTAGATGCCCCAACAATTGACAACTTCCCTGCAGGAACAGGGTTCAAGACTTCCGACACTTTGTATTGCTGATTTGCAGCTATCTGAAATTCTTTATCATCTGCAGTTTCCAAACCGAGCCATAATGCAAAAGTGTCGCCCAAAACTTCTTTTTGCACATCTTCATTCCAAGTCAAACCACTAACTGTAACCGAAATAGTATCAGGTTTTGTTGAAGTGACAGATGTCGTTGTTAATGCTATTTGAGAAGATAATTGTCCTGTATAAATTCTTTTATAATATACATCAGAAGAATTTGTTGTCGGCTTGATTACATCATTAACCGCAGTAGAAATAACTTTTTGTTGAGATTGTTGTAACTTTGTACCTAATGCGAGTTCTAAATTATCGCTGCCTGATATTATTTGTTTGGTAAATGTTTTCCCCGTATAATCAACATCCTTATCTGCAATAAAATTCATATCAGATAAAGTGATTACACCGGAAGATGAACTTCCGACTTTAATCGTATCAGAAACTATTACGGGCTGCTCATCTTGCTTTGTCAATTGTACATCAATTATATAATTTGTATCAGCAGACGAATTTAAAGATAAAAAGTTATAATCATGAAACTTTGTATCCGCAAAATCAATATTTACATTTCCGGTTGTAATATTTGCATTATTAATGTCATTATAAAGTTTTAAGGTACCTCCGTTTTCACTTTTTATATTGACGTTATAACCTGGCACCCCATCAATATTATCGTCAAATTGAATAGTTTTACCGCTTTTTGGAATTAAATTTAAAGTTGCATCAGCACTACCCATATAAATTGCATTGTAGTTTCTTTCTTGAGTATTTGCTGCGGTATAATTCCCGCTAAACAAGGTCCCGTTTTTACCTGAGGTAATTGTCAAATCTTTTGTTGAATAAATAGCACCGCCAAATGCTAAATTATCGGCAGTTCCTTCCGTATAAACATAATTATCTTTGAAAGTTCCTGATATTTCATCAATAATTCCTGCGTTGTAAATCGCACCACCGTATGCTTTTCCGTTTTTAGTATTGATAAAATTACCTATAAACTCACCGGTAATAGATTGGATATGGCTGACAGTTGTTGCTTCGTTGCCTCCGCCTGTATTTGTATTTGCAATTGCACCACCTAAAGACTCATTTGATTTCAACAATGTAGCACCTGAAACACCATCGGTTGAAGTATTTGTATTTAGCAGATAGTTTTTGGTAAAAGTTCCGTCAATAGAATTTATTGTTCCTGCAGCATTTACAATAGCGCCGCCTGCCTGTATAGAATAATTTGAATTAAATGTTCCTGATATGTTATTGATTGTTGCATCAGCTTTGCTTTGTCTGTTTACAATAGCTCCACCAATATTATATGAATAGTTTTCAATAAATGTACCGCTTACTTTATCCAAATAAGCAGGTCTGTCTGCGTAGTATGAATAATTTGCGATAGCACCGCCAATAGATGTGTTTTTCTTTTGGTCACGGACAAAATTACCTTTAAAATAACAATTTTCAATATTTCCTTTGTTGACTTCCGCCCAAATAGCTCCGCCTTCTTGTCCGGATGAATTGTTTATAAAAACAGAATTTTGAATATCAAAATCTAAAGATTGAAGCCCAATAGCTCCACCATCAGTTCCTGCATAATTATTTGTAAAAACAGAATCGCTTATTGTAAGTTTTGAATTTTCGTCATAAGTAACTGCACCTGATCTGTTTTGAGTTGTAATCGGTCCGCCCCAACCGCCTTGCTTATCTTGATTATTATTGAAACTTGAAATAACATTGTAATCATTGTCAACTTTACCAATATTTTTTATTGTCAAAGTTCCTTTTTGTTTTACAAGTAAAGCCAAATTTCTTAAACTGGCAATTCCAAAACCTTTTCCGTCTATAGAAATATTTTTACCGGTCAAATCAATACTATAGGCACCTGATGTCATATCAATATCATTTTTAAAAATGATAGTATCTGCAGCGGTTGCTTTGTTTAATGCGTTTCTTAGTTCTGTTGAAGTTGAAACTTCAATATCTTGCGCATAAGCCGCACTATTTATGGCAATACATGCCAGCGCAGTAGCCACTGTAATTAACTTATACTTTCCCAACCTGTTTTGACTAAAATATTTATACGGCATATTAACATTTTAGCGCAAATATATTTTTAAAACATTTTTTAGTTTTTTATATTAAAAAATTTTAAGTTTTGTAGTTCTAGGTCTAATTTAAGTATACCCAAGCTAGAGGTCGTTTTCAGTGGCTTTAACCCAATTCTGTCATGCTGAACAAGCCGAGCAGAGGATGAAAACAAGTGTTTGATCCACGCTCCTAACAGATCCTGAAATAAATTCAGGATGGCATGGGTGTTCAGCCTTGACCAGACCTCACCCTAGCCCTCTCCTATCTTAGGAGAGTGAAAATGTAAATTCAGGATCTTATGCGCGTGTTATCTTGGTTATGTTGGTCGCATTTACTTGAAGTTTCTCCTAAAGCCGGACAATAGCTGTAATTAATCAGATTATATCCGTCTGGAAAAATGATAATTTTATAAAAATCCGACAAATTTTAAAGCAATAAAAAAAACTGAAACCTTTGCCCAGTCTTTGCTTTAATGGCGGCAACGACGAGGCTGTCTTGGGGCGCTCGCTTTAAACGTGCCTACGTGTTTTGCTTCAAAGAATTATCATTCTTTTTTGCAAAAGCACTTCGCACTCTGCTCGCTTCCCGCTCGCACTCGGGCAGGTTTAAAACAACCTGCGGCGAGTTCTCCCCTCTTTATTCCACAACTTTTGGCAATAAAAAACAGACCAAAAGGTCTGCTTTTATTGTTAATGGCGGGAACGACGAGGCTGTCTTGGATTATTGGCGGTTCAGCCGCTTGTATTCGTTTAGTTTTGCTTCCGCAAAACAGTCACTCATTACAGCGGCTTCACGGGGACGAGCTTCGTTCGCTCAAATTATTGTATCTTTGTAACGAAAAAGTTTGCTCACACGTCCGTCGGACCGATTGTTATTTTCGCAAACTTTTATTGAATAGTCTGTCGCTCACTTCACTCTTGCCAAAATCCGCCGAACTCACAAAGGCGACTCTCGCCACTATCATTTCAACCATTAAAAAAGAACCCATAAAGGGTTCTCTTTTAATGGCGGGAACGACGAGGCTCGAACTCGCGACCTCATGCGTGACAGGCATGCGCTCTAACCAAACTGAGCTACGCTCCCATTTATATTGGCTACCCGTTTATTATAATATGCTGATTTTTTTTTTGCAAGTACTTACTTTAAAAATTTTTTCTTTTTCTTAAATTTATTCGTTTTTCAACCTATTTGTCTTTCATTAGCGCTTTAAATTGTTCAATACATAAAAATAAAAAGCCTTAGATGTTTGTCTAAGGCTGTAATATAAATGAATTGTAAAAAATCTTTCTGCTCTAATCAGCGTATAACGGCGCTAATTTTTTTGATTGTTGAGGAATTACTCCTTCTTCTATTGAAACATAAACTCTATAATCAATTTCTGCAAAACAGTTGTCTATGCTTTCTATTTTCTTCAATTCCTCATCGTTAATATTGCCGCTTTCAATCATGTCAGCAATAAATTCAAATCTGTCAACATGCTCTCTGAAACGATCTGTTGCATAATCTTTTGCCTGCCATGTTGTAATCAGGAACGGCCAATCCGAACTTTGTAATAACAAATTTTCTCTTGCCAATTGATTTAAGGCTCTATGCAACAATTTATCTTCCGGAATTTCCTGATATTTGTCAGCAATATATGTAATCCTTTTTTCACAAGCATGAATAATCGGCCACATCCATTCGGTCAAGTGGTTATTCCATACATAGAAATGACCGCCTTGTCCCCAGGAAGATTCAGGAATTTGTATAGCTTCCGTTGGCGGATGTGCATGCAAGTATTCACCTGCAGTCATACGCTCAACGTCAGGAACATAGTTGTGGAATTTCTTAATAACCTGTTTGATAAACTCAATACCTTCAAACCACCAGTGGCCGAATAATTCTGTATCAAATGATACCATTATCAAACCTTCTTTTCCGTTGTGTGATTTTTTGTAATCGTTCATCAAGTGGTAAAGCATTGTTGTATAGTGATCTGAGTTCTCGTTGATTTTATTCAATGCGATAACCGGATCGTATAACATCTTGTCACCTAAGTCTGTTTTAGGTGAAGTAATTCTCCAATAATTCATGCCGGACTTATCATCTTTTTTGTGAAATTCTCTGAAACATCCGTCACCCGGATATCCGTCAGCAGCTGACCATACTTGATAGCCGGCTCTGTCGTTTCGTCCCATAACCGCAACTTGAGCATCAGGAAGCCAGTATGCCGAATACGTGTCATAACCTGTCGGTTCTCTGTCCGGCAACGGAATATACTCAATGTTTCCGTAAACTCCGACAACTCTGCGGCAACCTATTGAATTTCCGCCTTCAATAACGTGAGATTCTGTGAAGAAATACTCGATGTCATTGTTTTGAAGTGTAACTTCTATTGCCGGTCTCCAATGTTTTTCACCGTCTTTTCCTATGTATTCATAACCCTGACGATACGCACATTCCGGTAACCAACAGCCTTGAGCTTTTTTCCCGAATAATCTTTTAGTTGTATCCGAGCCGACTTTGAATTGAGCGTTCAAATTGTTATCGGTTGCAAGTAACGGCGAAAAACCGTGTGTTGCGCCGGAGGTTGTGATTTCAATACATCCTAAGTCTTGAAATCTTTTAAACGCTCCGATTAAATCCATGCCGTATTTGTTAACGAATGAATTTTTGATATTGTTAAACCAGTCAAAATAATATTTTGCAAGGTATTTTAAGTGCTGAGAATGAGGAACTTCAGGATCCGGATATCTTTCCAAATCTTCCGAAACACTTTTAATTCTCGAATCAAGATATTCGACAAATCCGTGTTTTAAATGTTCATCATTAAGCTGTTCAGCCAAAATCGGAGTGATGCCGACGGTTAATTTAGCTTTTATACCCTCGTCGTATAACTCTGATATAGCATTTAATAGCGGAACGTATGTTTCTGCCATACATTCATAAAGGTTTTCTTCACCAAACGGCCACATCCCTGCTTTTCTGTAGTAAGGAAGGTGGCTGTGTAACATAAATACGAATTGACCTACCGTCATTTTTGCCTCCAATCTGCTGAACTATAATTTAATATAATCCATTTATGTACAATATATATATACCACAAACGGATAAAAAATATAATACTATTTAACTAATTCGACTGAATAACTTTACAAATATTAACAGGAATAAAAATTTTGAAAAAATTATGGAAAATTTTTGGGATAAATTTTAATCTGTGAGTAGGCTCTTAATAAAGGTGTTTACTGCGTTTAACTTGGTTTTGTCTTTTTTAATAAATTGTATATTTTTAGAAATTTCATTGATATAATCTTCGCAGCTGTATTCGTTTTTAAACAGAAATAAGTCCGATAGAGAAACATTCAGAGCTTGTGAAATTTTTACCAAATTTTCAGGGGATGGAAAATATTTTCCTCTTTCAATAGAACTTATGCTGTTGATTTCGATATCAACCATTTCTGCAAGTTTTTCTTGGGTTATTTTGCTTAATTTTCTGTATTTTTGGATGTTTTTGCCGAGATTTTCTTTAAGATTCATATAAAGCTCCGAATAATATTTAAATTTAATCACCTTTTAAAGAGTAGGTTAGTTTTATGTTGAATTGAACATGGTATTGCTTGTAAAAATATATTGAAATTAATAGCTGTGCATGTATAATATAAATGTATTACATGTAAAAACTTTCAAAAAGTACACTTAACACTATTAATTCTGACTGGGGGATATATGAATACGGAAGAAAAAATAAAGGTTTCAATAATCGTACCTGTTTACAATGTAGAACGATATTTGGGAAAGTGTTTGGATAGCTTGGTAAACCAAACATTGAAAGATATTGAAATCATTTGTGTAAACGACGGTTCAACTGATAAGTCTGCAGATATATTAAAGACTTATTCGGAGAAAGACAATAGAATTATTGTTATTAGTCAGGAAAATTCAGGTCAGTCTGTAGCAAGAAATAAAGGTATAGATATAGCAAAGGGTGAATTTATAGGCTTTGTAGATTCTGATGATTGGGTTGATGAAAATTATTTTGAGGCTTTATATAATGAGGCGGTAAAATCAAATTCGGATATCGCAGTTGCCGGTATGATAAGGATAACCGGACCAAAGCAACGAAAGTTTTTGATATTCAAGGATTTATTTGTAACGGATAATTTGAATTTGAAATTTGAATTATGTGATGTTCCCGAAAAATCGTATGTCTGTAATAAAATATACAAGACAGAAAAAATTAAGAAATGTGGGTTGAAATTTGAGGACGGTATAATTTTTGAAGATTGTATTTTTACACCTCAAGTATTATTTTTCTTAGAAAAAATGGTAACTGTCCCTAATATTTATTATCATTATTTCAGAAGAAGTAATTCAACAGTCAGACAGAGAAATAAAAAAGCAAACCAAGACAGTATATATGCCCACAAAAAGGCAATGGATTTTATTCGAGAACATAACATTGATATTTCTTCTCACGAGCCTAAAACATATCGTTTTAAAGTTTTTGGCGTAACATTGTTTAAAGTTCGGCAAAAGGGTAGTAAAAAACAATATTCTTTGTTTAATATATTTAAATTCGGAAAGATATAAATAAAAAAGATGAAATACAAATTGGTATTTCATCTTTTTTGAAACTCTCATAACCAAAAATTAGATTGCAACGGACTGAGATTTAACTTCGACTTCCATTGGTACTTCTTTAACAAATTCCGCATTCAAGTTTCGGGATTGTTCGATTTTTACCATTGGCAAAGGCGCAGCCTTGCTTGCCGGAGTTTGTGCGATAACCTGAGCTCCTGAAATTGCTTTTGGAGCTGTTGTTGCAGGTTTTTTCGCCGCAATCATTGCAGGATCCGGATGAGCTTTGTATTGCTTATAATCTGCCGTTATTTTTGCGACAAATCTTCTTGTTTCGCTAAACGGAGGTACTGCTCTGTATTTCTTTACATTCGCAGGCCCTGCGTTGTACGCCGCTAAAGCAAGTTCCATTGATCCGAACATTTTGTACATTGATTTGTAATACATTATACCGCCCTTGATGTTGTCATCAAGATTGTATGGGTTTAGCCCCATTCTTCTTGCGGTAGAAGGCATAAGTTGAAAGACACCGACAGCTCCGTGTGAGCTTCTTGCCTCGTGTCTGAAACCTGATTCTGTTTTGGCAATACTTAATGCGATTGCCGGATCTACACCCATTTCAATAGAATGTTTTACTATCGCTGCCTTCACGGTATTTACATTGGCTGCTTGCACCGGCGCACAACACATGAACACTAGTGCAATAGTGAATAGTAATAATTTTTTCAAAATGTAATCCTCTAGTTGTAAATTGAAATTCTCCAAAGACTACTTTTTTGTTCTTACTTTTTGATAAGATTTTCATCTTTTTTGAATGTGATTATGTGTATATAATATTACAAAAATTTAAAATTTCAACCCCTAAGATGAAAATCGTCATTTTTGTAATGCCTGAAACTCTGTTATAGTGAGGGTTTTAAAAAATGTAAATAAGTGTAAAATCTACATCAATTTTGTCAATATCCCGACAATTTTAAAGCGCTATTTTGATGAAAAAATATTCCTTAATTCGTAAATTTTTTCATGCGGATCGTAGGAGTAAATTTTATATTTTTCTCCGTCTGTTGTGATTTTTATTGAATTTAATCTGTCTGTTCGTAAAATCTCTGTATTTCGCAGAATATCCAAAGTTCCGTGATTTGGATGTCCGAAACTGTTTATACCTGTAGAAATCAGCGAAACTTTTGTGTTTAAATGCTTTAGCATATCTTCATCGACAACTTTAGGCCCGCCATGATGACCGACTTTTAAAACTTCAACCTCATTTGGAATATATTTTTTTATTTTATTAAATGCTTCGACTCCGGCATCACCCATAAAAAGTATGTCAAAATCTTTGTAGGAGAGCAAAGTAACGGTGGAACATTCGTTACTTGCGTTTTTTCCTTTAATATTTGCTTTAAATGTCTTTATTGATAAGTTATTTTCCGAATAAATTTCTTCGTTGTTTTTGGTTATTACAATACGCTGATTATTTTCTTTTGCAGTCTTGAAAATTTTAACTGCGGTTTGGGTATCAGCATTGCGGGAATGAAGGTAGAGAGTTTTTGTTTTGGTATTTGTTATTATTTCTGCAGTTCCGCCGGAATGGTCGTTGTCAAAATGGGTTACGACTACTCCTTCTAAATTCTTTATTCCTCTGTCTTTTAAATATTTAAGCATTATGATTTTTGCTTGGGAGTTTCCGCTTTCGTAAGGTGCTTTTCCCGTATCTATCATAAAATATTTGTTTTGCGGAGTTTTTATCAAAAATGAATCGGCGTTTTGAACATCAAATGCTATGATTTCGAGATCGTCAGAAACAGGTTTTAATGTAGTCACGCTCAATATTATGCCAATTATAAATACCGAAATTAGCGCTTGTTTGTATTTGTCGAATTTTATCAGATATGAAAATGTGACCAGACCGAAATAGTATAGCAAAAGTTGTAAAATATTCGGGTGCGTGGTCTGTACAAGGCAGTATTTTAGTCCTGCAAAGAAGTTTGAGATAAAAACAAGTGCCGATAACAAATAATTCAAAAAGAAATCGAAAACTTTGCAGGTAATATCTGCTAACGGAGTAATGATAGAGATTACCGAACTGACAAAACCTCCAAAACTTATCATACTTAAAATACTTACGGTTGTGATATTTGCGAATACGGAATACAGACTAAAGCTGTTGAAATAAAACATTTGAACCGGTGCGACCCATAGTTGCGCGACAATCGGAATTAAAATAGGAATTTTTATCCAATTGGGGATTTTTTCAAGTTTTTGTGAAATTATATTGGCGGTACTTAGAAGTCCGAAAGTGACCAAAAACGAGAGTTGAAAACTCACGTCGTTGATGTATGCAGGGTTGTATATCAGCATAAGTACTGCGACGAAAGATAGCAACGAAATGCTGTGAGCATCTCTGTCTATGAGTTTCCCCGCAAGAACAAACAATAGCATCAGGGCAGCTCTGATAACGGAGGCTCCGAGTCCTGTCATCAAGGTATATAATATGACAACAATCATTCCTGACAGAACCCTCAATCGGAAAGGGATTTTTAAGAATTTTAATATAAAAAACCAAAAGGTGTAAATAAATGCAACATTCATACCTGATGCTGCAAGTATATGTAATAATCCCGAATTGATAAATGAGTTTTTTATATATTCAGGAGTTGAAACTGCGTCATCTCCAAACACAATTCCGCCCAGTATCTCCAAGTTAGGTGATTTTAGGTATTTTGCGTGAACTTTTAATATTCTGTTTCTTGTATTGTTCAAGTTTTGTAAAAATCGCCAGCGCATTGATAATTTGTCGTCTAAAATTTCAACGTCTGAAGAATTTGCATACAGGACGGTAAAGGTATTAAAATTCTTCAAATAAGCACTATAATCAAATTGTGACGGATTAGTTGAAGAAAAAGGTTTTCGCAAATGTCCGTTTACTTTTATTTTTTCTCCAATGTTAAGTTTATTTGTAAAACTTTCATCTCCGTTAATTGTAACAAATGTTTTTGCGTTGATTTTTTCACCTTTAACATGTTCAACTCGCATAAAAAACTTTACCTTGTCCGGGTTTGTGATATTTGGTATTGTGACAATTTGTCCTGAAATTTCGGAGTCGGTCGGAACTGTCGGCAGTAGTTCGTCATGGTTTTTAATCTTAAAAAATGTTAAGAAAAATCCAAAGTAAAAAATCGTTATGAATATCAGAACATGTTTTATATCAATTAGCTTAAGATACAATAATGACAGAATAATTAGAGTAAATATTGCGGCAATAATTGTTGCATGCCCGTAAAAACAGGCTAATATACCGCACATAAATACAAGAGATGTTGAAAACATCAGGAAATTCTTGTTTTGTATGATGTCCCTAATTTGTTCAAATTCAATCATAATTCCAACATATGAATGATACCATAATAATAATGTTGTGCAAAACTTAAAAAAATGTTATACTGTGTGCGGGAGAGAATAATTCATGAGCAGTAATGATTTTTATATTGAAGATTTTTTGAGAGATGCGGTATCTGTAGGTGCGTCTGATGCGCATATTTGTGAAGGTGAAAGACCTGCAATTCGTGTATCGGGTCAGATAATGAGGATTAATTTGCCGCCGCTTACAAGTGAAGATATAGAATTTGTAATAAGGACGGTTGCTCCGTCACACTTGAAAGACAGAATTACAAGGTTTTTTGATATAGATTTTTCTTACGAAATTCCGGGATGTTCACGTTTTCGTATTAACATGAGCAGACAGCTTGGTAAAACAGCTATGGTAATTCGTGCAATTCCGTACTATATCAAAACCTTCAAAGAGTTGGATTTACCGACAACATTGGAAGAATTTGCGACTTTTAATAACGGGTTGGTACTTGTCACAGGACCTACCGGTTCGGGTAAATCAACAACGATTGCATCTTTGATTGATTACATCAATATGACAACTTCAAAACATATTGTAACTATTGAAGATCCGGTCGAATTTATTTTTTCAAATAAAAAATCAATTGTTTCTCAGCGTCAGTTGCTGATTGATACCCCGTCATTTTCAGATGGTGTAAAATACGCCCTGCGACAGGACCCTGATGTTATATTTATCGGTGAAATCAGGGATAGGGAAACCGTAGAATCCGCGCTAAAAGCTGCTGAAACAGGTCACCTTGTTGTTTCAACAATTCACACGAACGATTCGGTTCAAACCGTTGCTCGTATAATCAACTTGTTTGACCCTAACGAAAGACCTTTTGTCAGAAGTCAAATTGCTAATACCTTAAGAGGTACAATTTCACAAAAACTTGTTCCGACGGTGGAAGGCGGTTCTCGAGTTCCTGCTGCAGAAATTCTTGTTGTTACTCCAACAGTAAAAGACTTTATTCAAAAAGACGAATTGGAACAGATTTACGAGTTGGTTAAAAAAGGTTCATTCAACAATATGACAACGATGAATATGTCATTGTACAGGTTGTACAATGAGGGCAAAATTTCTCAGGAAACAGCTCTTACGTATTCAGATAACAAATCTGAGTTAGAACAAATGATGCGCGGTATTTATCACGGAACAAGCGCAAACAAATAATATAACTATGCAAAACAGTTTTATAACAGACGCAATAAATTTAAAGTCCTATAATTTGAGCGAATCTGATAAAATTATTGTCATGTATTCAAAAGAGAAAGGACTGATAAGGGGGGTAGCCAAAGGGGTTAAAAAGCCAAAAAGCAAGCTGGGAGCCCGCATGGATTTACTTGTTGCAAATACGCTAATGCTTCACAAAGGGCGAAATCTGGATACCATTTGTCAGGCAGAGGTTGTTAATTCTTTTTATAAAACTCGTCAGGATATGGATAAAATTTGTTATTCCATGTATGTGACAGAAGTTGTACACAATTTTGGAATAGAAGAAGATCCGTGTTCTGAGGTGATTTATAATCTGTTATACAGAACTTTGAACGCTGTTTCTACTGCGGAAAATAAAGTAGAAATTCTGTTAGCGGTAATCAAATTTCAACTCAAAATGATGAAAGAATCAGGTTTTTCAATCGAGTTGGATAACTGCTTGTGCTGTCATAATAGAGTTGAAGACGAAACTTTGTATTTGGTACCTCAGCTTGGGGGGATTGTTTGTCAGGATTGTGCAAATCATGTTCACTATAAGAAGAAACAATTGCCGTACAAGTTGAGAAATTTTTTCCGTCAGATGTTAATCAATGATTTTGACGAAAAGGGCGAATATGAGTTAAAAGCCAATGAAAAGGTTTGTGATGTGACTTTCGGATTTCTGAAAGAATATATCGCAATGAAATCTCCAAAAAAATTCAAGTCAACAAATATTTTGCAGGAAGTTTAATGCAAAATTTGGTAAAATGGATAGATAGTTAGGGATTAAATTTTTATATAGCTTATTTAAAAACTAAAAAGAGGTTAATATGAAAAAATATATAATAATAGCGGCAATCGTACTTTGCGGGAATATGGCATGGGCATCAGGCGCTCAAATGTACAAACTGGATAACGGTCAGACTGTTGTAATTCAGGAGGTGAAAAACAATCCTATAGTCACTATTGATACTTGGATAAAAACCGGTTCAATAGATGAAGATGATTCAAATAACGGCGTCGCACATTTTTTGGAACATTTGTTTTTTAAAGGAACAAAAAATCATGAACCCGGAGAATTTGATAAAATTTTAGAAACAAAAGGTGCGATTACAAACGCGGCAACCAGTAAAGATTTTACTCATTATTACGTGACTATTCCGTCAAAAGATTTTGATTTGGCAATGGAGCTTCACGCGGATATGATGATGCACCCGCTAATACCTCGTAATGAAATGGAAAAAGAGCGTAAAGTCGTACTTGAAGAAATTAATAAGGATTTGGTTTCTCCTCCGAAAATTCTTCAAGAAAACTTAAATTCAATGCTATATACCAATCACCCTTATAAGAGAAAAGTAATTGGCAAAAGCGAGGTAATAGAAACAATCACAAGAGAACAAGTCTTGAATTTCTATAATGAACATTATTCTCCTTCCAATATGATTACAATTGTAATTGGTGATGTTGATGCTGAGCATGCTCTGGAAAGGATTAAAGAAACTTTTAATGCCGATTACAAAAAACAAACAAAAATAATTTATCCAAAAGAAGCCCAATTGGAAAAACAGCAAAAGAAAGTTCAGTATATAAAGACCGAATCAGGTTATATGGTGATAGGTTTTCGAGGTGCTGCTATTGATGAGAAAGACGCGTACGCTTTAGATGTATTGGCGACAATTTTGGGAGAGGGACGTTCTTCTGTTTTAAATCAAGTTTTAAAAGAGAAAAAACGGCTGGCATTCTCGGTAGATGCCGGTAATTTTACAATGCGTGATGACGGGATTTTTTATATCTCTGCGGATTTTGAGCCTGCAAAATGTAAACAGGTTCAAAATGTAATTTTTGATGAGATAGGAAAAATCCAGCAAAAAGGTGTGACGGATGAGCAATTACAACTTGCAAAAAATCTTATAGAGCGAACGACTTATTATTCAAGAGAATCAGTAACCAACATAGCAACTGAAATCGGCTACACAATGGCTTTGACTAATGATATAAAGTTTTATGATAATTATTTGAATAATATAAAAAATGTAACAAAAGAGGATGTAAAAAAAGTTGCAAATAAATATCTTGGAGAAAATCGCAGCGCGGTATCTGTTTTACTTCCGGAAGGGTCGGAAAATATTCCGGTTGCAAATTTGACACAACCAAACGGGAATGCAGAACTTGTAAGTCAAAATAATGAAACTCAAAAATATAAGTTATCAAGCGGAGCTACCTTACTTTATACTCCGAATTCGTCAAATGACATAATTGCGATTAAAGTATATGCAAAAGGCGGACAATTGCTTGACAAGATTGCAGGAACCGCGAATTTGACTGCTTCAACGATGCTTAAAGGTACTAAAAACTATACCTCTCTTGAATTATCTCAAATTTTGGAGGATAACGGAATAAAAATTGTTCCTTCTGCAAATGCGGATGCTTTTTCAATTTCTGTATTGACTACAAAAGATGAGTATGAAAAGACTTTGGAGCTTTTGGATGAAGTTGTTAATAATGCAACATTTGACGAGTTTGAAATAGAAAAAGTTAAATCAGACAAGCTCAATTCAATAAAGCAAAATAAGGATTTACCGTTACAGCGCGCACTTGAGGAATATCGTGAATTGATTTATAAAGATACTCCTTATACAATTTCGTCAAACGTGCTAGAGCGAAATCTCTCAAAGATAAAGCGTGGCGATGTTGTAGAGTATTATAACAGGATTTTCAACCCTGTAAATACAGTCATTTCAATAAATGGCAATATTGATAAAGATAAAACAATTCAAGAGTTTAATAAGATTTTTGCAAGCAAAACCGATTGTATTGAAAGTTTTGATTATTCTGTTCAGGCTCCAAAAATTACAAAAGTCAGCTCTGTGCGTGAGAAAATTCAAACGATGCCGACAGAAACAGCTTGGATTTTCCTCGGTTGGCAGGTAAACGGTGTTCTTGAGGAGAAAGATTATGCCACATTACAGGTTATAGATTCTATTCTGGGAACAGGCATGAGTTCAAGGCTTTTTAAAGACCTCCGTGAACAGGAAGGATTGGCATATCAATTGGGCTCAGGATATTCCCCGAATGTTTTAAGAGGAAGTTTTGTAATGTATATCGGTACAAACCCGTCAACTCTTGATAAAGCTAAAAACGGATTATTTAATGAAATTAAAAAACTGAAAACCGAATATGTAGGTGATAAAGAATTGAAAGACGCAAAAGAAAAACTTTTGGGAAATTATATTATCGGCCTTGAAACAAACCTTGATAAAGCATCAAATACAGGCTGGTATGAAGCTTCAACTCGCGGTTATGAGTTCAAAGACAGATATGAACAACTTATTAATAGCGTGACAGATGCTGACATTATAGAGGTTGCAAACAAATATTTTAACGAGAATTATGTAATGTCGATAGTTACAAAATAAGTTCAAAAACATTTATTTATTTAACAAAACTTCACATAAGCGCAAATTTTCCTTACATGAATACTTTAATATAATAGGTAGAAATTAGGGTAAATATGTATTATGCAAGTTTCAGGACAAAACAATAATATAAAAACTCCACAGACGCAATTTACTTCAGGTTGTGCGTATGTTCCGATTGCGAGTCAAACTCAGTATGCTCCTGCGGGAAATCCTCAAAATATGCAAACTGTACAGATGCAATATCCGACAGGACAGATAAATACTCAGCCGCAAACCGTGCCGCAGCAAAATGTTCCGGCGCAGCAGGCGCAATATCCTGCGGCTTATAATCCTGTTCAAAATACCGTTTATCCTCAATATCAGCCGCCGCAGAACCAAAATCAGAATATCCAAATTCCTCCATCTGCATCGGGGGTAACAATTCAGGTATTCAATCCGGCAGTTCAAACTCCGGGTGCGCAAGCTCCTACTTACAATGTAAATGCTCCTTGCTATCCGTCAAATTACTACACGGGTCAAATGGGCGCAAATCCGGCAAACGGTATGAATACAGATAATAATACAGGCAATAATGCTGTTACTCAAAATGATAATGAGAAAAAAAAGACAGAAAAACGCAAAATTGTTCAGTTAACTGATGATTATATAAGAAATCTTGAAAGTTATTTAAACAGTCAGGATAAATCTGTCAGGTTGTCTGCGGCAAAAGAAGTTTACTCAAGATTAGAGGAAGATGATTCAAGAAGTGATGACAAAGCTCTAACCGCATTAGTAAACAAGATGCTTCAAGATCCTTCCGATGAAATCCGATTACTTGCTTTAACGGCTTTAGATACAAGAATTTGCAAAGGCGACGATTTTACAGTAGGCGTTCTTAAAAATATGCAGCAAAGCACAGGAGCTTACGGACAAGATGCAGTTGACGCAAGCCAAATTCTGTTAAAGATGTCCGGAAAACAAGTGGAAAAGGAATTTGAAGTAAAGGATAAACCAAAGAAAGAAGAACCTAAAAAGGAAGAAAAAAGTACGGTAAAGGCGTAGACAATGAATATAGGCAGAAGTGTAAGCAGATTTTTCAGAAACAATAATTTGATAACAAAAGGTATCGGGCTGGTAACGCTTGGCTGTGTCGGCTATGATGCTCATCATATTGCGAAAATTCAAGCGGATATGTATGCCAGCGAAAAAGATGCAGCATCAACTGCTTATTATTTAAATAACACCCTTTATTCAACAAATATGAGTAAAATTCAGGATAAGGTAAAAGATCTATCATATCAAATGGAGCTGGATCAGGGTTATAAACGCTTTTTTAATGAAGGAATAGGCTATATTAAAGGTTTTTGTTCAATGGTTGTTTCGCATTGTGTTCCGTTTGCGCTCGGATTGGGTGCTTTATTTACAAAAGGACTTCCTGCGAAATTAAGTGCATTGGGAGTCGGAATATATGCAGGTTATGAATTTTTGAAAAACTTTTTTGGCTGGGGAGTTCCGCGCGGGCCTTTGGACAGCTAGTTAATTAGTGATTTTCTTTAAGGTATTTTTCATACAAATCCGGACGTTTTTCTTTTGTTCGTTTTAATTGTTCGTTCAGCCTAAATTCATTGATGTCTTTGTGATTACCGTTTAGGAGAACTTCCGGGACGTTGTAGCCTCTGAAATTTCGTGGTTTTGTGTATTGCGGGTATTCCAAAAGCCCGTCAGAAAAACTATCTTCATTCGCGGATTCAATTTTCCCCAGAGTTCCTTCTATTTTTCTGCTGACCGCATCAATAAGGCACAGCGCAGGTAATTCTCCGCCGGTTAAGACGAAATCTCCGATAGAAATTTCTTTTGGTTTAATAATATCTCTTATTCTTTCGTCAAATCCTTCATAATGACCGCACAGCATAATAATTTGGTCATAACCTGCCAAATCAAGCACCAATTTTTCCGACAAAGGTTCTCCTTGAGGTGAGAGCATTACAGTTATTGAATTGTCGGATTTTTCAATGCTGTTATAGGCATCAACATAAGGTTGTGGCATCAAAACCATACCTGTTCCGCCGCCATATGGTGTATCATCGACCTTTTTATGCTTATTTTCCGTATAATCACGAGGGTTAACAACATTGAGCTCCACAACCTTTTCATCTTTTGCTCGTTTCATTATGCTGAAATCAAAGTAAGACGAAATAAATTCCGGAAAAAGTGTTAAAACATCAAATCTCATTCCAGTAGCCCTTCAAGGTTATTAATCAATATTTTTTTGTTTTTGATATCAACTTCAGGCACAATGGCTTTTACAAACGGTATTAAGCAGATTTTTTTTGAGTTTGTTTTTACCGATATTAAATCACTTGCCCCGTTGTTAGAAACTCCGACTACAAATCCCAGTTTTTTCCCGTCAGCGATATCGCAAACATTCAGACCGACCAATTCATCAATCAGAAACTCGTCTTCTTCGAGATTTTCTCTAATGACGGTATCTTCAACGAAAAGCAATTCCCCTTTGTATTCCAATATATCATTAATTGAATCAATCCCTTTGAATTTAACAATCATGATATTTTTATGCGGTTTAGCGCTTACAATTTCTAAAGGTACGTATTCATCGGCTTTTTTCAGATATACTTTATCCAAAGCAACGAAAAAATCCTGCTGATTACGGGAGTAACCAACTTTAGCTTCGCCCTTAATTCCATGGAAATTTACAATCTTGCCGACTGAAATATACTTAGCCATGCTTATTCTTCAGTTTCCTCAGCGGTTTTAGGTTTTCTGCCGCGTTTTTTCTTAGGAGCTTCTTCGGTTGTCGGAACTTCTGCCGCTTCGGCTTGTTTTCTAAATTCTTCCGGAGCATCAGGTCTTTCTTGGTTCCAGCGTTCAAGTCCCATTTGAGCTCTTACAAGTCCGATACCTACGTGAACTCTCCATTCATCCATTTTTAATTGAGCTGCAATTATTTTATGGCAACCGATTGGAGGTAACGGCAACAATGGTTCATAGAGCATTTTTATTGCGTTTAACTGATCCGGAGTAATTGCCAGTTTACGTTTCGGGAACGGTAATTTCGGCAACATCATTTTTTGACGAACCAAGTTAATTCCGAAAAATACTTTTCTTGGTTCAAGACCGATTTTTTCACCGATAACTTCGTGCGCATCCGGATTAGGTAGCGGCAACATCAACTTGTACAACAATTCAATTTGTTCAAGTTGTTCTCTGCTTACCAGCAACTGTTTAGGAGCTGCATTACGATTATTTGGTTTTCTGTTGTTAAATCTGTTATTTTGCGGACGACGTTGTTGGAAGTTTCCTCCGCGATTGTTGTTATTATATCTGTTATTGTTATAACCGCCTTGTCTGTTATTGTAGTTACCTTGTCTGTTATCTCTGTTGTAACCTTGACGATTGTTGTTGTAATTGCGGTTATTATTATGACGGTTATCTCTGTTATATCCGCCTTGATTATTGTACTGACGCTGAGGTCTGTTATATGGTCTTGGGTTGTCTCCGCCGCTTGAGTAACTGCTGTAGAATTGCGGTTTATCTTCCGTTGAATAGCTTGCAACCTGTTCTGTCGCCGCTGCGGGTTCTGTCGGCTCTGCTCCCGGCATCATTTTTTTATCCGGATATAAGCAATCAGGGCAAATAACTCTTTTAGGGTTTTTGGTTTCAAACTCACGACCGCACTTAATGCACTTGTTTACATACATAATAAAAGCCTCTTAATTTAAAATAACTAGTCTAAAAATAAAAAATTAAATATCATCCTCACAATAATTAAATCGATTTCTAATAATAAATTTAACTTATATGACTATTGTAACATGCTTTTTTTTAATTCTCAAGTGGTAATCCATAAATTTATTAAAAAAAGACTATTTATGTAAACTTTTATTACAAAACGACTAATATTACTAAAGTTTTCTTTAAAGATTGCCGATAGAAGTATTGTAAAAGATTAATGCGTAACCATGCGCAAGAAAGGCAGAAGTTTAATGCTGAAATTGGTGAAAATTTTGAGCGGTTAACATTTTGTTACAATCTGAAAATGTATATAGTATCTAGGTTTTAGATGTTTTATATATACTTTTTAGATAAATCGTGTAAATTTTTTAAATCAAAAAACGTTTATAAGTTTAAGTGAAAAAATACAAGTTTTTCTATAAGAAAAGAAAGGACAAAAAAATGGTACAACTAGGTGTAAGCGATGTGCAAGCAAGAATTACTCAAAACCAGCTTAAAATTCAGCAGTTAGTCAAAGACGGAAAAGACAAAAATGCTACTGAAATTGCAAAATTGGTTGCTGAAAACCAACAGTTAACTCAACAGCTCGGTGACGCATTAAGCGGGAAAATGACAAGCCCGACGGCAAGAGAACCGCAAATTGCTGCAAATGGCAGATATTCTTCTGATGTTTCAGGTAAAGATGTTGCAAATGAGAATATCAAATCCGAGTATGGTTATACTGATCCAAAAACAGGACAATTGGTTTCTAAAGATGAAGCTAAGAGATTGAAAAAAGAGCTTAATGAAAAGTTAAAAGCTTTTCAAAAAGAACAAAAAGCTTTGACAAAAGAATTCAAAAAAGCTACTCCTGCGCAAATGGAAGCCTTGAATGCTAAACAAGCTGATTTGACTGCTCGTTATAACGCATTTTTAGATAATCCTATGAATGTTGAAAATCCTAAAAAAGGGTTGAACGACTTTGATGCTGTTATGGCAAGACTTGATATTTCTGCAGGTAAAGGTGTCAAAGATATAAGAAAATCAGCAAACAGAAACAATAAAAACTGGACAAATGTAGATAATGTCGCAAAAGCAAGAGTTGTCGGTTCAGATGAAGAAAAAGAAGCTCTGGAAGCTGAAGGCTATTCGGGTGAAGTTGTTGTTTTAAAAGAAAAACACCAAAAAACATTAAGAGCTTTGGCTGCTTATGGTGATTTACAAATCAAACAGGCAGAAGCAAAAGCTAAAGAAAAGAATGACCCGAAAATTTTAGAAGATGCACAGAAAAGATATGGTAATTTTACTGAAATCTATGAAAAAGGAGAAGACGGTAAAATCGACTATACAAAATTAAATACCGAAAAAGCACAAGATGTTTTAACGATGTTGTCAGGTTGGGATGAAAACCTTAACTTAGATGAAAAAGAGGGCATTCAAAAAATGCTCAAAAATTATGGGGTTTCAAAAGGTGATGTTAAATCAACTTACAAACAATTAGGCTATGGTGTTGAATCTCAGCTTCCTGCAAAAGCAAAAGCAGCTTTGGGTGCGTTTGGTATAACAGCAGCATCTAATCTTATTGCTTCAGCTTTAATTCCAAAAGCGCATCATGAAGCTTACGATTCTGCTTATGACCTAAAAGAAGGCGAAACAGTATCTAAAAACATAAAATTAGAGTTGCCGGATGGAAGTATTTATAAAACTTCAATAACAGCTGCAGGCGGATCCGCGGAAGCATTTGCGGAAGCGTTTGCGGAAGCAACTGCTAAAGATCCGGTATTGAAAAATCTCGCAGGTCCGTTGGCTGCAGGTCTTGCTGCCTTTATATTCACTAAAGGTCAAACATCAAACGTATTTAAAGCGGATGCACAAGAGGCTCTTGCTAACATAAATACCGTTGACGGTGCAGGGGCAAAAGCTATTATGGCAAAAATTCAGTCACTTGATTTGCCTGATGAAATGAAACTTGCAGTATTAAAAGCATGTCACGGTACTGGTGAAGCTTATAATATTGATGAATTACAGGCAGGATTGCAATATATGGAACAACTAAAAGATATGAAACTTGAAGTTGAAGAACCTGAACCGGAACCGGAGCCGGAACCTGAACCAGAGCCAACACCGGAACCTTGTACTGATATTGAACAAAGATCTTCACATGGTGATGTAATTCCTTCAGCACAGGTTAAAGGTCACGGTCAATCTCCTTACTGGATTGCAAAAGCATATATTACCGAAGATGGTCAGGAATTAACTCCGGCTCAACGTAACGAAGTACAAAAACTGCTTTCTAAAGAAGAAAACAGACAAGTACAAGAAACAGGAAACTTTAACGGTTCAAAAATCGGTTACAGATACAGAAACGAAATTACATTAAAAGACGGTACTGTTGTAAAACTTGCAGATGATGCGGCAAAACGTATCGGAACAGGTCAAATGACTAAAACCCGTGTTGTAGTCAAAAACGGCAAAAGAGTCGTTGAAGAACGTACAGTATACTGTGAAGACAGAAAACCTGTTGAAGGACCTGAAGGTCAATGGCACGAAGTTAAAGAATAACTTAATGTTAAATAAATTTCCGGTGGCGAGCGCAAGCTCGCCGCCGGTCTTTTGTGATTACCTTTTAAATCTTTGAATTTCAATTTGCAATCACTTCTTGTTTTTGTGATTATAAAGACAGGCAAACAGATAATAAGGGAGATGCAAAATGGATATAAAAGCGGTTGTGCTTGCAGCAGGAAAAGGTACAAGAATGAAATCGGTAACGACGCCTAAAGTTTTACACCAAATTATGGGAAAGACTTTGCTTGGGTATGTTTTGGATAATGTTAAAAACTTCGCTTCCGAGCAATTTGTAATTGTAGGACATCATGCCGAAGAAGTCGAAAAATTTGTGAAAGATAACTATTCCAATGCGCACACTGTGTTGCAATCTCCTCAATTAGGAACAGGTCATGCGGTTTCAATGGTTTGTCCGGCTCTTGTTGATTATGATGGGTTGGTTATTATTTTATGCGGGGATACTCCGCTTATTAAAGAAGAAACCCTGCGAAAATTTGTTGAATTTCATAATGAAAGTATGTCTGATTTGACGGTAATGAGTACAATTTTTGACAACCCTACGGGTTATGGCAGGATTATTCGCTCAGAGGATAATAAACTTGAATGTATTGTTGAACAAAAAGATGCTACAGACGAACAAAAAGCCGTAAAAGAAGTCAATGCGGGTATTTACTGCCTAAATTGGAAAAAGTTTAAAGCCGCTTTTGGTGATTTAAAGACAAACAATGCTCAGGGTGAATACTATTTGACAGATATTATTTCTTGGGGAAAATCTCAAAATCTTAATGTTAATGCCTATATTTTAGAAGATTCTGATCAGATTTACGGTATAAATTCAAGGCTAAACCTTGCTGAGGCAACCAAGATGATGAATAAAAGAAATCTTGAAAAATATATGACAGAGGGCGTTACGATTGTTGATGTCGAGTCAACTTGGATTAGTGAAGACACTATTATTGGTCAGGATACGATAATTTATCCGTCAACTTATATCGAAGGCAAAAATATCATAGGCAAGAATTGTAAAATTGGACCTTGCGCACACTTGCGCGGGGATGTTGAGGTTTTGGACAACGTAAAAATCGGGAACTTTGTCGAAGTGAAAAAAGCAAAAATTTGCTCAAATACAAACGTCGGTCATCTTTCATACATTGGGGATGCGGAATTAGGTGAGCGTGTTAACATCGGTGCAGGCACGATTACCGCAAATTACAATCCTTTGACAAAAACCAAGACAAAAACAATATTGAAAGATGATGTGAAAATCGGTTCAAACTCGGTTTTAGTTGCGCCTGTAACGGTTGAAGACGGCGCTAATGTCGGTGCAGGTGCAGTTATTACGAAAAATGTTCCGGCATGGGCTTTAGCGCTTACTCGCGCGCCGTTGAAAATTCTTGAAAATTGGGTCAGGAAAAGAAAATAACTTGCCCTCTCCCGAATTTGTAAACACGCGAAAGCTCGTTAACAAATTCTACCCTCTCCCTGCATATTTGAATTGTTTATACAAAAACTCGCCTGACATTTTGACAGGGTGAGGGTGAAGCTACGTTTTGTTATAAAAAAATGCCCTCTCCCGAATTTGTAAACTCGCAAAGGCTCGTTAACAAATTCTACCCTCTCCCTGCATATTTGAATTGTTTATAGCAAAACTTGCCTGACATTTTGGCAGGGCGAGGGTGAAGCTACGTTTTGTTATAAAAATGCCCTCTCCCGAATTTGTAAACTCGCAAAGGCTCGTTAACAAATTCTTCCCTCTCCCTGCACATTTTAATTGTTTATAGCAAAACTTGCCAGACATTTTGACAGGGCGAGGGTGAAGTCGAAAATACCCTCTCCTATTGGTGAGAGGGTAAATTTTAAGGTTTTTATCAAGGTAAATGCTACGCATCGTAACGCTTGAAGGATTTTTCAATCGCTTTTGTTATGACTGATTTTGTCGTGTCGTACTCGGTTGTTAATGATGAAATCTCGGTATCAAGATTTTTCATTTTTAAATCGATTGTGTCTTCTTTGTTTTGTAATTTTGCTTTTTCAGTATTATATTTTGCTTCGGCTTTTGCAATAGCATCTTCATCAGTAACTTCCAGTATTGCTCTGTCTGTTGAATACGTGCTTTGATAATAATATCCGTCATCGCTAAGAGATGATATATAAGCCATTCCGTTTTTAAACATTTCACTTAAATAATCGGCATCGTCTATGTTGTTGTTTTCAACCCAACCTTGAAGACAAATTCTTGTGAATAATGTGTCGTAGAAGTTTGCGATTAGCTGATTGTCATTGTTATCAATATCTGATTCTACAGGGATTTCAAACTTGAAATCCTTGTTCATTTCTCCATTGTATAACACATTTGAAGAAACCAGACCCTTTTCGTATTTGTAGCCTTCTTCAAATCCTGTCATATAATCAACATAAGCTGTTAAAAATACTTTTGCTATGTTATTCAAGTTTACTGAAACTTGGGATTTATCGTTTCGGTCTTTATGTAGGGCATTTCCGTCAGAATCTCCGGTAAAGTACATTCCCAAATATTGAGAAGATTTATTTTCATAACCTGTATTAAATTTTCGTAAACCGTCGGTATTTATATATTCACCGACTTCCTTCATCGCATTTAACATATCTGCATCGTCAGGATCAAAAATTTTCTGTCTCTTACCTTTATCCTTTTTGAAATCCTCTAAATGCTCATTATACTGGTCTACAACACCGTTACTTGGGTAGACAAGGTTATAAACTGCATTGTATGCATATTGTAATGCTGTATCATTACCAGTCGTTCCGCCTAAAACAGATGCAAACTGATCATACATCCAGTCTAAAATACTTTGTGAGTCGCCTGTAGCTTTTTCTGCAGCACCGTCAGTACCGACAAGTTTCTGTTGCAAATAATACATCTCACCTAAAGGCAATTCATTACCTTTATTTGCCAATAAACTTATATAATATTGATTATCTTTGCCAAGTAAATCATATATGGTTAAATCCGCAGATGTACCATCTTCAAATTCTTCTCGGTTCCCGTCAGAATGAACAACATTAAACTTTTCATTTGAACCGATGTTAAGAACATTTGTGTTAGAACCTAAGCTAATACCTGATTCAGCTGTAGTTCGACCGTTAACCTGAAGCATCTCCAACAATTGGTCGTATGTAACTTCAATGGTTGTTGTTGCAGCTGAAATTGTACTGCCGTTACCAAGTTCGTTGTTATATATTACACCCTCAATTGTAGTTGCAGTATTCGGAGTGATGATGTTTGCTCCTGCCAATGCTTCAATAAATTTGTTTCTTACTGTTGTGGATGCAGTTCCTGACAAACCTTCCGCAGGTATACCCGCTGCTCTTGCTGCGGCTGCGTATGCGGAATTTAACATCACTCGGTTTTTAGAATCCGTAACTAATTTTGGATAATAATCATTATAAACCGACGGGCTCATTAACAAATCATAGGTCAATGCCATATCACTTGTTCCTGATCCGTAATAGTCATATACAAGTTTTGTCGTGTTTAGTGCTTCTTGATATTCTTGTGAAATCTTTTCCATGTCACGAGCAAGCGCAATCTTTTGGTGCGACAAATTCATAGACTGAAACTCACAGTCAGCTTTTCTGGCTGTTATTGTTAGTAATCTAGCTTGTGATGCAGCTAAGCCCATTTTTTTCCTTTCGTAGTATTTTTGCTCGTAACTTTATTCATTTACTACTACGGCATTTTTGTTTGAAAACTTTAAATATTTGAATGTTTTTTGTTACAAAAGTTTACAATTAAAATGGACTTTTAATAAAATCTCAGTCTAAACTTTTTCACCCATTACGTGCAAATGCAGGTGAAAAACCTCCTGACCGGCTTCTTTACCCGTGTTAATCAAAGTTTTATAAGATTTTAAACCGACTTTTTTTGCCGCATCTTTGACAGTTTGCAAAAGCTCTGCCATTAAAGTTTTATCTTCCAATTCGTTCAAAGACGCAATGTGTTTTTTGGGACAAACCAGCATGTGTATCGGCGCTTTAGGGTTTATGTCGTTGAAAACAACCGTATTTTCTGTTTCCATAACAAATTCTGTTCCGAAATCCCCTCTTATAATCTTACAAAAGATGCAATCTTCACTCATAACTTTCTCCTTTGTTTTACTTTAATCTCTTTGCCAGCGATAAACCTGCCGGAAGCGGTAAGATAACATTTTCGTATTTGTCATCGGCGTTAATATCGTCCAAAAAAGTTTGAACTTTTGCCGCATGCGAAATAACATTATCGCAAGCGATAAAACCACCGACTTTCAAATGTGGTTCTATTAATCTGAAAAATTTGATATATTGAGCTTTGTTTGCATCAATAAATGCAAAATCAACTTTATAATCCTTTGGTAAATATTCTAAAATTGTTGCGGCGTCGCCTTTTTTGGTTTCGATAATATCGTCAACTTGGCAAATTTTAAAATTTTCTTTGGCTATATCCAGTCTTTTGTCATAAAACTCAATTGTTGTAAGTTTTCCGCCGGTCTTTTTTAGGGCTTTGGCAATCCAAATTCCCGAATAGCCGTTAGATGTTCCGACTTCTATTACGCTTTGTGATTTTGAATCAACTATTAAGTTGTACAAAAATTCGGCAGTAACTCTGGATATATTCCAAAATTCTTTTTGTGTTTTTTCTAAACTAAGTAATACTTCTTGTGTGTTTTTATCAAAATTTTCTATCATTATTTTATTGTTTTTACCTTATTTGTTACGACTATCGCTCTAACCGGCACATCTATCGGGCTTGTTTTTACGACCTCTTTTGTTTCGGTGTCGATTACCGAATACAAACCTGACAGAGCATTTGTTACCATAATTAAATTACTGTTATCAATCGGTGTGATATTTGTTGCAAATGCGTTTGTATTTAAAAACAGTTTATCAGTAATTAAATCTTCTGAGGTGTCTAAAACTTCGACAATATTATCTTGCGCTCCCAAAATGTATAAATCGTTGTTTTTAGCGAATAAGTCAACGGGTTTTTCACAGACTTCAAGTTCCGAAATCAGTCCGACCGTATCATAATCAACAATGGCTACTCTGTTTTTGGTTCTGCTGATTATGTAGATTTCACCGTTTACGTACGCAATTTTTGCAACATTAGGGAAACTGCCGATATTTTTCAGATAATAATTGTTATCAAGTTCTATTGTCCAAATGTTATCGGTGTTCCTATCGACGTAGAATAATTTAGTTCCGTCTTCTGATAATGTGAATTTTTCGCATAGACCGTTAATTTTTAATTGACGTTTTAGTGTCATTGTTTCTAAGCTGAATACGTAAACGCTTGAATTGGTGCTTGATGTGATATATGCAAGTTTTTTATCATTATCAATAATTATTTGTTCCGGACAGGTTTCAAAATTGACTTCTTTTATAACTTTTTCATCCATCAATGAAATTATGTTCATTACTTTAGAGTCAAAATAAGTTACTAACATAAATTCGTTGTTGTACGCTTTGATATCGTTAATTACGGCTTTTTGTTGCAGCGAATACTCGGGAACTCTTGAATTTGACTGTATTACCTGAATGTTTTTATTTACTCCGGATGACACATAAAAAGTTTTATTTTCAAGCGGTTCAACAGGAGTAGTCGATTTTTGTGCTTTCTTTCTGGTATTATTGATTTTTAAACCAGTATCTTGAGTTACCGAAACATCAATATCTCCGATTATTCCTTTCAAGTTTTCCGGCAGAACCAAACCTTTCGGAAGTAATATATCTTGAGGCAATAGCGCTGATTGCAATTCCTCAGGCACTTCTTTTAGATTTATGACGGTCTTTTTACCGTTTGTATTTATAACCTTGAGCAATACAAAGTTGTTGTTTAAAATCATTAAATCAGGTTTTTGTTTCATTGTTGTATTTAGAGGGTAGACTGATTTGATGCTTAAATTATCAAGTTTGTCGGTTTTTGCCGGAAATACCGGTAAGTACATTGTATTGTCCGGTAAAACAATAGCTCCGTCAAATCGAAAGTTCGTGTTTGGAAAATCTTTGTTTATGAAATCTTGGACTTCCTGCGGAACTTGCGCTGCCATTGCCGAACATGATAGCAATAAACTTAAACCGAGTGCTGATAATAATTTCTGCATACTACTTAAATACTCCCTTAACTTTTGATATAATTGATTTTTGCGGTTTTTTGCCGCCGTGAATTTGATATAACCTTGAATAAAGATTTTTTTCTTCTTCTGTCAGCTTTGTAGGTATTTTTATTTTTACAATAACTACATGATCCCCGCGTTGAGAAGGTCTTGAGATAACCGGAACTCCGGCTCCTTTTATTTTAACATAACTTCCATATTGTGTACCTGCAGGAATTTGTACTGATTTTTCTCCATCAAGTGTCTTGATTAAAATTTTATCACCCAAAACGGCTTGGTCCGGTGTTATTTCCAATTCCGTAAATACGTTAATTCCGTCACGTTTGTAATAATCGGAAGGTTCAACATGAACGACAACAAATAAATCTCCGTTTGGACCGCCGTTTATTCCGCAATCGCCCCCGCCTGATACTCGGATTTTTGACATATTATCAACTCCGGCAGGAATTTTTATTTCAATTCTTTTTTCACGACTTATTTGTCCTGCACCCTGACATGTTTTACACGGCTTGTCAATGACTTGCCCCGTACCGTGACAGTGCGGGCAGGTTGTAACTTGAGCAAAATTACCTAAAGGTGTTCTTGTTACATGCTGAACTTGTCCTGTGCCGTTACATTGAGGGCAAGTCTTTTTCTGAGTACCTTTTTCTGCTCCGCTACCGTTGCAGTCAGGACATGTTTCCAAGTGTTCAAATCGAATTTCTTTTTCAATTCCGAAAGCTGCTTCCTCAAATTTTATTTTGATGTCATATCTTAAGTCATCCCCTCTTTGCGGAGCGTTAGGATCAGGTCTGCCGCCAAATCCCCCAAATCCGCCAAATCCTCCGAAAAAACTTTCAAAAATGTCGTTCAAATCACCAAATCCGCCTGCAAACGGTCCGTTTGTATCAAATCCGGCATTTTTTAGTCCGTCTTCTCCGTATCTGTCGTAGGTTGCGCGCTTGTTATCATCAGATAGCGTTTCGTAAGCTTTGCCAAGTTCTTTAAACTTTTCTTCCGCGTCAGGGGCTTTGTTTACATCGGGGTGTAATTCTCTGGCTTTCTTTCTGAAAGCCGATTTTATTTCGTCTTTTGAAGCATCTTTTGATACTCCCAATATTTCATAGTAATCTGTCATTTTTTATTTCTACTTCCTATTAATCCTCAAGGTCTGTATCTATATTTTAACCTGCTGTTGCCACATTGACAAGAGTCGGTCTTAAAACTTTATCACCTAACTTGTAGCCTTTTTGCAATTCTGCAATAACTGTATGTTCAGGATGCTCATCCGTAGGCGTTTGCATAACCGCTTCGTGAAAATTCGGGTCAAATTCCTCTCCGACAGCTTTTATTTCTTCTAAGCCCAGTTTGGATAAGATGTCAAAAACCTGTTTGTGGACAAGGTTGAAACTTTCTTTAACCTTTTCACAATCTTCAACACCTTCTAAAGTCTTTTGTCCTCGTTCAAAATTATCAAGAACTTCAAGCAGCTTTGTCAGGGCATTTTCTGTTCCGAATTTAATAAGATTTTCCCGTTCTGATTCCTGACGTTTTCTGTAATTGTCAAAATCTGCGGCAAGTCTTATATATTGTTGATTAAGTTTATCGTATTCTTCTTTTAGTTTATCTTTTTCTTCGTTGTTAACGAGTTGTTCTTGCTCTGTTGAAGCCTCATCTTTAACGATTTCTTCTTGATTTGTTTCTTCAGCCTTTGTTTCTTCTTTTACAATATCCTCGTTCTTAAACGGGTTAGAATTTTCTTTACTCATAAACATTTCCCTTCATAAAATCATATATAACTATTATAAGGTATCAACTAAAATTAACAAGGGAAATTTATTTTTTTTTAATAATTCAACCTGTTATGTAAAACTTTTATGTAAATAACTTGCCTTGTAGCAGTTGCTTAGTGTAGAATTAGAATAAGTTTTGGGAGGAAATTGGTTTAATGCCGAAAATAGCAAGAGAATACGATTACGGATATAAATCTGATTGTCTGGAATCTTCAGTATATTCTTATAAATCTTATGCTGATTTAAGATATAAAAAAACGCATACTCGACAAAAAGCCGTAAGAAGAAAGAAAAATAAACCTTTAGCGGTGCTTATTTCCGGATTGTTTTTTATGTTTTTGTCTTTTTGCGTGCTTCCTTTTGGATTTAACCATATTACAAAAGAGATTTTTACTCCGACTCCATATCAAAATATTAAGACTGATATGCATGAATTAGCATTTCCGACAAATAAATATCTTGTTAATTCCTGGAATTTGGGAAATCGGTATTTTAGTTATTCGGCAAATATTAAAAAAGCAAAAATGTTACCGTTGACAGAAAATGTAAACATGCCTGTGCTGCAATCTCAGTTGGAAAATTTGGCAACACTTTATCCTACGGTAGAACCGTCGGTTTATGTTTGGGATTATGAAACGGGTAATTATGCTGATATTCAGGCTTCTAAAGTTTATTCAACCGCAAGTATTATTAAAATCCCTGTATTGATACATGTTTTTAGAGCAATTGATGCAGGGCAATTTTCATTGGATGATACAATGCCTTTAACCGAGTATTACAGAACGGAAGGCTCCGGTGGTATGCAATTTAAGGCTGCCGATAGTAATTATTCCGTTGATTATCTTGCAAGACACATGATTACTGATTCTGATAATTCTGCAACAAATATGTTAATAGCAAAAGTCGGTTCTATGGATGCCGTAAATAGTGAAATTCGTTCTTGGGGCTTGACGGGAACCGGTTTGCAAACTTGGTTGCCTGATTATAAAGGAAATAATCATACGACTGCGCGCGATATGGCTCAAATGCTTTATAATATTGATGAAAATACAAATCTGTTGTCGGAATCTTCAAGGTTAAAAATTCTTGATTATATGGGACATGTTCACAATAACAGATTAATTCAGGCAGGTTTAGGTGCGGGTGCGGTATTTCTTCATAAAACCGGTGATATTGGTAAAATGCTTGGAGATGCAGGTATTGTTATTGCGCCAAACGGTAAAAAGTATATTGTCGTAATTATGGTAAATCGTCCGCACAACGCTGCTGCGGGTAAAGATTATATAGTGCATGCTTCTGAAATAATTTATAATTATATGGTGAAATAATGTTAAAAGAGTTATTGGATACCAATCATTGCTTTAAACTCGTTTGTGGTGCGGGTAATGAAGATATAGAAGAAATAAAAAAACTCGTATATGTATATGCGTCCGCTGGTTGTCGTTTTTTTGACCTGTCCGCTAATGATGAAGTCATTGCTGCTGCCAAAGAGGCTTTGGATATGGCAAGGGTTTATGATGCTTATCTTTGCGTAAGTGTAGGAATAAAAAACGATCCTCATGTAAATAAAGCCGTTATTGATTATAATCGGTGCGTTAATTGCGGTTCGTGTGAAGGTGTATGCCCTCAGGGGGCAATACATTATGCCAAAGTGAAGAAATATAAGTGTATTGGATGTGGAAAATGTTGGAAGGTGTGTTCGCGTGCCGCAATATCTTATATCTCGGAAGAAAAAAACTTAGATGAAGTGTTACCTGCTATTGTGGAAAAAGGTATTGATTGCATTGAATTTCATGCGATGGGTAATGATGAGGATGAAATTGAAGCCAAATGGAAATACATCAACGATAATTATGAAGGTATTTTAAGTGTTTGTACCTCAAGGGGCAAACTTAGTGATGAAGCGATTGTTGCGCGGATAAAAAAAATGACCGAAAATCGTAAACCGTACACCACAATTGTTCAGGCTGACGGGTTTCCGATGAGCGGGGGCGAAGATAATTACAAAACAACATTACAGGCAGTAGCAACAGCAGAAATTATCCAAAATGCAAATTTGCCGGTATATTTGATGTTGTCGGGCGGTACGAATACAAAAACAACAGAACTTGCAAAAATGTGTGATATTCGCTATTGCGGAGTTGCGGTTGGTTCATTTGCCAGAAAAATTGTAAAACGCTACATTCAAAGACCGGATTTCTGGACAAATCCAAGAATTTTGACGGAAGCCGTTGATACAGTAAAACCGCTCATTGATTCGGTGATTTTATAGGAATTTGATATATGGAAATTTTTTATTTACGCAAAGATGAATTTTTAAACTCAATTGACATTGAAACTCTTAAAAGATTTTCAGATGGCAGAAGTTATCTTTGTGATGAAAAATATTTGGAGCATTTATGCGGATTATTCTTAACCAAATTTGTTGCAAAAAATATTTATGGTCGTACAAATACCGATATTGTTTTGCACGGTGATAAGCCTGAATTTGTAATAAAAGGGTTGCATTTTAGTATATCTCATTCAAAAAATATAGTTCTTGTTGCGTTTAATAATTCCGAAACCGGTGTTGATGTTGAATACATGCGTCCGAGAAATTTTGAAAAGATTTTAAAACGCTGCAACAGGGATGAGAAAAATCCGACAAGAGAATATTTTTATAAGTTTTGGACTGTAAGAGAAGCTGAAATAAAACTGGGAAAAGAGATAACCTCTCTGTTTTCAACTGTTTTGGAAGATGATTATATCGTATCTTGTGTATCTTCAAGTATTTTAATTACTAATTTCAAAATAAAGCGGTTATCCTTTAAAAAAGACGCGCAAAATATTGATTTAGTACAAGAGTTTACGCGTCCGTTAATTTTAAATTTTTTAAGTTGAAGAATTAATACCAGTCACAAGAACCTGTGCCGCAAAGCAACTTATCCAAAGCATCCATTGTTTTTGTTCGGGTCATTTCGTAAGTAACTGGAGTTATGGAAATTTTGTTATTACGAACTGCTGCAATATCTGTAGGGGCGTCGTCAGGCTCATTTATTAATTCGCCTGCCATCCAGTAGTAAACTTTTCCTCTCGGGTCAACTCTTTTTTCGTAGGCATCCGTAAACATTTTGCGTCCAAGCTCTGTTATTGCAACTCCTGCAATGTCTTCCGTGTCAAGTTTTGGTACGTTGACGTTAAGAATACATTTTTTAGGAAATTGGAAATTTTTTAATTTTTCCAGTAAAGAACATGTAAATCTTGCGCTAAATTTAAAGTCCTCGTAATCTGCCGACATTGAAGCCAATGATAGTGCAATACTCGGCACTCCAAGCATTGCGCCTTCCATAGCGCAGCTTACCGTTCCTGAATATAAGATATCGGCTCCAAGATTTGGACCGTGATTAATCCCTGAAATAACGAAATCAGGTTGTTCTTCTTTTGACAAAATAGCGTTAATCCCTATTTTTACACAATCTCCCGGTGTTCCTGTGGTTACCCAAGTTCGTTTTGCTCCGTTTTTACCTTCGTCTAATTCTTCAACTCTCAGAGGGGTGTGTAATGTTAAAGAATGACCTGCCGCGCTGCGTTCTCTATCAGGTGCGATAACGTAAACATTGTGCGTTTTGGATAATTCTTCCGTCAACGCTCTTATCCCGTTAGCCGCAATTCCGTCATCGTTTGATATAAGTATATTCATTTTATTCACCCCTTTTGTTTATTACTAATCAAATTATAATTCAATAATTGGACTTTTTCAGTATGTAACAAAATATTACGATTGAAATCCTAAATATAGCAATTTTATATAAAAAAAATACTTTATATATATGTAAACACGAGGAAGTGCTTAAATTGAGGAATCAAACAAGACTTAAGCACACACTTCACACTTCACTATTACGAGGAATGAACAAGGTTTACATTCCGAGCGCCTTTATTACAAAGGTGCTTTTTTTTATTAATAAAATATTTGAACATTTATCTGTCTTGCTCTGGCTTTGTTATCAAAATCAATCAGGATTACCTGCTGCCATTGCCCGAGTTGTAACACTCCGTCAATCAAAGGTATGTGGGTTGAATTACCTACGATTGAGGCTCTGACGTGTGCGTATCCGTTGCCGTCATGCCACATATCATCGTGGTGGTACGGAATCTCCGTTGGCGCAATTCTTTGTAGTGCAGCCGGTAAATCCAGCAAAAGTCCCGGTTCGTATTCAATGTTGGTTACGGAAACAGTACTGCCTTGCGCGTATACAAAGACTACGGCGTTTTGCAATTGATGATTGTACACTACATTCCTGATTTGCGGTGTTATGTCAATAATATCAGTATTCCCTTTAGTATGCACGGTGAAAACATCATTTATAATCGTCATAAATTACATATACCCCTTTTTTTCTAATTCTATGAAGAAAATTTTTATTTTGCAACGGGAATTGAATAAAATATTAACCACGTTTAATAATGACTAGATTACGTGTAAGTTTTTCTTCTAAAGGTAATTCGTATTCTATGATATCAATAATTTTTGCATTATACTTTTTTAAAGTTTTTTCTGCTTCCAATATTTCTTCAGGTGTTTTTCGGGATTTATAAGCAATAAAGTATCCGTTTTTGCAGGTTTTAGGCAGCGCATATTCACATATATTTTTTAATGAAGATACTGCACGAGATGTGACAACTTCAAATTCTCCCGACAAATTTTCTATACGAGAACAAATAGGGGTGATGTTTTTTATATTAAGTGCGGATTTAAGAGATTGAATTGCTCTGATTTTTTTTGCAATACTATCTACCGCCGTAACATGTATTTGCTGATATGTAAGAGCAATCGGCACAGATGGAAAACCTCCGCCGGTACCGATATCTAAAAGATTTTTCGTGTATCCGTATTTTGTAAAAAACTTTTCAACCGCTAATGAATCGTAAATATGTTTTTCCCAAATGAATTTTTCATCGTTTTTTGAAATTAAGTTAACTTTAGAATTTTCTTCTAAAAATTTTTCAATATATTCTTTATAAAATTCTTTATCTTCCATATTTATCCTGTAATTTTGCGTATTCGTTTTCGCCGATGCGTAGTTTTACATCTTCCAGTCTTGAGGTTATTTTATCAATATTTTCTTTTGAAAATGAATTTTTTGCAACCGTAAACGCGCTTATAAAGTATTTATATGCAAGTTCGTTATTTCGACGCAGGAAATAAAAATCTCCCAATTCCAAAGAAGCTCCTGCGATATAAAACGGTTCTTTAAGTTCTTTTGCATAAGACAGAGCGTTATTCATGTATTCTAAGGCTTTGTTATCATCTTTAGAGGCAAAGATTTCAGCAAGATGAATTGATGAGTTGTACAGTCCGTTATAATTATTGGTCATTGTATCTATTTTTATACTTTCGCCATAGTATTTTATTGCGGCTGTCGTATTTCCTGCTTCATCGTATAATTCTGCCAGATTTGACAGTGCCATTGACAGATACGGATTGTTTTTCGGATTACTGTCAATGTCTATACATTTTTTATAGTATTCTGCAGCGCTTCTCAAATCGTCAACTTCGTCTGATGTTGCAGCGTATTTGTAAAATAATTCGCTTAAAATCATTTTATCGGTTTCTAAATTTATCAAAGATAGTGATTTTTTGTAATATTTGTATTCGACATTTATATCATCAGACATTTTTGCTAATGCTAAATTTACTTTTATTCGCATTTGATTAGGAATTTCTTCGCTTTTTTCAAGTTCGGACAGAATGAATTTTGCATTGTCATATTTGTACATGATGTAATAGATATTAGCAATTTCAAGTTTTATTTCAAAAACTTTCATATTATCTGCAACATTAACGTAAAAATCTTGTGCTTGAGTGTAATATTCAAGTGCTTCGTACCAGTCTTGAAGGTTTTGGTAGGCTTTTGCAAGTTTTGTATATATTACAGGCAGGAATGTGTAAAAATCATCATCGTCAGTTTTTGTCAGAGCGTTTTGATATAGGGTAACTACTCGTTTGAAATTGTACTTTTGTTCTTCTTGTTTTGCGGTATTCAGAAGTTGTGTCAAATTCATTTGAGATGATTCTTTTTCAAATTTTGATTCTGTTGATGTGGTAACGATATAATCCTTGATAGAGTCGGCTATATTATCCAAGACGACTTCGTCCTCAATAATAAAACTTATCTTATTGAGTTTTTCTTCTTTTGTTTCTTCTTTGGTTAGATCTGTTTTGACATCTTCTGTTTGTTTTTCTTCGGTTGTATTTTTCTGTGCCAATTCCGCAGGTCCAGGAATTTGTACAGGTGTCGTAAATACAGGCTTTTTCGGGATAAACATGCTGTGATATTCTATTTCGTTGCGCATAGTTTGACGAGAAAGCATTAAATCCCGTTCCACAGGTTTTAACGGTAATTGTGTATTATACAAGTCTATACATGCGCTATGAAGTTTTATCATTACGTTTTCTGGAATTTGGTTTTCTAAAATTTCTCTGTAATAATCCTTTAAGTATAGACATTCTCCGTCGATTGATAAAAGTGAATTAGAAATATAAAATAAAACACGTTCTTGCTCATACAGATGTAATGACTTCAACAGATTTATGTGAATAGGAATCCTCATTATTGTAAGTAATCTGAATAAATGCGCGCTTATCGGGTCTATCAAAGACAGGGCTTCTCTTAAAATAAACTCTGGAAATGCCATATAACTTTTAGAATATAATTCTAAAAAGTTTACCAATGATATTTGCCTTAAATTGATAATTTTGACTGTCAAATCAAGGAAATTGTAATATCCTTTTGAAAGTTTGTAGAGTTCGTTTGAAAGAACTCCGATTTGTTTTATTCCGTGTTCTTTTAAATATTTTTCAAAAAGTTTTTGCGAAAATGCAAGTATTGTAACTTTTTCATAGTCAATACCCGCAAAAACTTCTGAAGAATTACTCTTTGATATAACGACCATTTTGATATTGGCATAGTTTAGTAAATGTTTCAAAAAATTCAGGATATCATTTCGATTTTCTTTAACTATAGCCTCAAAAGAGTCAATTACAATTAAAACAGGTTTTGTAATTGTATTAAAATAGGAATTGATTTTTTGAGTAAAGTTTTCGACTTTTATTTTTGGAGTATTAATCATTCCCATTGCCGTATAAGTTTTGAAATGGTCGAAAAAACTTAGCAGCATATCATCAAGAATAGTTGTTTCCAAACAGGTATAATGAAGTACAATTACATCTGACGCTACAGAATATCCCAATGTAAAATTTGCGACCTGCGATTTCCCGCTTCCTCTAAATCCGTTTATCAATAATAGTTGCTTTTCTGAATTTAAAAAATCACAAATTTGCCCGATTTGCTTTTCGTTATTTTCTAACAGGCATGGGTCGGTTGTAATTTCTTTCGGTAGTTCTTTTATATTGATTGGTTTTTCGAGAAATTTATACATTAGTTAACTCTGTTTCTTCCGTTATTTTTTGCATTATACAGTCTTTTGTCGGCATTTTCAATAATTTGAGCCGGTGTTATACCGTCATCTCCAAATGAAGCAACTCCAAGACTGATTGTAACATTACTTTCTCTGCCGTTACTCAGTTTGTAGGTTTTTGCAGCAACCATATTACATAATTTTTCTGCAATTTTTACGGCTTCTTCGTATTTTGTATTAGGCAGAATTATACTCATTTCTTCTCCGCCGTATCTGCATACTATATCGGCAGATCTCACATTTTTCTTTAATACAAATGCAACTTGTCTTAATACGGCATCTCCTGATTGATGTCCGAAGCTGTCATTGAATTTCTTGAAAAAGTCAATGTCTATTATTATCAATGACATAGGAACTCCGTAACGATTGCAATGTGATACCTGATTTTGCATCTGCTCTTGAAAGTATCTGTGATTGTAGAGTTCTGTTAATCCGTCGGTTGTAGCCAGTTTGTATTGCGTGTCAAAATCTCTTGATTTTATAAGATATTTAACTATTACCGCACCAATAAATGCCAATAAAGCAAACGCAAGCGGTGAAACTATACTTAGCCATATATTTGCCGAATACATAAGTAAGTATGTAAATACAACATATATTAAATAAACGGTTAAAGATACTCCAAGTGCTAAAAGCATGGATGATATAGTAAATACACAAAGTGCTGAAATCGCAGCAAGCAGTAATCCTGCCAAAATGTTCAACCAAAGCGGGCATTTTACTATAAAACTGTTGTCAAGCAAGTTGTTTACATAGGTGGCTTGAACTTCAACTCCGGGATAAACTCTGTCTGACGGTACCGTTTTTATATCAAACAAACTTGCTGCAGTTGCTCCAAAATATATAATCTTGTCTTTAAAATCGTAGTTGAAATTCTCTTTTCCGACGGCAGCTTTTAGTAACTTGTACATCGGAATATTTTCAAATGTTCCGGCACCGCCGTACCAATTTATAATCACGCTGTCACTATTGCCGTTGTTTGACAATGCAAGGTAGTCAATCGGTTTTTCAAGACTGTTTTGCGCAACCAGTAATGCCAGTTGCGGGTAATATTTCCCTTGATATTTTAGAAATAAAGGCATTTCCCTTAATACCCCGTCATCCGAGCGAGAAACATTTATCATCCCGATATTTGAAGTTGCATCAATTATTTCGGGTAAAATAGTTCTGCAGTTTGAATATTCAAGGATTTCTGTTGATTTTTTTATATCTTTTATATTAACGGATAATTTTTCAGGTAAACTCGGCGGCATACGTAAATCTTCCGGCTGGTCATCAAGGTTCATTGCGGTATAAACATTATCGTATTTTTGGAAAATCTTGATTAATTCTTTATCTGCGAAATCGTTACTTTTCATTGATTTAACAAACATTAAATCGAAAGCGATACTTTTAGGATTTTGCTTTTCCAAAAAATCAACCATTTTTGCATACATATCGCGTCTGAGCGGCCATTCCCCGTAATTGTCAAGGATGTATTCGTAACTGGCATCATCAATTGCGATTATCACGATATTATCATTGTGCTTTCTGTGACCGGAGTTAGCAATCAAATTTTGACGGATGTCAAATGTTCGATTTTCCATAGCATCCATAAACGCCAAAAAACTTCCGTTTTTTACGCATAAAAACAAAATTACGGCAAAAACGCAAGCCCATATAATATATAAAATTTTTTTCAACATAACCGATAACCTCAAATCTTAGGTGCTACTGTCATTTACCCCCTCAGTATAATTTAATAACGATATATTGGCAAGAATATTTTTTACAATAAATTTTTGTTCCAAAATCTTGTTATTTATTTTCAGCACTTCCGTAACAAATGATAATTCATCAGGATGTGTAAGATAACGTAATAAACATTGCTCGTGTAAATTCATTGAATGGTTTTCCTATAAGGGTGATAACTTTTTTATTATTTCAAAACTTCATTAAAATTAAATCAACCTTTTAAAGAATTTGCGCAAAGTTTTCTAATACAATTATATGAATATAAAAAACGGACGAAATGTAAACCATTTCGCCCGTATAATTTTTATCCGATATTAACAACTATCTGTTTACTACATAAGTTCCTCTCATCAGAGATTGCGCAACTTCTATAGCTTTTTTTAATTGGACATCATTTTTATTTTTGATATCTTCTTCTGTCAGTTCTACTACAACATCGGGTGTTATACCTTTTTTATGGATATCTGTTCCGTTCGGAGTTAAGTATTTTTGAATGGTTATATTGATACCTGCGTTGTCAGGCAATTTGTTCACTTCTTGAACTAATCCTTTTCCGAAAGATTGAGTTCCGACTAAAACTCCGCGCTTGTTATCTTTTATTGCTCCTGAGAAAATTTCGCTGGCTGATGCTGAACCTTTGTTCAGTATGACAACTAAAGGTTTTGTTGTTAAAACTCCTCTTGTTGCTTTTTGTGTTTCTTTATAACCGTCACGGTCAACCGTACTAACTATAGCTCCTCCGTTTAAGAACATATCGGAGATATAAATAGCATTGCTCAGCAAGCCTCCCGGATTTGAGCGTAAGTCAACAATAAACGCTTTTTTATCATTGGAATTTTGTAAAATTGTTCTAAATTCATTTGAGGCATTTCTGCTTATGAATGAGCTTAATCTGATATATCCAATATCGTTTGGCATTTTTACGTCGTTAGGAACTTTCTGAGAAATTGATTTAATTTCAATTTCGGCACGCGTAATTGTGTAGCTCTTAGGCTCTGCATCTTTACGCTTAATTAACAGCGTGACCGTAGTGCCTTCTTCTCCTCTGATTTGTTCTGCAGCCTTATCTACTGTAATGCCTTTGGTACTTCTTCCGTCAATTGCCAAAATTTCATCATCAGCTAACAAGCCTGCTTTTTCTGCCGGTGTATCTTCGATTGGTGCAATGACCATCAACTTACCGTCTTTAACGCCTATTTGTATTCCGATACCTTTTAGAGAACCTTTAATTGAGCCTGTTTCATCGGCAAATTCTTTCGGGTCCAAAAATTTGGTGTACGGATCGTTTAAACTTGCTATCATTGTTTCTATTGCAACATAAGCGTCTTCCGGAGTCTTGATTACATTGTCGTAACGGTGACGCCAAATGTTCCAGTTTTGTTCGTTATTTGTTTGGTCAACATATTTTGAATTTATTAAGCGCCAAACATTGTCATAAAGTTCAACAGGGCTGGCTGCCTGAACATTATTGTTGATGCTCCAGCCAAACATTATTGCGAATGCGCCTAAAAATATAATACTTTTTGTCACTAAATTTCTCATTCTTATCTAACCTCCAAATAATCACTTCCTGTAACAATTGACGAAATCCAACAAAAAATGTTTCAGGAAAATAGATTATCCTTTTGTTATATACTAACACGGGAATGTATAATTTGTAAATAAGCTGATTAAATTAGATAATAAGCCATAAGGTTTCTTATTTATTAAATTGCAATAATTTTAACCCAAGCGCTTTTGAACGACCTTTTACATCAGGAAGTTCGTAACATTTAATGCAACGGGCTTCGTAGGTTTCATCTCCACCTATCATAATTAATGGAGAGTTCTTGTCAGCAGGTTTTCCGTCAATTAAACGCTGTGTTCTTGTAGCGTGCTCGCAACCGCATTTCATACACACGGCATGTAATTTATCAACTTTTGTTGCTATACACATCAATTCCGGCATTGATCCGAACGGTTCGGCTTTAAAATCCAATTCCAAACCTGTTCCGATAATTTTTTTGCCTTCATTCATCAATTGCGAAATTACTTTTGTAATGTTTGAATCAAAAAATTGTAATTCGTCAATTGCAACGACTTCGGCATCTTTTACTCTGCTTAGAATTTCAATTGAATGTTTAACTTTTATTGCATCAAGCCATAATCCGTTGCGAGATTCAATATAATCGCCTTTTGAGCGAGTATCTACATCAGGTGATATTACTTTTACTTTCTTTTTTGCAATAATGCAGCGTCTTATCCTTCTTAACAGCTCCTCTGTTTTTCCGCAACTCATAGGACCCGTTATTATTTCAAAACTGTATCCGTCCATTTTTCCCTTTTACTTCTCCCTGAAAATATTTCATATAAATTATAAATCTTAAAACGAAAATTTAAAAGTAAAAATTTGTAAATGTTAATGAATGTTATAACCGGATTTTTTATCAAGGATTTTATCTTTGAGTTTTTTAAATCCTGCTCCGTAGAAGTATCTCAATTGTTCAGGGAAATTTTTGTAAACGTCAAGCAGATACATATCATGTACGATAAATTCTTTGGTTAAAAAAGCGATATCTTCGTTTTTGGTCCATACAACTTTATCTTCGATTTTACCAAAGAGGGCTTCTGAGTTATCGGAAAGAATATAAATAAGTCTGCCGCCTGCGGATAATTCAATTTCTTTACCTCCTTGATGCGAATAAACCAGTCCGTATACGGTTTGAAGATTATCGTATCCAACTATTTTTATATCAACCCCTCTGTCATAGGCATCTGTTATTACATCTTCCAATTGCTTAAAGTCATAAGACCAAATTTCCAAATATAGTGAATGTCTAGAGTTTGTAATGATTTCCCTGAGTTTTGCTAATATTGTATCATAGCCGTAAAGATTATTGATTGGCTCATTGTAGTCCTCTTTTACGGATGGTAGCTTTTTATCCAGAAAGTCAAGAGTTGAGTTGAATTTACGTTTAAATCTTGCAGTAAGTTCCTTTGGTGAAAGCGGAGTGTATTTTTGCGGCTTGTCACCGTCAGAGTATACAAAATTTTCGCTTTCAAGTGATTTTAGTGCGTCGTACGCTCTGGATTGAGGAATATCTGCACTCTGTGAAATTTCATATCCGGTAGACGGATATTTTTTTAAAAGAGCAAGATAGACTTTTGCCTCATAAGAGTTAAACCCCAAATCTTTAAGTTTTTCAACAATATCACTCATATTCAAATAATAACAAATTATCCGAAATTGAGCAAGTTAATAAAGCTTGATATTTGTTAAGACAAGGGTTTTTTCCTCTTGATTTAGCTGTTTGTTCCGATTATTATCAGGTTATGCAGTTTATTGATAAAGTAAAAATTAAAATAAGTTCGGGAAAAGGCGGCAACGGTGTAGTTGCTTGGCGCCGAGAAAAGTTTGTCGACAAAGGCGGTCCTGCAGGCGGTGACGGCGGAAAAGGCGGCAGCGTATATTTGGTTGCGGATGAAGGGCTTTCTACCTTGTTGGATTTTACTTATCGTTCTGTATTCAAGGCTGATAACGGCGAAAACGGATTTAAAAAAAGTATGCACGGCAAAAGTGCAAAAGATTTATATATAAAAGTTCCTGCCGGTACGATTGTAAAAGATTTAAAAAGCGGAAATATCATAGCCGATTTAGTTCATCATGAGCAAACAGTTCTTGTTGCGCAAGGCGGCAGGGGCGGTCGCGGAAATACTCATTTTTGTACTCCGCAAAACAGAGCTCCGCAATACTGTGAACCGGGAGAACCTGGTATTGAACGAGAATTACAACTTGAATTAAAGTTGTTGGCGGATGTCGGGCTTCTTGGTATGCCTAATGCCGGAAAATCAACATTTATCAGTAAAGTTTCCGCAGCAAAACCTAAAATAGCTGATTATCCGTTTACAACAATAGTTCCGAATTTGGGTGTTGTAAGAAAACATTCAGGCGACGGATATGTTATTGCAGATATTCCCGGGTTAATTGAGGGTGCTTCTGATGGGGTTGGCTTGGGTCATGATTTTTTAAGACACGTTGAACGATGCAGATTTTTGCTTCATATCGTAGATGGTACCGAAGTTGATCCGATAAAAAACTATAATATTATCAATGAAGAACTTGCAAAATACTCTGAACGCTTGGCAAATCTTTATCAGGTGGTTGCAATAAATAAAATTGATGCGATTGATGATGAAACCCTTGCTCATTTGGTTTCCGAGTTTGAGAAAATTGGTGTTAAACCGTTTTTGATATCGGCTTTTACCGGTAAAAATCTTGAAGACTTAAAAAACGAGCTTGAGCGCAAGGTTGAGACTCTTGAAAAACCTGTGAGTGATGTCGTTGTAGAGGAAGATTTAGACGCAACAAACAATGATGATGGTTATTGGCAAGTCGCCAAACTGAATAAAGATACATACCTTGTCGATGGCGGTAGAATTGTGAGAATTTCTCAAGTTACAGACCAAAGAAGTACAGAGCAGATTATACGTTTTCAAAACATTATGATAAGCATGGGCATAATGGATGAATTAAAACGCTTGGGTATCAAAAATGGAGATACAATCTTAGTTGGAAAACTTGAACTTGAATATTGGGATGATGAGGTTTATAAATAAATTTGCACTTGATGAGAAAGTTGTTGCTTGAGTTTTTGAGATTATCAAATAATTTAGGCTTGCAACTTACAAAAATCGGTGATAAAATCAACTTGTGTATAGTATATTAAGAGGGTTTAAATTATGGCAAGATTAGTAAGACCGACTTGGGCGGTAAGATGTGTACAATCAGGATGTAAATGCTTGTTTGAAGTTGCAAAGTTAGAAGACGGGAAACAACAGGAAGTAGTTTGCCCTAATTGCGGAGAACATTACGTTTATCCTATTTATGATAACGACGAAGATAACAAGTAATGTTTTTCAACGGAACTGATAAAAGATACAATCAATTCAGCGCATATTTAAAGAATAAGTTTGGAGCAAAAGTATATAAGATAACGCTGGATGCAGGTTTTTCCTGCCCGAACAGAGATGGTACAATCTCTACGGGCGGTTGTATTTTTTGTGACGAGGGCGGGAGTTTTTCTCAGGCTCATTCAAATCTGTTATCTATAGAAGAACAGGTAAATACCGGTGCGAAAACCCTGCAAAATCGTTTTAAAGCGCAGAAGTTCATGTCATATTTTCAAGCATATTCAAATACATATAAACCTGTTGATGAGCTTGAAATTATTTATAAATCCGCCTTGAAACATCCTGATGTTGTCGGGTTGTCAATCGGTACCCGACCTGATTGCGTTGATAAAGCGAAATTGGATTTAATTGCGGATATTTCTCGTGATTATTACACTTGGCTTGAATACGGATTGCAATCAATTCACGATAAAACTTTAAAAAAAATAAATCGCGGGCATGATTATGATTGCTTTTTGAAAGCTTATAACATGACAAAAGAACGGGGGATAAATGTTTGTGTCCATGTAATTTTCGGGTTATGGGAAACAAAAGATGAAATACTCAAAACTGCTGAGGAATTGGCAAGATTAAAGGTTGACGGCGTAAAAATTCACATGCTTTGTGCTTTGCAAGGTACAAAACTTGCCAGATTGTATGAAGCCGGTGAGATAGATTTTATGAGCGAGGATGATTACGTCAGTTTGGTTTGTGACTTTTTGGAAATTTTGCCTCCGGAAACTACGATACACCGTTTAGCGGGAAATGGTTTGAAAAAGAACCTGATTGCTCCAAGATGGCTCGGTGCAAAATTGGATTGCCTGAATAAAATTGACAGAGAATTGCAAAAAAGAAATTCTTATCAGGGTAAAAACACTTTACAAACCGATATTAATGTGAAATAATATATATGTCTTAATGTAACATTTTGTTAATGGAATTTTAGTGTATTAGCAAAAAAAAATTATCAGAAGTATTATACAGATAATTGTTTTGTAATCAGGTAGTGAGGATTTGCAATGTTAACAATTCAGCCAAACTTAGCAGACAGATCGGTCAGACAAGTAACATTCAGAGCGGATGTGGGTTCTGATAACAAGCTTTATGAACAGAAAACACATTATTATGAAAAGCAAGTGAAAGATTTTGAAGACGCACTTGAAAATAAGGATACTCCTGAAACTTTGAAAAAGATTATTAAGGTTTTTAAAGTTGTATCAGAGGCATTGCTTGAAGGCTGGGCAGTTGCTTGGGGTGCAAAAAAAGGATCAGATGTTATAAAATCCCCTATAATGAAAGGTGTTAACAGCAAATTTGTAAAAGGTGCGGGTAAAGTCTTCAAAAATATCGGAGAAGGACTTGGTTCTGTAGCTTCTGTTGTTGCAAATGCTTATCGCAATGGTAAAGCAAGCAAATTTATGACCGAAAATTCTTTTGGAAAAGTTATTGCAAAAGGTTTGGATTATGCCGAAAGTGCCGCTAAATATGTAGGCAAAAGACTGTCAGGTATATTTGGACCGGTAAAAGAAGCAAAATTTGAAAATGTATATGATAAGGTAACCAATATAACTTCAAAAACATTTGGTGTAGGTGCAGGTGCTGCTGGTGCTTATAATGCTGCAACAGGAGCAGACAAAGCTGATAATACCGAAGAAATTTCAGAAACTGACGAAGACAGAAAATTTCCAAAGGATGGTGAATAATTATGCAGGGTGTAAAAGGAGTAAGTTCTGCAGTAGTTTCACCGCAGGTTCAGGCTCAACGACGTGAGAAAAAAGAAGAAGTTGCAACGGGAGTAGGTGCTGCAGCAGGTATTACGGCGTCAGCAACAAGAGCGGCAGGGAAAAGAGGTTTGCAAGCAAGCCGATCTCTTGAGGCTCAATTTAACCAAGTTGTAGAGACAGTACAGACTGCGTCAAGAAACGTATCAAGAAATACTGAAGAAGTTACAGGGTTATTTTCAAAATTCAAGTCAAATATTGCAAAATATTCAAAGCAAATAGAAACATATCTTCAAAGTTTTAAAGATACAAAATTTATCGGAGCGATTGTAAATAGTCCCGTAACAAAAGCTGCAACAAAATTATTCGGTGGAGCATTGGCATTCTTTGTTCTTGTGACAGGTGTGACAAAGGCTTTCAGAACAGGAGCTATTGCTTTTGATGATTTTAAATCTCAATATTCGGAAATGTTTGGCAGCAAGTAATACAATTAGTTTGAAAATATAAAAAGTCGTGCTAAACTAAGTTTATGCACGATTTTTTGATGAAAGAATTAGTAAATACTGATATCGAATCAGAGCTTGTAAATATCGGCTTTGACGCTGTTTATGCGAAAAAAGCGAAGGATAAATTTCGCTATAAAACTTTTAAAATATTTGATATAACAGTTGCTCAAGCAAACATCATTAAGCAAACGGCGCTTTCTGTCGGTGCTGATTGCGGTACACACCGAGAGGTAATAACCGGAAAACAGGCAATATCTTCTTGTATTTTGGGCGGCAGCTATTCACAATTAAAAAAGATATCAGAAAAATTGAAGCTCCAGCCTTTTGGTCTGAAATTTTTGGCAGAAAAAATAGAAGAAAATCTTAAAGATGTTAAAGAGCCAAAAACCAAAATAATGGGAGTTTTGAATGTTACAGAAAATTCTTTTTCTGACGGCGGAAAGTATTGCAGTTATGAAAATGCTGTAAAACATCTCCATGAGTTAGTTGAAGATGGTGCTAATATTATAGATATCGGTGCCGAATCAACTAAACCGTATTCAAATCCGGTTAGTGCGGAAGATCAGCTTGAAAAAATTGAACCGATACTGAAATATATAAAAGAGAAAAATATAAAAATTCCTGTCAGTATAGATACACGTAGCGCTGAGGTCGCAAAACGCTGTATAGAATTAGGGGCAGATATTATCAATGATGTTTCAGGGTTTGATTATGATAAAAATATGCCTGATGTAATTGCGGCAAGTGATGTAAAAGTTATTATTCAACATTCTCAAGGTACTCCTGATATTATGCAGGATAAACCTCATTATGAAAATCTAATGGATGAAATTTTCATAAATCTGAAAAATAAAGTTGATTTTGCTCTTTCAAAAGGTATAAAAAAGGAAAATATAATTGTTGATCCGGGAATAGGTTTTGGAAAAACACGAGAAAATAATTTTGAAATATTACGTCGTTGGAAAGAGTTTAAAACTATAGGTTGTCCCGTGTTAATCGGTTTATCCAGAAAAAGCCTTCTAAATATGAAAGAGGCGGATAATGAAGATAAAGATGTATATTCATTGGCTTTGGATGCAGTTTTGATGTCTGAAAATATAGATTATGTCAGAGTTCATAATGTAAAAATTCATAAAATTTTTCAAAATATGTTAGGCTAGTCCGCAAGTCTAATTTAATAAATTTTTTAACCAATAAATAATCAGTTTATGAACTTTAAATTGGGAAAATTTTTATTTATTTTGATAATTATGACTGTGGCATGCTTGGTTTTAACCAATTTTTTGACCCATACTTATATTAAGGCTGAATTTAAACAAATGGATCCGCTTCCTGAGAAAATGGGGGTTTATTATAAAGGTTATAAACTTGGTACGACTAAAAAGGTAAAAATTTCAAAAGACTTTAAAACTACATATTTGTACATATCCCTAAATCAGCGCGGTTTACATCTTCCCCGCAATATTACTGCTCAAGTGAAAAACTATGATGCCGATACAAAATATGTTGATATTATTTATCCGAAAGCTCCATATTTAAAATATATAAAAACGGGAGATATTATAAAGGGTGAACTTTCAACAGGAAGCGGTATGATTTCCGATTTAAATCAGGCTCATCTTGATAATTTGTCGGAAAAAGGTGAAAATCTGCTAAGCTCGGCAACAAAGACGACGGATTCTTTGACTGAATTGTTTGATTTGATTACGGATATTTTAACCGAAAACAGAGCAAATATAAAAGACTCGACACAGAGTTTAAAATTAAGTATGGAAAATCTCAATGAAACAACTTCAAATTTGAAAGACTTAACATCAAAGGTAAATTTTGAATTGTCTGATAAAACAATAAAGTCTGATATTTCAAATATAGAAAAAGCGACTTCAAATCTTGCAAAATCTTCCGAAAATTTAGTCAAAATCTCGGAAAATTTTAACCAAACAAGTTTTGAAATGATTTCGCTTATCCCAAAATTCAGCACAATTCTTGATACCGTACAACTTGTAATGTGCAATGTAAATGAAATACTTGCAGGGTTAAAAAATACCCTTCAACAACGCTTTGGCGGTGCAAGATTAATATTTGGCAAGCCGATTTCCCGATAATTGACGTTTTTACATGCTTGAAATATTATAAAATAAGAAGGATAGGGATATGAAAAACGCAAAAGAAGTTATAAAACAGGCAGAATCAGCTATACAAAAACAGTTTGAAATAATTGATGGTATAAGAGATTATAATCAGGAAAAAGTTTTACAGGCGTTTATAGACAACAAGGTTGCACCTGAACATTTTTATACTGTTTCGGGTTACGGGCATGATGACTTGGGGCGGGAAGTTTTGGATAAGGTTTTTGCTCAAGTGTTTAAGGCAGAAAAAGCACTTGTCAGAATACATTTTGCATCAGGAACGCATACTCTTGCATGTGCATTATTTGGAAATCTAAAGTATGGTGACAAATTGATATCTGTAGCCGGAACACCTTACGATACGATGCAGGAGGTTATCGGAACAATGGGAGATGAGGAAACAAAAAGAGCCTCTCTTATAGGTAACGGTGTTTTATATGATGAAGTGCCTTTGAAAAACGGGACAGACATTGATTTTGAAGCGTTAGAAAAATCAATTGACAGTTCTGTTACTATGGTTTTAATCCAGCGTTCAAAAGGGTATTCAACAAGAAAATCTTTAACGATAGAAACCATTGAAAAAATTTGTAAGGTTGTAAAGTCTAAAAATCCTGACTGTATTTGCTTTGTAGATAATTGCTACGGTGAATTTGTTGATACAAAAGAACCGCTTGAGGTCGGGGCTGATTTAATAGGCGGCTCATTAATCAAAAATGCCGGTGGCGGAATTGTAGAGGCAGGCGGATATATTGCGGGTAAGGAATTGTATGTTGAACGTTCTGCCGTACGTTTAACCGCTCCGGGTATTGGCAGCGAGGGCGGTGCGATGTTCAATCAGCACAGATTAATGTTTCAGGGCTTGTTTATGGCTCCTTCTGTTGTTGCGGATGCCGTTAAGGGGGCTGTTCTTGCCTCTAAAATTTTTGATGAAATCGGTTATAATTCTTCTCCAAAATATGATGAAAAGAGAACTGATATCATCCAAAATATAACATTTGGTGCTCCTGAGCCGTTAGAGGAGTTTTGTCGAACTATTCAATCTTTATCTCCTGTAAACGGTTATGTAACACCTATTCCTGAGTATATCCCCGGATATGAGGATAAAGTAATTATGGCAGGCGGAACATTTATTGAAGGTTCCACAATTGAACTCTCGGCAGACGGTCCGATGAGAGAGCCTTATGTTGCATATATGCAAGGCGGATTAAATTATTCTCATGTAAAAATTGCCTTAAAAAGGTTTTTAGAAAAGCTTTTTATTTGACAGTAAGTTAATTATTTTATAAAATTTATATATGATGGATAAGTTAAATGTAAAAAGTTTAAACCAAGCGTTAGAAAGTTTGAAAACTTCTTGGAATAAATATAAAGAGGTACCGGGTGATGAATTTGTCAGGGATTCAGTAATTCAGCGATTTGAATATACCTATGCTCTTGCAGTAAAATATATTCAAAAATATTTGGAAATTATATTGCCAAATTCTGATGAAGTAGATAATTATACGTTTAACGAGTTAATTCGTACTGCAAATGAAAAAGGATTATTGCTGGGAAATTTGGAGAAATGGGCAACATACCGACAAAGACGTAATATAACTTCGCATACATATAATGTTGAAAAAGCTCTGCAAGTCATTGAAATAATCCAAGATTTTATCGAAGAAACGGAGTTTTTATATAATAAGCTAAAATGAATATAGTTATTAGTGAAAATGAACGTAAAATTGTAAAGGATGTCTTGTCAAATGTTTTGGCGGATGATGTGAAAGTATATGTTTTTGGCTCCAGAGTAAAAGGAACTTTAAAAGAATATGCAGACTTGGATTTGGCTTTGCAAGGCAGAGAATTGTTGCCACAATCAATATTGGATACTTTGAATATTAAATTTGAAGAGTCTCTATTGCCTTATAAAGTAGATGTTATTGACCTTAATAATATAGATACCGATTTTTATAATACAATAAAACAAGATTTAACCCCGTTTTTGTATGATTGATAAAGTATATAAATAAAATATAACGAAATGTAAACTTTAATTTTAAATCGCTCAAATCAAGTTATAACAACATTTATCGTATCATGTTTACTATAAAGTATGAATGCTGCAAGGCAATTTTTTCAGCTACAAATTTTTTATAAATATGTAAGGGAAATCGATTTACTTAATGGGGATAATTTAAGATTAAGGAGATAAAAATGGCACTAACTATTTCTGCAGCTACATCTGCAACTGCACGTTTTGATGATACTAAAGGTATTTCTAAAAAAAGTAATACTATTGATACGTTTACGAAGCAACCTATACAAAAAACTCCGCAGCAAAAAGCTGCTGATTCTAAAAAGGCTATTGACCTTTATAAAAAACAAGGATACAAAATTACACAACAATCTGACGGCTTATACTTAATGGAGGATAAATTAGGTCATAAATCAAAAGTTCAAAGTTTTGGTTTGGATGAAAAAGGACATCCGACAGCAATAGTATTACAAGTCCAAATTGTTGACCCGTCTCAAAAAGAACGTTTTGAAAAACGTATGCGCGGAGAAAAAGAAACTGATGCAGAAAGAGCAAAATATGAAAAACAAGCTATTGCAAAAATGAAAAATGCCGGTTATAAACTTCAACCAAAAGGTGACGGTAGATACATTTTAACTGCACCTGACGGTTCAAAGTCATTGATTACAAGACCTGATATTGCTCTAGACGGCGGTGCAAGTTGGACGCTTTTACCTGTACATCTTACAGACAATAAACCTAAGTTTAATGCTTTATATTAGATAAACAAAAGGAGAATGTAAATAAAACATTCTCCTTTTCTAATTGTCAATTTATCTTTTATGTGCTACAATATCAAAGCACGGAATGTGTACATGAAAAATTTAGTGTATAGAAGTTATAAAAGAAGAGAGGTAAATTATGTCATTACCAAATGTAGCTTATTTTTCAATGGAAATAGCTATGGATCAATCTCTAAGCACTTATTCAGGCGGCTTAGGATTTTTGGCAGGTTCTCACATGCTATCTGCCGGTTATTTGCAAATGCCAATGGTTGGTGTAACTATGTTGTGGTCTTACGGTTATTATGACCAAAGAATTGATCATACCGGCAATGTTGAAGTTGCATACATCAGAAAGTATTATGACTTTTTAACTGATATAAATGTTCAAACAGAAGTTGATATCTTTGGTGAAAAAGTCAAAGTTAAGGCATTTTTAGTTCAGCCTGAATTGTTCGGAACTTGTCCTGTTTATCTTTTGACTACTGATATTGAAGGAAACAGCGACTGGGCAAAGAGTATAAGTCACAAATTATATGACGGTAATGAGAAAATAAGAATTGCGCAAGAAACAGTTCTTGGTGTGGCAGGTGTAAGAATACTTCAACAAGTAGGTTACAAATTTGATGTTATCCACATGAATGAAGGTCACGCTTTGCCGGCTGCATTTGAATTGTTAAGACAATATAACGGCGATTTGAATGAAGTTAAAAAACGTACAGTATTCACAACTCACACTCCTGTAGCTGCAGGTAATGAAGTACACGGTGTTGACAGACTTTTGGAAGGCGGTTTCTTTGCAGGCGCATCTCGTGAAACTGCCGTTAATTTGGGCGGTGAAAACTTCTCATTGACGGTTGCAGCTTTAAGAATGTCAAGAATTGCAAATGCGGTTTCTCAACTTCACGGTCTTGTTGCAAACAAAATGTGGGAATGGGTTGACGGCAGATGCCCGATTAGAGCAATCACTAATGCTGTTAATCTTCAATATTGGCAGGATGACAGAATTGCTGCAGTTAGAAATAATCCGCAAGGTTTGTTGGATGTAAAACGTGAAATGAAAGCCGAATTGTTTAAGTATATCGCAAATGTTGCGGGTAAAAGATTTGACCCTGACGTGTTGACTATTACTTGGGCAAGAAGATTTGCCGATTACAAACGTGCTTGGCTTATCTTAATGGATAAAGACAGAATTGAAAAATTACTCAATGAAAATAAAGTTCAAATTATTTTTGCAGGTAAATTCCATCCGGATGATGTTATGGGTAAAGAAATGTTTAACAAATTGTTAAATCGTTCTCACTCATTGAAAAACGTAGTGGTACTTCCGGGATATGAACTTCAATTGTCCGCAATGCTAAAACGCGGTTCTGATATTTGGTTAAATACTCCGTTAAGACCGTTTGAGGCTTCAGGTACTTCAGGCATGTCTGCTAATGCTAACGGTGCTTTACACTTGTCAATATTTGACGGTTGGACGGTTGAAGGTACATTTAGCGGAATTAACGGTTATGCTATTGAGTATCCTGAAATCAATGATGAAATGTCTTGGGAAGAAAGACATTGGAAAGATCATAAGTGCTTGATGAGTATTATTGAGGACCAAATTATCCCGACTTATTACGAAAATAAAATGGAATGGGCAAGATTGATGCGTCAAGCTATCAGAACTTCTGAAGCATATTTCAATTCAGATCGTATGGTTATTGAATATTACAACAGATTGTATAAACCGATAGCTCACGATGATGAATGTTCAGGTGAAGAAAAACACGAGATGAAAATCACAGAAGCTCCGACATTTGATGCTTGGACTTTCTCAAATATTAAATAACAGAAAATTAAATAAGGCGGGTTTATTAAAACCCGCCTTTTAATTTAGGCATCAAAAAGCGACACTTAAAATTTCTTCAAGTGCCGCTTTTTTATTGTTTAATTAATTATTCTACTTCGATTGCTCCAACCGGGCAAGCATCAGCTGCTTCTTTAACAGCATCAATGTTATCAGCTACTGCTGATTCATTAACAACTGCTCTGTCTTCGATTGAAAATACTTCGCTGCAAATAGATTCGCATGCGCCGCAAGCAATACAACTGTCATTAACTTTAACTGTCATTTTTTATTCTCCTTATTTTACATTACTGTGAATTTCATTCACAACAGAATTATATACTAAAAACAATATTTTTTCAAATAAAATCCTGAATAGTATTTGAAATATAGTCAAACCCTTCGATTTCTCCGACATTTCCTTCGGGTTCCATATGTTTTGAATAAATGATTAGCGGAACTTTTTCTCTTGTATGGTCAGTTCCTTTTACACACGGGTCGCAGCCGTGATCTGCGGTTATGAATAATATATCAAGGCTTTCCATAGCATCAATTATCCGTTTAATGTAGGTATCAATTTCTTCAATTGCCTTGCCGTAGCCTGCTGCGTCGTTTCTGTGACCATACAACATATCGGTATCAACAAGGTTTGTAAAGATTATTTCTTGGTCTGTGTATTTCTGATTTTTTATATACGCAATTTCTTCAAGCGGGAGTTTTCTTTTTACCGCTTTTAAGGTTAGTTCAAGACCTTCTTTATTTGAACCTGTGTGAATGGCATGGGTTATTCCCGATTTAGAAAAGATATCTTCAATTTTCCCGATACCAATAACTTTCCCTCCGCGATCTTTTATACGATTAAGTATTGTCTGTTTAGGAACCATTGAGAAATCTCTGCGATCTTTAGATATTCTTGTCGGTTTTCCGTCTATCACTTTGTATGGACGTGCAATTACCCTAGCCGTATTGTAATCCCCCTCATCCAAAAGTTTCCTTGCAATTTTGCACCAATCATAGAGAGTTTCAAGTGGAATTATATCCGTATCAACCGCAATTTGAAAAACGCTGTCTGCTGAGGTGTAGACAATCGGGAATTTTGTTTGCCTGTGTTGTTCATTTAGTTCTGTAATAATCGCGGTGCCGCTTGCGGGAATATTTGCAAGAACTCCTCCGCAACCGGTTTCTTCAATGAATTTTTCAATCAATTCTTTTGGAAAACCCTCAGGATAAGTTGCAAAAGGTTTTTCTGAAACCAATCCGGCAATTTCCCAGTGACCGGTTGTAGTGTCTTTCCCTTTTGAAAGTTCTGTAAGTGTTGCGACTGTTGCAGTAGGATTTTTTACTTTCTTAATTCCTTCAAAATCGCCAAGCAAACCAAGTCCCATACGTTCCATATTCGGAACTTTAAGTCCTTTGTTGTATTCACAAACATGTTTTAAAGTATTACATTCCGGTACGTCACCAAAATCTCTGCAATCCGGCATAGCTCCGATGCCCATAGAATCAATAACTATAATAATTGCTCTTTCCATATCAACTCCTTTTGTCATCTTGATTTTAGCATGACTTCAAGAAATTGTCACTAAATTACATACCCAAGACAAACCAATGGAAAAGATATGCAAATCCAATTCCAAATAGTGCGCCCACAAAAACTTCCAGCGGTGTATGACCCAGTAATTCTTTTAATTTTCCGCCAACAGCTTGCAAGTCATGGTGATAAAAATCATCCATCATTCTGTTTAAGCAAGCGGCGGTTTTTCCTGCAGCTCTGCGAAGCCCTGCAGCATCATACATTATAATCAATGAAAATCCTAATGATACCGCAAACAGACAAGAGTCAAATCCTTGAATTATTCCGACAATTGTAGATAATCCCATAACGCCTGCTGAATGAGAACTTGGCATTCCTCCCGTTGTTGAAAATATTTTAAAATTGATTTTACGGCTTTTCACCGTGAAAAGAATGAATTTTATAACTTGTGCAAAAAATGCGGACGCGATTGCACACATAATAACTTCGTAACCGTTGCCTGCGATAATACTTCTAAATGTGTTTATATCCATTAAATACCTGTTCTCTTTCTTATTTCTCTAATCATATTCTCAATTACGTCAGATTTAAAATTCTGTGTTTCCATTATATCACAGCATTTTTCAAATAGGCAAGCCAGTTTACATTTAGCATCTTCCAATCCGTAGAGTGAAACATAAGTTAATTTCCCTTCAAGTTTGTCTTTTCCTAAAGTTTTTCCCATTTCTTCAAAGGTAGATATTTCATCAAGAATATCATCAGCTATTTGGAAAGCCAATCCGAAAACTCTTGCAAATTCTGTAACTGCTGAAATTTTGTCATCTGTAGCACCTGCAATTATTGCACCTGTTCTCATCGCTAATTGAAAGAGATCCGAGGTTTTATGGATATGCAGATATTCTAATGTTTTTTCTTTATCAAAATCGTTATTATTGCCTTCACATTCAATATCTACAACCTGTCCGCCGATTACTCCGTTAGCTCCCGCATAGTTAAAATATTCGTTTAATATTCTTATCAATACTGACGGTGTCAAATTTTTTGAATTTTTCACGATAACTTGTGGAGCCCAAGTTAAAAGCGCATCACCTGCCAAAACCGCAATGGCTTCTCCAAAAACTTTATGATTTGTTGGTTTCCCCCGTCTGAAATCGTCGTTATCCATGCAAGGTAAGTCATCGTGTATTAGAGTTTGAGCATGTAACATTTCAATTGCGCAGGCTGTCGGAATTGCATCTTCAATCTCACCACCAAAAATACGGCAGGTTTCAAGACATAATATCGGTCGTAATCTTTTGCCGGGAAGTGTTACCGTGTATTTCATAGATTTATATATGCTATTTGGATAACTTATCGGGATAAATTCATCTAATTTATCGTTTACTAATTTTATGTAATCATTCATCTGCATTTTCTATTTCCTTATATATTTTTTGTTTTTGAGTGTTTCTTGATGCTTGACGTTTTTTATCGCTTATTTTGGCTTGAATTTTATTATTTTTAATTTTATGAGAAGTTTCTTCTTTTTTACCGTTATATTTTATTTTTTCTTTATATTCAAGTGCTTCCTGAACAAATGCAATGTAACTTTCATACCTTGTTGTGTCAATTTCTTCAATGTGGTTTAAAACTGCGCAGCCGGTTTCATTGATATGCAGACAGTCTTTAAATTTGCAATCCGAACGGTATTTTGCAATTTCGTCAAATAACAAATCTACATTTGCAGGCAGCAAAAAGTCAAATCTTACATTACTAAAACCCGGCGTATCAACAATTGCCGTTGTTTTATCTAAGGCTATAATTTCACAATGGCGTGTTGTATGAGTTCCTCTGTTTAATTTTTCGCTGACTTCTTTTGTTCGTAAATTTACCAAAGGATTTAGAGCATTGATTAAACTTGATTTCCCTACTCCTGAATTTCCACACAATGCGGAGATTTTACCCTCAAGCAATTTTCTGAAATCGTCCAGTCCGAGTTTTTCAATCGCGGAGGTGAATACTATCTTATAACCTAAGTTTCCGTAAACAGAAAGTATTTTATCTTGAGCCTCTTGCTCCAAACCTAAATCTTCTTTATTAAAACATAAAACGACGGGGATATTATAATATTTTGCAAGTGATACATAACGATTTAGTTGATGAAAATCAAGTTCAGGTGCTTTTAGAGCGGATACCACTACAATTTGATCGACGTTAGCAACAGACGGACGCGGAATATAAGTCTTTTTCGGTAAAACATTTAATATAACTCCGTTATCAAATTCGACAAAGTCGCCGACAACGATTTTTTGCTTTTGTTTTTTTAATACTTCTCTAATTTTACATTCGAAAGTGTTGCCGTCTTTTTGTATATAGTAAAAATCAGAATGTATTTTATATATTTGTCCTATTGCCATAGACTTAGTTTACTAAAAATAATAACTCTTTGCAATCTAAACTCATTTTATATAGGATATAATTATGATTACAAAAGCAGAATTAGATAAACTTGCGCAAAAATATGAAGTCCCAACATTTATTAACGATGATCCTGTTCAGTTTATACACAGGTATTCCGACAAAAAAGATGTTGAAATTGCAGGATTTGTTTCATCTTTACTTGCTTATGGCAGCCGAAAACAGTTTATAAAAAAACTGGACTTCTTTTTTTCTGAAATCGCTCAGGAAGAACCTCTTAACTTTATTCAAAATTACGAAAGCGGGATGATTGAAGATTTCAATTACAGGTTTGGTAAGCCTGATGATTTTGATGATATTTTTTCAGTCTTAAAAGAGTTATATAACAAATCCGGCGGTTTGGGTGAGTTATTTAAATACGGTTATGAACAAAATCGCATGTTTGAAACTGTTGTTGATTATTTTTATTCAAGGGCGACTGATAAAGCAAAACAGGGTTTTTATCATATGATTCCTAACCCGGCTAATGGTGGTGCAATGAAGCGGATGTGTATGTATCTTCGTTGGATGGTGAGAAAAAGCTGTGTTGATGTCGGGATTTGGGATTTTATTACTCCGGCGGAACTTTATATACCGTTAGATGTTCATGTTGCAAGAATTTCCAGACAAATGGGGCTTTTGACACGCAGTTCAAATGATTTTAAAGCAGTTGTTGAACTGACGAATAACTTAAAAAAACTATGTCCTGAAGATCCTGTAAAATATGATTTTGCAATATTTGGTTATGGTGTGAATAAATCGGAATAGCAAAAACAAAAGGCGGTAGTGATATATACCGCCTATTAACCAGATTTACACTATGTAAGTGTTCAGAAAGGACTTTTGTAAATCCCTAAGGGATTTTATTCTCCCAAGTTTAAGTGAGAGAATTGTACAATCTTATTTTTTCCGCGTTTTTTAGCATTGTATAACGCGTGTTCTGCATAACGAATTATTGTATTAGCATCTTCTTCCGTGTCAGGAAGACAAGGGAAAGTTGCAATACCGCCGGAAATAGTAATCGGATGACGTTCTTCTTCTCCGGCAGGAATAAATTCCATTTTTTCGATATCTTTTCTAAATCTTTCCGCAAATAAAAATGCGTTATCTTCGGAGGTGTTAGGCAGAACTACTATAAATTCTTCATCTCCGTAACGGGTAAGAATATCCTCTTTTCTGATGAGCATTTTTAGTTTATCTGCAATTGAGCGAAGCAATACATCACCCCATTCATAGCCGTATATATCGTTAACGACTTTGAAAAAGTCCAAATCAAACAGTAACACGGAAAGTGGTACCGCATAGCGTTTTGAACGTGAAATTTCTTGTTCCATGCGCTCAAGTAAATATTTTCTGTTGTGAAGCCCTGTAAGTTCGTCAGTTGTCGCAAGAGTTCTCAATTTATCTCTGAGTTCTCTTATTTTTAACATTGTTTTTACTCTGACGACAAGTTCCTGATTGTCAACAGGAGTTTTTACATAATCAAAAGCAACAGCTCTTACCGTAGAACCTTTAAATGTTTCTCCGATAAATAATACCGGAAATTTGAACTTGGTAACCATTAAAACATCTTTGATATTAGGCACGCTTTCAACGATTACAACGCCCGGATTTAGAGTTTCATAATCTTTTAAATTAGCGGCACTTTCAAGTCTTACTTTAGCATCTTCAATTGAACCTAAGACATCAGCTAATTCGGAAGAATTTTTATCTGTGTAAATTACAATATTTTTCATAACATATCCTTTCTATAACAAATTAACACAGTAGTCGGATTTGGGCAAAAATGTTACGTTTTTTAATATACAAAAAAGCTTGTGCCTATTTACGGTATTGAAAACTATGGTATAATAAAGTAAATAAGAAGGGTGCTATATGGATTTTACGATTGAGAACAATAAAGAACGGGAATTTTACGCAAAAACTTATCCTGAAATGGAAAAATTGCTGGAAAAAATCAGAAAATCTCTTTCTGACGGTTCAAAAATTGATGTGAAAGGTCTTAACTTGACCGGTGTTCTTGATTACAGACCCGATTTTACTTTTTTGTATATTACGATTTTTCAGTCAGGATTAAAGCCTGTTCGTTGGGGAGCTTGTAAAAAGACGCTAAATTTGACCTTGAACAGAAATATTGAGCAAATTCGTGCAAATAAGTTATTCCCTCTGTTTGAAATCAACAATCCTTCTCAATGCCGTATAATGATTGAATACCTAACAGAACAAGTTCCTGCTCGTATTGAAGAAATAAAAGCCGCAACTTTTTGTGATAAGAGGTTTGAACCCGGAGTGACAGGTATTAAGCTGCTCTTGAACCAAAGCACATACGTTTATATGCCAACGGATGCTTGGGTAGAAAGTCAAATGACCTTAAAAGCAGCGTTGAATAACATTTTGAGAAAAACATTTATAAAAGAAGTTTCAAATAAAATATCAGAACGAATTGAGTATTTAAAAACTCAAAACTATGAATGTTATATAGTAAAAAGCAGAACCTTTATAACCTACAAAGATACTGTAATTCCGCTATATAGAGGTAATGTTTTGAATGAGTATTCTCCTGAGATAGTACGGGATTATGCGCTTGCCGGTGCGGATTGGATTGTAAAATATGCGCAGCCAAACGGGCAGTTTCTCTACTATTACGATGCAAAAGAAGATAATTTTGTAGACCATGAACACCCAAAGGCTCCGGCTGACAGACTTTATTATAATGATTTACGTCATAACGGCGGGGTAATCACCCTTATCAGGGCGTATCAGTTGACAAAAGATACAAAATATCTTGAATATGCAAAACGCGGCATTGATTATATTACAACCGTAACTCAAGATTTGGAAAATGATTGTGCCTTTGTGTATTACAATAAAAAAGGCAAACTTGGTGGTACGGGCTTGGCTTTGATTGCGATGATGAAATACCGTAACGAAACAAATGACAAATCTTATGATGAGTATATAAGAAAGTATGCCAAACATTTGATGTCCAGAATTTACAAAACCGGAGAGATGTTGGGGTATTATATTCACCCTCAGGTTCAAAATGGCGCTCCTTTAATCGAAATGTCTGATGATGAACGTAAACAAACTTTTTCTTTTTATTATCCCGGTGAAGCGTTGCTTGGACTTGCTCTTACCTATAATTATTTTAAAGAAGATAAGGATTTGACGGAGGCAATTCGAGAAAAATCAATGTTTGCATTGGATTGGCTGGTTGATGAACGCCCGAAAATATACTCTGAATTTTTCACGGCTTTGCCGTCGGATGCTTGGTTGATGCAAGCTATTGAAGAATTTTGTTCAAATAAAGAGTTTCAAAAAGAAAACTATATCAACTTTGTATTTAATGATGTAAAAACAATGATGAATAAAACCTACAAAAAAGATGATTCGCCGTTTATTGATTATGAGGGCAGTTTCTATTACAACTACGGCGATCACTATTATCCTGACGGATCGCGTTCTGAGGGAGTTATTGCGGCATATTATCTTGCAAAGAAAATCGGGCAGGAGGAGTTTGCTGCAGAAATTCTTGAAACCTGTCGCAAAAATGCAAAGTCACAACTGATTTTACATAACTCAGAAATAAACAATTTTGCTCACCTAAATCAGGAAAAATCGGTAGGTGCAATTCGCTTTAAAGCAACAAGACAGTGGATAAGAGTCGATTCTATCCAGCACGTTGCTTGTTTCTTCTTTAGGTTGTATTTCGCGGAAAAAGATATTGTTGTGAAATAAATGTTACAATTCTGTTACAATTAGTGTCAAAATATTAAAGTTTTCTCTCAATTTATCCGTAATTCAGAATAAGAATACGAAAATAATTGAAAGGAAACACTAGATACTATGGGTATGTCAGCGTCACAAGCAAGATTGCTAAGTATAACTGCCAGACTTTCGGATAACGAATTGAAACAGCAGTCACTTGCATATTCTAAACAGCGTTTATCTGATAATTCAGAACAGATAAATGATGCGTATCTTGATGCGTTGGCAAAAACAAAATATCAGGTATTAACGGGATACAATGGTACTGAGGCTTGTTATGCAGATTTGACATATAATCAGATTACAGGTCTAAATTCTGTTGCGGCAGGAAAACAGTACCTTGTAAAAGATAATTCCGGTAAAGTATTGGTAACTGCTCAAGTTGCAAATGCCTTCAAAAATAACAATGGTGATTTTAACAGATTTTTAAGAGATTTGGGCTATACTCAGTCTGATATTGATGTTACAAAATATACAAATTCCGAAGATGCAATACATAACGCATGGGATGAATATTTAGCCTCTGTCGGAAAAAGTATTAATGACTTAGACTCTGAACACGTATTAAATTTTGGCTATACTGCATTCAGTAATGATTCTTATGACGGTTATGCGACGTATTCGGTAGCATATTCTGCTGATGCAAACGGCGTTCAATCCGGTTTGTACAAAGATAGCGAGGGTTATTACAAAGAACGATATCTTGTTCAGGCTCGTGAAGTAAGAGATGAAAACAATAATACGGAATACGTTGTCGGATACCAAACAGAAGAAATGGAAGGTACCGATGATTGGATAACACTTCCTGACGTTTCTTATAATGTTGAAACAGGTAAGTTCTCTTATTCTGTTATCAATGAAGAAACTAACGAAAAAGAACAAGTTGAAACTGATGTATTGTACGCATCGGAAGATTCTGACGGAAATGCAATGTTGAGCGAAGATTATAAAAACTACCTGAGTTTTGTGGGTGGAAACACCTACGTTGATGAGGGCGGAAACAGATATTCTGTGATCGAACAATCAAAGGCTTTGAATTTTGAGGGTGCAACTACTGCTCAACGTGAATTATATGATTACGCGGTGGCAATTACTGAGGCTTATTTTAATCGTAAAGTTTCAAATACTTCTCAAAATTTAAAATACGATGCAGGTATAGTAAATTACTATAAAAATATTTTCAATGAAATGAGAACAAGCGGCTATACAACCACAGCTAATGAAACTAACTTAAAAGACAATGAATGGTTTGTAAGACAATTGAAAGCCGGTAACCTTGTATTGTCATACTATTCTACTGTTGAAAAACAGTTTGTCGGAACAACTCTAGATAACGATGAATCAATTACCGAAAAAGAAGATTCTTCCGCTATGGCTATTGCCGAACAAGTTTATCAAAGTGCGATGGATAATATTGAAAGCCAAGAAAAGCAGTATGATCTTGAATTGAACAGATTAGAATCCGAACATAATGCACTACAGACCGAGTACGATTCGGTTAAGAGTGTCATAAGTAAAAATGTCGAAAAAACTTTTAATATATTTAACGCATAAAATAATATTTCCCCTACAATTATTTTTTCGTAACTTTTCCCTGCCGCTTATCAAAGCGGCTTTTTATTTGCTAAAACTTGAATTATATCGGCTAAAATAAGACATTATTTGTAGTGAAATCCTACATTTAGACCCTTGAAAAATTTTTGGTTAGGGGTAAAATTGATTTATAATAAGTAATTTAAAATAGGATATTTATATATGGTGAAAAGTGAATATTTGGAAAAGATGAGAGAGTTTTTTGCCTCGTCTAAAGTCTTAAAAACGGTTTATTTACTTGTTTTTACGGTTCTTGTTACGACAATTATTGCATCTCAAAATTTCTTTTTTCAAAGTATTGTAGATAACGGCATCAGTCAACGGGATATTGTTGCTCAAAAGACGCTTACTGTTGAGGATGTGAAACGTACTGAACAGCATAAGCGTGAAGTGGCGCAGAAAGTTGAGCCGATTTTAGTTCCGGCGGAAGATGATTTTATCAAATCAAATCTTGAGACTATTCAAAATTCTGTTTTTCAAATAAGAAAGAAAAATTCGACGAAAACTGAAAAAATTAATGAATTAAACATACTTTTTGACCTTTCGGATAATCCTAAGAAAGATTTTATTATAGACTTTTTATTAAATGTTGATGAACCGAGTTTGAAAGAGGCATTTGATAAAGCGTCACTTTCTCTTGTCAATATTTTACATGTCGGAATTACAGAAAATGACTATGAAAAGAATAATATAAAATCTCTAATTCAGAATAATTTGGTATCTAATGTATCAAAGCGTCAAGTTTCGGTAATAACAGCAATGCTTGAGCAGGTAATTGTTCCGAATTTGGTTGTTGATGAAGCTGCGACCGAGATTGCAAAAATGAATGCTCAAGAATCAGTCAAGCCGTACAAGGTTACTTTCCAAAAAGGTGAAAAAATTGTTTTTGAGGGTGAACCTGTAACAAGATTGAAACGTGATGCCTTACGAGAAGCCGGCTATAACGTATATGAGCTTAATTGGCAAGGAATTTTATCTGTTTATATCCTTGTTTTATTGGTTACGATGATATTTGTTGCATATCTAAAAGTTTTTGAAAAAGACTTTTTAGAACCAAGATATATGGCTTTGTCGGCTATGGTCGCCGCTGTAACCTGTTTGATTGCTGTTGTATTACCTACGGGGTTTTCCCCTTATGTCTTGCCTATTCCGGGTGTAATAATAATTTCCGCAATATTTCTTAGCCCGAGAATATCGTTCTTGCTTTCATCGCTGTTGCTTATCGTTTTGACTGTCGGCATGCAGTATGATGCTCAGTTTATGATTATTTTTGTAATATTATCTCTTATTGGTATGATTACAATCTCCCGAATTCGTTATTCAAGACGTTTTGACTTGATTAAAGTCGGATTTCATCTCGGCATAGCAGGTGTTTTAATCATGCTTAGTTTATACTTTATTGATAAATGCTTGATTGATGTAAGCAATTATTTGATATTAAAAAATTGTGTATACATTTTTGCAAACGGGATTTTGAGTTCAATTGTTGTTTTGGGCGCTTCTCCGTTGTTGGAAGGCACTTTCCATATTATAACTCCTTACGGTTTGGCGGAATTGGGCGATCATAATCAGCCGTTGTTAAAACGTCTGCAAATGGAAGCTCCCGGTACTTATCACCACAGTTTGATGGTTTCTACTCTTTGTGAGGCTGCTGCTGAGGCTATCGGTGCAAACCCTATACTTGCAAGAGTCGGAGCTTTTTATCATGATATCGGAAAGCTGAAACGACCGTTGTTCTTTGTTGAAAATCAGTCATATTTCAGTATTGAAAACCCTCATAACAAACTGAATCCGAGATTAAGTAAAATGGTAATAACAGCACACCCTAAAGATGGTGTTGAAATTGCCAAAAAAGAAGGCTTGCCAAGTATTATCAACGATTTTATCTTACAACATCACGGAGAAGGTATTGCAAAATACTTCTACAATCAAGCTGTTCTTGAAGAAGGTGCAGATAACGTCAAGGAAGAACAATTCCGTTATACAGGTCCGAAACCTAACAGAAAAGAAACTGCTATACTAATGCTTGCAGATGCGGTTGAATCTGCAGTAAGAGCAATGAAAGGCGCATCTTCTGAAGAAATTGAAAATATTATTGACAAAATTATTGTTGAAAGATTAAATGACGGTCAGTTGGCAGATAGTCCGCTTACTTTAAAAGATTTGAAGGTTATTGCTATGACTTTCAGTAGAATTTTAAGAGGTATGCAGCACAATAGAATAAAATATCAGGAAAATATTGCAGAAGAATTTGCAAAAAGTAAAATTGAAATGCCAAATAAAATTCTTGATGAAGATTTTGAAAAAAAGATTAAAGAGTTAGAGGAATCAAAAACAAAATCTAATACTGAATGGAATGACAATAATAAAAAGGAATTATGATAAGTTTAAATATATACATAGAAAATGAGTTTCCTAAATGGGCACCTGATATTGAAAAGTTAAAACTTTGTATTGAAAAGATTTTTAATTTTTATATCTCGCAGCCTCAGGTTGCTCAAAACTCTTGTCTGTGGGGATATGAATATAAGACCGTTTCTTTTGATTTTTTGTTTACAAATTCAAATAAAACTCATAAAATTAACAAGGATTATCGTAACAAGGATTATCCTGCAGATATTATTACTTTTGCCGTATTTGCGGATTCTCCGGCGGATGAAAGGTTTGTGTTGGATTTTGAAATTAATTTAGGCGAGATTATAATAGGATTAGATAAGATTATCGAAGAAGCTGAAAAAAAACAAATTGAAAAAGATACGGAATTGCTTTTTATGATAAGTCACGGTATTATGCACTTGTTGGGGTATGATCACCAAACGGAAGACGATTTTCAATTTGTTGTTGATAATCAAAAGTTGGCATTGAAAAGTATGGGAATTGATTATGACAAAATATAAAAAACAAAATTTTTCAAATACGTTTAAAAATGCAAGAAAAGGCATGAGATTAACAATCAAAAGCGAGCGTAATATAAGAGTTCATTTTTTTGTTGCTGCACTTGTATTAATTACGGCGTATTGTCTTAGTTTTTCAATAACAAAATTTTGTATACTGTTCTTGACTATTGCCGCCGTAATTTCGGCGGAAATGTTTAATTCTGCAATAGAATTTTCGCTCGATGCGATTTTTCACAATAAATATTCAAGAATGGTCGGAATGGCAAAAGATATTGCAGCCGGTGCAGTTATGGTAGTCACTATTACTGCCGTTTTAATAGGGGTTTTGCTGTTTACCCCTGCAATTATTGATGTTTTGTCAAATTAACTAAACACAAAAGCGCTCAAACCCTGTTAGTTTGAGCGCTTAAACTTTTTACTTGAGTTTTATGTTAATTATTACTCAAAACAAGTCTGAAAGTCGCAAGATTTTTAATTGACAACATAGTATGCTTGTTGTGTTGTTCTTCTGAAATGTCGAAAATTCTTATAATTCTTTGAATTTCCGCTAAGTCGCTGTATGAGTCAATTTTGTACACATTTTCTATTGGATCTGTAATAACTGACATTAATGTGTTTAATTCTTGTTCTTTCATAACCTGTTGAATCCTCTTTCCTAGATACATTTATATAAAGTATTTTTTTTGAGCAAAATTGCCTTTTTAGAGAGTTTTATGTTAATATTTCTTAACAATAGGTTTAAGCCAGATAGTCGCACATTTGTGCAACGACGTCAGTTGTGTTGTTTGGATGCTCCAAACTGTATGGACCATTTCCGTAGATTGCTGAAGCAAAATTACCAGCAGTTTTGGTTGCAGATCTTTGTTCGTTATAATCGGTTTCAGGCAAACCTTTTACGGCACCGCTTTCTAGCGAGCTCGGATTGTAGCTTGCCGGTTCTAATGGAGTAAATTTGTTAATGTTGAGGTAAGAGTTTCCCATAGAAATAATATCCCTATTAATATTATAAACTATGTTTAACTAAAATGTAACCCCCTGCATGAAAAATTTAATGTTGTTTATAGACTTTTCTTGTGTAATTTTCTATGTACGGAGTATCTATTTCAAAAACGTGTATTCTTCCCGGTCCCAAATCAACTGCAACTTCTCCTTGTGAAACTTGGAACTTGCTTGGCTCTCCGTAATTTGGCAAAAGGTTTTCAAGTTTTTGATTTGCTTTTAGGGACGGAACTTTTACGATTGCAGATACAGGTCTGTCAACATTTTTATTTGCGATTACAAGAAGTGTTTTTCCGTGTCTGTGACGGGCAAAGGCAATTACTTGATCCAATTTGTCGAATTTTTTGTCAAGAACGATGTAAGAGCCTCTGTTTATTATGCTGCCATATTTATCTCGGAACTTAAATGTTTCAGTCATAAATGTTCCGATATTAGGATTATTCCCGCCCGGTTTTCTTGACAGATTAAATATGTCGAGTTTCCCCTGATGAACTTCCATTTTGTTTTTATCTGTATTACTTGAGTTTACCTTTTTGTTTGCGTAAGAGTATCTATACCAATCTCCTGTTTGGTATCCGTCAACATAATAAGGATTTACCATTGGTAATGTTGCTTGAAGTCCCGCGGTAAGATTACAGAACAACTCTCCGCCGTTGTGCATAGGGGATAAATCATCGTGAGTAGCAAAAGAACCTATAAGAGATTTACCCTTTTCCAATCTGTATGACATGTTTAAGTTATCTATCACGTAATCGTGCAGCATTTTAGCGGTAGGCCATTCGTGGAAAATGTGGAATTGCCCATAATATGAATCAAAACCTGCCCGAAGTGAGTCTTCAGGTCTGTCGTACGGCATATTTGCCTGAGGGGAAGCATCTTCATAAGTGTATGTCTCCGCAAGCCATGCAAATTCAGGATCCCGTTTTCTTGAATAAGGTATTAGAATGTCCCAAAATTCTACAGGTTTCGCCCTTGCAACATCGGCTCTTATTCCGTCAACACCTGCATCAATCATCATATCAACGAATTTTCTGTGGTATTCAAGCAATTCAGGATTAAGAGTTCTGATGCCTTCATCTTCCCACGGTTGAAACATTCTGATATCTTCCCAACCTTGCGGGGTTTTTGCGTAACCGTTGCGTTCAATAGCCATTAAATCCGGTCTTGCATAAAACAAGTCGCATGATGCGCAGCTTGGCATATCAACCATTACTCGAATTCCTCTGTCATGGCAGGCATCAACAAATTCTTTGAATTGTTCTTTATCTGAGCGCGGATCATTTTTATCAATCAGCATAGGATCAATTTTTAATAAATCCAAAGGTGCGTAAACCGAACCTGCTGTACCTTTTGCATCTAATGCTCCGGGCGGATTAATCGGTAAAACGTGTAATGTATTAAATCCTTGCGCTTTAATTTCATCTAATCTGTCGATAGCATTTAAAAATGTCCCGTGAATTTCATTACCGTCAATGTATTCATTGTTGTTTGTGTCTTTTGCATTGAAAGAACGCGGTATTATGGCTAGAATTTTGGCATTATTTGTTAAGAATAAAGCGCGCAAGTCGTTTTTGTATGGCTTATGCGGCTCATTAGCTACTGTACTGACGGGTTTAACCGATACGGAATTTATAACCGCAGTATTTTCTAAAAACTTAGAAAGTAAATTTGAACCGTGGGAAGCCTGAGTGCTCGTTTGAGGTTGTGCCTGTTGAGTTTGAGGCTTTTTATAATTTTTCAACAGGTTAGTTGTAATATTATCATTTATCGGTATATTTATCATATTACTTAGCCTCCTGAGTTTTTTTCAAGTCTTTTGTTTTTCCAAAGAAAAATTGAGAAATCAAGGTTACTCCAATCAAGCCTGCCCCAAGTTTTCCAACCATTGAGAACCACTTTTTGCTGTTATATGTATTGTTAAATAATTTATTAAACATCTCGTCAGGTGAACAACCCATAAGTATAAATTTGAATAAAGATGATGATTTGTGTTCTTGACCGTTTACAAGATGATACATTTTTGCAAAATACTTATCTCCGCCGATAAATTTGAGCGCATCTTCTCTGTATCGCATAAAATCTTCCAATAATGACGGATTTTTTAATTTTTTCGCAATATCAGGATGAATTTCGCCGTCAAACATAAGTTTCATTACTCTGTCAAAGTATTCGTTATCATTTGATTTTTCTACTAACTCTTTTACCGGACGTTTGCCGAAGTATTTATTTTTCACTTGACCTTTGTCGTCAATTTCGATTTGTGACAAATCATTTTTATCAGGATACAAATATCTGTTTTGGAAAAGTTTTACTGCAGTATCAGATGTATGACCTTCAAGAAGTGTTACTTTTGCAAGTTCAACAGCTTCTTCTTTAACTTCTCTGCACATAGTGCTTGGTAAAATATCATCCAACTTGTATCCCTGAGATATTCTGTAGTACAGCGACGCGGTATCAAGAAGTCTGTAGAACGAATATTTAACACTTTTTATTCTGTCTGTTACAAAATTCATATAAAGGTGTTTCAGAGAAGTTTCACCCCAAACATCGTGACCTGCAAGACTGGTCGCCGTTCTTTGCATATTTTTGGATTTTAATTGTGCTGATGAGTCGTTAAATGTTGCAATTACGTTTCTGTGGTACAAATCACCTTCTCTGTAATCTGTGTTAAGAAGCGAATTCATTTTGACTTCAAATTCTGAAAATACTCTGCCGAATTCTTCTATAAAGTTGCCGAAGGCTTCTTTATCAGCTGCAATTGTTTCGAGTTTATTTCTCAGAACTTTACTTGACAATTCTCTGTCATATTTTGCGGTTTCTATTTCTTTTGGCGTAAATTTGAGAGCTTTCATAAGCGATTCTGAAATCTCATTCCAAGAATTTGCAAGTACTGTTTCCTGACTTTGAGCAACTTTTATATATGCAAATTCGTCAAACACTTTGCATTTAGCTTTTACTGAATTTAAGATTGTTGAAATTTCTTTCAGCGATTTTGCTATATCATCGGTAATTGTTGCTGCTGACTGAGTTTTAAATGCCTCTTGCAGCGCTGTATCTTTACCGTGTTGAAGTGATGAGCCTAAAGTCCTGAATTGTAATCTTATTTTTTTAGCTTTTATACTCTTATCATCTCCCAAGAATTTATCAATTTTCCCTTCTATAAGGTTTTGAATTACTTTTGTGGACTCGGAAAATTCTTCCATACTTCCGTTCATCATGTTTTTATTAGTAAATTCTTGTTTTAATGTTTCGACATCAGGAATAATTTGTTCCAATTCCTCTTGGCTCAGTCCCAACTTAGAAAAATGTGCGGAAATGACTTTATGAATATTTCCGAGCGCTTCATCCGACAGAACATGTGCCCTGTCCGGTTTGAGCATAATTTCTAAATCTTTTCGGATTGAACTTGTTGTTACAGGGTCAAGTCCGTCAGATATATTGTTAACGATTGCCTCAAACAACTCAGGGGAAATCGGTTTGCCGTTATGAGTTTTTAATAGTTTATCAAGTTCTTTTTCATTTGCGGAAAAATCATGCTTTTTGACTTCTTCATTAAAGTTTTTCATTAAGTTATCCGCTTTAATATTCATTTGACCGTCAACGTAGCGTAATACGGGTTTTTCAAACGCATTACACATTAATGCACTTAATACGGGAGTTGCAAAACCTGCCGTTAGCATCCACATAGTGTTGTTTTGGAGTGCAATTTTGCGCATTTTTTCCTGAATAAAATCTCTACGGTTTGGAATATCTTTAGGAACTCCCATTCGATCTCCGATTTTATTTATCTCTTTGTCGGAATACAAGTCCCAAGGTATGAACTGATGATCTTGATAGAACATCTTTTTCTTACCCTCGTTATCTATGTATTGTTGTCTGATATTTACACCGTGTATAAGGTATGCCGGTAGTTGTAAAAATAACTTCGGCCATACATCCATAGCTCCGAAAAATGTTGCTAACCCAATAAATTCAAATAATTTTTTCGTCGGGGTTTGTCTTCTTGTCAGCAGGTAACTTGCGATTGCCAATCCGCCAATTTTCATTCCGACATCATTTAGTCGCCCAAGTTCGTGGTCATTTGCTTTGCCGCTTACGGCATGTTTAAATGCCTTGTAATCGTATTTTATATCACCCCAAACTGTTGCCGGAATGTCAAAAAGTCCTGTTCTGACAAGTTTTCCGTTACTTGGTAACGGTTTTATAAATGTTCTGTTAGCCAGTTCTTTATGTACGTCAAAATCTTTTGACGCATTGTTTTGTGGTATATTATTTTTGTCTAAGTATGATTGAATTAAATTAGTTCTCATCTAACACACCACACTTTCTTTGTTTTTATCAATTACATCAACATGTTTTGGTTTATTGGTTATGTGAACTGAATTTAGTACCCCTAATACGGTTGCTAATGCCGCAATTCCGACTAACCCCTTTCCGGCATGCTTTTCAAAGATATTTTCGGCGTTAGGTGCAGCTTTGCATAATGATTTCCAACTGTCAATAAAACATTCTCCAAAAGTCTTAAATTGAGAGAAAAATTCTTTCGGTTGCCAGAATTTTAGTGTCGCCGCCTTAAAATACGGCTCCATAGGTTTTTGGAATGCCAAAGCAACTCCGACTGCCGCCCATAAATATGAAGAAATACTTTTTGCGAGTTTTGTTTTTACCAAAATTTCTTTGTAAATCGGTTTTACTTCTTGATCCGAATCGTTTAAATCTTCACCTAAGCCGTTCTTTTTGGCAATCTTGTCAAAGCGGTAGTTTAATTTTTCACCTTTTGAGGTATCTCCGTACAACAAGTCCCATCTTGGGAAATCTACACTTTCGCCGATTTTATGATATTCGGTACTTGTTAAATCATCTTTTTCGGATTCTTGCAACCTATAGTTGACTTTTGCATAAGGTAACTCCGTATCAACACCTGTTTTCCATTTAACCGGATAGGTTATAAAGTTTTTTGAAATCTGTTTAAATATTCCGTAGAGAACAACCCCTAAAGCCATAGGATGTCCGAGTTTTTGAGCTTTTGTTTTGGAAAAATGAGGAAAAACTTTGTTTGTTCCGTTAAACACCCCTATTAAGGTTGCACTTCCGATAAGGTACGGAACAATTCCCATTGTCAAAAATTCGTAAAAATTTGAATTTTTACTGCCTGCAAGCCCTCTGGACGGATAAACAGTAAAAGCTTTCATTGTTTTTTCAAGGCTAATTCTGCTCCTTGTCGAGATGTTATTATTCTCTAATAACGTATCCTTGTCATAAGGCTCTGATTTCTTTGGCTCCACACTATTTTGACCAAATTTTATACAATTCTCGCTATAATCCCTAATTGGTAATATCATGGTATCTCCGTATCATTCATCATTAGAATACATGTCAAGATTATTTTTTGTTAGTTTTTTGTTTTATTTTTACATTTATTAACAAATATTTTTACTTAAAAATATTGAAAAAGATAAGAGTGAAAACTCCCATTATAACGCAATAATATCCGAAAATATTTAATGAAAATTTTGAAATAAATTTCATAAAATATTTTATGCAAAGATATCCGACAATACCGGATACTATCGTTCCTGCAATTATGGAAATCCAGTTGTAAGTCAGAGCTTCATGAACATCTATTTTTACAAGCGGATAAACCATAGATGCCCCCAAAATTATCGGGATACTCAAAAGGAAAGAGTATCTTGCTGCGGTTTGTCTGTCCAATCCCGTGAATAACCCTGTTGCCATAGTCCAGCCGGAACGTGAAAATCCCGGTAAAACTGCCAAGCCTTGAGCTAAACCTATTAGTACAGCTTGTTTTACTCCAAGAGTGTTGTCAGGTTGTTTACGTTTGGAAAGATATTCGCTTAAAAATAATACCCCGCCTGTTATTACAAGTAAACCGCCTACAAGTGCAGGATGAAACACAAGGTGATTTGCAACTTCATTGAACGGTAAAGCTAATGCTATTGTGACAATCGTTCCGAGAATTATATACAAAGCTAATTTTGCTTTATATTCCGTAAAATTTTTGGTTTTTATCGCGTCAAATAATGCTTTGCAAATTTCTGCCACATCTTTTCTGAAAAATATTAAAACGGCAATCAATGTTCCCAAATGCAACATTATATCAAGAAAAACTTCTTCCGTTGACTGATCAGTTATCGGAATATTTTTAAATACTTTGTAAAAGTTCGATGTGAAAACTAAATGTGCAGAACTGGATATCGGTAAAAATTCGCTTAATCCCTGAACTATCCCCATTAATATTGATTGTACAAAATTCATTAAACTAAATTCCTTCTTTCTCCAAACAGACTAAAATTTTTGTATTTACTCCTCAAAATATGAACAGCAAGATGTTTGGGTTTCCCAAACTGTAATCTTACTCAACTGCACAATTTTTTCTTTTAATTTTGTGTAAATATAGGCGGAAATCATTTCGCTTGAAGGACTTTCTCCTTTAAAATCCGGTAGCTCGTTCAAATCTTTGTGATCTAAGGTAGCCAAAACATTATTTAATTCTTTTTTTAATACCTTATAATCTATTAAAATATTACTTTTGTTCAGGCTTTCCCCCTGTACAAATGCCTCTACCATCCAATTGTGACCGTGTTGATTTTCACATTCTCCCTCATAATTCAACAGATGGTGAGCCGCAGAAAAAAATGCTTGTGTTTTTATTTCATACATTATAAATTACTCCTTTTCCGATTGCGAATCAAATACAAAATCGCACAACTCTCTTACTGCACCCTTTCCGCCCGAGTTGGACGCAATAAAGTTACAAACTTTTTGAACTTTTTTAACGGCATCTGCAGGGCAGGCAGACACGGCAACTTTTTCAAGGATGCAAATATCAGGTTCATCGTCCCCCATATATGCAACTTGAGAAAAATCCAACTCATATTTTTGCATAATTCCTTCCAATATTGGAAGTTTATTTTTTACACCCTGAAAAACTTCTGTTACGCATAAGTCAGCAGCTCTACAATCAACGGTTCCGTTTCTTCTGCCTGTAATAATGGCTGTTATAAATCCGTTTTTTGCCATTTTTGCCAATCCATGACCGTCTTTGGCGTTAAAGGTTTTATATTCAATACCGTTTTCATCGTAGGTTATGCTGCCGTCAGTCATAACTCCGTCAACATCAAAAGCTAAAAGTTTTATGTTTTGTGCTAAATCTTTCAAATCAGACATTATGCTACACCTGCTCTAAGTAGGTCATGAACATGGATTACCCCAACCGGAATATTATCAGCATCAACTACAGCCAATGCAGTGATAGAATATTTTTCCATAAGGTTAAGTGCAGACGCTGCGTAAGCATCTTCCGTAATTCTTTTTGGATTTGAGGTCATAACGTCTTTTATTTTTAAATCGGTAAGTGAAGAATGTTTAATTACTGTTCTTCTGATATCACCGTCTGTCAGTACCCCTGACAAGCTTCCGTCTGCGGAAATTATCATTGCCATACCTAATTTGTATTCCGAAATTGTGTTTATAACGTCGGTGAAGGTTTCGGATTCTTTTACAATCGGCATTCTGTCCCCTGTAATCATCAGGTCTTTTACTTTGTAGGTTAAACCTTTACCGAGTTTTCCGGACGGGTGGAACATTAGAAAATCCTCTTTTGTAAACCCTTTTTTCTCCATTAAACAAACCGCAAGAGTATCACCCATTGCAAGGGTTGCAGTTGTACTTGCTGTCGGAGCTTTTCCTAACGGGCAAGCCTCGCGTTCAACCGAAATATCCAAGACTACTTCACTTGTTTTTGCCAATGTTGAACTTAAATTTCCAGTCATGCCAATCATCGGGCAACCGAAGCGCTTAATCAAAGGTAAAAGATTCATAAGCTCTTGAGTTTCCCCGCTGTTAGAAATGGCAATAATGACGTCATCTCTTGTAATTACTCCGGAATCCCCGTGAGTACTTTCCGCAGGATGAAGAAAATATGCAGGAGTTCCTGTTGAAGACATTGTTGCCGCAATTTTTTTACCTATAAGTCCGGATTTTCCCATTCCCGTAACAATTACTCTGCCCTTACAGTTGTACAGAATATCAATAGCTTTATCAAATTCTTCTCCTATATTGTTTTTAAGTCTTAATATTGAATTAGCTTCAATCTCTAAAACCTCTTTTGCCAGTTCGTTTATTTTACTTAAAGTCATAATCGTCATATCCACCTCACTTAACTCTTAAAAAATTATACTATAAATATCCTACAAATGAACTATCTTTACAAAATTTATTTAAATTTATTAAATTTAAACCGACAAATATAAAAAGGAGCTTGTTATAAATGTCAAAACAATTATCGGGATTTGAAACTTCAAATATGGTTGATTTATCGGAATTGAATGTTTTTGATGCCGTTAAGGCAATTGTTATGACTTCGACAAAAAATATCTGTACTGCTCCTAATCAAAAAATGAAATATAAAGTTTCGACACCAACCATTCAAACAATACTCAACGAGTTTCCTTTATCAAATATGATTGAACTTGTTTAATTTTGTATGTCTAAATCTATTGTTTTCTTTTTTTATTTGGTGTAAACTGACCATATATAGATAAATGTATTTTGTACACTTTATATATTTTTGGTAGAAAAAGGAGAATTATTATGACAACAAAAGAATTCTTTACAAATTCAGAAGAATTGAAACAATTGATGTCTGCTGCTCGTGCTACTATTACAGCTCCATTCTTTGGCAACAATGTGGAAGAAGTTAAGTCTGTATCAGAAGCATACAAATTGGCAAAATCATCTTCAGGTACCATTGAATTAACAGGCATGCCTGTTTACAAACCTGAAAAATTAGGCTTACCGCAAGGTGCAAACCAATTATTATTCAACGACGGTACAGTTGTAGGACGTTGTGCCGCAGCAAGAAAAATCGTCGGTGAACCGAATTGCGATTTGAAATATTTATTACCTATCATTCGTGAAGCTATTTATTCTACACGTGATAAGTTAATGTACAAGACTGAAGCTGTTGTAGGGTTGGATAAAGATTACATGGTAAAAGCTCATTTGATGATTCCTGAAGGATTTGAAAACATCATGTATTCTTGGATGTTGAATTTCCAATATATCAATGAAGCTTATGCTAACATGTATTCAGAATCAAAAGAATATCCGGAAGGCGATATCTTCGTATTCTCTGATCCTGATTGGTCACATCCTGACTTCCCGTACGGTTTAACATTCTTTGATCCTGAACACAACTGTGCGGCAATTTTAGGTATGAGATACTTTGGTGAACACAAAAAAGGTACATTAACTCTTGCTTGGGGTTGTGCAGCTCGTAACGGTTTTGCATCCTGTCACGGTGGTATGAAACGCTACAACTTAGACGGCGGTAAAACTTTCCAAGTTGCTGTATTTGGACTTTCCGGTTCAGGTAAATCAACAATTACCCACGCAAAACACAATAATAAATACAATATCACAGTTCTTCACGATGATGCGTTTGTTATCAATATGAAAGACAAATATACAATTGCATTGGAACCTGCATATTTCGATAAGACAGCAGATTACCCAATCGGTTGTGAAGATAACAAATACATTTTGACACAACAAAATGCCGGAGCTATCGCTTTAGCTGATGGAAAAGTTGTTTCAGTAACCGAAGATATCAGAAACGGTAACGGACGTGCTGTTAAATCTAAATTATGGTCACCAAACAGAGTTGACAGAATTAACGAACCTATTAACGCTATTTTCTGGTTAATGAAAGACCCTACAATTCCTCCTGTATTGAAATTGTCAGGAGCATCATTGGGTTCTGCTATGGGTGCAACTTTAGCTACAAAACGTTCTTCAGCAGAAAGACTTGCTGCAGGTGTTGACCCTAACGCTTTGGTTGTTGAACCTTACGCTAACCCGTTCAGAGTTTATCCGCTTTCAATGGATTATGAAAGATTTAAAGCTCTGATTGCTGACGGTGTTGATTGTTACATCTTGAATACCGGTGAATTTATGGGTACAAAGGTAAAACCTTGCCATACATTAGGTATTATTGAAGCAATTGTTGAAGGTACTGCAAGTTTCCACAAATGGGAAAACTTCTCAGATATTCAAATTATGGATATTGAAGGCTTTGATGCTTCATTCTCTAACAAAGAATATGCAAATGAATTTGTTGCTCGTATGAACGACAGAATCAACTTTGTAAAATCCAGAGAAACTGAAAAAGCCGGAATTGACAAACTTCCTTCAGATGCTTTAGAAGCATTGGAAGCAGTTGTTAAAGAAGCTTCAGCTTTGGCTTCTGTTTAATCAATTGATTAAATTTTGAATAAAAGACGGGTTAATTTATTATTAATCCGTCTTTTTTGTTACAATTGGGATAAAATTTGCCTTTTATGCTAGAATATATAAAGTTCAAAGTCGGAGGGTTTAAAATGGAGAGCATGAACAAGTTTAAAGTATTAACGGTTATCGTAATATGTTTTTTTGTGTTTGCTGTGGCTGCAATATATTCAAATACTAAAGACGAAACAAAAGGAAAATTGCAGGATAAAAATCAGGAAACTCTTGAAGATGTAAGAGAAAATATGGATAACAGAGATAATGAAATTTCCGAAGATACACAGTCTGTCAGTGATTTGAAAACTGAAATAGATGTGATTAATAAAAGATTGGATAATATCAATAAAAAATTAGAAGATGCCGAGTCAAATTCTTTGAATTGTCGTGTGGTTGGAGTAATTGATAACGATGATATTCGCCAAATGTCAGTTGACGATGCTATACAGGAAGCAAAGGATTATGATAAGGATATCGTTATCAAATGTTCACTATAAATAAAAAAACGGCAATTGCCGTTTTTTTTAAGTTGTAACTTTTCCTGTTATAAACGATAATATTGCGGATAATCCACCGACAACAAGCCCTGCTATTGCGGCGGTTTTTGTGCCGAATTTTGAAGCTTTTCCTGCAGCTTCAACACCTTTACTAAGGCCTTTTACTATTCCAAAAGTTCCTAAGCCGGCTGTTGTTGCGCCAAATAGTCTTCCTAAATTGTGATTTGCTTTTTCACCAGTTCCGACAGGAATTCCGCTGATTTCTGAAATGTTATCTTCTGCGGATCTTCTGTCGTATGCGCTCATTGTTAAAGCTTGGATTGTACCTTGAGTGAACGAGCCGTGACTGTAATCTCGTAAATCTTGATATAATGTCTTTCCGCCATTCATTTGTGCGTATAAAGTTAGAGCACGAGCTTTAATTTCAGCCTCAGTTCCTTTGCCGTAAGCAGCTCTGACAGCAGTAAGGTATTTTTCAAATGCTAAAGGAATTTGATCCTGTTCATTATTTACAACTTTATCTTTTAGTAATACTGCTGCACCTTTTAGAGCTTCTAAGGATGCGTTTATTTTTAAATCTGCATTTCTTTGCAATTTTTGTTGTCTAATATTGTAATCGTTATAGAATTTTTGGCTGTCTTTCATGTATTGAAAATATGATGAAGTGTCATATCCGCCCAATCCCGGTGTCATTGGCATCATCATGTCACCCCCAAAAATACTTCCGCCGGCACCAAACATCGGGTATGTACTGAAATCCATACCTATGTCGTCAAAGTCGCCATACACTCCGGGTATATATTGGAAATTGTTTATTGCACCTACTGAAGTTGTCATACTGACCTCCGAAACATATTAACCTTTTACCTACCTTACTTATATAAAAAATTTTTATTTACTTAAATTGCGTATGTTAATAAAATTGTTACAATTCTGTTACATTGTTTAGTTGATGTATTTGAAAATAAATTTAGTTAAAATTATTACGAATATGAAAAAATTATTATCAGCATTATTTTCGTTATGTATTATTTTTGTGGCATTGGTTATGGCATATCTTAATCAACAGTTTTTGCTGCGACAGTACGATAAAGTCAGAGGTATGTATTATGTTTATAAAGGTGATAAAGCATACCGTGAGATTGACATGAAAAATGCCATAAAATATTACAATAAAGGTTTAAAACTCTATCCTCAACATTATGGAGCTTGGTATAATCTTGGAAATATCTATGTTGAATACGAAGATTATTATTCTGCAATAAGTGCTTATTCTGAGGCATTTAAACATAATCCGAGAATGATGGTTGCGAGAATGAATTACGGTATAGTGGCTTCTGAAAAATTGGGAGATTTTGATGCTGCAATAGATCAGTATAACAAGGTTATAAAAACAAAGCGCCACTTGTTATCTATTCCCTACGTGTACAATAACAGAATAAGTTACAAAGAAAATAAGGCTATTGCGTATTATAATAAAGGTGTTGCATACCGCTTAAAATCTTTATACTGTAATGACGATTGGGAACTTCAAAGAAAATACCTCTCAAAAGCAATTGAGGCATATAAACAATCAATAGAAATAAATCCTAACAGTTATGATGCCCAGTATAATTTGGGTTTGGCTTATCATATTACAGGAAATTACGATGAGGCAGGTGTTTGCTATTGTAATGCGATAAAAAATGCCCCGATGAATTATGAAGCGCATTACAATTTGGCTGTTCTTCTCCGCAAATTAGGACATTATCAGGAAGCCTATGATGAAATTGATAAGGCTTCTACTCTTATCACAGCATTGGATGAAAATTCCGCAACTCAGCAATATGCGGCGATTGTAATGAATGATATTACCAGAAGTGTACAAAATCAAGAACATAGGAATTATTTACAAAGTGTTTTGGATGAGGAAAAAGCAAAAACAAAGAAACACATGGCAAAAAAAGACAAGGATATAAAATCAAAAGAAACCGAAGAAGATAAAAAGAATGATACTATTACTTCTGTCGGGATAAATTTTGTAAACGGAAAAATTGTAGCAACAGAAGAATTAGACAAGGCTATGCTTGAAAATTTCGGACAATGCCCTTCTTTAAGTTTTTTTAAATATGAAGAATAGTTATAAAACTTTAACATTTATTAAAGTTTTTTTATATTTGTGCCGATAATAGAAATAAGAAACTTAAACGAGTAAAGAAGGATATTCGGAGTATGAAGGTTCCTGCAGTTAATTTTAATAACATGAACAGCAGCAAATACCGATTTGTTCGTTCAAATTCGTCTGAAAACAATGATGAGAATGGACAAATTTCGGACTTATCCGCTTTACCTTATGTTTATCCTGTCAGATTTAAAGGTAAAGAAGAAACCTCCGGTCAATCAATGTTAAGAAGATTTTTTGCATACAATCTTCCGTGTATGTATTCGGGTGTAATTATGATTGATCCGAAAGCCTTGACGCGTTGGATAAATTCAGGGTTGTACAACAAATCAGCTACCACCGTATTGCAGGTTTTAGAACCATATAATGAAAGTTTTAGCGGAATGGAAGCAAAGACCCTTCAATTGATAAGTGAAAGAGCAAAAATTCATCCTGATAAAACCGTAAAAGAGTTATTAACAGAAGTTGTCCCTATATACAAACGCAGACTTAGAAAGGCTCAAGCCCCTATATTCCGAGAATTGTCGACGGTTGCTGAGGCTTTGCCTTATGAATATAAAAAACAATTTGACGATCTGATGTCTGTGACGGACGACAGATTGAACGAGCAGCCGATTATTATGCCATTCAGTTCTTATGAATTTAAGTATAAATTGCGTAAAATTAATGAAGATATTTATAACGGTCACGATTTTGAAGCTAAAAAGGCGATGAACAGAGTTCTTAAAGAAACAAAACGATTAGCGGTCAAAACTACACCTGAAACGCTCTCTCAACAAATTGCTGCAATTCATGCTATTGAAAATCAAATAAATAAGTCTGTATTAAAAGATGATCCTCAACTAAAAGAATTGATGCAGATATCAAAAGCCAGATTGACTAAAGAAGAGGTTGTTGTTCCCTTTTCAAGAAAACAGTTTTTATATGATTTGATAAAAATCATAAAAGAATTACCTGATGAAGATTTGAAAAATGAGATGATAAGAGTTGCAGAAAAACTTCCGACTTCAAATGAGAGTTTTCCGGCTTATATAGTAAAACTTTCTGCTGAACCTGCCGATAAGATTTTGCAGCGTATTGTTTGGGGATATTTGGCATCGGTTGAACATTTAAAGCCAAAATCAGAAGGTGGCGACAGGCAAAATATGAGTAATCTCGGTGCTGCAAGAACTGCTTTAAATTCGGAAAGAAAGAGCCGTGATTTTACGATTTGGTTAACGGAGCACCCGGAAGCTCGTAAAAATTGCCAAAAATATGTTGACAAATTGATTGAATTATACCACGATGGTGTCTTTAAAAAGCATGGTATTGACCCTAAGTATATTCAAGATTTTAAAATGACAATTTATAAACTGTCTAATTATACCTTAGAGTTAGATATATCAAAACTATATGCGGAGAACAAGTGATTAAATTCAAACATTTTATAATATTTTTTGTAATAATGCTCTTATCGCCTGCTTTTGCGGCTGAACCCGTTGTTGTAAAACGTCAAATACCAAATCCGTCACAAGTTGATACTCAAAAAGATACATCATCTGCAAATCAAACTCCGCAGCTTACATCACAGCAAAGGTTAACTAAAATAAAACAATATGCTAAAAATTACGTAAAATCAGTCGCATTACTTGATTTAGAAGATATGGATTTTAATTATTGTGATATGGTAAGGTATATTGAGGCGCTTGGCGGGTCACATGTTTTGCAGGAAAGATTTTTGACTGATTATAAGTATTCTCAATCAGAGATATCAAACGGGATAAAATTAGGTAATAACACATTCAGAAACGCAAAAAAATGTGTAATAGTATCTTTTGAATTTGAGGGCAAACCCTACGAAACAGCTTGGTGTAAATAGTTACAAAAAAAAGCTATGTACTGAGGTGCATAGCTGTTGATTAGGGATATGTGTATCTTAGTCTCTAAGGAGTATATTGTTATGTTAGCACCTCACATGAATTTGTAATCCTACAAAAAAATGAGATTTTCAAAATACTCTCTTTTATAGTATAATCGGGATATGAATATCACTCAGGAATTTGATACGATAGCTGCAATTTCAACCCCGCTTGGTACGGGAGGGGTTGGTGTAATTCGCATATCAGGATGTGCCGCCTTTGAAATTGCACTAAAAATTTCTGACAGGGAAACTTTGCCTGTGGGTAAGATTTGTCACGGTTGGGTGCTTGACGGTGATACCAAAATAGACGAAGTCTTATTTTTGCCGTTCAAAAATCCAAACAGCTATACAGGCGAGGATGTTGTCGAAATTCAATGTCACGGCGGAGTGAATGTCGTAAGGAATATTCTTGATGTCGTTTTAAAAAACGGTGCAAGAATGGCAGAGCGTGGTGAATTTACGAAACGAGCTTTTTTGAATAAAAAATTAGATTTGTCACAAGCCGAAGCCGTTGATGATTTAATACACGCAAAGACCTCAAAATTTGCAATTCAGTCGGCAAAGAATTTGTCAGGTGTTTTAGCTGCAAAAATTAGTGAGATAAAATCAGAAATTTTTGAAACAGCTTCAAGAATTGTCGCAGGAATTGATTTTCCTGAGGATGTTGCAGAGCCTGAGTATAGTTATCTTATTGAAAGATTTAATCACTCTATGGCTGAGATAAACAAAATTCTTGACTGCGCAAAATCTTCAGATATTTTAAGGCAAGGTGTGAAAGTTGCAATTGCGGGACGTCCGAATGTCGGGAAATCTTCGCTATTTAATGCTTTACTTAATTTGGACAGAGCGATAGTGACGGATATTGCCGGAACAACACGTGATGTAATAAAAGAAAATTTGGATTTGGGCGTTGCAGTTACGTTAATTGATACTGCAGGTATTCGAGAAGGAGATGATATAGATAAAGTTGAAAAAATCGGTATTGAATACTCCCGTCAATCAGCTCAGGAAGCGGATTTGGTGATTTTTTTGTATGATGCTTCAATCGGGCTGACAAATGAAGATTTAGAAATATACAATGTAATAAAAAATCAATCACATATTGTTGTAGCAAATAAAATTGATTTAATTACGGATTTTAAGGAAGAAATCAAAGATACCGCCAAGTTATCAGTCTATACAAAAGACGGGCTGGACGATTTGAAAGACAAAATGAAGTCGGTTGTCTGCGGTTTTTCGCTTGAGGATACCGAGTATATTACAAATAAACGTCAACAAACCTGTTTGTTAAGATGTAAAGAATCAATGGAATGTGCGCTTGAGGCTGCAAAAAGACAAGAACTTCAGGATATGATATATATTGACTTAAAGTCGGCGCTTTTGTCGCTTGATGAAATCACGGGAGAAGTGATTACTGATGATATTTTAAACAATATTTTTGACCATTTTTGTATCGGAAAATAGTTTATCAAAATTCTTTTGGCATACTCTTGATTTTTTATAAAAAATTATTATTATAGATATAGGTAGAACAAAAAAGGAATTATCTATGGCATCAGGATCTTCAATTATCGCAAATATTTCATCAAATTTAAACAATACATATTCATATCTTGCGTCGTTATACCCAGAAGACGGTGTAACCTATAAAAATATCACGGCTGCAAGGAATGATAATTCAAATTATTTGACTTTAAACCAGTCTTTTGCGTCATATCTTCAATCTAACTTTTCAACGATAGATAAAGACGGGGACGGTGTGATAAGTGCAGATGAGATGAATAATATGACAAATACGATAGCAACATCCGGAGTTTCTCGCAGCGAGTTGAGCCAACTTGCCGCATCCGGCGCATATTCAAGTGATATGATAAGTAAAATTCTTGATAACTTTGACGATATTGATTCTAACCATGACGGTAGGGTTACAAGTGCTGAAATTTCAGCCTATACTTATTCTTGTAACAAACAGGAAAAACTTGATGAGGAAAATTATAAAAAAGCGACGGGAACATCAATTTTTTATGGCGATGATGACGCATCAACAGATGTCTCAAGCTATAGTATTTTGAGCTACAAATACAAGAATTTCACATCATCAGGGAAGTAAATTATAGTGTGAGAAAAAGTTAAGAAAAAGGGTCCTGTTCAATGAACCGAACCCTTTTTGTTTTATTCTACGCTATTTCATAGCTCGATTTTTAATTTTCAGGATTATATATATTGGTCATGTTATGCAAAACTTGTTACAGGGTCTATTTAGACACATGGATTGAACGTGAGTGTCACCCTGAACTGCGGATTTTCGGTAGAGTGAACGAGTGAAACGAGCGAAACTCGTAAGTGCAAAGAACACGAATGAGCGACTAAATCCGAAAGGATTTAAAAGCGAAAAAAGTGTTCTGCGTACCGGAATAATCCAAGAATGTTTCAGGGTCTTTTTAATATCGCACATAAATCCCAAGCCAATAAGATCCTGAAATAAATTCAGGATGACATGTGCGTTAGACCATTGCCAACCAAATTCTGACCCCGTGAATAATATGAGTAGAATAGAAACAGTCAAACAAAGGTGTCACCCTGAACTTGTTTCAGGGTCTATATCATTGGTTTGAATTTGAAAGTCCAAGACCAGACCTCACCCTAGCTCTCTCCTACCTTAGGCGAGGGAATAAAGTAGCTTGACATATGCGTTAGACCCTCATTATCCTAAATACTTTTGCAAATTGTTACGATTAAAGACTTCTACGCTTGTTTGTGAATGGATAAATACCATACATGAAATAATTGATTTTAGTGTATCAAAATCCGAAAATGCCATTTTATTGCGCAAATCTTCCATGTTATTTGCCAAAAATTCCATAATAACAACTTTGTCGTTGTATACAAGATTTGAGAAATAATCGAAAGACTCTTTTGATTTTATCCCTTCTAAATATATAATATCTGGATTTTGAAATTCAATAAACCTTGCCGCTTTATCCATGTTAAACCCGACATTTTCGTTAAATTCGCATTGGTTAACACCTTTTAGCTCATATTTTGAAATACTTTCAAGCGTCATAATATTTTTAGAGCGGTTTTTTGCAGCTTCAAGCAAGAGTGAATAAATAACGTGAGTTTTTCCGCTCAATGCTGAACCGCAAACCAAAATAATTCCGGGTTTATTAAGAGCCTGTTTTATTTCTGCCAGTTCTGTTTTTGATGTTATTATTTTATCAAGAGTTTTTGGCGGTTTGTATATTTTTAGGAAAATCCTCTCACCCATAATTGTCGGGAATGTGGAAACGCTCGCCATAACCACGATATTATCAACCTTGAAACATAATTTACCCAGTTGCGGAACCTCTGAAACTGACGGGTCAAGTTCCGATAATGTTTTTAGCTTTGCTGCAAAAGACGCAACAAGTGCTGTCGGAATTACGCCTTTATTTGATAATTCCCCGTGTTTTTTGAAATTAACCCCAAGACCTTCTTCTTCACCCTGAAAGGTTATTTCATGTATGTCTTCAAGCAGGGCTTGTTTCAATATTGCACGAATAATTTTCTGTATATGACTGTCGCTTAAATCTTCTTTATGAAGCTCATCTTGCCAATCGTAGCCTGAATTTTGCAGTATGGAAATATTACCTACACTAACATCCAACTTGTAATATTCATCAATCTTTTTGAGGATACTTTCTTCTGATGAAAGTACGGGATCAATTTCACATTCTGCCGTTTCCATAATCTTATCAATAGCAAACAAATCTCTTGGGTCTGCCATTGCAACTGTCAATGTGTTTTCAATTTTAAAAAGAGGAATGATTTTATAGCGCCTTGCATCCGAAAAGTTGATGTACTTCAAGCATTTTACATCCAAATCGTAATCTTCAAGGTTTACGTAAGGGGTGTGCAGTTTGGCTTCCAAAAACTTAATCAACTGTTCTTCTGTCAAAAATCCTGAATTGATAAGGGCTTGACCGATATTTATGTTTTGCGCGTTTGCAATTTCCTGTGCTTGTTCAACTACTTCATATTGAACAAGTCCTTCTCTTACCAAATCATATTTTAATGTTTCTAATGTTTTATTTGTAATAATATTCATTTTCTTAACTATCTTTTTCTAAATATTTTTGTACTGTTTTAACAACATCGTCCAAATCAAACGGCTTTGTAATGTATTCATCAGCGCCGGTTTCTTCTCCGATGAGTTTGTCTTCTTCCTGAGAACGAGCGGTTATCATTAAAATCGGTATATCTTTATATTTGTTGTCAAATTTAAGCAGTCTGCTGATTTTAAATCCGTTAATACGTGGCATCATAACGTCCAAGATGATTAAATCAGGAACGATTTCTCTTGCTAATTTTAAACCATCTTCCCCGTTATATGCGCAATAGCAGGTATAGTTACAATTTTCTAATACAAATTTAATACTTTCAACGATATCTTGTTCATCATCAACAATAAGTATTTTTTTCATATTCTCCCCTAATCTTAGATAATAACAGTTAATTTCAGTATAGCATACTTTTATGCCGATTACGCTATTATTACAATTTGTTAAACCCGTAAATCGTAATTTACTTGCAAAATGAAAGATTTTATTGTAGTATAACCTATGTCTAACTGCCAAAATAAGCTTCCGGCGGGTAGCAAAAAAGATAACAGACACATTTGTGTTAGTTTTATCTTGTAAACATTTGCAAATCTTGAGTGAAGCAACAATTAATTTGGTAAGAGACGAGTACATAAAGAAACCGCGCGGGTTTGCTGCGCAGGTCTAAAGGAGAAAACAAATGAATACAGATCCAATAGCAGATATGCTAACAAGAATCAGAAATGCTAACATGGTTTCGCATGCGACAGTAGAAATTCCTGCTTCAAAATTGAAAATCGAATTGGCAAAACTTTTGAAAGAAGAAGGTTATATTGCTGATTACGAAGTTAAGGAAGTTGGTAAATTCAAAGTTATTTCAATCACTTTGAAATATGAAGCAAACGGAAAACCTGTTATCACAAAATTAGAAAGAATTTCTAAACCAGGTTTACGTCATTACTCAAAGGCTAAGAACTTACAAAAAGTTTTAGGCGGTATGGGTGTAGCTATCGTTTCAACCCCGAAAGGCTTGTTGACTGACAGAAAAGCAAGAAAAGAAAATGTCGGCGGTGAAGTTCTTTGCTACGTATACTAGAAATCAGTTTGTGTAAAACTCACTTTTTACACTGTAAAGAGCCGAATATAATTGGTAGAAAAATTCGGCAAAGTAGAAGATATACCACAAGGAGAAATTAAAAATGTCAAGAATTGGTAAAAAACCGATAGAAATTCCTCAAGGTGTTGAGGTTAAAATCGAAGGACAAGTTGTTACAGCTAAAGGGCCTTTGGGCACAGAAGTTGTAAATGTTCGTCCTGAAATTGCAGTTGCTATTGAAGATAACCACGTTGTATTATCAAAAGTCGGTACTTCAAGAGAAACTGACGCTTTGTACGGTTTGTCAAGAACTTTGGTTGCAAATGCCGTTCAAGGTGTAAAAGATGGCTTTGTTAAAAAACTGGAAATCAACGGTGTAGGTTACAGAGCACAAATGCAAGGTACAACTTTGAATATGGCTTTGGGTTATTCTCACCCTGTTGATATCGTTCCTCCTGCAGGAATTACTATTTCAGTTGAAGCAAACACTAAAATTACCGTAAAAGGTTCTAACAAACAAATGGTTGGCGATATTGCAGCGTTAATCAGATCAAAACGTCCGCCTGAAGTATATAAAGGAAAAGGTATTAAATACGAAGGTGAATATATCAGACGTAAAGCTGGTAAAGCCGGTAAGAAATAATGTATGAAGCCCGTATGAACCCTTGAAGTGGTTTTTCAAGAAGGTTTGGGTAAAACGAAAGGATAAAACAATGATTAAACAAAAAGAAAGAAAACCGTTAGTTCAAAAAAGACACAGATCAATCAGGGTTAAATTGGCAGGTACTGCTGAATTCCCAAGACTTGCAGTATACAGAAGTACAAAACATATCTATGCACAGCTTATTGATGATGATAATCATGTAACATTAGCTGCAGCTTCTTCAAACGATAAGGAATTGAAAGAAAAATTATCACATGGTGGTAATATTGAAGCTGCAAAAGTTGTTGGTGAAGCAATTGCTAAAAAAGCTAAAAAAGCAGGCATTGAATGTGTTGTATTTGATCGTGGAGGATTCTTATATCACGGTCGTGTAGCAGCATTAGCTGACGCTGCAAGAGAAGCAGGTTTGATGTTCTAATTTGAACCAATACAAAGTTAAGCGCCTCGAATATTTATATTCGAGGCGCTTTTATCTATTTTTGTAAATAATTATTGAGTGAAGTTATTGCCCTGTTTGACATCAATTCACCTTTTAATTTTTTGTTTTTTCGCTCTTTTTTAGGTAATTCTACCGGCGGAACAATTCCCCAGTTTGAATTTATCGGTTGGAAGTTTTCATGTTCCGGGTTTGTTATATAGTGAGTTAATGCTCCAAGCATTGTATCCTTTGGGAGTTCCAGTAAAATTTCATTGTTGAGCAATTTTGCCATATTAATACCTGCAAGTAATCCTGATGCAATTGATTCGGTGTACCCTTCGGTTCCGGTAATTTGTCCTGCGAAGAATAAATCCTTTCTTTTTCGGGTCTGTAGTGTCGGATGCAGTAATTTAGGCGAATTGATAAACGTATTTCTGTGCATCACTCCGTATCTGACGATGTTGACATTCTCCAAGCCGGGAATTGATTGTAACAGTTCTTTTTGAGCACCCCATCTGAGATTTGTTTGAAACCCCACAAGGTTAAACAGGGTTTTTGCAGAATTATCCTGACGTAATTGAACAACGGCATAGTTTTTCTCACCCGTTCTTTTATCTATCAGTCCGACAGGTTTCATCGGTCCAAAACGTAGGGTATCTACCCCTCTTGACGCCAGAACTTCAATAGGAAGGCAGCTTTCAAAAAATTTGGCACCTTTTTCAAAGTCATGCTGCTCGATTTTTGGCGCATGGGTTAGAATGTCGTAGAATTTTTCATACTGTTCTTTATTCATCGGGCAATTTATATAAGAGGCTTCCCCTTTATCATAACGGCTTGCCCAAAATGCTATATCAAAGTTTATGCTGTCCAGCTCAACAATTGGCGCAATTGCGTCAAAAAAATGCAAGTATTCGCTTTTGGTAAATTGTTTAATGCTTTCGGTGAATTTTGAACTTGTCAAAGGCCCCGATGCTATTATTGTCGGAGTGTCCGGAATTTCCGTAATTTCTTGCCTTATTAATGTTATGTTTGGATTTTCTTCAATTCTAGAAGTTACCGTTTGTGAAAATTTGTGTCGGTCTATCGCCAGCGCGTTACCTGCCGGAACTTGGCATGCTTTTGCAATTTCGATGAGTTCTCCGCCAAGCAATTCCATTTCATGCTTTAACAGTCCGCTTCCGTTTGTAATATCGTATGAGCCTAAACTGTTTGAACAGACAAATTCGGCGCAATCTTCCGTGGTATGAGCCCCTGTTGTAACTTTTGGGCGCATTTCGTATAAATTAACTTTAATATCCCTTTTGGCAAGTTGTAAAGCCGCCTCTGAGCCGGCAAGACCTGCACCGATAATATTTACTTCCATTCTTGTAGTTTATCTGAGATATACCACTCTGTCAAATGTGCTTTTGTGAACTAATGTTACAAAAATATTATGATTGTAGTAAAAGACTTGAAAATTAATAAAATATTAAGTATAATAAGTACACTTGTTCTTAAGAATTGCATTAATGAATGTAAAACTTTTGAAACATTACCCGAAAAAATAGCAATTATTAGTGAATTGTTGTTTTTTTTACTGTGTAGTAGATTTTGAAAATTTGTAGGGAATATGTCAGTAAAACCAATAATACCAAGTATAGACTCAAATAATAATGCGCGAAAAACAAATATTGCCAAGAACTCTAAAAAAGATGTATCTTTCAGCGGTACAAATCCTATTGTAGATACTATGAATTTTATTGAAAAAGGCGGTTATGCTGTTTCTTTTTGTATTCAAGACGGCTTAGGCTTTATTCTCCCTCGTGTAGGTGAGGGACTTGTTCGCGGCAGCAAAAAAGTAGACGAAAACGGTAATCCCGTTTTGGATGAAAAAGGAAAACAAGTTCGTGAATATAACTGGGCATTGGCTCAAAAGGAACTTTTAAGAGAACTTATAACAGGTCCGAGTGCCTTTTTAATCCCTTGGGCTGCTTTGAAAGGAATTAATAAATTAGCGTCCGGTAATAATGTTAAATTAAACTATATCAACGGTTTTAACAATGCTTTTACTGATTTTGCTCAAAATAATCTTGAAGCTATAAAAGCCGGAAACGCTCCAAAAGTTCAGTTCTATCAACGAGTTTTTGAAAATGTGCTTGAAGACAGTTTGAATGTAAACCTTCCTGAAGCTGAAAAACTAACTTCTGAAGAAATTAAAAATATTGCAGCCGATTATGCCCAAAGAAAAGTAAAAATCGAAGAAATCAATGCTGATAAATCTCTTAGTAAAAAAATTCGAAACGATAAGATAGCTCAAGTCGGTTCAATTGAAGATTCTTACATGAAGTTGAGAAAAGGTAAAATCGGCGGAACTGTTAATGAGGCGGCTTTAAGTATTCGCTCGACTGACGGTAAACTTCGCGGCGGCAGTATCGGCGAACTTGTCGGAGCTTTGGATAATTACTACAAAGATGCAGTTTCAAGTTTGAAAAAATCTGTTACAGATAATGCCGACGTTGAGATTAAAGATGCTATAAAATCGTTTACTCATCAAAGAATGGGTACAAGAGTTCTGACAAATCTCGGATTATTTGGACTTGTAGCAGCATTCTATACTCAAATTCCTAAAATATACAATGCCGGTCAAAAAGGTAATCCTGCACTAAAAGGAACTGCAGCTGACCCTACAAAATTAGCAAATGCAGCAGCGAAAAAAGATTCACCAGAGGTGAATGGCAAAGACGTTTCTTTTGGCGGATTAGGCTCAATGGTTGGCAAAGTCGGTAATGCAGTATTTAACAATAAAACAGCAAAATCGGTTTCTGATATTTTTGAATTGAACGGTCCTGTTATTTCAGGTGCTGCAATGCCTGTATTGTTATACGGATTTTGTATTCCGCCAAGATTGAACCAAGCTCAGGATAAATACGATTACGGTGAAATTATTTTGAGAGATTTCACAAGTTTTACGACCTTGCTATTCGGAGCGAATGCCCTTTCAAGATTGTTCTCTGATTTGCTTACTAAGCAGACGGGTTTGGCTCTTAATCGTAAGGATATGGAAGGCAGAAATACATTCCAAAAAGTTCTTGATTATTTGAGCCCGAGCAATTCGCGCCACGCTGTATTGTCAAGCGCCGAACTTGATTCTAAGTATACAAATATCAGGGATTATAAAGGCGGAATAAACGGCTTTATTGAATTTGTCGAAAAGAGTGGCGGAAATATCAAAAAAGCGTTTACTCATGATAAGTCTATTAAGACTGCCGTAGAAAATATTTTGAGTGAATTTAACGGAAAAACCTTTGAACAGGCTACGGTTACTGATATTAAAGAAGCCTTAAAAGCTGCTCACAATCGTAATAATGCCTTGATAAATAATTTGTATCAACAGTTTGAAAAACCAAACGGATTACTGAAAGCTGCTAAAACTTGTAACAGTACCTTTAAGTTTATTTCAACCTTTGTACTTGTTCCGGGCTTAATTATTTGGTTAACAAAAGCTTGTAAGAAAATGACGGAAAAACGGACGGCAGAAGATATTGCAAATGCAAAACAAAATGCACAGCCTGCACAAGCTGCTACTTATGTATCTTCAAATGTCCCGACAATGGTTGGTCTAATGAAGAAGTAATTGAAGTTCAAATTTAAAAAGGCGGCGGATTTTCAAATCCGCCGCCTTTTTTAGTTAGAAACTTGATTTTATTATTCTACAGCTTCGATTAAAGCATTGATATCGGCAACCATAGCATCAGGGTCATAACCGTGAACTTTTGCTCCTGCTTCAAGGTTTTCAAATCTTGCTGCTGCACAGCCTAAACATCCCAAGCCGTATCTGTGGAAAACTTCTACACTTTCAGGGTGTTTTTGTGCAATTTCTAAAATATTCATATCTTTTGTAACTTTTTCTGCCATAATATAATCTCCTTTTTTGACTTTTAGCTATTTCTCATTAAAAACATTATACACAAAAAAAGAAGGAAGCGTATAGTATGGAATTGTTAAAATTTTTTATCAAAGATGAAGTTCCGGCAGTCGGATTGTCTAAATTTAAAGAAAAAAGAAACCCTTACAGTTATACTCAACAGCCGATTTTGAACTTTAAACGACAGGTTTTTCGACCAAATTACAGCAATAATTTCTTTTTGAGGTAAATTGTTCTTAATATTTTTTAATAATATCTAAAAATTGCGCAATTTTTGTCCGAAAATAAACTTATATAATATATAAGGGAAAAATAGGGACAACTATGGGAAATACAATTGGGAAAATATTAGGAGCATATACACCGAGTGTCGGCACATCCGTATCATCTGCGGGCACAAGTCCTGTAAGTTCGTATAAAACATCAGGTTACGCATCAATACCATACGAAAGAGCGCCTCAGGTGATTGATAGTGTTCCTACAAAGGATGCTGCAGGAAATCAGCTTCTTGCCGGTTATGTTACGCCGAATAAAACTTGGATTGCGTAATTATCCCATTATATCAAGACATCTTCCTTTTTTGGAATTTGAAATGTCAGGATGAAAAGGATTGTTGCTTGAATTATTTATTGTATTGATAAATTCCGATAGTTCTTTGTTAGGAGTCTGTTTGTTGTTTCTTGTTTCAAATAGTCTTACCGGTTGAACTATCGGAGTGTATTGTCTTTTTATTTCTTCAATTGCATTATTCATATATAAATCTCTCTATATATAGAAAGTTTATAGACATGCTTATTTTTCAGTTTTGTGAAATAAATTTACAAATTTAACAATCCGATTTATTGATCGCTTTCGTGGTGATCGTTATCTTTCATCAATTTAGCAAAATCAGAAGGTTTGATACTTTGTATAAAGTTTTTAAATTCTTCTGCTTCTTGAGCATCTTTTGCGCTGTCAGTTGATACTGAGCCGTTTGATAAGACGTTTGCTGTCACGTATATAGGGGCTTCAATTCTGATAGCAACAGCGATTGCATCTGATGGACGTGAATCAATTTCTATTTCATTGCCGTTATTGTCTTCAAGATATATTGTAGCGAAGTAGGTTTCTTTTTCCACGTCATTGATTGCTACTTTAGTCAGTTTGTAACCCGTTTTTTCAATAATGCTGATAATTAAGTCATGCGTCATCGGACGAGTGACACTTAGGTTTTCAATTTTTCGGATAATAGAACTGGCTTCAGCTGAGCCAATCCAAATAGGCAAAGCTCTCCTGTTTTCGGTATCGTGTAAAACTACTATAGGTGAACCTGTTCTTGTATCAAGGGCAATACCCATAACTTTCATTTCAATCATAATTTACCTCGTATAATTACTAACATTATACCTTAGAAAAATTTTTTTTAACATCTTTTCAAAAAAAAATATTTATGGTAGACTATAGAATATGGTGAGAGGAAACTTCTCCCGTTGGAAAAGTGGCCGAGTGGCTTAAGGCGGCACCCTGCTAAGGTGTTGTATGGGGTTACCTGTACCGTGGGTTCAAATCCCACCTTTTCCGAATTTTAGTCGAGACTTTGATTAAAAGTTAAAGCACAAATCTAAAAAACCGCCCATTTGTGGTGGTTTTTTAATATTAATATAAATTTACAAGCAGTTTGAGAAATAGTGGCAGATGAAATTAAAATTTTATTTGTCTAGTTTCGCAAAATCTACAAACTAAAATTAAAATGTTAAGAAATTAGTCCTTTACATATTTTTTTATTATAATGTTTATGTTGGAGGTATGATTTGCTAAATTGTGTAAGTGCAGATAAAGAAAAACAAGAGGATTTTTCATCTTTGGAACTAATAGATTGGAGAGATTTAACTTTTTCTCATCCTGAAAAAACCATTAATTTGGCAACTTTGTTTAGTGGTATTGGTTCTATTGAACAAGCTTTTAAAAGGTTAAAAATAAAGCACAATATTGTTTTTGCAGGAGATATAGATCCTTTTGTAAAACAAAGCTATTTTGCCAATTACAAAATAAACGAAGAAGATTGGCATGACGATGTAACTAAATTTTCTGCCGTAAAATACAAAAACAAAGTAGATTTATTGGTTGGTGGCAGCCCTTGTCAAGCTTTTTCAATGGTCGGTAAAAGAAAAGGATTGGAAGACACACGTGGAACTTTATTTTATGACTTCGCAAGAATTGTTAGTGAATCTCAACCAAAAGTTTTTATTTATGAAAATGTTAAAGGATTATTAAATCACGATAGCGGAAAAACATGGGATGTTGTTCAGTCTGTTTTTCATTCTTTGGGATACAAGTTGTTTACAAAAGTTTTAAATAGTAAAGACTATGGTATTCCGCAACACAGAGAAAGAATTATTGTAGTTGGTTTCAAGGATAATAGTATAGATTTTACATTTCCATCAGCAATTCCACTAACAAGAACAATGCAAGATTTTTTAGAGGATTATACAGATTCAAAATATTATCTAAAAGAAAAAGGTGTTAAATTTGTAACTAGTACAAAAAACAAGATAAAACGTTATACTCAAATAAATGGCAATATTGCATTATGCCAAAAAGCTAATCAACAATTTAATTGGCATGGCGATTTTGTATTTGAGGAACAAAAAAATGATGAATTTGACGAATTTACTTTTGATGTATCAAAAGTAGAAGAAAAATATTATCTTTCTGACAAAATCAAAAAATATGTTTTAGCTGGTGGAACAAAAAACTTTAAGACTAGCAAAGAAACAGACTTAAAAGTTGCAAGACCATTATTACAAACAATGCATAAAATGCATAGAGCAGGTGTAGACAATTATGTAACTCACAACAAAGGAAGAATAAGAAAATTAACACCACGAGAATGCTTAAGACTAATGGGTTTTAAAGATGATTTTAAAATTGTGGTTAGTGATACACAAATGTATCGACAAGCTGGAAACAGCATCGTTTCAGATGTCTTGATAGCTATTCTCAAACAAATGGATATAACAAAATACGGACGTTAATAATATGGAAATTGCAGGGAAACAATACACTTTTATTGAAACAAAAGAAAAGATGACGGTGCCAGATTGTTTTGTATTGTTTGCAAATAAAATTGGTGGTGGTCACGGAGAAGCAAAATTTTATGTCGGAAATGATAGCGAAGATCTACGAAGTTTTTTTGGCCCAAAGGGATTTCAACTTAATTGCTTTTTATTAAAAAAAGATTTATTAAAATATATGGAAGATTGTAAACCTGAATATGAAAATCCTGAACAACCTTATCAAAAAAAACAAGAAATGCCTAGATTATGGAAAGAAAGAGTAGAAAAAATTAAACAACTACAAGATATAATTTATTTTAATCTAGCAGAACAAACTCAAATTGCTGGTCCTAGAGTATATGTTAATTCCTCTAATAGTATTTACAAATTAATTAGAGAAATATCTTTGCCTAATATTACATATTTAGCAAGTATCAAATTAAAAGATAAAGATAATCATATCTATTATTATTTCAGATTGTTTGTGGATTATTTTGGAGAAATAGAAAATAAACAAACAATTGATTCACAAGTTAAAGAAATAGAAGAGTCAGAAGACACTTCTTCTGAAAGAAAATTACAATTAACAACTGCTAGAATTGGTCAAGGTAAATATAGGCAAGACTTGTTAAATTTATGCCCATTTTGCCCAATTACCTTAGTTTCTGATGACAGGCTTTTAATTGCGAGTCATATTAAGCCTTGGGCAAAATCAAATGAAGATGAAAAAATTGACCCTTATAATGGATTTATGTTCACACCAAATATTGATTTATTATTCGATAGAGGCTTTATAACATTTACAAATGATAAAAAAAATGCTTGTTTCTCCTTGGCTATCTAAAATGACTTGTTCAAAATTAAATATTATTCCAAATAAAAAATATGATTTTTTACCAATAGAGGGCAGAGAACATTATTTGGAATATCATCGCAAAGAGATTTTTAAATCCTAACTTACTTTGAATTAATACTTTTGACTTCCCACCGCTCGGAAGTTTTTATCCTTTTTCTATCCTTCCCTAAATTCAAACTCTGTCCGAGTTTGAGGTTAATTTTCCCAAATTAACAGGAAAAAAGGATAATTCTAAGGATAAATAAAGGATAAAAAGGATAATTTTTCTTAAAAACAAGGAAGGAGGTAAAACTTAAACAACACCTAAATTATACCCACATTCCCTCTTTCAATTTTATCCGTCAGGTTATAATTAATCTGTAATTTTTTATCACTTAAGGTAGGCGAGGGCTTGGGTGAGGTTTTGTCAAGGTTTTGCATTGAGGTCGTGGTGACAGCAACGAGGTGTACTACTGTATAACTCCTATGTCATCCTGAATTTAGTTCAGGATCTTAAAACCCTAGCAAACCTCACCAACAGCAAGACCCTGAAACAAGTTCAGGGTGACACATTTGTTTGAGTTTTCATCCACTGCTTGGCTTGTTCAGGGTGACATGGGTGGGAGTATTGGGTGATAAAAGAGGGAATACGTAACGGTATAACAAGTATGTCATCCTGAATTTAGTTTAGGATCAGTTTGAATGTCGTAGTGATTTAACGATTGTAAGATGCTGAAACAAGTTCAGCATGACAATATGAGGGAAATAAGGCTCTAACACGTGTGTCATCCTGAATTTATTTCAGGATCTTTAAACATAACAAGGTTCACCAACAGCAAGACCCTGAAACAAGTTCAGGGTGACACATTTGTTTGAGTTTTCATCCACTGCTTGGCTTGTTCAGGGTGACATGGGTGGGAGTATTGGGTGATAAAAGAGGGAATACGTAACGGTATAACAAGTATGTCATCCTGAATTTATTTCAGGATCTTAAACCATAGCAAAGTTCA
>JBJEGJ010000044.1:0-1947 GCA_051874955.1 Candidatus Gastranaerophilaceae bacterium
CTGTCACACCGTTATCTGATACGATATTTAAGTCGGTAGTTGTATAGATTGCACCACCTTTTGCAGATACTGTGGATTTTGCACTATTGTTTAAAAATTTTGAGTTTAAAACGCCATCGGTAATTACGCCATTATTTGCAATAGCACCACCATAAGAAGCCGTGTCTTCACCGGTTGAATTTGTTTCTATTTGGTTGCCGATAAATTCACCTGAAATACTTTGTATTGAAGATCCGCTTCCGTCATTTGCGATTGCACCACCATAGACAACATTACTATCATCTGTAGTTCCTTGAGATACAACTTTATTGTTGTAGAAGTTTGCATTGATAGCACCAATCTGAGCTGATACATTTGAAGTTTCCGAACAGTTTCCAATCATACCGCCATAAGCACTATTTTCTACCGTCAGTTTATTGTTTACAAAATCTCCGTTAATATCGCCGATTTGCGCATTTATAACGTCACCCTCATCATAACTGTATGTATAGTTACCGATAAGTGCACCGCCATAAACATCTGAAGCAGAAGTTATTTCGTTATTATAAAAATCAGCGTTTATATCATCAATTGTAGTAACAACATTTCCGTTTTCACCGGTCGATTCGGCATAGTTACCGACTAAACCTCCGCCATATACACCATATTCACCGGCTACAACTTTGTTATTAACAAAATCGCCTTCAATATCACCAATTGTTGAGGTATCTTCCGATTCACCATAATCAGTCGTTGAATTACCGATTAAGCCGCCACCTGATAAATAAGAATCAGCAACAACATTGTTATTAACAAAATTTCCTTTTATATTGCCGATATTGGTTGTTAATGAACTTGTATACCCTGAATATGTATTATTACCGATTAAGCCGCCACCATTTATGTCAGCCTGCGAATAGATTTCATTACCTTGAAAATCTGCAGATATATTACCTACTTTTTGAATCATTTCTACATCTGTATCAGCATCTTCAGATACAGCGTTGTTACCGATTATACCTCCGCCATAAACAGAACCGTAATTATCATTTTCTGAAAAGACTCTATTTTGAACAAACAAACCTGAAATATCACCAATTGTAGAGTTGACATCCTCAGAATAAGTATAATTACCTATTATACCGCCACCGTTAAGTGTAGCGAATTTAACCGTATTTGCTAAGAAATAAGCACGAATATTTCCAATATAAGCTAAATGATTATAAATACCTCCATGATAATTACCTATCAATCCGCCACCATATATACCGGGATCTGAATTTCCTGTAGCCGCATCTACATTGTTACCCGTAAAGTTTCCGGAAATATTTCCAATTACACCGCCATAATAGTTACCAATTACTCCACCTGCAATAATTGCATTTGCGGAATTGTTGTTTGAAATAAAATCACCGGTTACGTCTGAAAGTTTGGAATATTGACCATCATTTCCAATCAGAGAGAATCCATATACACCATACGTAGATCTGTTATCAACCGTATTTAAAATATAATCGGCAACTACAGAATCCGTTCCTTCTTGGGTACCAAGTAAACGCCCTGTCCAATCGCAATTAACGACATCTGTACCCGAATCGGTAGCCTGTACATTATAATAATGAGCAACAAGATCTTTTTCTTGTACCACTTTGTATTCAACACCGGCAACAGGATTTTCAACAAGCTCGCCCGTTGTTTTGTCATAGTATCTTGTTACATCTTTTACTTCATATTTTGTAATTGCACCGTCCAGCGAATTTGTTTCAGTTAAAGAATAATTACTTCCCGCAGATGCTGTCGGAGTTCCATCAGTTAATACAGGAAATCCGTATTCATCAGTTCCGCTTGCTTCAACTTTCGTCGGGAGCAGAATGTTATTATCTTTCAAATAATCCAAAGTCGGGGTATCAAGCGGCTTTTGCTGCAAAAGTGCGTTCGCTTCGTCACTTCCCAGCACAACATCCGCCG
>JBJEGJ010000045.1:0-1940 GCA_051874955.1 Candidatus Gastranaerophilaceae bacterium
TTCCCGTCATAACAGTTAATATTGTCTTGTGGGGTATAAGTACCTTTGTATTCTTTGCCGTTTTTATCAAATAAAAAGTGATAGCAATTTAAGTTTTGCTCGCAGGGTTTATCAGCTCCTGCTGTCCAATGCAAGCAGATTTTAGTTAGTGATGTCATATTGTTCTCCTTATTTATATCTGATACAAATTTGAACCGTTTTTGATGGTGGTTGAACTGTGGCTGATTTGCCATAAATTGTTGAAACTCTTGATGCATTAAACTGAATAATATTAAAACTTCCACCGACAGTTTCACAATGCTGTCCGCTTGCTGTTCCTGAATAATAGAATGCTCCGCCAATAGATGCCATTTTATAATCATCTCCTGAAATATAGCCTGTTATATTTGGTAATCCTGCATTAATAGACTTATTAGCTACAGAATTTGGTTGTAAAAAAACTCCTGTAATATTGTAATCAGGTATTCTAAATTCATCATCAGCTTCTGTGCCATTATTAAAATTATCTTTAATCACTGAATATAATTCTTTATAATCTGCAATTTTTAAAATATAGCCGTCACATGGTAAACATTTCGGATGAATATAATTTATCGGATATGTAATAAGAGAACCTACAAAAGCGGAGGTTAACTGATTGTGCGTATAGTTATTTTGATTTAATAAATTTGTTTTTAAATCTAAAATTTCCATAAATTTACCTTATTTATATTTAATGCAGATGTGAACGATTTGAGATGGGGGTTGAACGGTAGTGGATTTACCATAAATATTAGAATCTAATATCAAATCTCCGGCTCTGTATTTTAATGCGGTTGCATCAGTCATTAACCTCATAGGTTCATCACTACCATCTGTTAATGCTGTCATTACACCACCATAATCATCTGTTCCGTAAGAACTTAAATATTTACCACCATAATATGTATCAACTTTTGTCTTCGCATCGACTCTTAATGCAAGTTTTATGCTTGGAATACCTGCGTTTTTTGTTGTACCTAAATTTTTATTTCCCGGCTGTAAAAATCTTCCTGTTAAATTGTAATCGGGTATTCTAAATTCATCATCAGCTTCTGTGCCGGAATTAAATGTTGTACCAATAATTTCATATAGCTCACTAAAATCAATAATTTTTAAAACATATCCATCACAAGACAAACAATCTTCAGGAGTGAATCGCTTTGGAAACGTATATAAAGCTCCTATTTTGTTTCTCGTAAAAATATTTTTATGATAATCATTTTGATTTATGCGTTGTGTTTTTAAATTTGATATTTCCATAATTTTATTTATATTTAATTACTAAATGTACTGTTTGTGATGGAGGTTGGACAGTTGCACTATTACCATATATGGGATTACATTCAGAAGCCCAAGAAGTTGTTAATGCTAAATGGTTTCCATAGTCAGGATTACCTCTTCCTTCTTCGGCTGCTCCCGGATAATTCCAATAGAATGCAACTACTGTGTGATAATGATTTGGTAAACCGGCTTCAATTTTTATTCCGGAAGTTACATGTGGTTGCAGAAATCGACCTGTAACATTGTAGTCAGGGATTCTAAATGTTCCTTCTGCATCGCCAACTTGATTGAATTTTGTACCTATAACTGAATATAATTCTTTGTAATCTTCAATTAACAATGAATACCCGTCACAAGATAAACAATCATCAGGGGTAAAATCTATCGGATAAATAAAAAGTGTACCAATTCTTTCTTTTGTTAGTGAATTTTTGGTATATCCGTTTTGGTTTAAATATGAGTGTATTACTTGTTTAATTTCCATTTAATTCCTTTAATTCATTTCTTAATTTTTCAACTTCCGAATTGTAATAATCAAGCCAAGTTTCACCCGTTGTTTCATCTTTTATTGAGGGTTCACAAATAGCTCGAATTCTTTTAGAGTCTAACTCTAACAATTCTTTTTCAATTTCATTTTT
>JBJEGJ010000046.1:0-9484 GCA_051874955.1 Candidatus Gastranaerophilaceae bacterium
TTCTGTTTATGTCACTCTGACCTTTGTGTACATCCTTTGACCAGACCTCACCCCAACCCCTCTCCTACCTTAGGAGAGGGAAGAATTTTACACCCTTGTCATCCTGAAAAAACTAAAAATCAAGCGGCGAAGCTGCGTAGATTTTGTTTTGTTCAGGATCTTACAAACTTTAAACAATATTCATATTGAATAAGATCCTGAAACAAGTTCAGGATGACACCTTTGTTTGGCTTTTTTGTATCCCGTCTAAATCTCCCCGACCTTAATGCACAACCTTGACCAGACCTCACCCTACCCCTCTCCTACCTTAGGAGAGGGAAGAATTTTGCGAATATGTCATCCTGAATTTATTTCAGGATCTTTTTAACATAACAAAGTAATACCAATTACATCACCCGGAATAATTCAAGACGATTTCAGAGTTTCACTTATTAAACAAATCCTCTGTTTTTGTTCGCAATGTATCCAAGACTTCACGATAATTTACCGTCACAGGTGTCGGTTTTGAGGTCTCAATTACCGATAAAAATATTTTTGCACTCTTTGGCTTTTGTTTATCTAAAAAATATTTTGAGTTTGCTGTTTCTATCCTTGCGGGAACAATCAATCCGCTTTTTGTAAATTCTTCTGAACTGCTTTTGGAAGACAGATATTTAATCAATTTAAGAGATTCGGTTTTATGCTTTGAGGATTTTGAAATTGCCCAACCTGAGGCATCCAAAGGTACAACAGAGTCGGCAGTACCTTTTGGAAAACTTACAATATCCCAGTCAAAATTAGCTTCTTCACGATATTTTGGAACAAGCCAGCGTCCAGATAAGTGCATTGCTAGTTTTCCTTGCAAAAACAATTGCGCCATTGTTGCACTTCCTGCTTCTTGTCGTTTTGGAGCTACGTGGTACTTATTTCGCAAATCCGAATACCTTTTCAAGCCTTTGTAGGTTTGCTCATCTTCAAATTTCGGAATACTGTCAAGTCCGAAACTCATTAAATACGGTTGATAAAAAAGCGGGTCTTCCTCAAACGAAATTCCGTAAATTTTTGGCGGGTAACTTAATTTTATTGCGGTTTGCAAAAATTTATCATAATCCCAATTCCCGTCCGGATACGGGACTTTGTATTCATCAAAAATATCCTTATTATAATAGATTACAAGGTTTGAGATATCTCTTGGGATTGCATATACTTTGCCGTTCCAAGTCATTGCATCAAGTGACTTCGGATAAAATTTATCAAATTCCAGTTCTTTTTTGTATTGGCTTAAATCTTCCAAAACATTTGCATTTGCATATATCGGCAAAAATTGATTGTTTATAAACACAACGTCAGGTGCAGTATTTGAGGCAAACAACAAATGCAATTTTTGAAAATAATTTTGCGGAATATGCAGAAACTCGACGTTTATATCAGGGTTTTCATTTTCAAATTCCGACAATACAGGTTTCAGAATTTTTATTTCGGATTCCGACCCCCAAGACGAAAACTGTATAGTGATTTTATTTTGTGCAGGCTGTGTTATCTTATAATTTTTCATATAAAAACACAAGCCTGCAATTATTATTAAACAAACAAGTAAAACTATTTTTTTGTACATTATTTAAATTTTAGATTTCGATAAGTGTTCCCATTTTGTCTTTAGCAACATCCACAAGACATTTGAATTTCCCTACTCTTACGATATAAACACTACCGTCATCAGGTCTGACTTGGATAGGTTTGTCGACAACATGGTCAAATTTTTTCAAAACAAATATGCTGTCTTTAATTCTTCCGACCAAAGCTGAAACTCCGTCAATGTTGACTATGTAAAAACCTTTTTCCGAATCAATATTGTAACCTGATTTAACGATTAAACCGTTCATATAAGGTGTTGAATTTTGTCCCGGTTGAACAGAATTAGCTGCACGTGAAATCGGATTAGTCATTCCTGATCTTGTCATCGGTTGTGCTGATGACTTAAGTTGTGCAAGACTTCCTGCTGTTGTTGATTTCTTTTCTGTTTCGCTGTCAAGTATTGACAGGTACTCATCAAGTGATGATAATAAATAGTTTTCATTTTCCTTGCTCATTTTTATTTCCCCATTATTTGTTAAGTATTTATTTCCTGTTTCAATCAAATCCGAAGCCTCCAAAGCGGATGCGGTTGATTTTCTCCTGCTTACACTGAGCGGAGAATTTTTAAGTTTAACAAACCTGCCTTCTTTATACGATTTGTTTCTTGATATTTTATCTTCATCCGCTAAGGTTCTTTGAGTTTCTTTTAAAGAGATTGATTTAGAGAAAGATTTCAATTTGATTTCTGAAATTTTGTTAATTATTGCATCATCTTCTGATTTTACATTGTTGTTAATTTCTTCAGGCTCTTTCACAGCAGGAGTTTGAGAAAGTGCATGCTCCATTTGTGAAATCTTTGCCTGCATTTTTTCACTAAATTTTGATTTAAAATCATCACCTTGAGTGATGTTTAGCTGATGAGCAACAGGTTTTACGGTTTCCTGCGGCTGAGCTGCAGGTTCAATAATCGCTTTTTTAACACCGGAAATATCTGTCACGTATGACATATCCATAGGTGCTTTTTTGATTTTACGTTTTTCCTCTTTTTCAGAGTACAGTTTATATTTTTCCTGCCAATTCAAATCGTCATTATTGACAATATCATAATATTCACGTCTTCTGCGTTTAGCTTGATTTTGCGATGCAATATCAAAGAAAGATTGCAATCTGGTTTGATCTTTTTTGGTTGAATGAGCAAACGCATCAAAAATAAGATATAATATTCCAAGAACTGCAATTCCGCCTCCGGCAATAAATATCCACCAAGGCATGTGATTTGATGAATTATTTTCGGATTGCGGAGTTTCTACCGCGACAGGTGTGTTTTCAACCGCAGCCTCAGGTGTTTGTTGAACAGAGTTTTCATCAATATCAAAAATAGGATCCGTTTTTGGCTTTGGTTGATTTTCCGCTACAATTTTATGCGACACTCTCGGTTCCAAGTCAACCATACGTTTGCCGTTTTCGTCAAATTTCATCTTCGGAACATAGGTTTCTTCTGTCGTTATCGGTTTTGGTTGAACTTTTGCAGGTTCCAGTTTTTGTTGAACTGTTTTCTGTACAGTTGTCGGTTGTGGTTTTACTGCTTCAACGGTTTTCGGTTGAGGTTTTAGCGCAGCCTTTATTGGTGCAACCAAAGGTTTAATCACGTTTTCCGCTTTTTTTGTTTGAACAGATTTTGCCACAGGTTTTGCAGTTTCTTTTGGCTGCGGTTTTGCAGTCGGGGTTTGAACAGCTTTTGGCTGAGTAACAGGTTTTGTTGCCTGTTGCGGTTTTGCAGCAGTTTGTGTAGTCGGGGCAGTTGTATTATTTTTTGCCAAAATCTCTTTATAATCTTTTTGAGCTTGCGTAAGCGGTGCAGTTTTTTTCATGTGAGTTTTTATGTTAATGGGTTTTGTTGTTGAAAAAGTAACTTTTGTATAACCGCCAATCCCGTCATTAACATGTTTTACGTCAATGTCGGTAATTAAATCTTTTACGGCTCCAAAACTCGGAGCAACAGAGGATGTACTTGAAACATTCGGTAACAGCACTACGTAACGATTGTTAGCTTTTCTGGACGCTACCGAATTAGTCATATCACCTGTAGTGAAAAAAGTTACGTCAACAGTATCAGCGGCTGCAGATTTTTTGATATCCATCTGTAGCAAACTGTTGTTATCAGCTAAAGCAGGGTTGAGGCATGTACTAAAAACCGCCAAAGCTGCCGCAATTATTATACTTTTTTTATTTATCATTGTTTTCCATTAATCTAACAACTACACATTACTAATAATATAATAACCGAGAGTTAAAATTTTTGCTACTTTGTTAAAAAAAATAAAACTTTATGTTACAATAAGTTTATGAAAAGTGGATTTGTTGCAATAATAGGACGTCCGAATGTAGGTAAATCAACCCTGTTAAATCAAGTATTGGGGCAAAAGATTGTAATAGCAACCGACAAAGCTCAAACTACAAGAAAAAGAATTAAGGGTATATTAACTATGCCCGAAGGACAAATAGTTTTTGTTGATACACCGGGTGTTCACAAACCACTAAATAAACTGGGCGAATTTCTGCTTGACGAAGCAAAAATAGCAGTTCCGGATGCTGATGTGATATTGTTTTTGGTTGATGGTTCGGAAGCTGCCGGAAAAGGTGACAAGTGGATTGCACAAAATCTTTTACAAACAGAAATCCCGATTATTATTGTAATGAATAAGGTTGACAAAATAAAAAAACAAGGAAAAGTTGAAGAAAATTTATTATCCTATAAAACTCTGTTTGATAAAAATCTTCCGCTTGTGAAAATTTCCGCTAAAACCGGTCGTAATATTGATACTTTAATAAAAAATATTTATAAAAAATTACCGGAAGGCGAACTTTTATACCCTGATGATGTTGTTACTGAGGAAACGATGCGTGACGTAACAGAAGAAGTCATTCGAGAAAAAATACTTATAAATACGTCTGATGAAATTCCTCATTCTGTTGCGGTCAAAGTTACGGAATACAAAGAGCAACCGGAAATTGATAAAATTTATGCAACTATCTATTGTGAACAAAAAAGCCAAAAGGGTATTTTAATAGGAAAAGGCGGAAACCTTTTAAAAAAAATCGGTACTGAAGCGCGTTTGGAACTTGAAAGAATAACAGATAAAAAAGTTTTTCTCGGACTTGAAGTAAAAGTTGAAAAAGATTGGCGCAAAAAAGAGAAAGTCTTGAAAGACTTTGGTTATCAACAAGAAAACTAACTCCCGTCAAATATTGTTTTTGTTTAGAAGTTTAATGTTCTTAGATTTTGCACGGTTTGGAATTTGCTAATCTCGTGTAAATATTGAACAAGTGCTTTATATCCGTTGTAAATTTCATTTGAAATTGTAGCATAACGACTTGCTTCTAAATATTTTAATTCTTTTACCCTGATAAGAAGTATGTTATCAGCGGCTTCTGATAATGATTTATCATCTGAAGCTGACCATTTTTGCAGTAGTGACAATTCATCATACATTTGTTTCATTGTCGTATATTCCAAAATGTTAAAATCGTATTTTTCAAGCATAGATTTTTCGACATTTGATATTCTGCTCATGCAGGCTTGAAATTTAAAAACTTTTTTTACGATTAAATAATTATCGGCAATTCTTTTATGAGATGCCGGAACATTATTTTTTGCTAAAAGCGCAGCAAATGAACGAGATGTAAAAGTATCATTTTCACTTGAAAAAGCGCTTTTTGATGTTAAGTCAAAACTTGATTTGTTTTCTGTCATAGTCGTAAACATTATGCCTCCGATTTTATAAGACGATAATAAAATAACAAAAATGTTTTGTCATGGGAATAGGTCAAATAATTTACATTTGTTAAAATAAAACTCCAAAAAATTGATATATCAAGAAAAAAACTTAAACTAAAGTTAGCATAAATCATACAAAAGTATGACCCAATGGAGTTGGAATTATGCTAAAAATAGAGTGTAAATTAATGACTTTGGGCAGCAGGTAGAAACAATATGGGACTTAGTCTTAACAACATATATCAACGACCATATATAAAGCCGGACGAAAGACGTCCGGTCAGAAAGCGTGATGAGGAAGAAAAATCTTCTGCTACCGGCGCAAAAAAAGAAGGTGAAACCGGTCAAAATTCAAAAAGTAACGGCTTAAATTACGTAGAACAAAAAGCCCCTTCTTACACTCCTGCTTACGAACAGAAGTTTGCATTACCCCCTCAAAATGCTTATAATAACGTAAATATCAACATATCCCCAAACAGGAACACTCAAGCTTCAAACATTTCTGGAGCAGAAACAGCTGTTTCACCTGATTTAAATAACAAGATAAATATTGCCCAAATTTTAAAAGACTTTAAAAACACAGCAATAGCAATTGGTACGCCTGAAGATTTGAGCGAAATAGTTAACGGCTATTTAGCTGTTGTTCAAAAACAAGCTCAAACAGGAAAAGCTGATACCAAACTGATAAAAAATACTTTAAATTCTGCTGCATCAATTTTGGATGGCTATATTTCAGAAACACTCAAAAAAGACTCCAAAGTCGTTGAAAATTGGGTTGATGCTTTATTCCTGCAAAATATTGATTTGAACTACAATGAAGAAAGTATAAACGAAAGATTTTTAGTAAAATTCCCTGACGGTTCAACAAGCCAGACAACAAGACAAAACGAGTTGGAAGCAACAGCACAGGAACAGGAAAACCAAAATTTTGGAGAAACCTCAAATGTTATACCTATAACCGTTGCAGGACAAAATATTAATAAAATTCCTCAAGATAAACAGTTGAAATCTTTGTTTATTCAGGCAAAAAAATACGCTTATGCAAACAATCCGGAACAGGCAATAAAACTATTTGAACAGGCATTAAACAGGGCTTTGGAAATTGATGATACCGAAACTTCAGGAAAAATATATTATGAAGTCGGAAAAATTTACGACAATCATGATTACGTTGCTCAAGCATTAAAAAGCTATCATCAATCAATACAATTAACGACGGATGAAAATGTCAAAACAAAGGCTCATTATTCAATGGCGCAGATTTATGACGATGTAAACCAAATAAAACCTGCCATTGACCATTATTTCAGTACGGTTTCGCATGCCGGCGAGGCTGATAATTTACCTGCACAAAGTGCCTCTTTGACAAAGTTAGGAAATATTTACACCGATATGTATGAAAAACAAGCTTTTGAATACTATGATACAGCTCGTGATTTAGCAAATGAAACGGATAATGCTCAACTTAAAGGTTTTGTTGATTCAAATACCGGAAAAGCCTATAAAAAATTTGACGAACCCGAAAAAGCTTTGAAATCATATTCAAATGCCGTAAAAAATTACACCGATGCGGATGTACCGTTAAAGACTGCACAAAATTATTTGGCATCTGCGGATATTATGGTTGAATATAACGCAATAAATAAAGCACTTAATTTATTAAATAAAGCTCAAAAATACGCTCGACAAACGGACGATGTTAACTTAATGAACGAGATAAATACAAAAATCCGTCAACTTCAAACATTAAATTAGGTTCATTTTAAATATTTTATATTATAATAGAGGGGTAGTGCAGTTAAGGGGATCCGCCCTGGCGGTAAATAATTCTTTCAAATGTTTTTGACTGAAACGGTTTCACCGAAAAGATTTACCATATACCAAAAGGATAGAAAGAAGAAAAATGGAAAAGAACAACGAAACATTGAGTATTTTAAGACACTCAACCTCTCACATCATGGCACAAGCCGTTCAGAGCCTGTTTCCGGCGGCAAAGTTAGCAATCGGACCGGCTACCGCTGACGGGTTTTATTACGACTTTGATTTAACGGACGGTCATTCTTTCACAGAAGACGATTTAATTAAAATCGAAGAAAAAATGAAAGAGATTATTAAGCAAAATCTCACATTTGAAAAATATGTAATTCCTGATGTGGAAGCTCAAATTAAAGCATTTAAAGATGAAGGTGAAATATACAAAGCTGAATTATTGGAAGAACACAAAAACGATAATCCTACTTTGTACATAACTAAAGATAAAGACGGTAATGCGTTATTTAATGACCTTTGTGCCGGACCTCACCTTCCAAATACATCATATATTAAAGCAAATGCAATTAAACTGTTAAAAGTTGCAGGTGCATACTGGCGCGGTGATGAAAACAAAAAAATGTTACAGCGAATTTACGCTACGGCTTATTGGAATAAAGAAGACTTACAGGCTTATTTGACATTCCTTGAAGAAGCAGAAAAACGTGACCACAGAAAGCTCGGCAAACAGTTGGATTTATTCTCTGTAAGAGAAGAACTGGGCGGAGGTCTTGTATTGTGGCATCCTAATCTTGCAACAGTAAGAGAACAGATTGAAAATTACTGGAGAGAAGAACACAGAAAACGCGGTTATGTTATCGTAAACACTCCGCAAATTGCAAAATCAAAACTTTGGGAAATTTCAGGTCACATGGATCACTACAAAGAAAATATGTTCTTTGTACAAAAAGAAGAAGATTCTGATGAACAATTTGTTGTAAAACCTATGAATTGTCCTTTCCATATTTTGATTTATCAGGCAAACCGTTATTCATACCGTTCTTTGCCTTTAAGAATGGCAGAATTGGGTACTGTTTATCGTAAAGAAAAATCGGGTGCATTAGGTGGTTTAACACGTGTTCAAGGCTTCACACAAGATGATGCTCACGTTTTTTGTACACCTGAACAGTTAGTTGATGAAATCAATGCAATTATTGATTTTGTAGCTGATACAATGGCAATATTTAATATGCAATTTGAAGTTGAGCTTTCAACTCGTCCTGAAAGTTTTGTCGGAGAAATAGAAAACTGGAACAGAGCGGAAGCAGGATTAAAAGAGGCTATGGACAGACGCGGAATGAAATACGACATCAATGAAGGTGACGGTGCGTTCTACGGCCCGAAAATTGACTTTAAGATTAAAGATGCTATCGGCAGAACTTGGCAGTGTGCAACAATTCAGTTAGACTTCAATTTACCTGCAAGATTTGATATCAAATATCAGGATAAAGACGGTCAATTGAAAACTCCTATTATGTTACACCGAGTAATATTTGGTTCAATGGAAAGATTTCACGGTATTCTGATTGAACATTATGCCGGATGCTTCCCTGCTTGGCTTGCTCCGACTCAGGTGAATATTGTTCCTATTTCTAACGATAAACACGTTGATTTCGCAGAAAAGGTTTACAAAAAAATGCGTGATGCCGGCATAAGAGTATCGCTTGATGACAGATCTGAAAGTATGAATTACAAAATCAGAGAAAGCCTACAGGATAAGAAAATCAATTATGTATGTGTAATTGGTGATAAAGAAATTGAAGCAAATTCTGTAGCAGTCAGAGCTCGCGGAATTGGTCAAGTCGGAACATTTACCGTTGATGAGTTCATTGACAAACTCCAAAACGAAATCAAAACCCGAGCAAACGACTCTTTTGCAAAGGCTTAAAATTTTTCAAAACACCTCTCCTAAAAAGGAGGGGTGTTTTATTATGCTTGGTTTACTACAGTCAAAAAGTAGGTCGCATTTACTAATGCGAAAATAAACTAAACCATAGCAACCATGTCCTATTGGTAAGATCCTGAAACAAGTTCAGGATGACATGTGTGTAAAATCCCCCTCTCCTAAGATAGGAGAGGGTTAGGGTGAGGTCTGGTCAGGGATTTACAAATTCATTCTAATGCCAAAACTCCAATGTTCCCCCTGAACACCTATGTCACACTCAACCAGCCAAGCAGAAAGCAAAAAGTCTAACGCATGTGTCACCCTGAACAAGCCGAGCAGAATACCAAAAGTCAAACAAAGGTGTCACCCTGAACTTGTTTCAGGGTCTTGCTGTCCTTGTATACTTGCGATATTTCAAAAAGATCCTGAACAAAACAAAATCTACGCAGCTTCGCCGC
>JBJEGJ010000047.1:0-40500 GCA_051874955.1 Candidatus Gastranaerophilaceae bacterium
AAGGCAGGCGTAACAAGACAACAACAATGGGTCAGAATTAACCCGAAACTTGAACTTCTTGACACTCCGGGAATAATTCCGATGCGTCAAGGCGATCAAGAAATTGCAAAAAAACTTGCTTTCGTTAATTCTATATCCGAAAATGCTTATTCTAACGAGATTGTGGCTCAAGAATTACTCAATATTCTTGATGTTCGTCAGACAAAAGCTTTCCGTGATTATTACAAATTGAGCGAAGATAAAGAATTAAACATTGATAATATAGCACTTGAACGGAATTGGCTGTTAACAGGAGGTTCTACAGACAGAGAAAGGACTTCTGTTTATATTTTGCGAGATTTTCGAGAAGGCAAAATCGGGAAATTTATTCTTGATAAACTTCCGCAATAAAACCCTCTCCCGAATTTCTAAGTTCGCACAAGCTCACTAAGAAATTCCGCCCTCTCACAAAGAGAGAGGGCAATTTGTCTATAACTTATTATATTCCTCAACTATTTTATTTAAAACAGATTCAAGATTATTAATAATGTCATTATTATTAAACCTTACAACTTTATAGCCTAAATTTGTTAAATATTCTGTTCGATTGTTATCATATTGTATTGCATCTAAATGCTGTGAACCATCCAGTTCTATAACCAATTTTTTATCCAAATTAACAAAATCAACTATATATTTTCCTATTGGTACTTGCCGTCTAAATTTTATATTATTAAGTCTTTTTGCTCTTAAATTTTGCCAAATAATATTTTCACAATCAGTTTGATTACTTCTTAAGGTTTTGGCATTTTCAAGTGATGAAGATGAATATAACCTTTTCATATTTATGATAATACCACAAACAAGCCCTCTCTCTTTGTGAGAGGGCGGAATTTCTTAGTGAGCTTGGGCGAACTTAGAAATTCGGGAGAGGGTAGGCAAATGTCTTGTAGATAACGCACCATAGTTAGTAGCATAGTGCCCATTATATTTACCCCCCGGACGAGGACAATAAAAACCCTGACTTCATCGAAATCAGGGGAAAAAATTTGTAGGGGAAAAATTAAATTGGAGTTATTATATGTAAAAAAACTTATGCTATATGCAGCAACGATTTATTATATGCTGCAATAAAATTCATCTGTTCCAACAACAATTCCGACTTATCAACAAAAGGTTCTGCTGTTGCCGTAACGGTTGTTGTTACTTGGTCTTTATAAATATCTTGTAATTTTTTGTCAATCTTTTTTAAATTTGCTAATGCCATAACTCTTATCTCTCTCTTATTTAATCATCTCTCGTATATATATAAAGTATATACTCAATTAAAAATTTCACTCCGTGTTCTTTTTGTTACATTTCGTTACATTGAGCAAGATTTGTTCATATTTTGGCAAATTTTTGAAATAAAATGTTTTTATATACTTGTAGGGAAAATAGGAAAGTACTATGTCTGAACAAGTTAATACGGTCAACATACCGAGCATTCAAAATAAAAGGGTTGTAACATTTAGGGGAACAAATCAGCCGACTATGCTGGGAGCAACAGGAGTTCCAACATCCGGTCAACCAACAAGCATGCAGGGCGGAACAAATATTCCGCAATCAGTTGGCGAAACTCAAATTGGTAACAGAGTCAAAAACAGTTCCGAAATGGGACAAAACCCTTATACTCTGCCTGTTGCACTCGGCACTTGGTACGCAATTGCACAGGGAATGGACAAATTCGGTGAAAAATGCGGCGGAAAATACGAAGATAGCCTTTTAGGAAAAATTACAGGAAAAGCTGATGCTTTTTCTGATGCTGTAAGTAACAGTAAACTGGGCAAATCTTGGTTCGGACGAGCTATAGGAAATGCGTATAGTTCTGTTGCCGGATATTTAGACAGAATTACAAGCAACCCTAAAAATCGTATTCTATATGCACTAAGAAATACCCACACTATGCCGGAATGTAAATTGGTAATCGGTCCGGCAGCAGGTGTAAACGGATTTTTCGTAATGGACACAAAATCCGTATTTGAAGAATTTTTGAAACCTGCCGAAAATGCAATTCAACTGAAACAATACGGATATGATAAAGCTTATATAGATCAATTCCTTGATAGCGTAAAAGGATTATCTAAACCGGAAAAATTATTAAAACTTCAAGAAGAAGAACTCAAATATTTCGGAGTAAAAGCTGCTGATATCGCAGGGAAAACTCCGGAAGAAATTGCAGACCTGCTAAAAGAATTAAAAATTACAAAAGGTCTTGGTTTTAAAGATATTAAACAATTTGAACAATTTAAAAATGAAAAATACGTCTTAGAACATTTAGAAGATTTTAAAAATATCCTGAGAAACGGAGATCAAAAACTTAAAATCGTTATTTGGAAAAAAGACGGTAAAATGGAAAAAGTTACAAGCCACCTTTTCGGTCGTGAGTTAGGTTTGCAAGAGTTAGCAAATAAAACAGAACTCTTAACTACAGGTGCAAAAACGAAATTTGGTAAATTTATAGGCAAGAGTTTTGCATACCTGACAGAAGGCTGTACAAACAGATTTGCAGGCGGAAAACTTGCGGTACTTATGCAGGCATTCATCTTTGCAGATATGCTTATCCATGCGACAAAAGCGCCTAGCGGTGAAAAAGGTAAGACATTGGCTGAAAGATTTGTCAATGACTTCACCTACTTCCTTGCTTTGCCTTTAGGTATCGGTTTGATGCACATGGCAGGCGGTTTGAAATACTTAGGAATGACAAAAGAACAAGTGGAATCGTACCGTCAACTATTGAAAATATTTAACGAAAACCACGCTTCATACAGTAAAAATATGTATAAAATGCGCAAGAAAGTTTTAGAAAAACAACTCACGGCAGGAGTTAAAAACCCATTCCTTAAGTTGTTGAAAAAAGGCGCGAACTTACTGACTATAGGTATTGAAAGGATGAAGCCATACGTATCTAAAGATAAAGTGAACCTGAATTGGTTGAGAAAATCAAAATACTTCGGCAAAAACGCTTTAGGTTATGCAATCAGGTTTATAATTCCAATGTTTTTACTGTCACCAATGTTTGCTAAATGGACAACTCAAGCAACACATAAAATCTTCGGCCGTCCGACAAACTCGGTTCTAGATGAAGATGCCGAAGAAGAAACAGAAGAAACGGCAAACGCAAATCCTCAGCAACAACCAAACAAACCGGAACAAGTACAAACTCCGGATGCGGTAAAACCGACAGAAGCTCAAACAGCAATTCCGAGAAAACCGGAAGAATACCCAAGCGATACCAATCTGATTAAGCTAAACGCAGCAGGTAAAAAACCGCAATCCGCTAACAGCAACAATACGAACGAAGAACTTGAACCTGTGAGAACTTACATTCCGTCACCTCAAGGAGTAGTTTTACAAAGTCCTGATATGTCTGCGGTTGAAGAAGCATTGGCAAATGCTGACAGAGTGGAACAGCAAGGTTATGAATTGCTAAAATCTCTGTAATTCCCCTATAGGAGTATTTGCAACGGGACAGAAAATATGTTATAATACAGTAAGCTCTGTATAGGCGTTAATTTTGTTCCTACATTTACATAAATAGGGAGAGTTAACTCCAAGGTCATTGAAGTAAACCCGCCGATATATTTATCGCCAGCGGGAAACGGATTATACCGGGTTCTCACCCACCTGCTGAGCTTAGCAGGTAACAAAATCCGCTTATACGGGGCTTTTATCGTTTTTACAACTTGCAAGGCTAATCGCAATATGATATACTGATATTAGGGTAGGTGTATATGCAGAAAATTTCGGCACTAATTTTATCTGATGAAATTTCAACAAATGAAGTCTTAAAACTGTTTATTAGTGAATATGACAATATTGACCTGCTTGAATCGTCAAAAAATTATACGGAAATTCTTGATATATTAACTAATACCATAGGAAAATCCGTCTTTATTGTAGATTTATCAAATAACAAACAGGAAAAACTGGATTTAATTCTCAGAATTTCACAACAATGCCCTGATTGCAGCATACTCGCGCTTTCTGACAACCCTTCCGTTGACTTGATTATAAAAATTATGAGAGCCGGAGCCAAAGAATTTATCCCTGTACCGATTATCAAAAACGAATTTATCGAAGCTCTAAACAAACTTATATATAAATTTAATGAACCGAAAAAAAACAACAAGTGCAAAATAATCTCGGTTTTCTCAAACAAAGGCGGCATCGGCAAGACCTCTTTAGCTTCAAATTTGGCGTTGGAATTGGCAAAAATCACAAAAGAAAATGTTGCCCTGATTGATTTGAATTTTCAAATGGGCGATATTACAACTTTTTTGGATTTAAAACCGTCATTCAATATTTCATATATGCTTGAAAATATAGATAAAATAAATGAAACATTTTTATTAAGCACATTAGAAAGGTATAAAAACACTAATCTTTATGTACTTGCAGACCCTCCGTATTTCAAACAGGCAGACAATATTCAGCCAAAACAAATAACAAGACTTTTTAACACTTTAAAAGACACTTTTTCATATATTATAGTTGATGCGGAAGCAAGTTTTGACGGCAAAAACATAGCTGCACTTGACAATTCTGATGTAATTTTTCTGGTTACGGTTGCAAACCTCCCTGCTTTACGCAATACTCAAAGATGTTTGGAGCTGTTTGAAAAACTTGGCTATGATAAAGACAAAGCCAAAATAATCGTTAACCGATATATGGAAAATGACGAAATTAAAGATACTGACGTCGAAAAAGTTCTTTCAAGACCTATCTATTGGAAAATTCCGAATAACTATTTTGCGATAATGTCCGCAATAAATAAAGGAGTACCTGTAAGCGTCAGTAATCCGTCTACAAATGTTGCCCAAAGCTACAAAGATTTAGCTCAAAATCTTACTGATAACCTATATAAACAAAACATGGTTCAAAAATTTGAGAATATTCTTAACAATCAATAGGAGAAAAAATGGGATTAGCACAACGATTTAAAGATAAACTTGAGAAAAAAAATATATTTGAAGAAAATACTAAAGAGATGAATTTTATTTCAAAACCTATAACCGAAAGTTTTACGGTTCAGCCAAAAGAACTTCATTCCGGCATATATGAACCTGTAAAAAACATTTCCGAATTAGTTTGCGCAACTTTTGCAAACAGCAATTATGAAACTCTTGAAACAGAAATTATTGATAAAATAAGAAAAACCCCATACTGGGAAGAATATTCAAAACCGCAACAAGAAAAAATGATTGGCGCATATTTTGAAAAAAGATACAAAGGAGAATATAATTCTTCAATAAAAAATGAATTTATAAAAAATATTTTGGCACTTGCAAATAATCGTTAGAATTTATCTGTCGTTATTCATCTCTCGCAGTTTTTTCAACTGATCCCTAATCTGTGCGGCACGTTCAAAATCAAGTATTTTTGCAGCTTTGTGCATATCTTTTTCAAGTTTATCAATAAGTTTCGGTAAATCTTTTTTATCAATGCCCAGTTCAACCATTTCCTCAGCCACAATATCTTCCAAATCACGATAACTTGCAACAAGAGAAAGAAGATTATTTTCTATAGGTTTTTTAATTGTTTGAGGAATAATACCATACTTTTTGTTATACTCAATTTGTAACAATCTGCGTCGCTCTGTTTCTTTTATTGCCCTATCCATCGAGTCGGTAATCTTGTCAGCATACATTATAACCTCACCGCATGCATTTCTTGCAGCCCTGCCGATAGTTTGAATTAAACTTGTATCCGAGCGCAAAAATCCTTCCTTATCCGCATCCATAATCGCAACAAGAGATACCTCAGGAATATCCAACCCCTCTCTTAAAAGGTTTACACCAATCAACACATCAAATTCTCCAAGCCGCAAATCCCGCAGGATTTCAACACGCTCAATAGATTTAATTTCGCTGTGCAAATACCTTACCCTAATCCCTTCTTGCACAAAAAAGTCTGTCAAATCCTCAGCCATTCTTTTTGTAAGCGTTGTGATAAGTATTCTTTCATCTTTTTCCGCACGCTTTTTAATTTCGAATTTTAAATCTTCAATTTGAGTATCAATAGGACGAACAGAAATCTTAGGATCCAATAATCCTGTCGGTCTGATAATCTGCTCTACAATTTGCGATGAAGTATTACGTTCAAACTCTGCCGGCGTTGCCGAAATATATATTTTTTGTCCGACCCTGTCAAAAAATTCCTCATTTGTAAGCGGTCTGTTATCTTTTGCACAAGGTAATCTAAAGCCATAATCAACCAGAACTTTTTTTCGTGCAGCATCACCATGACTCATTCCTTTTATCTGCGGCAATGTCACGTGAGATTCATCAACAACTACCAAAAAATCATCAGGGAAATAGTCTAAAAGTGTTGCAGGCGGAATTCCTGGAGCTCTGCGCTCGATTATCCTTGAATAATTTTCAATTCCCGTACAATATCCCATCTCTTTAATCATTTCAATGTCATACTTTACTCGCTGCTCCAAACGCTGAGCCTCGATTAATTTATTCTCATTATTTAATTCAACCAATCGTTGCTGAAGCTCTTGCTTAATCAAATCAATCGTTTCATCTACATTATCATCATCAGACAGATAATGAACTGCCGGATAAATAACAACCGATTGCAAGTTTTCAATAATTTCGCCGGAAACATTGTCTATTTTTACAATCCGCTCAACCTCATCTCCAAAGAAATAAAATCTTGTAATAATTTTTTCATAAGCAGGCATAATTTCAACAATATCACCCCTAACTCGAAACGTAGAACATTTTAATTCAATATCATTTCGCTCATAACGAACATTGACAAAGTATTTTAACAAATCATCCCGCTCAATCTCATCCCCGACTTTAATCTCAACTGACCCCCTAAAATAATTTTCAGGTAAACCCAAACCATATATACAACTTACGGAAGATATTACGATAACGTCATTTCGTTCATACAAACTTCTTGTCGTATTATGTCTTAATCTGTCAATTTCCTCATTTATAGAAGACGATTTTTCAATATATGTGTCAGTTCTGGGAATATAAGCCTCAGGTTGATAATAATCATAATAACTGATAAAATACTCAACCGCATTCTCGGGAAATAACTCCTTAAATTCATTATATAACTGCGCAGCCAATGTTTTGTTATGCGCAATTATCAATGTGGGTTTTTGAATTTGCTCAATAACATTAGCTATGGTAAAAGTCTTTCCTGATCCGGTTATTCCTAACAGGGTCTGTGTATCATACCCTTTGTTTAAACCCTCGACCAATTCAGCTATAGCCTTCGGTTGGTCACCTGAAGGTCTGTATTTTGATGATATTTTAAACTTTCGTTGCTCCATAAAAATATTGTAGCACCAAAGGTCTATTAATTAAACTTCTCGGGCGTATCAGTGATTATGTTGATTTGAACATTATCCTCATAATCCTCATTGTTACCCTTGATATGTTCATAAGCCGACTGTGCCAAATAATTTGCCATAATAGAAAGATTTACTACAAACATTGCGGAGCAACATGCAATAAATCCCCAATGGTCAAACGGTAAATGGAAAACAAAATACAAATAAGCGACCGGTCCTACTAAAACTACGTTTACAAAAAGTAATTGAGGAATAAAAAATAAAAAACTGACCAATACATCAACACAAGATTCAAAAACAACTTTCAAATTAAAACCTTGCATAATCTTCAAATATTTAGCAAACGACAGATATGCAGTTAATAATATTGAAAATAGCAAAGACCAAACTATAATTGAATAAATTAGCTGAACATGAGGCAATTCAACAGGAATATGAATAGCTGTAAGCAACTTACCAACAATTCCCAACCCAAGAGCATAAGGTACAATTACAATAAGCGACTTTATAATTGAGATACCAAGCTCTATCGGATTGATAGACAATATAACTTTCTTATTCAATCTGACATTATGTATCCCTTGAGATAAAACTCCCAAAAACAATAGCCCGACAATAGAACCATAAAATGTAAATAACGCCATTTTTCCAACAAGAAACAACTTGGCAACAAAATACACCGGTATCGCAAACAAGCATATTTTAAGATAAGACTTGTCCTCATTCAGTGCGTCATTAAAAGAATCTACAATGGATGCCATAAAACCTCCTAATTATATCAAACTCCGGTAATAGTCTTATATTATCGGAGTTTGATTACTAAATATCATTAACCTTGAATTAAACGTTTTAATTCTGCCGGTTTAGAAGATTTCGATAAAGCATCTTCTATTGTTACCAGACCTTTTTTATACAACTCTGCAAGAGCAGATTCCAAAGTCTGCATACCTGCTCCTGAACTTGTTTGAATAGTTGAATATATTTGTGCGGCTTTTGCCTCACGAATCAGGTTTGCAACAGCAGGAGTAACAACCATTATTTCCTGAGCCATTACACGACCCTTACGAGAACCGTCAGGTTGACGTTTCGGAAGCAGAGTTTGTGAAAATACCGCAACCAAAGAGTTTGCCAACTGAACACGGATTTGCTGTTGTTGACCTTCAGGGAATACGTCGATAATACGGTCAATAGTCTGAGAAGCTGATGAGGTGTGCAAAGTTCCAAATACCAAGTGACCTGTTTCAGCAGCAGTCAGTGCTAACGCAATAGTTTCATGATCACGCATCTCACCGACCAGAATAATATCAGGGTCTTCACGAAGTGCAGATTTTAAAGCATTCGCAAAACTTCTTGTATCCATACCCAATTCACGTTGGTGAATAACCGAAACTTTTGAAGTATGCACAAATTCGACAGGGTCTTCAATTGTCAAAATATGTTCCGCTCTTGTTCTATTGATATAGTCAATCATTGCTGCCAATGTGGTTGATTTACCTGAACCTGTAGGACCTGTTACCAAGACCAAGCCACGCGGTTTTTCAGCAATTTGTGTAACGATAGGCGGCATACCCAATTCCTCAAGCTGAGGTGCAGTAGTTGCAATGGTACGGAAAGCTGCCGCATAACAACCTTTATCCTTATAAAAATTAACCCTGAAACGACCGATTCCTTCAACACCGTAAGAAAAGTCCAATTCCCATTCTTGTTCAAGATGTCTTCTCTGTTCATTTGACATCATCGGGAACAACAATGCTTCAACTTCTTCCGCCGTCAACGGGTCGTGATTGGATCTTACCAATTTACCGTCTATACGCATTATAGGCGGCAACTTGTTTGAAATATGCAAGTCGGAGCCCTTATTATCCATTAGTTCTTTTAATAAATCTTCAATAATCATAACCTATGCCATCCTTTTATTCTGTATAATTCATAATTGCATCATTTTCTTTTGAAGCCATTTCAATCAAAAGATATGTCATATATGCGCCCAAAGCAACCGCCTTAGGATCAAGATCAGTCTTGTTTGCAGCTTCAATAATAGCGGTGTTTATTTCGGGATTTTCATCTTTTATATAATGAATCATTTTTCTACGCCATGCAGGCATATCTTCAAAAATTTCATTAAACGCAGTAGTTGCGATATCTTCAGATACTACAGGTAACATAACTCAACCCTCTGTTTTTTATATATACGATTATGTTTATTATACATAAATTTCGGCGATAAGTCTACATCTTAAGAAAAATCATATGTTTGGAGTATAATAAAGACTATGAGATTAAAATATTTAAAACTCTCAAATTATAGAAATTGCAAAAATTTAGAAATCAATTTTGACAGGGCAAAAATACTTATAATAGGCAAAAATGCGCAAGGTAAAACAAACATACTTGAAAGTATTTATTTTCTGTCATCATTAAAAAGTCTGCGAACTTCCGTATCTACCGACCTTATAAATTTTGACAGCGATTATTTTAAACTGGAAGCGGGAGTATATAAGTCTGACACGGATATTGATCTTTATTACGCATATAATCGTGAGAAAAAAAGAGAGATTAAGGTTAATAAAGTTAAATCAACGATTAAGGATTTTAAATCCGTAGTAAAAACCGTTCTTTTTTCATCCTGTGATTTGATGCTGCTTAGAGGCGCTCCGCAAGACAGACGTGATTGGCTTGATTTGGCAATATCACAAATTTATCCGGCGTACGATGAAAGGCTCTCAAAGTATGACAAAATTCGTATCCAAAAAAATAACTTTTTAAAAGAATGTGCCAAAAACGGAACTATGAATGATGCTTTGTTGGACGTATTTAACGAGCAACTTTCCGTAACAGGAAGCAACATCATCTATATAAGAAAAAAATTTCTAAAAGAAATTGAAAAACTTGCAAAAGAAAAACACCGTACAATTAGCGAAACCGAAGAATTATCAATAAAATATGACTGTTCATTCTTGGGAATAAATAACGAAATAGAAGAAATTGAACAGATACAATACGCATTTTTAGAGGCTCTGGATGAGCGAAGAACCGAAGAAATACGCCGAGTTCAGTCCTGTGTAGGTCCGCATCGTGATGATATTATCTTTTACATAAATAATCAGGAAGCCGTCAAGTTTGCATCACAAGGACAGCAACGCACCGTTGTACTTGCCTTGAAATTATCGGAATTGGATATAATAACGGATAAAACAGGGGATGAACCGATTTTATTACTGGACGATGTTTTAGCTGAACTTGACGATATCAGACAAAATTATCTGTTGAAATCAATAAATGATAAAACCCAAACAATCATCACCTCAGTTGATACAATTCTTTTTGAGGATGAATTTTTAAAAGACGTTGAAATTCACAAGATTGAAAACGGACACATTTACCAAAACTAAAATTTCAAATACCCTGTTGCCATATCATTACGACTTGTTATATAATATTGAATATATAATGTAGGAGGTACAATGGAAAATATCGTATCATCAGGCTATACGGATAATAGCTCAAGATCAAATATAAATCCGACAAAGATTAAAGTTGTCGGCGTAGGCGGCGGAGGCGGAAACGCTGTAAACAGAATGATTAAAGCCAAACTTGCAGGTGTTGAATTTTGGCTTATGAATACAGATTTACAAGTTTTGACATACAGCAACGTACAAAACAAATTACAACTCGGGGTTTCAACCACAAAAGGTCTAGGCTCCGGCGGTGATCCGACAACAGGTGAAAGAGCCGCTATTGAAGTTAAAGAAGAAATCACAAAAGCATTAGACGGCGCAGATATGGTATTCATTACTGCCGGAATGGGCGGTGGAACCGGTACCGGTGCTGCTCCGATTGTGGCTCAAATTGCAAAAGATTTAGGTATCTTAACTATTGCATTTGTTACAAAACCTTTCTGTTGGGAAGGCAAAAAGAGAATGGCTCAAGCGGAAGCAGGGATTGAAAAACTTAAAAAATACGTTGACGCAATCCTTGTTGTTCCTAACGACAAACTCCTTCAAGTTGTAGAACGTCAAATGGGACTAAGAGAAGCTTTCTGCGTAACTGATGAAGTTCTATACAGAGGTATTCAAGGTATTTCGGATATCATTACAATTCCTGGTATGATAAATATCGACTTTGCTGACGTTAAGAAAGTTGTTAAAGATTCAGGTACCGCATTAATGGGTATCGGACGAGCTCAGGGCGAAGGTCGAGCAATCAAAGCCGCTGAAATGGCTATCAATTCGCAATTACTTGAATCTTCTATCGACGGAGCTTCCGGTATTATCGTAAATATCACAGGCAGTTCAAATATGACATTATACGAAATTACTGATGCAACAAATATTATCAACAATGTTGTTAAAGACGATGCTGATGTAATTATCGGAACTTCCGTAAACGAAGCGTTCCAAAACGAAATACAAATTACGGTAATCGCAACAGGTTTTGCTCAAAAACCAAACCAAAGTTCAATAAATACTCCGCAATTGTCAGCAGCTGAGTATTTTCAAGGGAAATCAACGACTTCAAACACAAATTCGGGACTTGATTTTCCAAAAATGCCGTCACTAAGTCTTGACGTGCCGGATTTTCTAAAGAAAAACTAAAATACTGACTTAATATTAAAGAAGAGGAAAATATATATTTTCCTCTTTTTTGTGTTTATTTTAAATCTCTATGATGAAACTTCTTTTTACCTTTGGAATAATCATCAACGATATGACCATTCCCTGTGAGTTTATATTTATAAATTGTCAAACCCTCAAGTCCGACAGGACCGCGAGCGTGAGTTTTGTTTGTTGAAATTCCGACCTCAGCACCAAACCCGTACCGAAAACCGTCCGCAAATCTTGTAGATACATTATAATAAACTCCGGCAGAATCAACTTCATTCATAAATTTTTCGGCATTTTCAACATCATTTGTAATTATACTGTCCGTATGACCTGAGCCGTAAGTATTTATATGTTCAATAGCTTCTTCCAAAGAATTTACGAATTTATAAGATAATATCTTATCCCCATATTCAACATCCCAAGCCTCAGGATTACTAACGAGTTTTATCTCAGACAATTGCAAAGATGCTAAAAGCTCATCTGCTCTTTCAAAATCCTTATGAATTAAAAGAGTTTCGACAGCATTACACGCACTGGGATACTGAGTTTTTGCATCAATAACTACTTTTGATGCCACATTTACATCCGCACTTTTATCGACAAAAATATGACAAATACCGCTTGCATGACCCAATACCGGGATATTAGTATTTTCTTTGATATATTTTACTAACTTATTTCCACCGCGCGGGATGATTAAATTAATATAATTATCACATTTTAGCATCTGCGCAACATCGTCACGACTAAATACTTGTTGTATCAGATTTTTAGGGAAGTTTTCAATATTACTCAACGTATTATTGATAATTTCCAAAATCTTTTTATTAGTATTTTTAGACTCTTTACCACCTTTTAAAATAACAGCGTTGGATGATTTTATAGCAAGCGCCGAAATTTGCGAAATCACATCCGGTCGTGCTTCAAAAATAATACCCAAAACACCTATAGGACAACTAACTTTTGTCAAAATAAGTCCTTCATCCAATTCGCGTTTTAACAAAACCTTACCTACCGGCTCATCAAGCATTGCGATATCACGAACACCTTGAATCATATCCCGCATCTTGTTTTCATCAAGCTTCAATCTGTTGAACGTAGACTTTGTAATTTCACCGGAATTTACAAGCTCTTGCGCTTCAGATAAATCAATTTTGTTTGCATTAAAAATTTCTTCAGCACTAGTTTCCAAAGCGTCAGCAACCTTATTCAAGGCGAGATTTTTCACTTCGGTTTGTAAAGCTGAAATCACTAACGACGCCTGTTTTGCTTTTTTTGCAATATCAATAAAATTCTGTTCCAATTTTTTCTCCTTAAAAATAGAATTTAGGTCTGAAAAGCCGTGCTATAGAATAGTAATATTGTCACGGGTAATAATTGCATCATAATTTTTGAAACCTAAAATTTCAACAATATTGTCAGAATGAGAACCGATAACTTTTTTACAAGCCTCAGAATCATAATTAACAATACCGCGTGCAAATTCCTGTTCATTTTCGTCCAAAATCGAAATTACATCACCTTTTTTAAAACTGTTTTTTACTCCGATTACACCGATTGGTAAAAGACTTTTTTCACGGGAGATAAGAGCGTGTTTTGCGCCGTCATTAACGATAATTTTTCCTACAATATTGGTCGCATAACCAATCCAGCGTTTTTTATCGGGCATACTCGAATGTTGAGGAAGAAACATCGTTCCCAAATCTTCCCCTTCAAAAATTCGTTTTATGATATAAGGTTGTTTCCCATTTGCTATCAAAACCTTTCCGCCAAAACGAGTAACTTGTCTTGCGGCTTTCAGTTTTGTTTCCATTCCGCCCCTGCCACCGTCAGACACACCTGACGCCAACGATAAGACTTCATCATTCACTTCCTTTACGGATTTGATAAGTTTAGCCTCCGGATGTGTTTTTGGATTGGCATCATATAAGCCGTCAATATCAGAAAGAATAATTAACAAATCAGCATCTAATTCGCTTGCAACAAGAGCAGACAGTTTATCGTTGTCCGAAAAACAAACCTGCATATCTTCGCGCACAACCCTTAATGCAACATCAAGCGTAGAAACCGTATCATTTTGGTTGATAACAGGAATAGCTCCCAACTCCAAAAGTTTATTCATAGTCGTTCTAAGACTCAAATATCTTTCACGAACGGAAAAATCATCCTCTGTCAGCAGAATTTGCGCAGCAGTCAAACCATAAGTATCAAAACCATTTTCATAAATTGACATCAGTTTTCCCTGCCCGATTGCAGCACAAGCCTGTTTTAGCGCCGTTCCCTGAGTATCTTCAAGATTTAATCGCTTTTTACCTAAACCGACGGCACCCGAGGTAATAACAATAACCTCTTTTCCTGATTTTACAAGGTGTGCAATATCTTCAATAAACGTATAAACTCGCGGTAATGAAACATAACCGTCATCATTTCTTAATACATTTGTTCCAAGTTTTATAACTATGCGTTTTGCTTTTATAAAATTTTTTCTGTCCATAAATTAATTTTAACATAAGAACGGGAAATATGATACATGAAATACATATTTCCCGTTCCTGAATTAATTAGAAAATGTTTTTTTAAATGTACAACCATACTCTGAAATTGTACCATTATATACTTGGTTAGGCTTTGACCTTAAATCTGAAACTGTACATTTAGCAAAGTAATCAAAATACTCAAATGAGGTGGAATTTTCAAACATGTTCTCAAATTCGTAAACTTCTTCATGATTTTCAGGATCATTGAAAGCCCCATAAATATCACAAGTGTTTTGCCCATTAGGTTTAGAATTACAAAATTGCGCATATTTTCTTACTACAACATCAAGTCGAAAGTCACCGGCACCCTCCCCTGTTTGATTTATTGAACAAAAAACGGCTCCACCTCCAAGAAGCCAGTCACCATTTGGATGATTTGGCTCATACACACATTCGGCTGTCACTGTAGTATTTGATTGACACGCTGAAATACTACTTTTAATACTGCCAAACGTACAGCAGTGGTGAGTGTGGGAAGTAATGGCGGAGGTGTTAGATTCACAACAGGTCAAATCCCAGTTATTCGGGTTTGTTGAACATACCGGCGGGCATTCCGGAAGTGTGCCACAGCCACAGGTTTGACCTTCACACGGGTCACATTCGGGCAAATCTCCACAGCCACAGGTTTTGCCCTCACATTCCTCTTTTATTTCTACCAAAAATTGAGTATCTTTTATTCCACCTGTAGCTTTTGATATTCCGATACGGGTCATTGGCTCAAATGTGAATGTTTGCAAATCCTTACCAAAAACATTTGGTCCTTTAATTCCGGTCAAGTCTATAATACCCGAAACTCCCCCAGCAACGACTTGTGGAGTTATACAAATTGAAGAACCGTTTTTCAAAATGGCACAAGAACCTTTAAAAGTAGGTTTATAAACGATTTTATCACCGTCTTTATATTCATAATAAGTTTTTGCAAAACAATCACCGTTGTTATCTCCGCAAAGTTTAGAAACTCGCATGTATTTTTTCAAGAACTTTTCAGAAGAATCGGCATAGCTTTGTGGTTCGGCATCAACGTACATCATCGTTTCAAAAAATGAGCCTTTATTTTCTGTTGTTGCAAGTCCGTCAATTGTATTTTTGATTGCCTGTGTTTCTCGGGTATATTTTTGCGAAAATCCTTTATCTTGATAGTGGGTTATCAATGTTGGCAGTACAAGCGCTGCGATTATCCCGACAATTACAACAGCCAGAAGAACCTCAGTGAGCGTGAAGGCAGGTCGAACTCTCATCCTGCACAATTTCTTTGAGAGTAGTTGGTGCGCATCCCTCGCACGACAAATTTGACGCCTTATAAAACCCAAACCTTTACAGAATGCTGAAACACAAAAAGTGCAGCAGGACATAAGCAATGCCTGTAACCCGGTATAACTTTGCAGAGAGCTGAATTTCTTGGCAAACCAAGCAGAACTTAGAAATTTAAAAGAGAGGTTAATTTTAAAATGCAAGACGACACTGTAAATATTATCATACAGCCCAAAAGACCGACCAGAGAATGCTTTAAGGAGCACCCCCCCGAAAATCCAATCTATGACTACGTTTCAGCATATTTCACTCCTTTTTTTTTCTTAATTATATCAAATTTTAAATCTTCACGCAAGTATTTCACTTTAGCAGATATTAATGGTACAATTTCTATAAATTATTTAAGGAGCAGCTATGAAAATCGGGATTATAGGTTTAGGACTAATCGGAGGGTCAATTTTTAAAGACCTGAAAAAACTTGAATATGATGTTGTTGCAGTTTCAAAATCGCAAACGGGCAATAAAATTTATAAAGATTATAAAATATTAAAAACCTGTGATTTAGTTTTTGTCTGCGCAGCGATGAACAAAACACTTGCAATCCTTGACGAACTTGAAAATGTTTTATCACCAAACACGGTAGTAACAGATGTTTGCTCGTTAAAAGAATTTGTTTGTAACAAAAAACGCCCATACAAATTTGTACCCTCTCATCCAATGGCAGGAACAGAACATAAAGGTTTTGAAAACTCATTTGAAGGGCTTTTTAAAGGTGCAAAATGGGTTATAACACCTGTTTACGGTAACGATGAAAACCTTGTGGAAATTATCTCAAAGCTGGGTGCAAAACCTGTCATCACAACCCCGAAAAAACACGATGAAGCTGTTGCTTTGATTTCTCATATGCCAATGGTAATTGCACAGGCGATATTCAAAACCGCTCAGGATAATGAACTTGCGCTTGAAATAGCATCGTCAGGATTTCGGGATATGACAAGACTTGCGATGTCAAATACAGAAATGGCAAACGATATGGTGCAACTGAATGCTGACAATATACAAACGGCAATTCTAAAACTTTACAAATCAATCGGCGACTTAACCAATTCCGATTATCTAAAACAGATAGATGAAATTAAATTAAATCGCCAATCGATGTTTTTATAACTTTGGTTTATTCTAAATCAAACCTTGTTCACGCATTGCCCAAATTTCTTCTGCCGTTGGGATTTTAGGAGCGTCTACCGGAACATTCCTTTGCGCTGCTTCTAATTCTGCCCAAGCCTGTTCAATTTCACGTTGTTTTGGAGTTTTAGGCTGCTTTGGAGTTTTTCCTATTACTGCGTCATGTTCAGCCCAAGCCCGTTCAATTTCGCGTTGTTTTTGAACTTCAGCCGACACGGTTGATGGGGTTGGAGCTTTCGGTTTTGCTGCCTCTAATTCTGCCCATGCCTGTTCAATTTCAAGTTGTTTTTGAGTTTTTGGAGCCGGCGGAATATTACCTTGTTTCAAATCTGCAAGATTAACACCGTGTTTCGCTTCGTATTTTGCAATAGTTGCAGGTTTTGTCATTACTCTGTTACCTTCTTTAATACTTACGATTTGACCATTTTTGACCGTAAACTCTGCTGTACCGTTATGGAATACGCCGTTCATTGATGTATTTACTTGCTGCATACCTGCTTTTGCTCTATTTAAGGCTTCAGCTGTTTCTTCCGATACGTTATTTTGAACTTGTCTTGAAATTGCAGATTCGCGATTTGCAACCGCATTATTTGCTCTTATTGCAGCCTGTTCTTCAGCTGTCGGTTTTACATAAGCTACCGAACGATTATAAGCTTCTTGTTCTGCCCTTGTGATAGTTCCTTCAGCAGCTTCATCAACTAATTTTCTTGTTTTTGCATCTACATGAGTAGTATTAATATTTCTTACTGCCTGTGCTTCAAAATCATTCTGAGCAACAATACTTCTTGGAGGTTTTTGGGTAACCGGTTCTGCTACCGGAGCCGGATTTGCGTTTGCCGGATTTACCGGAGCTTTCTTACCAAAACCAAAGAAATTCTTTACTTTTCCCCAAAAATTTTTCATTTTAGTAACAGCTTTATCAATATAAGGTTTTATTGTTTCCAACGCCTTATTCAAATATGCCTTGCCTTTACCTTTTGTAAAGAACCAAGTTGCAGCGGCAAGCACAAACAATGCGGCTGCACCGAGAATTACATTTTTACGTTTTTTTGTTTTTTCAGCTTTTTCAGGATCATAAACAGCTCCTACTTGATTATCACCTAAAAAGTTAACCTGAGCATATTCTTTTTTGTTATCCGCAGCCTTTGCAGAATATGCCTGATTATAAGATGATACAGGAGATACTGACAATAAAGACATAATACCATTTCCTTTCTACTTTTTCGTCCTACATGTTTATAAAGGATTTTTGCCTGCCAAAATTGCTTTATATAGAAATAAAAAATGCACATATTTTCAAAATGCACATATATAGAGGATTTCAGTTACAAAGATTATGTTACAATTCTTTACATACACAAATAAAAATACCGGAGAACTTGGCTCCGGTTTTATCAATATCTCTCTTTTCTTATCTTATTTAAAACTGATAGGTCTTACTTGACTACGGCAATATTTGCCTTAATACCTGCATCAGAATTTATCATATTCGCATTTGAATATGCCAAAACTCTGCGCTTTTTTGCTCCTCTTAATATTAATTCAACACATTCGCAAATATTATTTGTTGGTGTTGTTAACTTCTTTATCATTAAAAATACTCCTTAGATTTCTGATTACAAATTAGTTATCGGCATACAGATAAAAAAACTTTAAAAAAATGATTAAATTATTAACAAATATTAATAATTAAGATATAATACTAAAAGAATGGATGAGATTTTTGACAATGTTACAACCGCAAAAATAGACGCCAAGTTGCACAAAGACGTACTGGAACACGAAGATAAAATCGAAAAAATTATAATTATCGTGTTTGTTATACTTGTATACATTTTCAAAGGCTGGATTGGCTACTGGCTAAAATTCGGGATTGCAATCCCCTCTGAATACACTATGACGCCTATTGACGTCCAAAACGAACCTATCCAAACAAATTATACAAAAGAAGAAACCGAAGAAAAAACTTTCACATACATCTCTCTTATGAACAAACATAATATAACAATCAAGCCGCAAGCTCATTATGTGCTTTCAGGCAGCGTAGCGGCCAAAAATTACGGATTTTTCTTTATAAATGATTTTTTTGACAGCGCAGCACTTTATGACTTGGGTGCAACGTGGGGAAAACTTGCGGATAAGAATTTTTACAACAAATACTTAAAATGTTACAGCGACAAAGATTATACCACAGGCTCAAGGACGCTCTACACTAAATATAAAATATATCCTGCACCGTTGCCAGATGAATACGTCAAGTCACATTTTTCGTACTCACACATCGTTCCGGCAAACAGAAACATTATGGCTGCAATGCTTAAACTGAAAAACTGGGATAAAGTAAAGATAGAGGGAGAATTAGTTGACATGGAATATAGAAATTCCAGAGGTTTCACGGAGCACTACCAAACAAGTCTTTCCAGAACTGATACAAATCAAACAAGCAGGGGGTACGGGGCAAGTGAAACAATTTATGTAACAAGTGTCCAAATTGGACGAAAAATTTATAAATAATTAAAAAAGAGTTAATTGTTTTTCAAAATGCTTACGCAAAAACGACGGCCTGTGATATTTTGTCAAACCGTATTCATCAATTGCGCGAAGATGCTCAGGTGTCAAATATCCAAAATTTCTGTTCCAACCGTATTCCGGATGCTGTGATGCAAGTTCAGTCATATACCTGTCCCGAGTGACTTTTGCCAAAATACTCGCCGCCGCAATTGAAGCAGACAAACCATCTCCGCCAACGATATACTTTTGCGGATAATTGTACTCCTTAATCAGCTTATTTCCGTCAACTAAAGTGATAAACTCCTTCAACCCCGCTTTTTTAATAACATTTTCACAAGCCAATTTCATTGCCTTTAGAGAGGAATTTAAAATATTAATCTTTTCGATTTCGTCAACATCAATACAAATAACGGAATTTATGCAACTGTTCATAATTACATCATAAAGTTTTTCTCTGGCAACCGGCGAAAGTTTTTTTGAATCATTCAGCCTTGATAAATCGGCAATCAAAGCATCCGTAACCTTGTCAAAATAAACAGCAGCCGCATACACTCCCCCTGCAGCAGGACCTCTGCCGGCCTCATCCGTCCCTATCACAATGTTGTAACTTTTATCAAATTCAAAAAGTTTATTCATACATGCAATCATACCATAACAAGCAAAAAAAAGTTGCCAGATTATGGCAACATTAAATAAACACGAGGATATTAAGAGAGAGAGTATAAAAAATCTTTGTTATATCCTTTGTACGTTAAAATATGTCATTTCTTTTCGTGAAATTATTTTTCCCTTACATCTATATAAACAATTTTCATGTGTCAAAATTGCTATTTTTTCTGTAATGTTATTAACAATTCTTAAACAGTACCAAATCATACATAGTAAGGCTATACTATGTATATAAAAAACATGCAAATATTAAATTTTTGCTTAACATTTCAGGATTTATTTATCAGAAATGTAACCATTGATTGCCGTATACGCAGCAACATAAGGTGATGCAAGATAAATATACCCCTTTGTATTTCCTAACCTGCCCTGAAAATTACGGTTTTGAGTGGTCAGACAAACTTCGTCATCAGCCAAAATCCCCGCATGAATACCAACACAAGGACCGCAACCCGGAGGCAAAATTGTTGCATTCGCATCAATAAACACTTCCAACAAACCTTCCTTCAACGCTTGTTTGTATATATCTCGCGAAGCGGGACATATCAACATTCTGACATCCTTATGAACTTTCTTACCTTTTAAAATTTCGGCAACCGTTCTCATATCCTCAATTCTGCCATTCGTGCAAGTTCCGACATAAACCTGTTGAACTTTTATATCATTCAAATCTTTTGCAAGTTTGGTGTTGTCAACAGTATGCGGACAAGACACGGTATGCTCTATTGTCGAAGCATCAATTTCAATAACTCTTTCATAAACCGCATCCGTATCAGGTTTTATTTCACAATATTTGTCGCCTCTGCCGCGAGAGTCCAAATATTCTTTCGTTTTCTTATCAGGAACAAACAACCCGCATTTTGCCCCCGCTTCTACTGCCATATTTGCCAATGTGAAACGCTCTGCCATACACATATTATCAATTGTATCTCCGCAGAACTCCAAAGCCTTATAAGTAGCACCATCCGCACCTATCATTCCGATAAGATGAAGCATTAAATCTTTAGAACAAATACCGTCTTTAAACCGTCCGCTCACAACAATTTTGAATGTTTGCGGAACTTTTAACCACGTCTTTCCAAGCGCCATAGCCACCGCAACATCAGTTGAACCCATGCCTGTAGCAAATGCACCTAAAGCGCCGGATGTACAAGTGTGAGAATCAGCCCCGACAAGTATTTCACAAGGATTTACAAAGGTTTCAACAAGCCTTTGATGACAAACTCCGGAACCGACTTCCGACAAAACCGCACCATAATCCCGAGAAAACTCTCTTAATATAGTGTGCATATTTGAAAGTTCTTTTTTAGGGCTCGGAGAAGCATGGTCTATAAAAAGAATTGTACGCTGAGGATTGTTTAACTTATCTTTTCCCAGTTTCTTAAATTCCTGAACCGTCAAAGGTCCCGTACCGTCTTGAACTGCGCAAACGTCAACCTTTGCGATAACGAGTTCTCCTGCTTTTACTGCCCTGCCGGCGTGATTTGATATAATTTTTTCAACTAATGTCTGTCCCATATTTAATCCTCTTTTTCCTAAGTCTAGCACAAATTGAATATTTATTATACAAAATTTTAATCTTTTATAAAAATTTGCAGGGTTTGGAATTTTGTCTTATACTTAAACTGCTATGAAAAACACACGACAAACAAATATAAACATCCACCGCGATGCGTGGGTTGAAATAAATATATCAAACCTTGAAAATAATATAAGAGAAATAAAAAAAAATGTACCTAAAGATATCAAACTCTTGGGTGTAGTGAAAGCTGACGCCTACGGACACGGCTCAATCATGCTTGCTCCGACGATTTTGGCATCCGGAATTGATATGCTTGGCGTAGCATCAATTGATGAAGGTGTAGATTTACGCAACGCAGGAATTACGGCAGATATACTAATCTTAGGGGCTGTACCTGTTTGGGCGGTAGAAAGCGCCGTAAAAAATGACCTTAGTATTGCAATATTTTCACAAGAACATATAAAGGCTTGCGAACAGGCATTTCTTAGAACAGGAATAAAACCAAAAGTACATATTAAATTAGATACAGGTATGAATAGAATAGGAGTTCGCTCCGAACAAGCCGTTGAATTTATAAAAAAAGTTCAAACATTAGATTACATTGATTTACAAGGTATATTCACGCATTTGGCAGCTGCGGAGGAACTTGATAATGCAAATGAACAAATTTCAAAATGGAATAAAGTAATTGACAATGTTGAAACAGACGGACTTTTGCTCCATATACTAAATACGGCAGGTACAATTTGCTATAATGTGCCAAATTCAAATATGCGACGTGTCGGAATTGCATTATACGGCTTGTATCCTGATTTCCCTGAGGGTGTGGATTTTAAACGTCCAAACCTGAAACAACTAATATCGCTTAAAGGCAGAATTGTTAATATTCATACCGCAAAAAACGGGGAAGGTGTAAGTTATTGTCACACATACACAGCAAACGGCGACAGAAAAATTGCCACCGTTCCGATAGGTTACGCTGACGGTGTTCCAAGATTGTTATCAAATAAAATAAAAGGAATTGTAAACGGTGTTGAAGTACCTCAAGTCGGGAATATTACAATGGATCAAATGATGTTTGATATAACTGATGTAAAAGCAAATATCGGAGATGTGGTGACACTTCTTGACGAAAAACATTCAATAGATGAATGGGCAAGGATTGTTAATACAATAAATTACGAACTTACTTGTCGGCTAAAAGTAAGGCTGCCAAGAGTTTACACAAGATAAGGAGTTTTATGGAAAAATTTGATTTAGGGATAGTAGGGGCAGGACCCGGAGGATACAGTGCCGCACTTGCAGCCGCAAATAAGGGGAAAAAAGTAGTTCTTTTTGAAAAAGAAAACATTGGCGGAGTTTGCCTTAATAAAGGCTGTATTCCTACAAAAAGCATTTTACACGTATCCGAACTTTATAAAAAAGTTAAAAACATTGAAAATTTCGGGATTTCCGTATCTGACGTATCATTTGATTTTTCAAAAGTAATTGAACGAAAAAATAAAACAATAGAAACCCTCAGAAAAGGAATTGAACTTGCCCTGAAAAATGCAAAAGTTACCGTAATAAAAGCAGAAGCTGAAATTCTTGATAAAAACACAATAAAATCAAACGATGAAATTTTTAACTGCAACGAAATAATTTGCGCAAACGGTTCTTCCCCAAGAGAGTTAAAAGGTCTTGAATTTGACCACAAATTTATACTATCATCAGATGACATTTTAGAATTGGAAACCTTACCTGAAAATATACTTATCGTTGGCTCGGGAGCTATCGGGATAGAATGGGCAAGGATTTTATCAAATTTTGGCGTTGAAGTCACGGTAATTGAAATTTCACCTCATCTTTTACCGCTTGCGGATATTGAAGTTTCAAAACGAATAGAACGCAGTTTTAAATCGGCAAAAATAAAGTTTCTTACAGATACTGCTATTCAAAAGGTCGAAAACGGCTCTGTACAGTTATCTGACGGGAATATTCTCGCTCCGCAGAAAATACTTGCAGCGACAGGCAGGATCCCAAATTGCAGCCATAAAATTGAAGGAATAACGTATATAGGAGATGCTGCAGGAGAAATTCAACTTGCTCACTATGCAATAAAACAAGCCTACGACAAGACGTTAAACATCTGTTACCGAAAAGATTTAATTCCGTCTGTTGTGTATGGAACTCCGGAAATTGCATGGGTCGGAAAACGCGAACAGGATTTGGAAAATGAGGATTATCAAAAATCAATTCAACTTGTTTCTGCGCTTGGGAAAGCACAAGCTGACGGAGAAACCGAAGGATTCATCAAACTTTTGGTACAGAATAACAAAATTGTAGGAGCGCATATAATGTGTGCTGAGGCTTCATCTTTGCTTATGCAAGTTGTTATTGCCATGCAAAACGACATAGAATTAAACAATTTAAAAGAGGTCTGTTTTGCACATCCTACATATTCGGAAGGAATTTTTGAAGCCATACAAAAACTTGCATAATCATCTGATTATTTGATACCCAACAGAAAATATTGTGCTAAAATTTTCTTGCTACAAAATTTTCAGGAATTAAAGTATGGAAGAAATATTGCAACATATACAAGAAGTATTAGGAGTACCGGAATTTTTAATAAATCATTGTACATTTTTACCGGATTGGATAAAAGACGCACTTAGAACAAGCATTAACTTTATACCGTGGCTTTACTTTTTGTATTACGCAATTGAACTTCTTGAAAGATTTTTCTTAAAAAGAATACATCTTTTGGTAAAATTAATGAAACGGCTTGGTGCGCTATTCGGGATAGCGATTTCTATCATTCCGGAATGTGGATATTCCGTTATTGCAAGTACATTTTATACCCGAAGACTAATTTCCAGAGGGACACTTTTGGCATTCCTGATTGTATGCTCGGATGATGCTTTACCGTTATTATTCATGGATTTGAGTAAAGCAATAGTAATTATTCCGATTATTATTATAAAAATAGTTGTAGCTATTGCGGTTTCAATACTTGTTGATTTAACTTTCATTTTTGAAAAAAATTCAACAGAAAATATTAACGCAATAAACACAGACCTTAACGAACCTGCTTGTTGCCACCACAGAATTGTAAGTTCTGAACAAGATCCGCCGTATTGGTGGATGCACCCGCTGACACATACTTTTAATATGTTTATGTTTACGTTTTTAAGTTTAGCAGTTTTAAATTGTGTAATACAAAGTTTTGGAAGTGTCGAGGCGGTTGCGGCATTCACGGGAATTGACACTCCATATCAGGTTATAGGTGCGGCAATTTTCGGAACAATACCAAACTGTGCGGTTTCCGTAATACTGGCAATGGCATATATCAAAGGTGTTTTAAGTTTTCCGGCATTTTTGGCAGGAATGGTAACAACCGCAGGGCTGGGGTTAGCCATTTTATATAAACGCTCTCAGCATAACGCCGATAACAATTTTATTACTATGTTATTGTTATTAACAGGTATTGCCACAGGTTTGGTTGTATTTTACAATATGCACTTGATAGATTATATACAAAATTTATTTGGCTAGGAGAAATAAATGCAAATTTTACGGACAATTTATGACTATTTCAATTATTTTACGGAAATTCCGGAACATTTGATTGAACCGATAGGATTTCTTCCTGACTTTTTGAAAGAAGCTTTGGTTGACAGCATAAACCTTGTACCGTTTTTATTTGTAGTATTTTTAATAATTGAGCTTATTGAACAATATTTTGCAAAAAAGAAACATCTTTTTGTATTTTTTATGAAAAAAGTCGGACCATTGTTCGGAAGTTTATTTGCCTCAATTCCGCAATGCGGATTTTCGGTTATTTCAAGTACGCTATACGTCAGAAGGATTTTATCACGCGGAACCCTTTTGTCTGTTTATTTGGCAACCTCAGATGAAGCAATTCCTGTCTTAATTTCAGATCCGACAAAAATATATTTGATTTTACCGATTATGACAATCAAAATATTTCTTGCGGTAATTGCGGGATATTTAGTGGATATTTTAATTCCTTATAAAGCTAAAGAGCCCGAAATTGAAACACACACACACGAACACGCTCAAAACAAAAACGGGGAAGAAGGATGCTGTCACCATAAACTGTCAAATGCTGCAAAGACTAAAGAATTATGGTTACACCCGATTAAACATACCATTCATATATTCATATTTATTTTAATAGTTTCAATTATACTCGGATTTATAATAGATAAAGTCGGAACAGAAGAAAATCTTGCAAAAGTATTTCTGATGAATTCACCATTACAACCGATATTGGCTTCAATCATAGGACTAATTCCAAATTGCGCAATTTCCGTAATGCTTACTGTCCTGTTTTTAAAACATACAATAAGTTTCGGCTCGCTTATTGCAGGGCTGTCATCAGCAGGCGGACTCGGACTTTTAGTTCTGTTTAACAGAAATAACGATAAAAAAGATACCGCAATAATTATCACGATTTTAATCGCAATAAGTTCTGTTACCGGACTGATTTTACAGTACAATTTTCTGAATATTAACAGGTTATTTTCAATTTTCAACATTAATTTGTAATTAAGAAAAAGAGGACAAATGACAAAAATATCGGATAAACTAAAAAAAGCATACGAATTTCACAATAACGGCAAATTAACAGATGCCAAAAACTTGTATTTGTCTATCTTGGACGAAGAGCCCCAAAATTCACAGGTATTAGACTTATTAGGAGTTTTATACTATCAGGTGCAAGACTATAAACAGTCTGAAATATATTTAACCAAAGCAATTGAAATCAGCCCAAAAATTTATTATATAGAAAATCTTGCAAGATTGTACAGAGATATGGGCAAAAATGATATTGCAATATCTTTGTATGAAGACTTGATAAAGACAAATCCGACTTATGAAAATTATTTTAATCTTGCTATGGCATATAAAACCGATAAAAAATGGGAGAAAGCAAAATCGGCATATAATAAAGCATTAGAGATAAACCCGAATGGATATGAATCTTATTTCAACCTTGCATACTTGGCAATGAACGATAACCAACCTGAAATTGCCGTAAAATGTTACGAAAAAGCGCTCGAAATCAACCCCGAAGATTGGGAATCCATGTATTTTCTATCCCTTGCACTTATGCAAACAAAGGATTATAAGAAAGGTCTTGAATGGTTTGAATCCAGATTATGCAGAAAAAGTGCAATTGTTACTCAGGAAAAAGTGTATCCCAACCTAATGAGAGAAAAACCCGAATGGAAAGGGGAAGATTTGACGGGAAAAACTCTTTATACATATTATGAAGCAGGGTTTGGCGATATGCTGATGTTTTACAGATATGTACCGATTTTAACATCCATGTGCAAAAAACTTATTATTAAACCGCAAACAGAACTGGCATCACTATTCCGAGAAAATTCTTACGGTGCTGAAATAATTGAGTTTTTTGACTTTGAATCAGAATTAGATTTTGATTATCACATTCCGTTTTTGAGTATACCGTACGTTTTGGGACTACAAGGCGATGAAATTTTTACACATCATGATAAATACCTTAAAGCCAACCCTGCAAAAATTAATTATTATAAAGAACGCTATTTTAATAACAATAAGTTTAAAATAGGAATAAAATGGCAAGGAAACGCTCACTATGATAAGGAACGAATTTTAAATGTTGAAGATTTCTTTCCTCTGTTTGATTTACCAAATACGCAGTTTTATTCTTGTCAAACACTTGAAGGCTCGGAAGAATTTGAAAAATTCAAAGGGAAATATGATGTCATTGATCTAGGCAGCACTTTTTCAAACTTCTCGGATACGGCAGGAGCCGTAGAAAACATGGACTTAATAATTGCCAACGATACTTCACTAATTCACCTTGCAGGAGCTATGGGTAAACCTGCTATGGTACTGTTGCCGCACGTCTATAACTGGCGCTGGCACACGGATTTGACAAAATGTGATTGGTATGACAGCGTAAAAATATACAGACAAAACAATTCCGGCGATTGGTCAAATGTATTTGAAGAAGTTAAACAAGACTTAAATAAAATGGTAACTTCATTGTAAAAGTTTATAAATCTTTATTCCAATACGACGTAAAATATGATAAACTGGAATTATGTTTACCGGAATAGTAGAAGAAACAGGTACAATAAAGGCTTTTCGCAAAAATACAAACGGTGCTTCAATCGAAATAGGTTGCAGTAAAGTTTTGAACGGAACAAAAACGGGAGACAGCATCGCAATTAACGGTTGTTGTCAAACCGTCACAGAAATCAATAATTCCTGTTTTTGCGCAAATATTAGTGATGAAACTTTGTCTGTCACGACATTTGACCTGCTAAAAATTGGGCAAGAAGTGAATTTAGAGCGGGCATTAACTCCAAGCTCCAGAATGGGCGGACACATAGTTTCAGGGCATATTGACTGCACCGGAAAATTGATGTATTGTGAACAACTTACCGATTTTTATAATTTAACATTTGAAATTCCTGATGAATATTCACGCTACATTGTCAAAAAAGGCTCCGTTACAATAGACGGTATAAGCCTGACAATCGCTAATATTAATAAAAACATATTCACATGTGCAATTATTCCTCACACATATCAAAATACTACGCTTAAAAATCTAAAATGCGGAGATTTTGTGAATATTGAAACTGATATTCTGGGTAAATATGTTGAAAAATTTTTATCTGCGAAAGATAATAGTAGTAATATTGATTTAAAATTTTTACAAGAAAGCGGATTTGTGTAATGGAAAATAAATTTAGATTTGACAGTATAGAAGAAGCGTTGAAAGATTTTGCACAGGGAAAACCAATTATTGTTGCGGATGACGAAGATAGAGAAAATGAAGGTGATGTAATAATTTCTGCGGAAAAAGTTACCCCTGAAGTCATAAACTTTTTGGCAAGTGAAGTCAAAGGGCTGATATGCTTGGCAATTTCTGAGGATATCGCAAAAAAACTTGAATTACCGCAAATGGTAGAACAAAATACCGAGGGGATGCGTACAGCATTCACAATAAGCATTGATGCCCACGAAAAATACGGAGTGACAACGGGAATTTCCGCTTATGACAGAGCAAAAACGGTAGAAGTTGCGACCGCGCCTGATGCCGTACCATCAGACTTGCGCAGACCCGGACATCTTTTCCCTTGTGTAGCAAGAAAAGGCGGGGTTTTAGAACGTACAGGGCATACAGAAGCAGTTGTTGACCTTGCCAAATTGTGCAACCACCGACCTGCAGGAGTAATGTGCGAGGTTATGGCTCCGGACGGACACATGGCAAGACGTGATTATCTGAGAGAATTTGCAGACAAACATAATATGAAATTTATTTCCGTCGCGGAACTGATTGCGTACAGATTAAAATCCGAAAAACTCGTAACCTGCGAAGCGGAAACCAATTTACCGACACCGTACGGAGAGTTTAGACTTTACGCTTTCAAAAACCAAATTAATGGAACAGAACATGTTGCATTGGTCAAAGATGACGGTTCGGATAAAATTCCGGCGGTACGTGTTCACAGTATGTGTTTAACAGGAGATGTTTTTCACAGTCTGAAATGCGATTGTAATTCTCAATTACATAATGCGTTGAAATATGTAAATGATTACGGAAAAGGCGCAATAGTATACTTAACAGACCACGAAGGCAGAGGTATCGGGCTTTGCAACAAAATAAAAGCCTACAAGTTGCAAGAACAAGGGCAGGATACAATCGAAGCCAATTTATCACTAGGTTTCAAATCAGATTTGCGTGATTACGGCACGGGAGCACAAATTTTAGTGCAACTTGGATATACCGAATTTAACTTAATCACTAACAATCCTAAAAAAATCATAGGACTGGAGGGGTACGGATTAAAAGTAAATGATATAATTAAAGTATCATCTGAAATTACACCATACAACCAACGATACATCAATACAAAAAAAGAAAAAATGCACCACTACTTATAAAGGAGTACATTTAATGTATAATACAAAACTTTTATCGGCAAACGAATACGGAATATTTGAAAAACTATATGAAGATTTTCGCACCAAAGCGACCTCCGAATATAATTTTGAGTTGGAACCGCTGGATTATGACGGTTTTTTGGAAGCCATAGACAAAGATTTAATTAAATGTCTTGTATTATACGAAGAAGATACACCTATTGCTTTTTTGGTTTACACAACAGCGATTTCGGAAGCAATTGAACTAAACATCATCCATTCTAAAGACCACAACAACTTCGCGGAACGCGCAAAAGAGCTTCTGACAAAGTTTTTGGACGTAACTCAAACCTTAAGGCAAGATAAAATTGTATGTTATCCGATGTTGGGCGAACAAAAATCACTAATCAGCGTAATTGCAAAACTGGGATTCAGATTTGTAGGAATTGAAGTTTTAAGATACAAATTTAATTCTTCGGCTTCCCGCGAAATTTTTGACCGAGCAAGAGTTGTATCTCTGCCGGAAGACTACAAGGTCGTAGCTTGGAATGACAAATACTTTGAAGATGCGGTAGAAGTTATAAACGAATCATTCAAAGAAAGCTCAGATGCACTATTTGACCCAAGATTTACAACAAAAGAAGGAACACGAGATATTATAACAAAGGTTGTAAAAGATGTTTATGCGGAATTTATGCCAAATTCAACAAGCGTTCTTCTCTACAATGACAAACCTGTAGGTTTTGCATTTATGAACTTAACCGGCGGAACTATTGTAAATATTCCGTTAGTCGGTATAAAAGATGAACATCAAGGCAAAGGACTATCAACAATTATGTTGAAACATTCAATGGACTTCCTGCTTGATACAATCAAAGAAAACCACTTACCGCTCACCGAAATCAATACAACAACGGAAACAAACAACCTTCAGGCATTACGTTTGTACAAAAATCTCGGATTTTTAGAGGATTACAGCTATCCTCAATCATATTTACCAATATCAAACTAAAAGTGCTCAGACTGGACTTTTTCAAAAAAATCAGTTAAATTAAACGTATGTCAGGTATAGATTTAAAAAGATTTTTGAGCAATTTCGGACAAAATTATGCCCGACAAACTTTTGTCGCAAAAAGTGCTGTAAATACGCCACTACAGCCAGCCACGCAACAATCCGCACAAAATCTTGCAAATACTGCGCAAAATATTATTCAATCCGCAGTTGAAAAACCTGCAGTACAAAACTTACAACTAAACACATTACAAAATATCGACAGAGCAATTTATGCAAAAGATGTGTTACAACTGCCAAAAAATGTGAACGAATTTATCTATATGCTCCAGCGCGGGATGACTTATTCACAATTTAACAGTGCATTTTCGGCTCAACTTGCGGCTCAGAGAAACTCATTATCGCAAATTCAGGCACAAATTCTTGCTCAACTACAGGGACTGAGTACCACAACAGCGCAAGATATGGCAAATATTCAACTGGCAAGTCAAATTCAAGGTTCATTGAAAAATCTTGAAATTCTATCCGGCGGAATGATAAAACTTGATAAAATCGCGCAACTGATACAGACAAACGGGAAAGACGCCATAACAAAACTCATTATGTCAATGACAGAAGCCTCAAAAGCCGGAATTAGTGACCTTTCTCAGATGAAAGATATGGCAAAACTCATAAATGCAAGTATTTCCGTCGCATCCGAAAACAATCCGCAAAAAACTTTAAAACTGATTTTAATGCTTTACCTGCCTTGGCTCCCGCTTGAAGACGGGGTTGGTTTTGACTTGGAAATTCAACCGCAAGCTGATTCAAAAGAAGAAAGCGACAGTATCCTCACCATTACGGTAACAACTATAAACTATGGGACAGTAAAAGCAACCCTCATTTTAGAAACATCAAATTCCGTTCAGGTTATTATTGATGCAGCAAACGAATTTCCAAAACAAGAACTTCAACTGAGAATAGAAGGTGAACAAAAACATTACGCAATGGAATCTGCCATCTGTTTTCATAATAATGATAATATCAAAACCGACAAACAAACAAAGCAATCCGCAGGCATAAATATGTCACAAACAAATGAAATTAACCCTTATATGCTTTTAACGGCTCACACACTTATTAAACATATTATTGAAATTGATAACAACAAAACACTTGGCTTAACTTCTCATACAGATTAGTTTTAACAAATGTAAAGATTTAAATCCCAAAGTAACAAAATTTTTTATTTAGGAGTTTTTGAAAGCAAAACTCAATTTTAACAGGGTTCTTTACAAAATTTAAAAAACTGCTATAATTGTAGTTGAAAAGAGTTAGTAAAGGGTTAAGGGGTTAACCTAAAGAAAACAAAAAAGGAGTTAAGGAAAATGGCAATAGCACCTGTGATAAATGCTAGTTTTACATCAGGCAATGTAAATTTTCAAGGCAAAAACACAAAAAGAGAACAAGGAAATCCGCAAACTACAGATAATAAAGCAGGAGCAATGGTTACGGTTCCGGTTGCGTTATTAATGGCACTTGCAACAGGTTCAATAAACGCAAAAGCGGCAAACAACAATAATGAATACGCTGAAACAAATCCAACCGAAATGGTTAGCGAAGTTCCTCAAGCATCAAACCAATCACAAACAGCAAAAAGTAGAGATTATTACACTTATCTCAAATTCGCAAAAGAAGAAGGTAAGTTTATTCAATCAAGAGAAATCATCAATAAAGACGGCTCATACACAATGATATTCTTAAAAGATTCTCCTGATTCCAAAGGTTGTAGTGAAATTGTACTGTTACCATATAACTTTCAAAGCCTTGACAAGTATTACAATACTATAGATCCACCGACAGTAAGAAAATTAATCCACCACGATCTTGGAGAAAAGGACGAATTTGCCGGAGCTTATGTACATTATATAGAGTACGGCGCTAACGACATGAAATTTATTGACAAAGAGATAAAAATTTCAGATGATGCCGCAAACGACATTATCGACCTTATGGCAGGAGATAATAAATATCGTAACTTTACAGGTATAAAATTTGTACAAACAAAAAAAACTACATTGTTTCCACCGGATATAGCAGTTATAAAATATTAATTAACCTGTAAATACTATTTATCAACCGGCAACCGTATAACGGTTGCCGAGTTTTATAAAATATGTAACAAAAATATTAACTTTTGTAAAAAAAATATAAAATTTTGAAAAACTTGTAAGAATTTTTTTTTCATGAATATGTGCTAAAAAATTAAGAGATGAGAATATGAGTATCAGAGCAGAGAAAATAACAAACACAAATCAAGTAAATACTACCCAGAAAGGTTCACAAAATTCGGACGTTAAAACAAGTAACGCCAATATTGAATTTAAGAACAACACATCTGTTGATAGTGAAATAATTAATTTCATTCAAGCTCTACAAACATCATTAACGAATGAAGAAAAAATTTCTGAAATCAAAAAACAATATCCTGTTCTAACTGATGAGCAAATTCAAGAATATATTTCAATAGCAAACCAGTTGACAGAAAACACCTCCGATGTCAACAAAACAAAACCGGCAACAGAAGTTTCCGACACAGATACGGAAGATACTACAACCGATGTTCCTCCTGAAAACAATGAAGAAGAAGCATCAGTTGTCACAGAAGAGGAAAAAACATCTCCCGAATGGAAAAATAAAACTCCGGTAGAAAAATTAAATATCTATTTAGATTCATATTTGACTAAAAATGATAAAAAATATGCAAGTTTAACTACCGAAGAAGAAAAGTTAGAATATAGAAAACAACAATTTGAAAAATTAGGACAAATCGCAGAAGAAGATTATAGCAAATTTCTAAATGCAAGTACTTTAGAACAGAATACAATCGTTTCAAAATTTTCTGAAGTTTTAGAAGCTCTTCACTCAGAAAATATATCAATTGATGATTTTGTAAACATGGATAATAATATGCAACGTCACCAATTAATCGAGGATGCAAAAACAAAAAAATTCGTAAAAGATCTAAAAAATCTTATTCCTGAAGAAGTAAGAAACAGTAAAGAATGGCAAAATAAATCACCTGAAGAAAAATTAAATGTTTATTTGGATGAAATATTTAAAAAAGAAGACCCTGAGTATAATAAATTAAAAACAGCAGAAGAAAAACAAGCTTATATATCATCTAAAGCTGATAAAATGCTCACCAAACTCTTCCCGGGGGTAGAAGAAAAAGGTAAAAAAAGCTTAAAAAACATTGCAACAGAATGTATTAATCTAATTGAAAATAATAAGGAAATAAAAGCTAAAGATATTAAAAAACTCATAGCAAAAGAAAACATAAAAGATTTATCTGAGGACGCGAGATATACTTGGAACGATGCCGCAGTCAGAATCAAGAAAAAAGGCGGTAAAGTAAATTATAAAACAATCAGAGAAGAGATTAAAAACGACCCTAACATTGATCCAAAAATAAAAAAAGAAATACTGGAAACCTGTGATACATTAGAAAAAATAGATAAAACAGGCAGAGAACTGTGCCATTTCATAAACTACGACAAAGTTGCAAAAGACAACGGCTATAAAAATGTTAATGAATTAATTAGTAAAACAGTTAATAAAAACACCAATCCGGAAGAACTTAAGAGATTAGCTCAAAACATTAAGCCTGAAGAGTTTAATCATTTGGTAAAACATTTAAAAGCTCTTGGATACAATGAGCAATTTATACAAGAATTAAGCAAATGTAGAGATGTTAAATTCGCAGTTGCAGTAACTAAAGGCGATGGTGCGGGTGCTGAAAACGAATTATATCATATTCTTAAACACGGTAAAAGAGAAACAGCCCTTATTTGTACAAAAGTAGCAATGGGTATGTCACAAAAAGCAAGACAAGAATTTGAAACCAACGGCTTTAACCGTGTTGATGAAAAATATACTCGTTTAATAGCAACAGGAATGAACGACGTTTTATCACCTAAACAAATTGCTACGGATATGAAAGCCATATCAGACAGCAAGCAAGCTGCTCCTGCCGCAATAGCAATGGCGTCAGAATCACTCATTGAAACTGCAAAAGACGACACAGCCAGAGTTGAACTTAGCAAAAATCTTTCTACCATTGACAATGAATACATCTTAGAAGGTCTTGCTGCAGGTTCTAAATACGTCGAATCTAAATCTGCAAAAACTCAATACAACAATTACGTAACAACTGCAGCTCAAAATTATCCGCCTGAAACTCAGGCTAAAATCAAAACTGCAATGGCAACCGGTCAAGTTTCTCAAGAAACATTATCCCAAACCACACCGGCTACAACTGATAAAGCAAGCTCAAACTCAAATACAAACACAAATTCTAATGCTACGGCTTCATACGCTCCTGCTAAAACAAATACTACAACAACGCAAGGAGCAAGCCAACCTGCAGCAAAACAACAAACCGGAACTCAAAACGCAACAGCTCAAACTGTTCAAGCTATAGCTAATTCTTCTCGCAGAACTTCAGTTTCTTCAGAAAATTCTCAAACTTCACAAACATCCGACACAAGCGAAACAACTAAATCTTCTAAAACCACATCTATGGAAAAAGAAGAAACTGAGTCAATCAAAAGAATGCAGGAAGAAACCCTTCTTGAAGTAGAAAGAGAAGAAGCTGCACAAAAAGCTAAAGAAACAGAAGAAAAAATCAGACAATCAATCAGCGAATACGATGCTAAAAAATTAGTAGAGCAAACCGTAGAGGACACTCTTGAACAACTTGACCTTGACGGTAATATTACGAAATCAGAAAAAGAAAAAATCAAACAACAATTGATGAACGCAGGAAGTATAACCGCAATATACGAAATTGTTGCTCAATTGGGAGCAAAAGAAATATTCCTTGATAGGTTGATTAACAGTTCTGCTTACGCAATCAACGCATTTGTTGATAACATCAGCGATCAATCTATTATCGAAGAATTGTATTTGAAATGTTCAATTGATACAATCAAAAAAGATTTGCTTAACAAACTTCCGCAAGACAGGATACACGCTTTGATGCAATCTAAAAAGATTGATAATCTTCAAGACTTAGATTACAAAATCATTGCAGAATTTATTAACAAAAATATCGGTTCAATGACCTATCAAGACTTTAAAGAATACGCTAAATATCTTCCGGGAGATGTACGAGAACGAATGGAAGAAAGATTTAAACAATTCAGAGGTATTGAAACCGCTGAACAAACAGCTCAAAATACACAACCTGAAAATGAGCAATCATTTGTTATCGACGAAGAAGAACAACAACCACAAGATACAACTCTTGCTAAAGTTAACCCGCCTAAAAAGGCTAAAAATCCGACAATACAACAATCACCTCTTATGAGTAATGTCATTTCTTCTGATAAAGATACCGTATCAGTACTTGAACAACCTGAACAAAAAGACACAACAGAACTGGCAATGAATGATACTGTTTTAACTCCGGGCTCTGATGCGTGGAGAGAAAAATACGGAAGATACGATTATCAACCAACAACAGCTTTCACAACGGCTGAAGGGGACTACTTCAATGGATATTTTGGTTCAAACAAAGTCGGGATGAGAACAACAGTAAATAAAAAATTCCCTCATGGTATCAAATTTAACGCATAAAAAAACAGTAGTCTTACATTTGACAACCGGATCTTTTTATGTTGTAATTTAGACACAACAGGGAATAAATAATTATAAAAAATATATTTACCCCTGCGAGTTCATTAGAAAGAAGACAATAATAATTGCCGAAAGAAATTAAATTAGCTAAATTTGCAGGTTTTTGCTACGGTGTAAAGCGGGCTGTTGAAACCGTTAAAAAATTAAAATCCGAAAACCCGGACAAAAAAATATTTGTGCTTGGAGAATTGATACATAATTCTCAGGTTATACAGGAATTAAAAACTTTAGGAATAGAAACCTTGTACGAATTACCTCAAAAAGGCGAGGGCATTTGCGTAATCAGAAGTCACGGTGAAAGCCCGGAAATTTTTGAAAAAATTCACAATGCAGGATTTGAAGTTTTCGATTTGACCTGTCCTGATGTAAAAAAAGTTCAGCAAAAAGCAATAGAATTAGCAAAAGACGGGTATTACCTGATTATTGTCGGCAAATCCGAACACCCTGAAGTTATTGCAATAAAAGCAAACGCGCTTCAATTCAGCGATAAAGTGGTCGTTGCCGATACCGTTGATAAATTAATGCCTATAGAAAAAGAGTTAAAAGAACACAAAAAAATTGGAGTTGTTGTCCAAACAACACAAATGATTTCAACCTTGAACACCATTATTGAATATCTTACACCTGTTTCAAAAGAACTTCATATCGCAAACACAATCTGCCAAAGCACATCAAAGCGTCAATCAGAAGCTAAAGAGCTTGCCGCAAACAGCGATTTGATGATTGTAGCGGGTTCAAAAAAAAGTGCTAACACAACTCATCTTGCAGAAATTCTACAAGATATTACCGATACAATTCACATTGAAACAAGTGATGAACTGGATAATTATCAGGATTTAATCCAAAAATCCGAAAAAATTTCAATAACAGCCGGAGCCTCAACTCCACAAAGCGTTATCCAAAACGTAATTGACAAATTAAACAACATATAATTATGTATTTCTTTCAAAACCTGTTCAAACGGATTTTGAAACAAGTTCATAATAACGAACTAAAAAAAAGAAAAGGAGAATAAAAAAATGACACAAGTATTAGACGAATTTGAAAAACTATTGGAAGAAAGCTTTTCAAAAACTCACTCAGTTGCTGATATCGTAGAAGGTTCAGTATTGAGAAAAGACCAAGACGGTTATCTTATCAGCGTTCGCGGTGCTAAAACAGAAGCTTTTTTATCTAACAAAGAAATTTCTTCTGCAGAAGAAGAAACTCCGTTAGAAATCGGTGACGTTAGAGAATTTTATGTATTAAAAGAAGAACACGACGAAGAAGGAATGCTTTTATCACTTAAAAGACTTGCGTTTGCTCAAGCGTGGGCTCAACTTAACGATGCAAAAGTTCAAGGTGATACAATTCTTGCAAAAGTTGTTTCTGTTGTTAAAGGTGGCGTATTGGTTGATGTTGCAGATCTTAAAGGTTTCATCCCATCATCTCAACTTAGAACAGGTACACCATTTGACGGTTTGATTGACCAAAAAATCGAAGTTAAAGTTTTGGAAGCTGATCCTAAAAAGAACAAACTTATCCTTTCTCAAAGACAAGCTGTTGCAGAACAACGCGATCAAGTTGTTGACAACATCCTTTCAGAACTTGAAGTTGATCAGGTTGTAAAAGGTGAAGTTGTAAGAATTGCAGATTTCGGCGCATTTGTTGACATCAACGGAATCGACGGCTTACTTCCTATTTCTGAAATTTCTTGGCAAAGAATTAAACATCCGTCAGATGTTATTTCTTTAGGTGAAACAATTGAAGTTAAAATCATTAAAATTGATAACGAATTAAAGAGAATTTCACTTTCATTAAAAAGAATGGGCGAAGATCCATGGCAACAAATTGAAGGTCAATTCTCCGAAGGTCAGGTAATCACAGGAACAGTAAATAAAGTTACCGGTTTTGGTGCATTCATTAACATCTTCCCTGGTGTTGAAGCATTATTGCCTGTTTCTGAAATGGCTGAAGAAAATGTTAATCCGTTCAATGCTTATAAAGTTGGCGACAGCATAGAAGTTCTTATCAAGAAATTCACTCCGCAAGAACACAGAATTGCTTTGAGCGTTAAAGATATTAACAAAGAAGAAGTTGCCGAATAACAATTGAATTTCGGGAAATTTTATCAAACAAGGTGTGTAAGATTGCACACCTTGTTTTCATTAGTAATACATTTTTATTTTGCTGCAAGATATCAGGGATTTGAATTAATCTTTACGTACATTTTTTTTCATGATAGCATTACGCTATAAGTAAAATATGAAAAATAAAGAGGTAAATATATGCAAGCGCGTAGAGCAGCAAGGGAATTAGCTTTTATTCTGTTTTCCCAATTTGATAAAACTATTACAAATTATTCCAAAGAAAATTTGGATGATATCATTTTAAAATCAGTAAGGATACTTTCAAGCAGCGCAGGAGACGATTTAAAAGTAACGCTGGGAGCTTTACTTGATATGAAAAACAGAATTGAAGATTATGAGGCCGAACACGAAATTAACCTGAACAGACCTCTTGAAGCTGCAAATATACCTGTTCCGATGCCATTAACATCAGATTTCACAGGCAGAATTAATGAAATGATTAATGTTGCGGAAAAAGCACTCTTAGCACTTGAAATTGCAGAATTTACGACATTAGATTCTCAAAATGATGTAAAAGATTTTGCAATAAAAATTGCTCAGGCTTACCAACAACACCACGATGAAATCGACGGAATGATAAAACAATATTCAACAGGTTGGGATTTTGACAGACTTGTAAAAATGGACAAAGATATTTTAAGAATTGCAATTTCCGAGTTGCTTTACGTAAAAGAAACTCCGATGAAAGTAGCTGTTGATGAGGCACTTGAACTTGCAAAAAAATATTCAACAGATGATAGTGCAGCATTTATAAACGGAATTTTAGCCAAAGTTATCGTCGAAAACGGCATTAAGTAATATGTTTGGATTTTTTAAAAATAAATTTAATGACTTAAAACAAGCGGTTTCAAACACCGCACAAACGCTTGTCAGCAATACATTGGCAAATGTTAATGAAAATGACAAACAGTATTCCGAATTTGCTTTGGATGAGATAGAAGATACACTAATTAGTGCGGATTTGGGTGTTAATTATGCAGCCGAATTAGTGGATAACCTCAGAAATAAAAAAAATGCCAAGCCGTCAGAATTAAAAAATTATCTGAAAGATGAATTTAAAAAAACGCTTTCCTTGACAGGCTCAACAGAACTTAATTATAAAGAAAATGAGCTTAATATATATTTTATTGCAGGGGTGAACGGAGCGGGAAAAACAACACTTATTGCAAAAATGGCATATCAATTCAAGCAGTCAGGCAAAAAAGTTCTAATTGCGGCAGGCGACACTTTCCGTGCTGCAGCTGAAGAACAATTAAACATCTGGTCTGAACGTGCAGGAGCTGATATTGTTCGCAGGGACAAAGCTGATCCGGCATCTGTTGTTTATGAGGCAATTCAAAAAGCTAAAAATGAAACTTATGATGTGATATTGGTCGATACCGCAGGCAGATTACAAAATAAATTCAACCTAATGGAAGAATTAAAAAAGATTAAAACGGTCATTGACAAACAAGCTCCCGACGCATTAAGGGAAAGTATCCTTGTAATAGATGCCAACACGGGGCAAAACGGATTACAGCAAGCAAAAGTATTTGAACAAGCCGTAAATTTGACATCCGTTGCACTTACAAAACTTGACGGCAGCGCAAAAGGCGCAATTATTATTGCTATCGCCAAAGAAATGAAACTTCCCGTAAAACTCGTCGGGGTCGGAGAAAAAATGACCGATTTAAAAGCATTTAATCCCGATGAATTTATTGATGCTCTATTTACAAATTAACCGTATTCTATCAAAAATTTGCCGCAATAAAATATGTCAAACCTAAAAATCAAGAGAAATTATATGAATAAAAAAACAAAACTCGGGAATACAATTGAACTTATAGGAACACCAAGCAAAAATGATAATATTCTGATTATTGGGGTCTTTCACGGTGATGAACCTCAAGGGAAACACCTCATTGAAAAATATATAGCAAATAAACAATTGAAAAACGGTGTATTGTTCATTCCTTGTTTAAATCCTGACGGAATGAAATTAAAACAAAGAACAAACTCAAACGGAGTTGATTTAAACAGAAATTTCCCGACCAAAAACTGGGGTGAAAATAAAGGCGAAAATGCGACTTGCGATGATAATACAACCGAATATTACGGCGGAAAAACTCCTGCAAGTGAAATTGAAACAAA
>JBJEGJ010000048.1:0-38341 GCA_051874955.1 Candidatus Gastranaerophilaceae bacterium
AGTCGCTCAATCGTGTTCTTTGCTCTTACGAGTTTCGCTCGTTTCACTCGCTCACTCTACCGAAAATCCGCAGTTCAGGATGACATATTTGTTTGACTTTTTATATTCTGCTCGGCTTATTCACCCTAACATACTTGCTAAACCTTGACCAGACCTCACCCCTGCCCCCTCTCCTACCTTAGGAGTGGGGAATTTTTACGTTCTACCTTAGAATAAATTCAAGGAGACATGGGTTTTAGGCATAAAAATGCTATATAAAATCAGCCAAAACAACATTACTGACCAGCACTCCCTGCAAAGTCAATTTATACCCACGTTCCGTCTTTTTCAACAAGTTTAATTTTGTGTATCTTTGTATAACATCCTTATACCGCTCCTCAAAATCTATCCCGTATCTTGAATTGATTTCCGAAACATCTATCCCACAAGTTTTTCTCAAACCCAAAAATATCGTTTCCTCAAGTTTCTCCCGCTCTGACAATAGTTTAGAATCCTTTTTGGTCACATAATCACTTAAATAAGTTTCAATATCATCAGCGTTCTCATATCTGATACCGTTCTTATAACCGTGAGCACCGACGCCAAAACCGTAGTATTCATTATTATCCCAATATACCGTATTATGCGCGGAATTATACCCTTTTTGCGAGAAATTACTCACCTCATATTGATAAAAACCCATGCTCTCAAGGTATTCAACCGCCGCCAAATACATATCCGCCTGCATATCATCATCCGGCAAATCCTCCGGTAAATTTTGGTAAAAATAACAACCTTCATCAAGTTTCAATCCGTATAACGATATATGTTTTACCCCAAGCGTCAATGCAAGTTCCAAATCATGAAGAAAACCGTCTTGCGACTGCTTTGGCAAGCCATATATTAAATCCAAACTGATATTTGACAAACCTGCATCCTGAGCTAATCTGACAGATTCTACAACCTGACCCGCATTGTGTCTTCGGTTTATCAGCCTTAATATACCATCATTAAAGCTCTGACATCCAAGACTTATTCGATTTACTCCCGCATCATACACGCCACGAAAAAAATCGTAACTCCCGCCCTCAGGGTTAACCTCCAATGTCACCTCTGTATTCTTATTGGTTCTGAACAGTTTTATAAGGTTGCTTATCTCCGACACCTCAAGTATCGACGGAGTTCCGCCACCAATATACAAGGTTTCTAATACTTCATTTTCATAAAAAAAGTTTATTTCTTTTGTCAACGATTGCAAGTAATCGTTCTTTAATTCCGGCTTTACGTACGAAACAAAGGAACAATAATGACACTTTGACTTACAAAACGGAATATGTATATATACGCTTTTTACCATAAATACATTATATCATAAGTTTTTATGGTAAAATTTAACTATGAAAGAATTTGATTTCTACATTGTACCGACACCTATCGGAAATCTGCAAGATATCACGTTGCGCGCAATCGAGGTTTTGAAAAGCGTTGATTTAATTGCTTGCGAAGATAGCAGAGTTACTCAAAAACTTCTTAACCACTTTGATATTAAGACAAAATGCGTTTCTTATCACAAATATAACGAAAAAGAACGAATTAACCAAATACTTGAAACACTAAAAAGCGGTAAAAAAATGGCGCTTGTATCTGATGCCGGCACTCCGCTGATTTGCGATCCGGGTTCTGTTATAGTAAAAGAACTGAACAGGCACGGATTTTCAACAACGGCACTACCGGGAGCAAATGCGGTTATTACGTTTTTATCCCAAATTTCACGGGATAGTGAAGATTTCACGTTCATTGGATTTTTACCAAAATCAGACCCTCAAATAAAGAAAATCGCCCAAGATTACAAAAACCATAACCTGATATTTTACGAATCACCAAACAGAATAATCAAAACCCTTGAAATTATAAAATCCGTACGTCCCAAAACCGACGTTGCTTTCGGCAGAGAATTAACAAAAGTTTTTGAAGAAGTTAAAGTTGACAGTATTACTGAAATTATTAACCATTTAAAATCAAACATTACAAAAGGTGAATTTGTTGTAATGATTTTTAAAGATAAAAACAATTCCTCAGAATTCGAAATGAAAAATCTCATAAAACTGTTACAAGAAAAGGGGTTTAGCGCAAAAGACATTTCAATAATATTATCCGAATTGTACAAATTTAACAAAAATACGGTCTATAAAATTGCAATTGGTAAACAGATGTAAAATATTTGTACTTTTTGAAAAATTTATGATACAATCTTGAGTGGAGAGTAGTGAGAGTTTGTAAGGACAATAATTCTTGAAATATTGTAAAAATATCATTAAAAACTTAGTGTTAGCATCAGTTGTAGTGTTAATGACACAGGTTTCGACATTCGCAGTTGATGATGTATGGGGAGGCATGGGTTTATCCGATGACGCCGTTAACTATAACGGTTACAGCGGTACGGTTTTTGACAAATACACAGAAGCTCCTGCCGATTATTCCGCAAACAACTCCAATACCCCGATAGATAAAGAAGAACGGTTAATTAAGGATATTGAAATTTACGGGCTTAACTCGATTGCTGAAGAAGAAATCCGTGAAAAGATGCAAATGAAACAAGGCGGAAGTTATTCGCGTGACCTTTTGCAAACTGACTTAAAAACAATCTATGAAACAGGATATTTTACGGAAAGAATGAAGGCTATACCTTCAAGAAACGACGACGGCTCAGTAACTGTTAAAGTCGTACTTGAAGAAAACATTCCGGTCAGAGATTTCACAATCGAGGGGAATACCGTCGTTTCTAACGAAGAAATTATCGCCGCACTTGGCGGAATGAAAGGACGTCCGCAAAACATTGCGCAACTTAATCAGGCAATCGCCCAAATTCAAGATCTTTACACGTCAAAAGGCTATATTTTGGCAAGAATTGATTCAGTTTCGGATGATCCTGACGGAACGATTAACATAAGCATCAAAGAAGGTATCATAGACAAAATCATGATTGAGGGTAATGAAAAAACCAAAGATTACATTATTGCCCGCAATATTCTGACAGAACCCGGCATGATTTATAATGAAAACCTTATAAAAGAAGATTTAGTCAGACTTTATGCGACACAAGCATTTAAAGACGTAACAAGAGAAATTGAACCGAGTGAAGAAATTCCTGACGCTTATGACATTACAATAAAAATTCAAGAACAACGAACAGCGAGCATATCTGTCGGTGGCGGTATTGATACTGTAACCGGTTTGTTCGGGTCTATGGGAATTTCAGAAAACAACTTCAGAGGAAGATGCGAAAGATTGTCCCTGACAGGCTTGGTTGGTACAGGTGTTATTCTTAACGATTCATCAGTCAAAGACCACATGAACATTCAAGCGGAATTAAGTTACTTCAAACCGTATTTTTACAATGCCGACACATCTTTGAACACAAGATTATTCTTTAGAGATTTTGGTTCTTACCAAATTCCGTTGGCTTTAGAAAGAAGATTTGGCGGCGAAATGACGGTTGCACACAGACTTAAGAAAAACAGACACGCCACAGCGTCATTTAGTTTAGGAGTTGAAAATATTGATGTTAGAGAAGGTGACTTCAACGGAATTTCAAGCCTTTACTACAAATACAATATTCCGATTTCAGAACGTGCAAAACAACTTGAAGGCGGATTGTTCCTATCTTTGAGTCCGGCATTGATATACGATACCAGAGACTCTGCAACAGTTACAAGACATGGAACAATGGCAAGTTTAAGATTTGATGAAAATATCGGACTGAACGGGTTTGACAAAACTAACGGAAAACTTACCGGTATGATTAAACAGTACATTCCAGTCGGTAAAAAATCATCTTTATCTTTCACCGCAAAAGGCGGAGGTGCAATTCACGGCGACTTACCTGAAGTTATGGCATACCGTTTAGGCGGACCTTATACAATCAGAGGTTTTAAAATGAGCGGCGTTGGTACAGGTAATGCCTTTGTAATGGGTTCAGCAGAATTTGCAACACCAATTCCGTTCTTAGACAGAACAAGAATTGCATTCTTAAATAATTTGAGATTCACAGCTTGGGTTGATGCAGGTAAAGTATTTGACGGAACTGTATCAAATACAATATATGACAGACCGATGTACGCAGTATCTGCAGGTGTTGGGTTAAAGGTATTTATACCCGGCATGGGACCTTTATCTATTGATTACGGTATTCCGCTCACAAACTCAGGTCGTAACGGCTCTAAAAACGGATACTTTACATTCGGCGTAGGGGATATATTATATTAATAAAGACATATAGGAGGATTTATGAAAAAATTTAAATTAATGGCGTTAGTATTAGCGGCAGGAATGACTATAAATGTAGGCTTACAAGCTAAAGCAGAAGTCGGTTATTTAAACTATCAAAAAGTGCTTGACAATTACGCTGCAGCTCAACAGGCAGTAAAAGAAATTGATGCAAAAAGCCTTGAATTACAACAGTATATGGTAGATAAAGAAAAACAGTATAAATCTTTGGATACTCCGCTAAAAAAACAGAATTTTGCAACACAGACAGAAACTGAATTTAACGCAAAACAAGAAGCATTATTCAAATTAAGAAGCGAAAGAGAAACTCAAATTCTTAATCAGGTTCAATCAGCCGCAAAAGCTGTAATGGTTAGCCACAAACTGGATGCAATTTTATCAGACCAAGTTATTTTTGTCGGCGGAGTTGATGTTACCGATTTGATTATCCAAAAATTAAAAGGTCAATAAACCAAGCATTAAAAGAGGCATAAATGAACTATTCAGAAGACGGCAGACAGTACCATATAGGATTAAAAGAAGGTGATATCGGAAAGTACGTTATACTTCCGGGAGATCCGAAAAGATGCCAAAAAATTGCACAATATTTTGAAAATGCACAACTTGTAGGTGACAATCGTGAGTTTGTCACCTATACAGGTTATCTGAACGGTGAAAAAGTCAGCGTAACATCAACCGGTATCGGCGGAGCGTCTGCTGCTATCGCAATGGAAGAACTTGTAAAAATCGGAGCTGAAGTGTTCATCCGAGTGGGAACTTGCGGAGGGATGCAACTTGATGTAAAAGGCGGCGATTTAGTTATTGCAACAGGTGCAATAAGAATGGAAGGTACAAGTAAAGAATACGCACCAATTGAATTTCCGGCAGTTGCAAATTTGGAAGTTGTTAATGCACTTGTTCAAGCTGCAAATAATCTGAATTGCACTTATCATACCGGAGTTGTTCAATGCAAAGATTCTTTCTACGGGCAACATTCACCCGAAACAAAACCCGTAAGTTACGAACTCGAAAACAAATGGGAAGCATGGAAACGCTTAGGTTGTTTGGCGTCTGAAATGGAATCAGCAGCTCTGTTCGTTGTTGCAAGTTATTTGAAAGTTAAAGTCGGTTCGGTATTTTTGACAGTTGCAAACCAAGAAAGAGATAAACTAAATCTCGAAAACCCTGTTGTTCACGATACTGAAAAAGCTATAAAAACTGCAATTGAGGCAATAAAAATTTTAAAGGAATAAATTATGTACAGAAAAAACAGAATGGAATACGTAATTAAAACATGTTCAGGAGATGACGCTCAAGAACTTCAAAACTTGTTAAATGAAATGTCTATGAACGGTTGGGACTTATACAGTATGCACGATGTGGGCGACGAAGAAAACGGCTCTCAATTGAATTGTATTTTTATGAAAGAAGCAAAAAATGAAAACAATCAGGAAAGCGACATCATCAGCATATCGGATTTTAAAAGTCAAATGGAAAAAATGCTTTCTCCAAAACTTACCGAATACGAACAATGTCTTGAAATCCAATCAAAAATAAGACATCAAAAAGAAAAAGTTAATAAAATTAAAGCTGAACTCGAAGGAGAAGCTCCTGCATCAGTATCGCGCAAAAAACTCAACGACAGAATTTCTGCGGGGTTAAAGGAGCTTGAAGATTTGAAAGCACAGTTAAATAAAGCTACCTCTCCTGATTTAATGTATTCAAAATTACACGAGGAAAAACTTACTATATACCTTAGCGAAGAACTTCTCGGATTTATTGATTCAGATAGAGGAAACGACGGGGAAGAACTTATTGCGGAAACCGTTAAATCAAGATTAAAACTGACAGAAGAAGTCGGATACATAATTCCGAAAGTAGTTTTCAAAGATGATGAAAACTTAAATTCGTGTGAATTTAGTATCAGAATTCGCGGAATGGAGGTTTTTAAAGCAGGAGTTTGTCCAAAGCATTTGATGTTCTACGCAGATGAACTTCACACGGAACGGAAGATAAAAAATTCAATAACCGGCACAGATGCAATTTCGGGAAGAAAAGTTATTTGGATAGAAAAAGAATTAACAAAAGATTTTTGGCAAAAAGGTATAACACCGTCTGAATATATCTCAAAAGCACTTGAGTATATTGCGGTTAAATATGTTGATGACCTTTTAGACTACGATGATATTGACAGATATCTGGATGTCGTAGAAAAAGAAAATGAATTTTTAATCGAAAATATCATTCCTGATTTATTGACATATTCTGACGTTAAATATCTTCTAACAAGTTTAATAAAAGAAAAAGTTTCAATTAAAAATATAACATATTTATTTGAAAAGATTAACGATTTTGCAGACGATGGCAGCAAGGCTGACATCTTAAACAAAGTAAGACTATCTCTTTCAAGACAAATATGCAGACGATACGCTAACGAAGACGGAGAAACAATAAGCGCATTTGAGTTATCCGAAAAAACATACTCAGATATCGTTTTGGGTTGTGAAGAAAGTGATGACAGCCTAATAACAATAGACGGAACTTTGGCGGAAAAAATTGCTGCAAAAATCCAAAGAAAATCAAAAAAATTAAACATCTACAAACCAATCTTGATTGTTCCTATGGATTACAGACAAATATTTTTCACCCTTCTATCCTTGTACTTAAATGACATTACAGTATTGGCACAGGAAGAAGTCGGATGTAATTATAAAATAGAAAGTTTAGGCGAAATTTAATAATAAAAATAAGAAAAGCGGCGGCATCAATGATGCCGCCGCCTCTTTTTATAAATTATAATAAATTATCAAGTCTTTGAACCGCCTCAATCGTATTTTCTCGGCTTCCGAAAGAAGTTAATCTGAAATAACCATCGCCGTTTTTTCCAAATCCTACACCCGGAGTTCCGACAACCTGTATATTTTCCAACAAGTAATCGAAAAATTCCCAAGAAGACATATTATTCGGGCATTTTAACCAGATATAAGGCGAATGTTTTCCGCCAATATGCCAAATATTATGTTTCTTAAGAACATCAGAAATCAGTTTTGCATTTTCTTTATAATAACAAAGATTTTCTTGAATTTCTTTTTGACCGGTCGGCGTGAATACAGCTTCCGCCCCTCTTTGTATAATATAAGGCACACCGTTAAATTTTGTCGTTTGACGGCGTAACCACATTTTATTCAAAACACCGTCAGCCAACGCCTTAGGAACAACGGTATAACCGCATCTCGTACCTGTAAATCCTGCCGTTTTTGATAAAGAACAAAATTCTATCGCGCAAGTTTTTGAACCTTCAATTTCAAAAATACTTCTTGGCAGATTTTCATCCGTGATAAAACATTCATAAGCAGAATCAAAAAGAATAACCGCATTGTTTTTATTTGCATAATCCACCCATTTTTTCAGTTGTTCTTTATTATAAACAGCACCTGTCGGATTGTTAGGCGAACACAAATATATAATATCCGCTTTTATACTCTCATCAGGCAACGGCAGAAAATCATTATCTGCATTCGCATCAATATAGACTATCTTCCTTCCTGCCATAGTATTTGTATCAACATAAACAGGATACACGGGATCAGGAACCAAAACGGTATTATCAACAGAAAACAGGTCTAAAATATTTCCCAAATCCGATTTTGCACCATCAGAAATAAAAATTTCGTCAAGTTCAAGTTCGACATTATGAGTTTTGTAATAGGCTTGGAGTTTAGTTTTTAAAAAATCATACCCTTGTTCAGGACCGTAGCCGCGAAATGTTTCTTTAACACCCATTTCATCGCTTGCTTTTTTTAAAGCATCCACAACCGCCTTACATAACGGCAAAGTAACATCACCTATGCCCAATTTAATTATTTTTTTATCAGGATTTGCCAAAGCAAATTCGCTGACTTTTTTTGCAACAGTCGAAAACAAATAACTGTCCGCAATGTTTTGATAATTAGAATTAATATTCATAAAATACTCCCTGTTAAATAATCAATCTTCAGAGAGATTATACCATAAACCGATTACGGAATAACAATATTTTATGAAAATAATAACTTTAACAATCTACTAATCGGATTATCTGCCAAGAGATTTTCATTATGCAATTTCGGAATATTATTTTCCTCAAAGAATTTGTCCGAACTTTCATTTGAAATAGGAGCAACATTTAAGTGCATTGCCATTTTTTCAAAATCACCACGCGGGATTCTTTCTGCTTTTGTTGTATCCCAAGGGTTAACAACCTCTACATAATCATCGGTGATTTTCTTGACCGTAAGAGCATGCCCGCCGCCTGCTTTTGTTGAGCCGTCAGGGCCGTTTTTAGCTACGATAACACCGACAGTAATAGTAAATTCATCTTCTCTGCCTTTGTAACTGTCTAACATACGCTGCAAATCAGAGTCTTTGTCATAAATATTATTTACTTCAACAATCTTATCTTTTGAAGCTCCGGCACCCAACAGTTTTTCACATTTTTTCTCACCGACGTAACCGTATTCACCCGGTCTGTACAATTTAGCTTTACGTCTTTTTGCTTTTGGAGCTTCATAAATATCAGATTTTTGACCTGTCAAAATAAAAACAGCATCATACATTTGACCGCCTGAAAGCGTATCGGAAGAAGACATCGGACCAAATTGACCTGCTATATATTTTTCACTTTGCTGCCCGAGAGCTTTATTTGTTTCATTAACTTCAGCCCTGAAAGCTTCCATCGCCAATTCAAAAATTATAACCTCTAAATCACCGTAAGCATAAGACATTCCCGAAAATTTTTGAGCTTTTTCTATTGCAGCAGCCGTAATTGTATAATGTCCAGTAATTGCGCATTTATCACCGTTACCTTGCTCTATGTAGTGATTTCTTGCTGCAATTGCACCGGGCAGTACCACAGTATAGGAACCGTCAGAATTCTTTTTGTAATTCTTTGACAATATATTTTCGCCGTCTTTTGCAAGTCTTATAGATTCAATTGTTGACAACAAATAGCAATCGCCGCGCTTACCTTGTCTAAAATTATCAATCTCGCCGTTTCCGTTTAAAATATTATTTTCATATTCTTCAATCTTTTCAGGCGGACAAGAATGATCTTTAGGTGCAGATGATCCCGGATGCAAAGGTTCTGTTACGTTATCAACATCTATAACCCTTTTCCCGCCTTTTTCTGGACCTAATTCATAAGGATTAGCCGGCGCAGTAGAAGGTTTGTTTTGTTGAGAATTTATCCAACGTATAAATTCCTCTTTTGTCATCCTAACGTATTTACCTTCCGGACTTTTCACCAAAATATACGGATTATTATTCGTCCTTGAAGAAATATTTACCGGAAAACTCGGATTAACAAACGCTGAGGACGGATAAATCGGAGTGTATGTATTCAAACTTTCTATGCCCATAACCTAAATTCCTAATCTTTTCTACCATATATTTTTATAAAAACTTTTTTTAGTGAAAAATTGCGACCTTTATAAAAATTGTTAAATTATATTTACCAAAGTTAACATTTTGACAAAAAATATTTTTTTTTTGACTTTATTTTGGTATATTCATGAAAAAGACTATACATGTAGTAAAAAGGTTAGTAATGGCAGAATACATACTTAGCAAAACAGCAGAAACGACAAATACTAAAAAACAAGTATCAAAAAAAATGTACGTTTCAGTTCCGTTTAACAGAGTTCAGGCAGTAGAAGAAAAGCTTAAAAAAATTTTTGAAGAAGAATTAAAATCAGACGGGTCAATTCTTTTGAGTTATAAACCGTCAATTATTTCTAAATTGGCAAGATTTTTATCAGGACACATTACACGTCCGGCGTCAATCGGAATTGCAGGAGAAACCGCAAGCGGAAAGTCTACAATTACTCTTGATATTATTGACACTATCAAATCCTTTGCCACAGAATTTGAAATTGAAGATGCAATTACAAGAGTAAATACGGATGATTATTATTATGATCGTTCGGAAATGGTAAAAGCTGCAGGAAGTTTTGCGGAATTTGCAAAACATTATGACCTTGATGTACCGCAGGCTTTGGAATTAGAATTGATGAGCGAACACGTCAAAGAATTATTAAACGGTAAATCCGTATTGCTTCCAAAATACGACATGTCAGGTACAGCAATCCGATATGACAATCATACATTAGCACAACCTTCCAAAATTATTATTTCGGAGGGTTTATTTGCGCTTACCGAAAAAATTAAAGACGCATTTGACTTTAAAATATATGTAGACGTAAGACCCGAAATACAAAAAGAAAGATTTTTTGTCAGAGCCGCAGAAAGAGATTTGGGAGAATCTGCAAAAGGCATCTATAAAAACGCCTCCCAAAAAGCAGAAATATACATCCGCCCTTGCAAAAATGATGCGGATATCGTCCTGTCAGGAGAAGCAGTGAGAGCCAGATACAAATCTTTCTTAAATAAATTAATAAGCATTGTTCAACAAGAAAACTTTAGAAATAAAGTTATCATGTAAATGTTACAAAATACTAAATTCTTGCTTATACAAAACAATACGATACAATAAAAAAGGATAGGTATCGTTAGTAATAAACTGGAATTTAATGAACAATAATCTGAGGAAAATTTTAACAGTTGCAGCATGTATTGCCGTGATAGGAAATAGTGCAAATACTGTCTTTGCTGAAACAGTATCAATTACGGGTCAAGCAACTGCAGATGGATTTTCGGGAAATTTATTCGATAATACAACATCACAAACCTACGTTTGGAAAAGCGGAGATGAATCTTCCGTAAACGTAAATCTTAACGGAGGGAATTTATCTGTCAGTAACTATTTTTCAGGTACAACAAACGGAATTATAAACGCTATAACCGGCAGTCTTGCTTTAACTAACGGGGATTTGACAATAAATAACGGTTCTTCCATATCATCGGCAGTCACACTCAGCACATCTGCAAATACAACTTTGTCTGTTTCAGGCGGCAACGTAGTTATTGATAGCACGGATTCGATACTCGGAAGTATAGTTCAATCAAGCGGGAATTTAGAACTTAACAAAGCTTCCGTTAACGGCTTAAACATTTCAGGCGGAAAAGTTACTGTTATAGGAGAAGGTCTTGATTTAGGTAATTCTGACGATATCATCGCAGGCGGGACTTTGAATATAGGGAACAAAACCACCGTCAGCAGCTTAGAAGTATCTCAAGGTTACATAGATGCAGATGCTCTTGTTACCATAAACCGAAATGCAACATTAGATATCACGGGCGGGGATGTTGAGTTAGATTCAAAAGACACTTGGCAGGGAGATGTTAATATATCTGACGGAACGCTAACACTTGGCAATATTTCAAAAAAAAGCACCGGTGTTTTTACTCAAACTGGAGGTAAAACTGTTGTTTCTGGTGATTTTGACCTTAACAACTCGGCAGATAACATTTCAGGAGGCTCATTCAGTCTTGAAAACGGTTATAGTTTAGACGTTTCACAAGGTACAATAGGTCAAGGCGCAAGCCTTACAATTAACAATAACAATACACTCAATGTTTCAGGCGGTAATGTTACTCTTGACAATTCCGACACTTGGAACGGGAATGTCAACGTGACCGGCGGCAGCCTTGCTCTAATCGGAATTAACAACAAAAACGGAACTTATACTCAAACTAAAGGAACAACCAAAGTTCTTGAAACCGGTTTTGATATGAATGATACTTCAGACAAAATAACCGGCGGAACACTAATTATAGGTGACGGAACAACAATATCTGATATGAGCATATCTAAGGGGTCAATCGGAGCAAACACCAACGTAGATATCGAAGAAAAAGGAACTCTAAAAATTACCGGCGGTACTGTTAATTTAAACAACAATACTGTCTACAACGGCGGAATTGACATGTCATCAGGTACATTAAACATGGAATCCGTCACAAAAAATTCTACGGGAACCTACGCACAAAGCGGCGGAACAACCGTAGTTAACGGAACTGGGTTTGACCTTAACAACATCGCAGACAGTGTTGCCGGAGGAACTTTCAATATCGGAAACGGAACAACCTTGACCGAAGTTAAAGTTTCACAAGGTACGATTAAATCTGAAGCTGTTACAAACATTAACACAAATTCAACATTAAATATTTCAGGCGGCGGTGTATCATTAAACGGCAACGATATTTGGAACGGCAGAGTTAACGTATCAGGCGGTAATTTAAACCTTATGGATGCCAGAAAAAATACAGATGCGGCTCTAATACAAACCGGAGGTATTACTACGGTAACCGGCACTTCGTTTGAATTAAATAATACTTACGACAGAATTTCAGGCGGAATTTTAAATATCGGAACAGAACAAGAACCCTCAACAATGTCAAGTTCAAGAGGCACAATTGAGGCCGGAGCAGAAGTCAATTTAGCAAATAACAGTACTCTCAATTTATCAGGCAGTAATATTACAATAAACGACAACGATAATTGGAACGGAAATATCAATCTCACTAACGGCAACCTATACCTGACAGGGACAGATAAAAACACATCGGGAACTCTTACCCAAACCGGTGGAAAAACAACCGTTACCGGCTCAAATACCCTCAATAATGAAAACGATTATATTTCCGGCGGTAACTTGATTATCGGCAGTACAAACGCAACCGGTGAATTAAATATTAAAAACGGAAGACTTGACACCAATGCCTCAATTACAATCAATGATACCGGAACAATAAATCTTATGGGCGGAGAAGCCTACATTGACGGGGCAAACGATCGTTGGAACGGAAGTATTAACATCTCGGACGGAACATTAACTCTAAATAACAAATTAAACAAGACAACAACCGCAACATCAAAATTCAACCAAAACGGCGGCACAGTTAATATTGATAACGCAAAATTAATTTTAGACACATCAGATAGTCAAATTACAGACGGTACGATTAATTTAAGCGAGAACTCAAGTTTGACAATCAATAACCAATCCGCAAACAGATCAGCTCTTAATTCCACCGGCGGGAAATTATCTGTCGGCAGATTATCAGAATACGCAATTGCGGGAGGTACGGTCGATAAAACGTCAACAGTAACGGTTGAAAAAGCATCAACATTGGTAATTGATGATGCGGAGGCAAATGTATCCCTAGACGGAAAAAACGATAAAATTGAAGGGAATATAGAACTTAATAACGGAACACTAAATTTTTCGGATAATTTTAGTAAAGCCACAACATCCGAAGGTAGTTACAGACAAAGTGACGGAACATTAAACATTACTTCATCAAAACTTGCCCTAAACGATACTAACAGTTATATTCAAGGCGGTACGGTTAATTTAACCGAAAAGTCCGACTTAAAAATTGATAACAACCAGACAAATACCTCAGCATTAAATTCAACAGATTCAAATGTTACGATAAGCAACGGCAGTAAATATATTATGACAGACGGTACGATAGATGCCGCATCAAAAATCGTAATCGAAAAAAATGCGGAATTGGTTTCTGCAGGAAAAGATAACAATATAAGCCTGAACGGCAAAAACGATATTGTAAGCGGAACGGTAAAATTACAAGACGGAACATTGTATATTACAAATGATTTGACAAAAGTGACCGACGCAAACGGACACTTTATCCAATCAGGCGGTGCGATGTCTATGGATAATTCGAAGTTGGTTCTCTCAGATGAAGCCAGTTCAATTTCAAACGGAGAAGTGTATTTGGCAAACAATTCCGCTTTAACCGTAACAAACTCAGGAGCGGCAATAACAGGCGGAAATATTGTAATTGATGATACCTCCGTTCTGAATTATCTTGCACAAAAAGGTTTGATACAGTACACAGACGGAAATGAAATTAATATCAACACCTCAGGTTTGATTAATATGGTCAACAACGTCAGGACAAATAATACCGTTAACAATATGATAATTAATAACTCAGATGTTGATAATCAATCAAACTTTACAATTGATATACATGCCAGAAGCAGCGCATCTGCAAGTGCCGATACCTTTACTGCGGATACAATAAGAGTTTCTCAAGCCGGAGAAAACGGAACTATCAGAATTTCCGATTGGAATTTAAACGGTGACATTTTTGGCTATGATGCACCAATAGAAAGAAGTATCAGATTAGGTAAAATTTTCAAATCGGATAATATAGATTCAGAAATACAATTCACAGCAACTGATAAAGAAATTTTCACACCTATCGGTTATTACAGACTTAATGCCTCAAGTGCCAATGACGGGAACTACACACTTGACTTAACAAGATTTAACCCGCAAGTATTCAGAGGACAAGTCGCAACAGTATCTTCTTACATGAACCAATTGGTTGTTAATGATACCTTGTTTAACCGTGCAAACATCAGACGTTACCATTCAACATTTGAAGAAAAATTCAGAAACAGATCCGCTCTTTTAGATGCAAATGCAATGTATGAAAGAACTCTAAAAGACGGAAATCTGTGGACAGAGGCCTTTGGAAATTTTGAAACCCTAAGAATGTCACAAGGACTCAGCAAAGTTCGTAATAACTCTTGGGGATTTATTGTCGGCGGAGATTTCGGTTTAAGAGAACTGAAAAACGGTTGGAAATGGATGCCTACAACATACATTGCCTATACGGGTGGTCACCAAACCTTCAACAAAGTCAGCATGTATGAAAACGGCGGACAACTCGGTTTTATGAACAGCTTTACTAAAGACAATTTCTTGGATACAACTCTTGTCTATGGCGGTTTTTACGGAACAACAATGGATGTTGCAGGAAACTCTGAAGATGCGTTCAATTGGTTCTTAGGTCTTGCAAACAGAACATCCTATGATTATCTGCCTTTTGGACCGAATTTTAAAATCCAACCAAATCTTACACTTGCGTACAATTTATTCGGAAGACAAAATTGGCATGCCGATTACGGTGAAATGGGTATGGCTTCAGGATTTTTAAACGGATTTAATATCGCTCCGGGTATAAACTTTATATGGCAAAAAGAATCTTGGAATGTTTACGGAACAATTGCATATACTTGGAATTTGTTTGGCGGAGTTGACGGCAGAGTCGGAAATATCGGACTTCCTGATGTAAAAATGAGACACGGATATTTAACTTGGGGATTTGGAATGTCAAAAAGTTTTTCCGACAGATTAAATATGTACGCTCAAGCTACAGTCAGAAACATCGGCAGAACAGGTATAATCTGTCAAGGCGGTCTGAACTACAGATTATAAAAAAAAGAGGAATGTAATAATTCCTCTCATACTGTGTATTTACCCCAAATATAAACACCATAGGTTTTAATTCTTTTTTACCTCCTGATTTTGGTTTTGAACATCTTTATTCATTTGATTATAACGATATTTTGTCCAAACTCTTGTAATTCCCGTCAAGGTAAATCCCATTACCAAAAGTCCAAACAGGTACGGAACGCCCGTAATCACGGATTTTTGTTTGATTAAACGTGATAATTCTTTTTCATAAGATGTATTGTTTTTATCTGATAAAGCCTTTGCTATTTTTGGCAGTTCAGCGCGTGACGGGACATTGATTAAACCGTTTGAATCTCTTTTAATAAGTTCAGGGAATTTGCCTTTTCTTGCCAATATACTCTTAAATCCTTCATCCAAAACAGAAGAACCGAAAATTGTATATAAAACAACAAGCGGTACTCTTGTCCAAACTTCATAAAAATCAAGTTTTCCTCTGTCTTTTGCAGCCGCAGAATATCCAAATAATCCTGTTGTACAAATTGCGGCAAGCTGCCCCTTACTCAATGCCAATTTACCGTTACGATTAGCAAAATCTAATTTTAAATATTCTTCTAAAAATCTGTCAGTTCTTGGAGAATTTATACCTGCTTTGTGAAGTAATTTTGAAATTTTTTGACCCGGCTCAAGTAAAATTTCAGAAAATTTTACCAACCCTTTTGACTTATGCCCTGCCGCAGACAACAATAGACCTGCAGCGACACCTGTTGCTGAAAGAATACCTGCTTTTTTCAATTCATATTTTGCATGAGTTTCAACTCTTTGTTGCTGAGCTTTATCCTCTTTTTTATCCTTATTCAAATTTGCAATATTATTAAAATCACTTACCTTAAAGACCTTTAATGTAAATAAGTTTTTGGCAAAACTCAAAGCATATTCTAAAACCGGAATAGCCAAGCACGCTAAAACCATACCGCCCTTTTGAGTTATAATCCTGTTTTTTAATGCCTTATCCAACTTAGAATTTTTAATTTGTTCTATTGAATTTGGAAGATTTTTATCTATTTCCGTACGTAACTTTTTAGGTTGAGAAGATTTAAAAAGCCCTCGACGATATAAAAATTCACCAAAAAACGGAGCCGCAAAATAAAACAAGCCCGATTCCAAAAGTTCTAAAAAAGTAAATTCGCAAAAATCAGCTTTACTACGGGATAATGCTGCTTTTGGAACAATATTTGTCATTGAAGACTGAATACATCTGGTAATAGATAAATTTTCCTGAGTTTTGATAAATCCGTCCAAAAAAGCAACTCCTGCGGGTAAACCTGCACCTTTAAAAGATAGAGATTGCTTAATCTTATGATTGTTAATATTTGTATTCTGTATTGCGGGTAACATCTTTTATATTTCTCCTTTTGTCTGTCTTTAAAATCTAAGTATTAAAAAAGCCGCCTCTTTCAAGGCGGCTTTTGTTGTTTATCTTTTTTCTAACACATTCGATTTGCACAACAACGACCACCTTGAACAAGGCTTTGCATCATCATCATTTGCATCATCATATTAGTGTTATTTATCATTATAATCTTTCCTTTTGAAACAATACTATTACAACAGATTTTATTTGTCAAATAATTTATAACCTTTGGCAGTCAAACGATATCCAACATCAAGAATACTGTACTCTCCGCCGACACAATTAACAAATCCGAAAGGATATTTTGGCGAGAGAGATTCTATCAAACCCTCATCTGCCAACAAAAGAATATGCCCCATAAATTTACGTTCAGCCTCACGACCTTTTATTCGCAGTTTTTTCATCAAAGCATGCGAACTTGTGACATAATCTGTTTCATCAATCATTATACGTACAATTTGTTTTACAAAATCCGAATCTATTTTCATAATCTGATTATACCACAGCTTCCGCTTTTGTAAACTGCGAGTCATATAAATGTTTATATACCCCGTCAGGAATATTTATAAGTTCACTATGATTACCGAGTTCAACAAGCTGTCCGTCTTTGATGACGGCTATTCTGTCAGCATTTTGCACAGTAGTTAATCTATGTGCAATAACAAAAACAGTTCTATCTTTCATTAAGTTTTCTATCGCTTGTTGAACAATTTTTTCCGCTTCGTTATCCAAAGCTGATGTTGCCTCATCCAAAATCAGTATCGGTGCATTTTTTAAGAAAGCTCTGGCAATACCAATTCTCTGTTTTTGACCGCCTGATAACAAAACCCCACGCTCACCAATATAGGTATCAAGTCCTTTTTCCAAAGAATTTATAAAATCTTCCAAATATGAATCCTTAATAGCCTCTTTCAGCTCCACATCTGTTGCCTTCAGATTTCCAAGCATAATATTTTCCCTAATCGTTCCGGAGAACAAAAAATTATCCTGAAAAACTACAGAAATATTATCCCTTAATGATTTCAACGTTAAATCTCTGACATCTGTACCATCGATTAAAATATTACCTGATTTAACGTCATAAAATCTTGGAATAAGGTTGACTATTGTACTTTTACCACCGCCGGAATTTCCGACCAAAGCAAACGTTTCACCTTTTTGCACATTGAATGATACATTTTTTAAGACAGGTTTATTTTTCTTATATTCAAAACAAACGTCCTTAAACTCAATACCATTATTCAATCCGCTAAGAATTTTTGCATTTTGCTTATCTTGAATTTTTGGAACAGACTCAAGCTGTTTTACAACACGTTCCAAAGCCAACAATGCCGTTTGCATATTTTTTGCATTGTTACCCAGCAGTTTTATCGGGGTATAAAGCATTATAAGCGCAGTAATAAATGAAACAAAGTTACCGCTTGTTATAGTACCTTTGACAATCATATAACTACCCAAGCCAATAACCGCAGCAATTCCGACAGACACCATTATGTGCATCATAGGAGATAACCAGCCGGTTTTTTGGGTAATTTTCATACTTAGACCAAACACGGTATTTAAATCTTTTCTAAAAGAAACATTTTGATAATCATACAAATTATATGCCGTAATAACTTTGTTTCCCGCAAATGCTTCATTATAAGCCGTAATAATTTTACCTCCGGCACTTTCTGATTTATCGGTAATTGATTTAATCAAAGCTCGCATTTTTGTCAACGGAATAACGGCACAAATAAGAACAATAATTGCTATAATCGCCAACTGCCAAGAATTATATAACAAAACGGCAACCAAAGATATTGAAGAAAATATCCTTGAAATGCCTGTTTTTAAATTGTTAAGCAAACTTGAACATGCAGCATTCGCATCGTTATTAAACCAACGCATAATATCGCCGGAAGTTTTTGTATCAAAAAATGTAGCATCCTTATGCATTAGTTTTTTATACAAGGTTTCTTTCAAATCATTTGTTACTTTCCCGCCAACCCAAGCATTCATGTATGTTGACATATAATTCAAAAACCCCTGAATGGAAGTGAAAGCCACAATCAAAAGCGGAATATACCACGGGGATTGAACGGTTTTATCTACCATTACTATATCCATATAAGGCTTTAAAGAAAGCGCAATAACTGCATCCAATGAACCTATAGGAATAGCCAACCCTAATGCCAAAAGCGTTCTGAACCAATATTTTTTAAAATATGGTAACACTACCGCATAATTCTTTATCAATCCGTCTTTATCAAATTTTGAAACTAAATTTGTTATTTTTTCTTTTAATGTCATAACTATTCTCACTCTATATATTACCAGATAAATTCTTTTCCCAACAATATGCCGTTTTAATACTTTCAACAAGCGATTTTTCGGGTATCCAACCTAACACCTGTTTAGCCTTGCTGTTATCAGCAATAAGTTTTGCAGGATCTCCCTCACGTCTTGGTTTTACCTCAAGCGGAATTTCTTTCCCCGTTACATCTTCACAAGAAGAAAAAACTTCTTTAACGCTATTACCTTCTGTTGTTCCGAGATTAAAATAATTTGTTTCACCACCGTTTGAAAGGTATTTTAAAGCTAAAACATGCGCTTTTGCTAAATCTTCCACATTTATATAATCTCTTACGCAAGTACCGTCTTTTGTAGGGTAATCATCTCCGAACATTTGAAAAGTTTTACCGCCCGAAAAAGTTGATTTTAAGATATTCGGAATCAGATGAGTTTCGGGGTCATGCCATTCACCGACGCGATTTTGACTATCTGCCCCCGCCACATTAAAATATCTCAATCTGACACTTTTTAATCCGTAAGCCTTGTCATAATCATCCATTATACTTTCTATCATAAGTTTTGTTTTTCCGTAAGTATTAACCGGAATTTGCGGATGTTTTTCATCAATCGGCACATATACAGGCTCGCCGTATGTTGCTGCGGTTGATGAAAAAACAATCTTTTTAACATCATGCTCAAGCATAGCATCCAAAAGATTTAATGTTCCGTATACATTGTTATAATAATATTTGCGAGGATTTTTTACGGATTCCGCGACTTGAGAATATGCAGCAAAATGTACAACCGCATCTATATTATGACGTTCAAAAACGGCATTAATATCTTGCGGATTTTGCAAATCACCTTTTATAAAATCTACGACTTTTCCTTTTGCCTGAACAGATTTAAGCGTTTCAACCGTTTCAATATGTCCAAGCTCAAGATTATCAAAAATTACAACGTCATATCCCGCATCAATTAGTGCGATTACATTATGACTGCCAATATATCCTGCTCCGCCTGTTACTAATATCATTTTATACTCTCCTCAAACAATTCAATCGCTCTAAGTACCGCCTTATCAATATCATAATACTTATAATCGCCCAATCTGCCTAAAAAGTAAACATTTTTAAGTGCTTTTGCCTCTTGCAAGTATTTATTATAAAGCTCAGTATTTTCCGCTTTTGGAATAGGGTAATATCTTTCATTTTTTCCTAGTTCAAATTCTTCCGAGTATTCTTTTGCAATCACGGTTTTTTCGGATTTGTCGCCCAAGTAATACTTATATTCATGAATTCTTGTAAAATCATAATTACAAGGATAATTCACACAAGCACAAGGTTGGTAATGCTCATTATTGTGCGTTTCAAACTTGAAATTCACACTGCGATAAGGCAATTTGCCAAATTTATAATCAAAAAACTCATCTATAGAACCTGTATAAAAAATGCGTTTAAAGTTTTTATTCTTATATTCTTGAAAATCAGTATTCAACCTTAGCTCAATCTTTTCATTATCAAGCATCCTTTCAACAACCTTTGTATATCCTTCCAATGGAATACCCTGATACTTATCCTGAAAATAGCGATTGTCTTTACTCAAATAAACAGGAACTCTTGCGGTTACGGCACCGTCAACTTCATCAGGCTTCACTCCCCACTGTTTTGTAGTATAGTGAAGAAAAATCTTTTCATACACATAATTTGCCAAGAACTTCAAATCGTCATCGTCCTGTTTTTGGAATTCCAAAATCGGCACTTTTGTATTTATCTCAAATACATCCAGTAATTTTTGTTCCAAGCGCTTAGCAAGACTTTGCGGAAAAACATCATATAATGTATTAAAATTGAACGGGATATGCGTTTCAATACCGTCTAAAACCCCGATAACTTTGTGCATATACGTATTAAAATCCGTAAATTGTTTTAAATATTTCCAAACTTTTTCATTATTTGTATGAAATATATGAGAACCGTATTTATGAATCATTATACCGTTTTCATCACGAAAATCAAAACAATTCCCAGCCAAATGGTCTTTTTTATCGATAACAAGAACTTTCTCACCTAATCTGTCTGCCAAAAGATTAGCAATTACAGCTCCTGAGAAACCGGCACCTACAACTAAATTTGTTTCACTATACTCCATATTGCTCCTTCCAATGAGGTCTTCTTATACCGATTTTTGTCAAAATTTTATAAATATTTGTACGAGTTTGAAAAATATTATAACGCTTTTTATTTGTTTCACAATAAACAACGGGAACTTCTTTTATTTTTAATCCTTGTTTTTTGTAATATTCAACGTATATTGTTAATAAGCGTTCCGAAATAAAACCATATACTCTCTGTTGAAAAATATTACGTTCTCCAAGCTCGGTTTTAATATCTTTTTCTAACTCAAATAAAATACCAAATAGCCATTGAGCATAATTATTAAAAAATTCTTTGGATGAAATAAACATATTATAAAGGTATATTTCTTTTGATTTTTTCAATACCTCAACGGCGGTTTCATACATTTGCGGATTTTTTTCTTCAATAATATTTAAAACCTTGTCTAAATCACTTATATAATGTTTATTTTTATAGTGTTCATAAACAGTAGGATTTTTTTGAATAACTCTTTTCATAGGTAATATTATATCAAAATCCTCAAAAATAAATTCAAGAAAAGATAAATTTAAATGCAGAATATTTGTAAGGTTTTCAGGGAATTTATTAAACCATCTGGTTTTTCCGTTATTCAAATCAAATAATCTCCTATAGTGCATCAGTCCTTTATAATCAGCATCAGAATTCTTCCATAACCAATATAATGCTGTTAATTCGCAATAATTTTTATTTTTAGAAGAAATATTATCACCTATATTATCTTTTAATATTTCCAAATCAACATCCGAAATTTCGGCACCAACCTGTATAGGTTCGCAAATTTCGTTTTTTATAAAACTAAATTTTTTGTGATAACAAACTAATATTTGTGCAGTTTTATCAGTAGGTTTTTCAAATTGAGAAGGTTCAGGAAATCTATTTTCCAAATAATACTTTGCTGCAAGTCTGTCATTATTATTCGTTTTTAAACTGTCGTTCAAACAAAATAAACTCGGTCGCAATCTGTCAAGAAGTTTTAATTTAGAGGCTTTAAGTTCAAACATAAATGAATCAACAGATTGGATTTTGAGGTTTGCCAGAAATTTTTTAGAAAAAGAATTGACGATTTTACAATCTGCAAGTGATTTTGCTATTGAATAGTATCCTAATATTGAGCGTTGAACGCAATCTTTTTCCCGAAACTTTTGTTTTGCGGTCTGTTCAAATAAATCTTTAAAATCATTGTAACACTTTTCAATATCAGATTTTCTGTAAGCATCAATATTATGATGCGGGAAGTATGGAAATGTTTTTCCATACTTTTTTTTAATTAATTTATAGGCTGTAGATATCATATGCCCATATAAATGATTATATTTTTTATTTATAATTCTTCTGTTTATAAACCTAAAAATCGGCAATTTATCTTTATTATAAAAAAAGCTTTTTTCAACATAATTACCAAAAAACATATCATCATTGGCAAACAAAAAATATTCCGATAAATTAGGGATTTTATGTATAACTGTTTCTATAGCGGAAGCATTAAATGTTGGGAGGGCTTCCGGTGGTAAAATATCGCAATGATTAACAATATGAATTTTAGGATTATTTGTGTCAAGCCATTTTGGCACCTGATTATCGGTAACAATAAATATATTATTTATCCATTTGGCATATTTTTCTAAAGAACGTAAAGAATATTTTAATTCATTATTATCAATAAATCTACAATTTCCTACAGCATCTTCATCAAGAGATTTTTTATATTTTTTTAATTCATTATTCTTCTTTTTCAACCATTCTTCATCAGACGAATCGCACCACAAATATACAATATCTACAGGGCAATCTTCCATAAAATCACTTTTAGTTTCAAAATCTAATGCGTTTTCTTTCAAAATAACCTACAAATACAAGAATAATTTATACGTGTGCCAATCACTATTCATTATAAGAACTAAAGGGTTTTATTCAAGCTAAAAATAAGAAATATTAAGCTAATCGTTAACAATATCACGTCTGATTACATCTCAGCAGCACACAATCCAAATGGCTATAATTTATAAATATTTGCCGAGTTTGAAATTTGAATATTTACAACAAAATTAAATCCGCAAAATTTTGGGCAAAAAAAAACCCTTTCTTCGGAAAGAGTTTGGAATCTTTTTCAATTCCTCGTGTATAGAAGGTTAGTGTGTAGTAGGTAGTGTATAATTTATGTCTCGTGTTTATTTACTGTTTAATGTTTGCTTATCGCTCACATTTATATAAAGTATTTTTAAAGTATATAATTGACATATATTATAAATTTCGTTACAAAACTTTATAAAACTCACAAAAATAGCATTTCCCAAAAAAAGAAAAACTTTATATTAATAACAAGGTTTATAGGGTAAAAGGTTATGTCAGTAAGTTCATTTGTTGTAAAAGGATTTAATAAAAACGGATTTCGGCTGTTATGCAAAGAAAGCGGCGCATTAGAAAAATTACTTGCAAAAAACAGTCATTTAAAAGGGATTCCGCAAAAAGCAACTATATATGACTATGTGTGTATCGAAAGTAAAGACGGGATACAGCAGAAGATATTATCCTTTAAAGACAGTAACGGCAAACTAATACAAAGAAGAAGATTTAACGTACATGGAGAACAATACTCTATATCTGATTATATCTGGCAAAAACCGGTACAAATCGACGATTTAGAACTTTTAGCATTTAAAAGAAAAACCGACAAAAACGTACTGGAAAATTTCGGACTAATTGTAGACACCAATACTTCCGGCAACGGAAAATATTTTGATAAAATAAGCCGAGAAGTCGTCGACATAAACCCATCTTCGCGCACCGTAACTCGAACAGTAGACCATAGAACAAAAGATATAACGCCGGTTGGAGTAGAATCCGCATACACAGATGAAATCACTCTAAGTGAAATAGTAAAAGGTAAAAAAACAAAAGAAATTTATCAAAAAAGTCATAGTTTAAGAAACGAAGAAAACCGTATTGTTGAAACAAGAAGCATCGGACTTACAGATGAAGAAATCAAAGATTTGACCGATGATGAATACTTTTTTGCAAAATTCAAACCTGTTAACGAAGCAATAAAAGCCGCAGCTCCACACGCTATCTGCAAAAGAGCCGGGAAGATACTACCCGTAAAAATAGACCCCAACGCAAAATTCTCATCATATTCACCCGCTAGTGAAAGAGTTACAATAAAAACAAGACCAACTATGACTAAAAGTGGAATTTTTGAAGCATTGGAACATGAAGGCAGACATCATTGGCAAAAAGAATTGACAAAAAAATTAGAAGCAGGAAAATTAACAGACCCTCAAGAAATAAAAATGGCTGAAGAATTTAGAAAAAACAGGCAAAATTATATAAGCTTAGACCAAAGTGACATAAAAATAATTGAAATGTATGAAAGGCAGCCGCTAGAAGCCGATGCGTACAACATATCAAACGAAGTTATAACCTCCAGACGAAAAATTCTTGATAAAATAAAATCTATATTTACAAAAGCAAGAAACACAACTCTAGGCTACTAATATTCAAGGGCTTGAAATTTAAATTTGTAACAGATATGCAATATTCATTCTTATATCAGTCAATTTGTTTTTAATTAAATTTTTTATATAAATATAGGAGCAAAGTAGAATGATTATTAGCAGATTGGGGAATAAAGCAGTTCGTTTTGGAAAAACAATTTTTTACAAACTCGGATTTGGCGAAGATATAGCAAAAAGCACCATTAAAGAAAGTGAACATGGATTTGGATTTACGCTAAACCCTTTAACTCACGATACTGTACAAATTTCCACCAAAAGCAACCGTGTAGGAAAAGTTTTACCAATGGATATTGCAAATCGTGGACCAAATTTATTGCAAGCATACGAGTCTAATGGCGATTTCCAATATTTAAACGGGTCAAAACTTTTTGAAATAGAAGAAATGAGTTTTGTCGATACCGTAAACCCCAAAATTCTTAAAAAAGCATTTATTCCAAAAGGGGAAAAAGTAATTTTCGTATCAAATTTTGAAGATATAAAAGGCACGATAGCTGCAACAACAGATTTGAACAAATGTATCGCAACCGACAGGATGTATCAATGCGCAGGAATGACTATAGTTGACCGCTCATTAAATAAACAAACACTAATTCACGTATTTCCGGGAATGTCAGTTGAAGCTAATGAAAAAATCATAAAAGAAGTGTTAGGGGGAAGCAAGCCTGAAAACCTCGAAATATCTATAATTCCCGGATGTAGATATTATACGGAATCTACCGTTGCGTTTTTGGCTGATATAACAAATAAACTGGCACCAAAATCTAAGATAAATTATTATAATTTACCTGCAAGAATACCGTTTCACAAAGCAACACCCGAGCAAGTTCGTTTCTTGGAAGGAGAATCCGCGATTTGGTTAAAAGATGGCAAATTATATTGCTGCAATAACAATGAAATACATAACAAAAAAGTAAATCCAAAAGAATTTCTTACTTATTTTGAATAAGTATTATCGTTATTTTATTATATTGTCATTCGGAAACAAATAATACATATTTTATTTATATGTTTATAATATAATAAAAGCGTGGTTAAAAAAGGGGGTAGAATGAGTTTATTTGATTTACTTTTTGGAAACGATAATGAACGCAATCGCAAGGCTAAAAGACAAGAAGCTGCCAACATGAACGAATTTGGCTGGGATGAACCTGAAGAAACAAAATACGACAAAGCTGCTCTTGAGCGTGAAAAATGGGCTAATTATGAATACTCAGATGAGGAAGAATAGGTTATCAATTGCAATATTGATAAAATATTAAGTTATCAAAATATTTGTAAAATTTTGTAAATTTTGTTATTTTTATTATTCAAAACAGCTTAAAAGCATGATGCTACGTAACTTTCCATGTCAATTACCCGTTTGGGCTACGTAAAAATACGGACTTGTTAGGGATTACAATAAATTTTATAATATGAATGGTCTTAAGATTTACACAATAGGAGAACACAAATGGCAAAATTAAGAGATTTTTTTAACAAAATTGCAAACAACAACAAAATTTTCACAGCAGAAGATATTGGCGAAATGTCCGGTAGTGAATTTTCAGATAATGAAAAAGCTATAGATTATCAAATGGGAAATCTTGGAATTCCTCGAAGAAATGATTTAGTTAATAATCCTGATGTAGTATTTGTACATTCTTATACTCGTTCGGACGGTACAAAAGTTAAAGCTCACTATCGATCTAAAAATGGCGGCGCAAGGACGGGTGCAGCTGCAACTATTGAACAACCAACAATATTTGAAGGTGGTATAACATATAATGATTATCAAATAAATAAAAACCCAATAATTATAGATTATTTGCAACATTCGATTGATAATATTAATGGGTTTTTAAATAAAATATTTCTTAGTTGCGTTATTAATTCCTTCGGTAATATATTAAATCAAAAAGATGCCACTGCCCTGTGGAATATTACCTCTAATCCTGAAGGAATATATAATAATGATTATATAATCAAGAATGGAACTTTATATAATGATGCAGATTCTTTAAGTGATGAATATAATCCATATAAAACAAAAATCAAGGAGAAAGTAAAATCTCAATTTGGAGATGTAAATGTTCCGGGAGTTGTTTTTCATGAAAATAGTAATGTATCTGATGCAATATCAAGTTCGCCAGAAATGGAAAATTTTATAAAAAATAATTATTCAGATTTAAAATCAGGAAAAGAAATTTCCGGTTCATTCAGATTTGATGGATTTACAAATTTACATAATGCTTTTGGTAGCGTTGATATATTATCAGCAAAACTTCAAGGCAATTATGTTTATGTTACATTATTTGATACATACGACTTTAATAAAAACGATCCAAACCCTATTGTCAAACTGGCACGCAAAGTTCAAGAAACAGGGAAGTTAAATCCCTACTTTACAATTGTAAAATGTAGATATAAACTAAAATAAACAGGAAACTTTTGTATATGAAAAAATTCCATTTAAATTTGTATTTATTCATTTTGAATCTATTACTTTTTTTATGTATATTTATAATATCTCTTGCTTGGTTTGTAGTTGCATGTATAGCACCAAATGCTATTCTTCCAAATTGCTTAACTTTTCTTGGCATATTTTTAAAAATTTTCCTTTTGTTTATTTTTTTTAGTCTTTTTGAAAAATTTTATCCGCAATCCACAATATCCAAAATCGCAAACGATTTAAAATCCAATAAAAGCAGCAGAAAATCAGCATTATTATTAGCTTTCGGTTGCGATGCGGTTATAATGTTTGGTGAGGTGGTCTTTTTTTCTATGAAATCATATAGAATCGAATGGCTTTATACTATAGGATATGAAATGATATCTTTAGGTGGAGTATGTATGTTCTATATTCTGTTATTTGGAATATGGAAAATTCAAGATAAAATAAAACAAAAATAAAATTTATGTAATTGTTGAGATATCAAAATATATTTGCATAAGTACAGTTATGTAACGTCAATCATTTTGAGATAAGCAAAAATATAGGTTACAAATCGGAATCTGCATAAACTATTTTATATTATTCAACACATCAGAAAGGTATTGTTTGTAGTAATTTTTCAATTCGACGGGCTTTTTGATTTGGACTTTACCACCCCATTTGAAAAGCTCATGGCAAATTGCATATTTCCCGCCGCAAGTAAATTTTACCTGAATATTACCGCCTTCAAGTTGTTTCATCTTTTGTGTCGGGTGAAAATGATAATTCAAAACATCTTCCGCCACAGATTTATCAAATTCTAATGTGATATTAATCGGATCTTCCTGATAAATTGAAAACGAATTTTTGCAGTATTCTGTTAGTGAAAAGTTTTCATCTTTTAAATAATATTCTTCTAATACTTTAAGATTAGCAATTTTATCAACTTTATATAGTCGCAAATCATTGACATATTCATTAAACCCGACAAGATAATGTTTATCTGAAACAATTACACCATAAGGGTTTAATGTTATTTTGCGACTGCCTTTGCCTGTCGGATAATCAAACTGAACTTTCTTATAGGCAAGCATTGCACGACTCAAATCTTCCATTGTTTTAGATTGAACAAGCGGTCTTGAATATTGACGAACTGCAAAACCCTGTGCTTCCATTAATGCTTCAATATCTGTTTGAATGGATTGAAATTTCCTGCGAGGTGTTAAGGCTTTGAGTTTTTCGATTAATTCGTCAAGAACTTTTTTCTTATTTTCATCATTTGTAAGCTGTTTAAAGTACATCAAATTTGCAAAATCTTCGGCAGTAAAAGAAATTAAGAAATTCATTGTACCTTTGACAAATCTCCAGCGCTTTTTCTTATCAGAAGTCGGTACTTCTTCAACCTTATCAGGAAACAAGTCAAAAAGAAGCGATTTCATTCTTTCTGCTGACCTGCGAGAACATTCAAAATGTTCCTGAATATCATCAATACAAAGTCCGCAATAACTGTTTTGAAACATCATTGCAAGTTCTATAATTTCTTCTGCTTTATTTAATCGTGACATATTTATTCCTCATCGGTTCTATATAAAAATATATTAATTCTAAATCGTGTATAACTTTTTGCGATAATTCTTTTATGGCTTTTAATTTTTTTTGAATTTCTTCATCTTTAATAATTGCCCACAATTCACCAATTTTGTCATTTGAATCAAAATCAACACTGTGCAAAAGCTGATTTAATAAATTCAGAAATTCAAGATAGCATTGAATTAAAGTAGAATCTGTATTTTCAATTATAGTTGATTTTGTAGCTTCAAAACATTCTTTCATTTTTTCAAATAAATAATCATAGGATAATAATGAGTCATAGCCACTTGTAAATAAAGGAGAGAAATAACTCACTAAAATAGTCTTGTCAACGGTATTTAAAAACTTTTTATTATATCGCTCCAATTGATTTTTATCAGGCAACGATTTTAACTTATTCCCTATAATTATAGATTTACCACCTATTTTCAGGAACAAATCAGTATTTTTATATTCTCTCAAAACTTCTATTTTATCTTGTCCGTCGTATTCAGAATAAAAAACCGGAGTAAAAACCTGTGGGTATTTTCTTAACATCCAAGCCCAAAGGTTTGTATGAAATAATTCTTTTGAAGTTAAAGACATTGCAAACATGGCGTTATTTGATAATTCATCTATTATTTTAAGAATTTTATTTTTATTCATTTTATTCCTTTAAATATTTCATCCTTATAACAATATAATAAAACAAAACTGCGTCATTTTGTGACGCAGTTTGATAAGATATACAAATTATTCTTCAACTTCTTCTAATATTGGCAAAACACCGGTTTTTGGATTTCCGTACTGAACAATTAAATCAATTGCAGATTTATTTTCACGATATATTTTTCTGCATAAATCAATAATTTCTTTATCAGTTTCGCCCATAATATTCCTTTCTACCATTCTTTTGTAATGTTCAATAAATATTTTTACATCATCATCAAGCAAACAACCGTATTGCTTCATTAGGTTATTAATTGCTTTTAAAATATCTCCGTAATTTATTATTATATATCCTTTGTAATCTTCACAAAGTGAATATTTATAAGGAGTTAAAAACAGGAAAATTTTATGTTTATAATCTTTATATTTATCGTGGTTTAAAATGTAGTTTTTGTAGTCTTCTAATTGATTACACCCCTCACCTGACCAGACTTTATTTTCTATAACGCATACCAATTTGTTTCTTGGACAGTCTATAAATATGTCAATTATTCTTCCGTTATTAGCCTCTTTTTCCAATGTAACTTTTGCATCCGTTAAATCACTTAATAATATATCTGCCAAACCGGTGTCATTTTGTAGTGCTATTTTTAGTAATTCTTTTAGAAAGCAGTCCATTAAATTATGACTTTCAAATGGTGTTAAAAGCCAACCTAAAAAATTAGAATGTTTAACTTCATTATTTTGTAATTTTAATGCTTGAAAAATGTTGAACTTGTTATCAGACTTTGCATTTAATTCTGCAAAATCATCGGAAGTCAATAATTTTAACAATGCTTGCTTTTGCTTAAAAAATTCATCCGTTGGCAAATGATTTTCTGAACTCTGTTGCTGTTGTTCAATTGAAATTGGCATATTTACTTTCCTGCAATAATTTGTCCAACTATTTTTATTATCTCATGTTGATTTTCATCTAAACTTTTTATGTCTTTTTCAATTTGTTCAAAAATCTTTTCATAAGATACATTGCTCATGTTGTATTCACCGAAATATTTATCAATATTAAAATACCGATATATAAACCCCGGAGCATAGCCGCAAAAATTTTCATAAATTCTGGCTTTGACCGGATTTATAGTATTTTGAAACCAATAATCATTCGCACCAATTCTGGTTGCTATTATTTCTCTCGTTTTATTTGCGTCATCAGATGTATCATTCCATAATATATTCATAAAATACCGATATTGGTTATTTTCAAGTTGAATTCCCATATTAAAACCATATTCAGAAAAGTTTTTAACAATATCAATAGTTCCTTTTTTATTGTGAAAACTGAAGCCAATATTCCAATCTGTTCGATTTAACTTTTGTTTGATATAGCTTGCGAATTCGGAAGTTCTCCATTTTACATATATATCTTTTAAACCAATTTCATCAAGCTCATTTGTTTCATAAAAATCGTATTGTTGCGTAGAATTTTTAGGAAACGTATTAGCAATAACATTAACAACATCGATGTAGTCCGTTATCAAAAATTCATCATATTGATTTTTAAACTCTGATATTTGAGATAGTTTTTCTGCCAAATTTTCATAACTTATATACTGCCAACCTTTAGGCACTTCAAAGTTTGGAACTAAAGATAAAAGTATAAAAGTTGATTTCTTATCTTTAAAGTAATTCTGGTATTTAATAAGTTGATCTTGCGTCGGATACGATTTTAATTTATTCTCAATGATAATAAACTCTGTATCCTGTCCGTCATTTAATGTTATTTGTAAATCTAATATTGTATCTTTGGAATATCGTACTTGTGTTTCAAATTTCACGTTTACATTATCCGGAATATTTACATTTAACAAAGCTTTTAAAAACTGTTGCGGATAATTTTGCCCAAGCCACTTTAAAAAACAGGTGTGAAAATTTTCTAATGAACACATAGACATATTGTATATTGGCGAATTTTGTATATTTATTTTTCTTTCAGCTACAACCATAATTAACTCCTTTCGTTTTATAAACACTTTATCACACACCTGCGTCAAAACTTGTCGTAACAAATTTTATCATTACACCTTTAGTGCTATACTGTCTTGAGCATAGCATAATTTCCTGACTTTGGTCAACATTGTAGACTTTAAAATACCGTAATTTATCATACAAATCAAGATTAAATTAACTATGAGTTAAATACGGATGGGATACTTGAAGTATCCCATCCATTCAAAAATTAAAATCTTGGTTTGCTGCGATAGTAACCATTTACCTTTGTTCCATCAGAACGAGTGTAGGAATTTACATAAACAACTCCACCGCCCGTCATTGCTTCACGTTGCAAATCACCGTTTGTTGGCATTGTTCCGCCAAAAGCCTTTATTTGAGCATCAATTTCTTTTTCATATTTAGCAAATTCATCAGGTGTCATTGTTCCAACTTCCTCTCGGGTGAATATTCTGTTATTTCCGGTCAATGGATTTGTGTAACCAAATAAGACTGAATTTTGTTGATTAATCGGAGCCGCTTGACCGGTTGTTTTCCCTGATAAATCTGCAGTATTATTAAATACTTTTTCAAAAAATCCATTAAACTTTCTATTATCACTTGGATTTGTAATTAACTGACCAGCTTTCATTTTTTGCATAATTTTTTCAGCAATAATATCATCTTGTTGTTTTTGAGGTAGTTTTGAAAAAACTTTACCATATTCTTTTTGTATTTCTTTAGCGATCTCACGTCCTTGCTGATTGTTCCAAGAGTCCATGTTCCATTCTCCACTTGGATTGTTTGGTGTTTCATTTTCATGATATATACCAATTACTAAACTCGGAATTTGACCTAAATTTAATGCCATATCTGCTCCCATAAAAGCATGTTTAAATGCATCTCCTTCTACATTCCATAATTCATGTCCTTGTCTTGGGTTTAATTCAAATCCATACTTTTTTTGATATTCCATTGTTTTTCTTAAAATTTTATCATTATAGATTTTGCTTGCAAATTTAATTCTATCTTGTGTAGATAATTTGTTATTATTTTGTTTATTCATAAATTTGTCCTCTTTTAATTTGTATATTTATGTGCTATATTTTTCATATGAATATTAAAGATATACTCATAAATAGTAGTAAGTTACGTTTTTTTGCTTTTCCAAATATACTGATTTTATATACTTATATGCAAATAGTATTTATATTCATTTATTCGCAAATTACCAAAACCTCTGTAAATTTGTCTCAAACAGACCTAACAACCGCAAATATGTTTGATTTTGGTATTGTATTTATGTCAGTAATTATTTCTTTATTTATGATATGTTTTTGTATCATTATGACATTTGTGGAATATTTATTAAGAAAAAAGATAAATTGGGGAGTAATAAATCCAGATAAATTTTCAAGCAATTTTAATAGGATACACAAATTACTATTTTATTTTGGGTTAATCATAATTTTTACATATATATCATTTTTAATCTGCAAATTTATTTTTACATAGCGGTTTCCCTCCTATATTTCGACTTGTAAGGTCAGTTAGGCCAAGAAAACTCATAAAAATCAAATCAATACATCTCCTTTATTGTATTATTTTGAACGATAGTATCCTCTAACTTTGGTTCCGTCAGAACGAGTGTAGGAATTTACATAAACAACTCCACCGCCCGTCATTGCTTCACGTTGCAAATCACCGTTTGTTGGCATTGTTCCGCCAAAAGCCTTTATTTGAGCATCAATTTCTTTTTCATATTTAGCAAATTCATCCGGTGTCATCGCTCCAACTTCTTCTCTGGTAAATATTCTGTTATTTCCGGTCAATGGATTTGTGTAACCAAATAAGACTGATTGATTTTGTGCAGTTTGAATAGGTTCTTGAATTTGAGTATTAAATGATTGTAATCCTAAAATTTGTGCTAATTGATTTATATTAATATCTGCAGCAAAACCAAGAGGTTTACCGTTATTTTGCACACCTCCAATCCATGACATTGGGGTAAATGCTGGTTTTTGCTTTTCAAATTTACGCGGATCATCAAGATTTGTAATTAATTTACCCTCTTTCATTCTTTGCACAACTTTTCCTGCAATTATATTTTTTTGCTGTTGCTCAGATAGTTTATTAAAATTTGGGTATTCTCTGCGGATTTCGTTATATATTTGCTGACCTTGCTGATTGTTCCACATGTCCATGTTGGCTTCGCGTGGGTCTTGACCTCTTTTCCTACCTTGTTTTTCATGATTATTACTTAAAGTTAATCCTAGATAAGGAGTTAATCTTTGAGCAAGTATACTTTGCATATATGTATGACGAAAAGCGTCTGCTTCATTATTATGAGCATTGTTGTTTTCGCCAATATCAAATCCATATTGCTTTTGATATTTTAGAGTGTCGTTTAACATTTCTTTCGTAAATTCTTGTTCTTTATTTTTTACATATTCTATTGGATTATATTTTTTATTCATTTTTATTGCCTTTCTATTTTTTTTGATTTACAATTAACGTATGAAATTAACAAAATATGTGAGTACAAATATTTTATTTCTATTGGGCATTTTATTGTTTATATTGTTTATAATTCTTATATCTACCGATGATGTCCCATATGAAAAATATAATTATGGTTATTATTTATTTGACCATTGTTCTTTTTATATACCGTCTATTATTGGTTTATTGATTTTGACACCTATAGAAATGTTGTTTCATAAAATTACACACAATAAATTTATCTTAAATATCCCATTTGGAAATGAAGGTATAAGATACACATACAATATTTTGTTTTGGCTTGGTATAACCAGCTCTATTTTTTATTTGTCAGTTTTTATCTGGGGTGTAACCAGAATAACTAATTAAAACTTCAAAGTTTAATAAGTAATTATTTTAGTAATTACAGTTTCGGGTTTTATTTAATTTTTTGCTAATTATATTTCGTAATCTTTTTTACATAAAACCTCGCTTTCTTTTTTCCAAGTCTGTAATTAAACGGATGCAAATCTCAAATCAGCCAGTGTAAATTATATTGTGTCCATTATACTACATTTATAATATTTGTCAAGTTCGAATCGTTTGCAAGTAAAGTGCCATAACGATTTGCCATTATACTTTGCATATATGTATGGAAAGCATCAGCTTCGTTATCCCATGTTGCGCGTTCTCCCGTCCCTATATCAAAACCATATTTTTTTTGATATTTTGTTGTTGCGTCAAATACATAGCTGCTATATTTTTTAGGAATGTAGTTAAATATGTTTATATTCTTTTGATTTTTATTGTTCTGTTTCATTATATTTACCTCATGTTATAATTGTTGTATGACTTTATATAAATATATTTCGTTAAATATTGTATCTTTAATTTTTTACTTGATATTGTTATTAACAATTTTTGTTTTTCATGTACAAATAAAATTTGATACACTATTCATTAATGAAGAACAATTTTATTTTATATATTCAGGTTTAGTTTATTTGTCTTTATTTTTTTTATTTTCAGTTTTGGTGGAAAAATATTTAAGACAAAAATACTCAATATTGAAATTTAAAATAAATATAGAAAATAAAATTTTAAGAAATATATTTGTATTATTTTTTAATTTTGGTTTTTGTTTAGCAATTATAAATATACTATTTTTTATAATTACAAACATAATATTGTTATTTGTTTAACTAAATATTACTTGTTTTGTCAAATAAGGTAAAATAAGCAGTCTAATCACTTATTTGCATTAAATATGATTTTAAGGATATTGCTCTTTGTTTTGTCAGTTCGTACAAATCACCAATAGCTATTGTCGTATGAATATCCCCATCTTTTTGTGCAATGGTTTTGTTAGAAGATTGCATTAACGATGCTAAACTTTGGAAAATGGAATCTGTTAAAAATTTCACACCTCAAAAAATAAACGATGAATTCAACTTTATAAGTATATTAGGTAAAGAATATGATGAACTGGCTTTTTCTAATATGTTCAAATATTTCTTCTCTGTTGATAAAAAACTTTTTTGTACTTTCGTTAAAGAAATTCTTAATATAGAAAATTTTGATGAAACCTATAAAATTGAACGCGAAAAAGGACATATTGATCTTCTTATACAAGATAAAAACAATGTTATAGTTATTGAGAATAAAATTAAATCCGGTATAAATGGTGAAAAATATGATATTTACGGTAAGATGATTAGCGATCAACTTCGTGACTACTATTGGTATGTAAAAGGAGCTAAAGCCAGTAAAAATAATTATGTTTTTGATAAAAAACTAACAGAACAATATGCAGATAAAAATGCTTTTTTCTATATTTTTGCACCTGATTATAATCATATAAGTGAGAAAAGATTAGAAGAAACCGTGCTATTGGGTTGTGTTAAATACAAGGTAATAAATTATAGTCAGATACATGATTTCTATGAACGTCACAAAAAAGACTACGCTAACAAAATCCCTTACTATAACGAATTTTTATATGCATTAGAAAAGCATTCTCACAGTGTTGATAATAATTTAGAGAAAGAAATGTACAGACGCTTGAACAGAGTTATTCAAAACAAGAAAGGGAAATAAAGTGAACTTATCGAACAAATTACAGATGAACAATTGAATGTATAAAACGTCCATAAAGTGGACATCTCTAAATATATAAAAACGAGTTATCACCGATTTACGTATAATAACTCGTTTTTATATTTATCAAACATCTCTTGATTGCACTAAAGCCCGCTAATTGCGGGCTTTATCCGTATTAATTTTGATCGAATCGTTGTCCTGCGGACTAAATACTGGAGACGGTGGGAGTCGAACCCACGTCCAAAATGGATGTAAATAAATATCTACGAGTGTAGGTGCTAATTCTCTCGACTAAATAGGGAAAGCATCTAAACCCAAACATTAGTCAAAGGTTTTATTTAAGAGAAACTCAAAACTCTACAAAGTTATCTTGATGTATCTACTTTGTATCAATACACTGCGTCTTGCATAAGGGCCTCATACAACCGGCAAGCTGGGCTATATAAGGAGCTATAACGACTTAATTAAGCAGCTGCTCTTGCTGAGAATCTGCTGAAGTCGCCTTCAATTACATTGTTAGCATTTAATTTGTTTTGCTCGTTGATAACCGAGAACAGCGCTCGGACCCGCAACCTATTTCCACCAAACATCCTGTCAAATCCAAAACGTCCCCATGAATGTCTTTTTGTGGTGTTGTTAATGTACCGTTCCTATATTATAAACTCTAAAAGTTCTTTTTTCAAGACAATGGAGGAAAATTGAAAGAACTCTCCTCAATTTCTAAACTGTCATCATTTTTGGATATCGCATCTGCTGCATCAAGATGTTTTAAGAACTCCTCTTTTGAAACTTTTATTTTCTCACCGGAATTGCGAGGATTTATGAGAATTACATACTCTTTCCCATCAGCATCTTTCTCTATACCAACAACAGCATACGCATGTTTTGGAGAAATTTCAACTCCGTCTATTACAAATTTTCCAAGCGGATTGTTTGGATTTGTAAACGACACAACCATCGCAACTTCATCGGGATTATCTCGCATTGTATCAAGAGCCTTCTCTACATCAAGTCCTTTTTTCACATAATCAGGGTATCTACGACCAATCGGATCAAAACCGGTCTTTCTTTTTACTTCTTTTCCTGTTATAAGTTGAAATAATTCATATCCGTCACCCCAGTTTATCTGAAGCCCGTTTAATCTTCTTTCCGATTCTGATTGCGGATGAAGTTCATCCTTATACTTGTTAATTGCAATTTCAAGCGCAATCATATTATCATCACCTTCTGAATATAATCCGCTTGCTTTTGCTTGAGTGATTTCTGCTTTTGTTACTTTTATTTTCTTATTATTTGCACCTTTTAAAGTAACTGTAACATCACCGTTAGCTTCTTTTTTAATCGCTTCATTGAGTGCTTCCCTACCCCAAGAAGTAGAAAGTAATGCGTTTGTACCGGATAAAAGCCAACAGTCATTTGTTTTTTTACTCTGTTTTGTCGAATTTGATATTACACATTCAGTTTCAGATTGAGTTGTTGGTGACGTTTCTTCTCCTGTCGGTGTCAGTTCTCCGACATCTTCCGTATTTTCTACACGTTCAACTTCTTCTATCCCTAAAACAGCTTTTAAATCAGGAATTTTTATTTCAGCATTTGCATAAAAATATTTTGTTCCTTTTGGAATATTCGGATTATTATCTTTTTTCCAAGTTTTAACCTGATCCGGATTTGCTTCTTCAATTGCAACTCTTGCTTTTTGAATTTGTTCTGCTGTCGGATTTTCTATACCTTGCGCTTTCAAGGCTTCCTTTGCTATACGTAAATTACCCCAACCCGGAGAAACCTTCATTGTGGTCACTCGTTCAGATGAATTATCGTCAACGGAACTATCCTCAACAGTTTCTTCAAGTGCAGTCTGCTGTTGAGCTATATCAGCCAAAGCCTCCATATATTTTTTATTTTCTGAAACATCTATATCAGGAAAAACTTGTTCCGTGATTTCACGATTTTCATTACTTATACTCAATAAAAATTTACGCATTAAGCCTGCTTCATCATCAGTATCAAGAATACCGTTTGCATTCAAATCCAACTTATCTTTTTCATCAATTTTACCGTCGCCGTTGATATCAAGTTTAAGATTATTGAAAACTGAATTTATTTTCAAACCTTTCAATTTATCAAGCTTTATACTCTTAACTGAACCTTCAAACTTTAGAGTGATTTTATTATTATCACCCGAAACTCCATCTAGCATTATTCATTTCTCCATAAAAATTAGTCTACTTAAACTTTATTCGGATTAATTCTTTAAAAACTTTAGAAAAAATATTATATTTTAACAAAACTTAATAAAACGCGGGGAATTATTAAAGTATTCAAGTGGTTTTGCCGATATTATGAGTAATGATACT
>JBJEGJ010000049.1:0-1698 GCA_051874955.1 Candidatus Gastranaerophilaceae bacterium
TTGCTGCCTCAAATCTGTCCATTGTGGAATTTGCAAGGTCAACATCCGCAACAAAGTTTGTATCACCTGTGATTGTTAACGTATCAAGCGCAGATACTCCGGTTTGGTTGTTTACCATAGATAAGGTACCTGAATGTAAGCCTAACACGTTGCCGTCGAGGTTATTGTCATTACACAATACAAGATTTGTATCGAACAAGTGTACTCTTGCATTTTTGATTTTGTTATTTAGTACAAATTTTGATTGCTCATCACCAATGATATATGTTGAATAGTTTTCGCCGTCGATGTTGTCGTCAACTTGGATTGTTGAACCGTTTGTGACATCAAAAATTAACTTTCCGCCCTCCATATAGATAGCATTATCGTCAATCACCTCGCCGTTTTTGGTGTAGTTGCCGCTGATATAGCTTGTTTCGCCATTGTCTGCTGCGATTTTTATTGTACTTTTTTTGTTATAAATCGCACCGCCTTTTGCCTCGCCTGTAACAGATTCTGCGTGGTTTCCGATCAGGTTGCTGTTTTTGAGTGTGATGTTTGGTTTTAAGTTTTGGACTTTTTCCAATGTCGGCATTACATCCGAGCTGTACATTTCTAATAATTCATCAGGTGAAGATAGTATATAACCATATTGTGACATTTCATTAAACCATTCTTCTTCTGATACTCCCTCTTGTTCTAACATTGCATCAAATTCTGATTTCGAAATAGTACCCCAATTCCCATAATACGTAAAGTTTTCTACAGTTCCATCCGAAATTATATCTTCTAAATTATTTTCTGTTAAGTAAACTTCTTGATTATCAATTATTGCTACATACATATAAACAGATTTGTAAATAGAACTATCTTCATTAACTATAGTCATGTCTATATATATGACTTCTGAAATATTGCTATAACTATCACCATAACTACCGGCTGCGCCGTTTGTTGGCAGTCCTGTGCCGTTATAAATCGCACCGCCGTAGGCGTTTCCGCTGACAGACGATACATAGTTGTCAATAAATGTTATATCTGAAACTTCTTTTATATACCCTTCATTATAAATCGCACCGCCTAATGCGTGACCTGCATTTGCTTTTGCAAAGTTTCCTTGATAATTTGCGCCATTTAGCAATTCAATGATTGGGGTTGTGTAATAATATCCGCCGTATCCTCGATTGTTAACAAGGTTTGCTACTGCTCCGCCTGCGGCGTAAGAGCCTTCAACTCTAGGATACGTTTCATTTTTGAAAAATGTTTCTGAGGTGTTTTCAACTGAGTTTCCTACAAAATCTCCTTTAATCGCTCCGAAACGTCCTGCCATATTGGCAATTGCACCACCCCAAACCATATCTTCTGATTTAGCTGAGTTAGCGATAAAATCACCTGTAATATTGCCGATTTTTGCGACAGAACCTCGATAGTCAGTCGCACTGTTTCCGATGGCACCGGCACTACCATTTGTTGCAGTATTGCCTATAAAATCACCTGTAATATTGCCGATTGATGCGGTTGAATCTTTGTAGCCTGAGGTATTTAAAATTGCACCAGCCCCGTTAGCTGAGTTTCCGATGAAGTTTCCTACAATATCACCAATTGATCCAGTTGAATTACCTGAATTAGTACTGTTATATATCGCACCACCAACTCCCATTGTAGCAGAGTTATCTACGAAATCACCCGTTATATTACGGATTTCTCTACAATAGTGGT
>JBJEGJ010000050.1:0-7894 GCA_051874955.1 Candidatus Gastranaerophilaceae bacterium
TGGGCTAACTCATTATTTGAAGATAATGCTGAATTTGGTTATGGTATGAGATTGGCTGTTGACCAAAACAGAGATACATTAAAAACTTATGTTGAAAAAGTTTTGGCTAATGAAAAAGCTCCGGCAGATTTGAAAGATGCTTTAAATGAAGCTTTATCACACTGGGATAATTCAAAAACTGTTGAAGCAGTTGCCGCTCAAAACAAAGCTAAAGAAGTTATTAACAAATACGCAGCACAATGTGATTGTGCAGATTTAGCTAAGGTTAAAGAACTTGAAGATTACTTTACCGATAAATCTGTATGGATTATCGGTGGTGACGGTTGGGCGAATGATATCGGATACGGCGGTATTGACCACGTATTAGCCCAAAACAAAAACGTAAACATCTTGGTTCTTGATACTGAAGTATACTCAAATACAGGCGGTCAGGCTTCTAAGTCTACACCTACCGGTGCTGTTGCAAAATTTGCTACAGGCGGTAAACAAACTTATAAGAAAAATATGGGCTTAATGAGCATGTCTTATGGTTATGTTTATGTAGCATCAGTTGCTTTGGGTGCTGACAGAGCTCAAACTCTAAAAGCGTTCCAAGAAGCTGAAAGCTACAACGGACCATCAATCATATTCGCTTATGCTCCTTGTATCGCACACGGTATTGATATGAGTAAAACTCAAACAGAACAAAAACGTGCGGTAGAAGCAGGATACTTCCCGCTATACAGATACAATCCGGCTAATCCGGAAGCTCCGTTTAGTTGGGATGCAAAAGATCCTAAGGGCAACTATCAAGAGTTTATCAGAAGTGAAGGTCGTTATAAGTCATTACTTAAAACAAACCCTGAAGCTGCTGAAGAACTTTATACTCAAGCTGAAAAGGATGCAGCTCAAAGAATGGCTGTATATAAAGCAGTTGGCGAATTGATGAGATAATTCAATTTGTTATAATTTGGAACGGATAAGGTTAATTTCTTATCCGTTCTTTTTTGAAAAATCTCTTGATTGACAGGCTTTATTTATGTGCTACACTTATGTTGCAGAGGGCGTGTAGCTCAGTCGGTAGAGCAGTTGACTCTTAATCAATTGGTCGTGGGTTCGAGTCCCACCGCGCCCAAGTTTAATCAAATTACAATAAGATTTTTTTAGATGAAGTGTTTTAGTTTAAATAAGAAGGAGTAAGGGTATATAATGATTTGCGCGTTAAACGAAAATAAAGTTTCAGTAGTAAAAAAAGCTTTAAAAATTTTAGGCAAAAAGAATTTTGTATTCATAATGCACAACGGGAGTTTCCCTGCATCTGAGGGCGAAAATACAGGTTTTGGTACGGTGAATTCTTCTGCCGGCAGAAAATTTATTGATTACGCTGCGGGTTTGTTTGACGCAATACAAATGGGGCCTGCAGGAAAAACAAAAAGTTCCGATCCTTCTCCATATTGCGGAACTATTTTTTCCAATAATCCGTTATTTATTGATTTGAAAGAATTGACTACCGCAAGATGGGGTAAAATCCTTTCTGAAAAAACATTTAATGATATTGTAGAGAATAATCCAAATAAAGGTAAAAATAAAACAAGTTATTCATATATCGTGAAACGTCAATCAATTGCGCTATCTGAGGCTTATGAAAAATTCTTAAAACTGAATGATAAAAATCTCCATAAAGAATTTGAAACATACAAACAGGAGAATGATTCTTGGTTAGACAAAGACAGTTTATACGAGGCTTTATCTATAGAACATGATAATGATTATTGGTATTCTTGGAAAAACGAAACCGATAAAAATTTATTTAATCCGAAAACTTACGAGCAAAAAATAGAGTATGCAAAAAGAATTGATGAAATTTTAAAAAAATATGCGAAAGAGATTGATGAGTACAAATTTATTCAGTTTGTGCTAAGTAAACAAAATGCAGCTACAAAAAAATATGCCGATTCTAAAGGGATAAAAATGATTGCAGACAGACAAGTCGCATTTTCAGACCGCGATACTTGGGCATATCAGTCATTATTTCTTGAAGGTTGGTGTTTGGGTTGTCCTCCTGATTATTTCTCAAAAGATGGTCAGGCTTGGGGATTTCCTGTAATAGATCCTGATAAAATGTATAATGATGACGGTTCACTTGGGGAAGCCGGTATTTTGATGAAAAATCTTTACAAAAAGATGTTCAGAGAAAATCCGGGTGGAGTTAGAATTGACCATATTGTCGGCTTGATTGATCCTTGGGTTTATAAATCAGGTAAAAAACCTATGCCAAATCAAGGTGCCGGCAGATTGTATTCATCTCCCGAGCATCCTGAGCTTTCAAAATATGCAATTGTCGGGGTTGAAGATTTAGATGAAACTTTAACCGCAGATAATGAAAAACGTGTTAAAACTTTGTCTGAAGAACAGATTAGAAAATACGGCAGATTGATTGAAAAAATAGTTATTGCAGCTGCCGAAGAAGAAGGTTTGACTAAAGATGCTATTGTATGTGAGGATTTGGGAACTTTAACAAATCCTGTTGCTGCGGTTATGAAAGAGTATAACTTGCTTGGCATGAGATTGACACAGTTTACGGTGCCAACAGAACCGGAAGATCCGTACAGATGTAAAAATATCACCTCTCATTGCTGGGCAATGGTCGGAACTCACGATAATCAACCTGTAAACATTTGGGCAAAAAATCAAATTCATACTCATACAGGATATTTACATGTGAAAAATCTTGTAGAAGATTTGTTTGCAGAAGTTGAGGATAAAGATTCTTTAATTGTTAAAATGACAAATGACGCGGCTTTCTTAAAAGAAACCAAGCTAGTTGAGCTTTTTGCTTGTAAAGCAGAAAATCTACAGATGTTTTTTACTGATTACTTTGATATGAATGAAACATATAATACCCCGGGAACTTCAGGTGATAAGAATTGGAGTTTAAGACTTCCTGATAATTTTGAACAAATGCAGACTATTAATTTGTCATTAATTCTGAAAAAGGCTATAATAGCAAGAGGTAGTGAATTTGCAAAAGCAAATAAAAATATTATTGAGGAACTGGATGCGATTTCGTAATTTGTTAAGAGTATTTTTAATCTTTATGGTGCTTGGGTGTACGTTTAATATATCGTATGCGTCTATTGCGACGGATGCAAAACTTCAGTATAACAAGGGGATTGATTATTATCAGCTAGGTCAATTGGAAGAAGCTGCATCATGTTTTAAAAAGGCTGTAGAGCTTGATCCGAATTATATTGATGCTTATTATAATCTGGGGTCCATTTTGGAATATTTAAAACAGGATGAAGCGGCGTTGGCTGTTTTTAAACAAATTATATTGCGCAAACCTGATGATTACGAATCCGTATATAAGGCAGCAGCATTAAGTAAGAAGGTTGGGGAAGTTGATAAAGCAAAGATGTATTTGACTTTAATCCCGATGGATACTTTGATTGGACAGAAAGCAAAACAGTTGGCGGATTCTATGGGAACTGATGTCGCAACGATAAAATCCGAACAAACTCAACCGCAAACCTTTGAACAAGCAAACCCGATGAGTAATTCAAATGGCATCTATAATGATATTTCAAGCCCTACGGGTATGGCTACAGATCCGAACGGAAATCTTTATGTTGCAGGATTTTCGGATAATACTATTTATAAAATAGCTCCTGATAATAAAAAGATTGTGTATATAAAAAGTGAAAAAATTGATGGCCCGATTGGAATTGCCATAGATACCGATGGCAATATGTATATTGCGAATTACAATAAGAATAATGTCTTAATGGTTGATAAAAACGGATTGATTTCGGAATTGATTGAGAATATTCAAAGTCCTTATTGTATGCACATTACGGGTAATTTGTTGTTTGTGTCTTCTCAAGGCAGTAATTCTATTGTTCGTTATAAGTTGAAATAGTAGTATTAGTATTTGAGCATATAAAATATAGCCTGATTAGTTTGATGAATAACTGATATTAAAAAAGTATTTTCTGCTTAATATTTTTATTAAGGAGACTTTTTTGATGACTCAGGATAAGTTATCTTATAAAAAAATGACCATAGAAGAATTAGTTGTTCTGTCGCAACAGGATGATTTTAAGGCGATTGAGGAACTTATCAAAAAAATTCAAGCTGATGTTTTTGCCACATTAAGCTATCTTTCAAAAAGTAATAATAATTTGTCAGATTTAACTCAAGAGGTTTTGATAAAAGTTGCCTCATCAATTAGGAATTTAAAAAATCCGAAATGTTTTAAAAGCTGGTTAAATCAGATAATCACAAATACTTATTATGACGATATAAGAAAGAAAAAGCATAAGCCTGAAATGTTATCAATTGATTATACGTGTGAAGCGCTAAATTTAGGTATAAAAATAGATATTCCGGATAAAAAATTCAAACCTATAGAAAAGTGTATAACTTCCGAGTGTGAAAGGTTTATAAAATCTGCGATTAGGGAGCTGCCTGATGTTTTCAGAGTTGCAATAATTCTGAGAGAGTTTCAAGGCTTGAGTTATGAAGAAATTGCACAAACAACTAATGCAAGTATCGGAACTGTAAAATCAAGGATATCAAGAGCTCGTATCAAATTACAAGAAGCCCTGAAAAATTATATTTAAGGAGTAAAAAATTATGAATAAGGAACTGAACTGTAATCAAGTATCTGCCCTGTTAAATTTTTATATTGAGGGTAAATTAAATCCAAAACTTCGAGAATGTGTGCAGCGTCATATCAGCAAATGTCCGAATTGTAAAAAGAAAATTGAAGAATTGCAGAAAATATTAAAAGTTTTTATGACCGCAAAAAATAATGAGGATGAAGTTTCAAAAACTTCGCCTGAGATGCTTGGCAGATTATCTGCTTATGTTGATAATGAATTGAATTTTGATGAAAATATAAAACTTAAAAAGCTGACTATTTCAAATCCTGCACTAAGGAAAGAATTGGAAACTATGTATCGGTTTAAAAAGATTATGCAGTCAGCATACGAGAAAACAAAAAATGATACAAAATTTGATTACTCAAAAAGCGTACTGACAAGAATGCAAAATGACGCCGAATATTCAACAAATTATTTTTATAAATTATCAATAATATTTGTACTCTTGCTAATGTTAATTATAGCAGGTTTTATTTATTTATATTTTTAAAGCACCGGAGTTTAAAGGGTAAGGTCTGTTTTGGTATTTTGCCTGAAAATCAACCATGCTTGGTTTTTGCAAGTATTGGTATGTTGAATTGATTTGAGAAGGACATTCGTCTTTTGCTTCGTTCATTTTAGCAATACCTTTTTTCTGTCTGTCTGCTGCAATTTGGTTTCTTACAAGCGGAGTGACAATGTTGCAGGATATAATTGAACCCAAAGTCGTAAACATAAAATCCATACCCGAGCTGAAACGCTCAAAGTTCTTTAATTCTTCAGCCGGCAGGTTTGCATCTTTTGCAATATCAGTACCTATTTTACCTATATCTTTGAAGTTTGTGTCTTTTAAAATTTTGCGAACAGAACCCGGAACTAATTTACCTGTCTTAACAAGATAACTTCCGAGAGATTTGAATGTTTTTGTAAGTGCGTAGAATGAAACAATGTTGACAGCCGCATCCGCACATTCTTGAGGAATGAGGTAAAGTTTTTGCTCTTTTGGAATTTTATCGTTAATTGCAATAGCCATAACTTGAGCCGCAGACGATAAAATCCAAGAAATTACGCCTGTATGCAAAAGCATCTTGCCTACGTTATTTTTTCCGTAGTTTCTTGCAATGTAGTCTTTCATTCTTACAAATAAAGAAGCATTACTCATGTTGAGCCTCCTTTATTTGTGTTGTATTTTGAGCTGTTTTTTGTACTTGTCCTTGTTGTTTTTCTCTTTGTTTGATTTTGTCAATAAATTTATTTGTTAAATATTTTGTGAACGGAGCATCTATCAAGAAGTTGGTAAACACCATAATTCCGACAGATAGAATTGTTCCTAAAGAATCTTTATATTTTTTCAAATCGTCAAGAATACCCGGACTTGGAGTAAATAGCTGTCTTAGTTTTTTAAACTTTATATCCGGAGTTATTTCATGAGGCAGTTTTGTAAATGAGTTTATGGCTTTTATGCAGCCTGCTCTGATTATTACACCGGTAACCGTTCCCGCAATAATTTTAGCAACTGTTCTTGCTGCTGAGACTTTACGTGTTTCTTCATCCACTTTTTTATTATTTAAATCAATAAACGGCTGAGTCATAAGTGCCGTAACACCAAGAATAAGTCTGTTATGAGGCGATGTTAAAGTGTCACCGACCCAGCCGATAAATTTGTTTGCTTTTTCTGAATTGACGGTCATTTCAGGCATAGCACTTACTACGCGTTGTGTGGTCGCGCGCGAGATACTGTTTATTTGTGATATTGAAATGCCTGCCATAATAATATTCCTACCCAAGTGTATAAAACCGAAAAACCCAATTAATTGTCAGTTTTAGCTACCTTGTTTCACAAAAATTTACAAAAATTTTGAGGTACACATAGATTGTACCTCAAAAATCTTAAATTTTGTTAAAACTTTATAAAATTTTTATAAAATAGCCCCCTTAGGTACTACGGTTACACCGCCTGCCGATACGTGAAATCCGCGTTTTAAATCTTCTTCTCTGTTAAATCCGATTTTTGTATGCGGCGGAATAATAACATTTTTGTCGATAATCGCCTTTTTGATTTGCGAATATCTGCCGACTTCAACATTTTCCATTAAAATACTGTCTTGAACGCTTGAATAGCTGTTAATTCTAACTTTTGGTGACAATACACAATGAGAAAGTCCTCCGCCTGAAATTATGCAGCCTTCGGAAACCATTGAGTTTGTAGCCATACCAACCCTGTCGCCTTCTTCCCAAACGAATTTTGCCGGCGGGTAATTGTAGTTAAATGTTCTTAGCGGCCATTCTTTTGAATACAGGTTTAACTCAGGAGTATAAGCCAGTAAATCCATATTTGCCTGCCAGTATGCATCAATACTTCCTACATCTCTCCAGTATCCGCGTTCGCTGTCTGACATTCCGGCAAAGGAGTTATCCGAGAAGTTATATACGTAAATGTTTTTCCCTTCGTTTAACAACATTGGGATTACGTTTTTACCAAAATCGTGATTTGAATTTGTTATATGGTAATCTTTTTCCAAAGCTGTTAAAAGAATTTCTTTATCAAAGATGTAATTCCCCATTGACGCCAAACACATTCCAGGATTCCCCGGAATAGGCTTAGGGGGAGTTTGCGGTTTTTCAACAAAATTAATCAATTTCCAATTTTCATCGACTTCCATAATCCCAAATTCCGAAGCTTCTTCAATCGGGATGGGTATTGCCGAAATTGATAAATCCGCTCGTTTATCTTTATGATAATCAAGCATTTGGGATACATCCATTTTGTATATATGGTCACCGCCAAATATACACACATATCGGGGATCTTCATCCGTTATATGAAATATATTTTGATAAATTGCATCTGCCGTTCCTCTATACCAATCGTTACCCGTTCTCATTTGAGCCGGCGCAAGGTCAACATACTGGTTTAAAAACGGAGATAATGCCCAACCTCTTGTTATATGTTTGTTTAACGAATCTGATTTGTATTGGGTTAAAACTTTAATTTTGAAAAATCCCGAATTGATAAAATTATTGATTACAAAGTCAATAATTCTGTATCTGCCGCCAAATGGTACAGCAGGTTTTGCGCGGTCTTTTGTAAGCGGGTACAATCTTTTACCCTCTCCACCTGCTAAAATCATAACTAATGCATCATCAATCGACATATAAATCCTTCTTTCACTATATAAAAATTATATAATAAAGAATTTAAAAACGCACTAATTCTAAATGATTAATTTTAAGCATTAAAGGTTTTGAAAGAAGAATCAACGTTTTTGGAG
>JBJEGJ010000051.1:0-33485 GCA_051874955.1 Candidatus Gastranaerophilaceae bacterium
CAAAATCTACGCAGCTTCGCCGCTTGATTTTCAGTTTTTTCAGGATGACATGGGTCTGGTTGAAGTAAATTTGAATATCTTTGACCAGACCTCACCTCTACCTAGCTATATATCCTTTACAACGTTTCAATCTTAAATTGTTTTTGCAATAAAAAAAGACCCCTCTCGAGGTCTTTTGTATCTGCTCCAGGCCAGACTTGAACTGGCACTGGGTTATACGCCCAATTGGATTTTAAGTCCAACGCGTCTACCGATTCCGCCACTGGAGCAAGAAATTTTATTCAGTTATCAATCACTCACAGCGGACCCGGTAGAGGCGTCTACCTCCCCTCTCCTCGAAAGATTATTAATCTTTCTCGTCGGCAGAGTGCCACTGGAGCAAGAAATTTTATTCAGTTGTCAATCACTCACAGCGGACTCGGTAGAGGCGCCTACCTCCCCTCTCCTCGAAAGATTATTAATCTTTCTCGTCGGCAGAGTGCCACCGGAGCAAGAAATTTTATTCAGTTGTCAATCACTCACAGCGGACTCGGTAGAGGCGCCTACCTCCCCTCTCCTCGAAAGATTATTAATCTTTCTCGTCGGCAGAGTGCCACCGGAGTAAGTTTTATTTAATTGTCAACTTCATCTGTCAACTGCACCCCTGCGGGTAAACTCATACTATAACAAACATTTCAGAATGTCAAACGGAAAATTTATTTATGTAATCATCAAATTCTTCAACGCGCTTTGTTAAATCAGAAACCAGTAAAGATAAAGAATCTCTCAATGTTTCAAGATTGGCACAAGAACTTCGACCCAATAAACCGCTTCTCACATTGGCAAACACCAACTTTTGAAAACACACAATCGCATCATATACATCAATATCAATTATATTATTAACTTTCGCTAAATATATAAAAAGCTCAGCGACAGAAGTTTTCATCGCCATATATTTTTTCATCAACAAAAATCCCTGTACTTGGCGCAGTTTATCCAATATCGTTATATATATTTCTACAATTTTTTGTTTTTTCAACAGCAAATAATTCTTAAAATATTCAAGTGTCTGTTTGTAACCGTTATCAATAATCGCCTGACGTTTTTCAGTCGGATAATTAAAATCAACAACCACTACATTTCCGGTATCAATTTCCAAATAATCATACCTGTCACGACTACCGTATATGCTTTTTATAAATGAAGTTTCCGTTGAGGTCATACAAGAATACATCCCGTTTACATACTCTATCGGACTTTGATCCGAACCCGAAAAAGTCCCTTCAAGCCTGATTTCAAGAATACGGCAAGGTGAATTTTGGATATTTTTGGATAAAGCCCACATTGGTCGACCTTTCATCAAATCCCCGTCTACCAAAAGTTTATCCTCCAAAGTTACAGCCCTCATCAAGCCCGGCATGCAACAGGAAATTCTCACAGCCATTGCGATTTCAAAATCCGGAGTTTCAAAATTTGAGAACTCTTTACAGGAAAAATCCTTCATATTGGTCGTTATTATTACAAGATTTTTATTTATATCACTAAAAGTTACGGGCTTACATTGACCTTTGAGATACGCTTCACCATAAAACTTTCTTTCAATCAAATCTCTTATCCAATCTAAAAAGACTTCACCTTTGCTTAGCGCAAACTTTTGGTTAAAACCTAAAGAAATATCTCTAAACAATTCAAAATTGACAGACAAAAACACATCCGCCAACTCCTCTGAATTATAACCGACGGCGTATAAAGCTGCAACCAATGAGCCGACAGACGAACCCGCCAACGAAGATATTTCGATATTCAAAGATTCCAAAGCTTTGATTACTCCGGCATGTGCTGCTCCGCGAATTGCTCCGCCACCAAAAAGACAAGTGTATTTAAAACTGTTATGCTCTCTCATAAAACAATTTTAACATAAAAAAAGGATTAACCATTACCCGATTAATCCTTTTATTTATTATATTTTTGTTATTTATGCCGCCAAACCTTTAATCTCTCTGATTAAATATTGAGCAACCCATTCAAAATCTTTATTTTCATTTGCAGCTTGTTGTAAATACTTAACGGAAACATCTCCCAAACGAATAAGCGTCATAGCTACAACACCTCTCTTAATTCCTCTTACAACCTGTAATTGGTCAACCAATTGAGGAACAACAGAAGTACCGATACTTACTAATTCATTTTCAATTTTATTTTTTGTAACATTATCTGCGTTTTCTAATTCTGAAAGAATGTCATTTACTGATTGCATATTATTTTCTCCATATAAATCTCATTTACATGATTATTATAAATTAAAAAACAGGCAAATCCGATTTTCCTTACATAATCTTTATATCTTTATTAAAATATTAATATTTTCTTTACTTTAAACGGTAATTTCTTTCAATGCTTCAACATATCTTACGGCATAAACAGCAGCCACAGCGCCATCAGAAGCTGCTGTTATTACTTGCCTTAACGGTGTTACTCTGACATCTCCGACAGCATAAACCCCGTCAACAGAAGTTTTCATTGTTTCATCCGTCATAATAAATCCTAATTTATCCTGAGATATCTGTCCCGAAAGTCCTTCAATATTCGGGCAAATTCCTATATACGGAAAAATTCCGTTAACAGAAAGTTCTGTAAACTCTCCGGTTTTCATGTTTTCAATCGTTAGAGAATTAACAGTATCCTGACCTTTAATTTCTCTCACGCAACTGTTCCATATAAATTCAATTTTATCGTTATGGAATGCTCGTTGCTGAATAATTTTATCTGCTCGCAATTCATCCCGTCGATGAATTATATAAACTTTTGATGCGAATTTTGTAAGATAAATTGCTTCTTCTGCCGCAGAATTACCGCCACCTACAACCGCAACAACTTTATCTTTATAAAACGCGGCATCACAAACAGCGCAATAACTAACACCTCTGCCCAAAAATCCAACCTCACCTGCGACACCCAGTTTCATAGGACTTGCGCCTGTTGCTATTATAATTGATTTTGCATGAAATTCTATTTCATTTGTTAAAACAACTTTCGGATTTGAAACCAAATCAATCTTTTTGATTTCTTGCATAGCAAATTTTTGAATTCCGAATTTGTCGGCATGTTCTTCAAATTTTTCCATCAACTCATATCCGCCGATTTTTGAAAAACCGGGATAATTTTCCAAGTCCAAATAATTTGAAGGCTGACCGCCAAGCATGTTTATATCAACGATTGCGGTCGAGACATTGCCTCTTGCCGCATATATGCCGGCAGATAATCCTGCAGGCCCGCCACCCAAAATTACTACATCAAATTCTTTTACTTGCATGATATAAACCTCTCCTATTCCGAAAGTTTTTCACCCGTTATTTTATACTTTGCATTTTCGGTTTTAATAATTTCACCTGTAACATCAGAAACTGTTTTTAATTCCAGTTCGTCCGTTCCGACAAAACTGTCACTTGAAATTGTTATACTTACCGTATCGGTAAGCAATTTATTATTATACCTACCGTTTTTAGTAAATATAAAATTTTTGCCTTCAACTTTATTAATCTCAACTTGAGCTGAAGCTCCAGAAAACGGATTACTTAAATAAATGACGTTATTTGAAGAATAAATGTTCCACAAATCAACCCCGTTTTCTTTAAATATCGCCGGCGAATCAGTATCTGATAAAACGGAAGATACTCTCCATACTCCAAAAAAATTTTTCGGCACAGCAGAAACCGAACCCTTTAACAAGGTATCTTCAGAATACGCGTTCTGTCCCAAAACAAAAAGGATTAATAATATAAAAACATTTACAAATATTTTTTTCATAGATTATACAGCAGCCATTTTTGCTTGAAGTACCCTTGCAGAATCCTCATATCCTGCTCTGCCCATCAAAGCATAAGTGTAATTCTTTGCCTGTTCAACACCCGGCTGATTAAAGGTATCAATATTATACAGTTCACCGGCAATAGCAGTTTGAACCTCTAACATATACAAAAGCTGACCGACATGATACCCGTCAACCTTTGGAAGACTGATAGTGACAGTCGGGCGCGCATAATCAGCCAAAGCAACTCTGGTTGAATCAGCTTCAGCGTTTATTAAATCGTTGACTGTTTTTCCGCCAAGATAACCAATTCCCGTGTACTCAAATATTCTCGGAATTTCAAGATTTGTATCAAATTCGTCCACTCTTATAAAATTAATAATCTTATTATTCGGTCCTTCGTTGTACAGCTGGATTTGAGAATGTTGATCTGTTGCACCTAACGCGCGGATAGGAGTAGGTCCAACATGTATATGATTACCCTGTTTATCGGTATCTTTTCCTAATGATTCTGCCCATAATTGAACATACCAATCCGAAACATACCTCAAACGACTTGAATAAGGCATCATCACTGACAAATCTTTGCCTTTTTTTGTATCCATTAAGTATTGAATTAAAGCATTTTGAGCTGCGATATTTTCTTTTATATCGGTATTTTTCAGCGCCAAATCCATGTCTTTAATTCCATTTGTAATTTCATCAATATCAATTCCGACAAGAGCAAATGGCAACAAACCAACCGCCGAAAACACAGAAAATCTTCCGCCGACATCATCAGGAACAACAAATGTTTTATAACCTTCCTGTTCCGCAATTTGCCTTAATACTCCGGTTTGCCTGTCAGTTGTCGCAACAACATTTTTACGATACTCATCTTCACCTAATTCTTTTTCCAGACGTGATTTTACTATCATAAACTGCGACATTGTTTCCGCCGTCGAACCTGACTTTGTGATAACATTTACCAAAGTTTTCTTCAAATCCAAAATATCTAATAAACCGTTTATTGAATCAGGATCTATGTTATCCAAAAAGAATATTCTCGGGAAATTATCTCTCTGTTCAGGTGTAAGGAAATTCCAATAAGGTTTCAATAAAGCCTCAGTTACAGCAAGTCCGCCCAATGCAGAACCGCCTATTCCAAGTACGAGAATATTATCAAAACGATTTCTTACCATCGAAGCATATTCTTTAACATACCATACTGTTTCTTCGCTATAACCTAAATTCATCCACTGAAGCCACTGTCCGGGTTTGTCTTTTCTCTTATTTAAATCTGTAATAATTTCGGCAATTTTGGTTTTATAACTTGAAAATTCATATTCTATATCAAGACCGTGTTCTTGACCAACAATACTTATATCGGCATTTCTGTAGTCAAATCTAAGCATTATATCCCTAATACCCTTTCCTTATTATATGATAGCAATCTCCATTTCTTATTGTATATAAACAAGGTTAAAATACAAGAAAACACTCGGGCAGGATTAATATAATCTTTACAAAATTTGAAAAATAATATACAATAAAGACATGGAAAATATGAGTTTAAATGAGAAGATTAATGCTCTTGTTGTAAAAATGGCAAAAGAGCCGCAAAATATAGAAAACTACCACGAATTATCCGAATTGTATATGCAGCAACAGGATTATGATAAAGTGATGTCCGTTTTAGACAGCCTTTTAGCTATCAAGCCTGATGATGTTCAAGCCCTTGTGGGTATGGGTACAATGTGGTTCTACGAACGTGATTTTAGAAAATCATTATCTTATTACAATAAGGCTTTGGAAGTTAACCCTAAAAACTTCTTGATTTACTATAACATCGGGAACGTATTTGCCGAATGGAAAAACTTTTCTAAAGCATTATTCTATTATAACAGAGCAATTGATTTAAACGCCTCAAATCCTGAAATCTATAACGCAATCGCGTTGTTATATCAAGATATTGAAGATTACGTTGAAGCAAAAGCGTATTATGAAAAGGCGCTGTCTCTTGATCCTGAAAATGTTGGGGCGCTCATTGATATGGGGAATGTTTGTTTCAAACTGTTCGACTACGAAACTGCCCTCAAACTTTTCAAAAAGGTGTTTGTCCTTAATCCGGATAATGAGTTGGTCGCAGTATGTATAGGAAATGCTTTAACTTTAATGAAAAATAAGAAAGAAGCATATTCTTATTACGAAAAAGCGCTTTCAATGACGGATGATAAATATAAAATTTACATCAGTTATGCAATTTCATTAACAGAATTTAAAGAATACGATATGGCTGATGCAATGTTTAGAAAAGCAATTGAATTTGATCCAAAATCTTCAAATGCGTATATTTTACTCGCTAATCTTTATTCAAGCGAAGGAAAAATTAAAGAGTCTATTGATTTGTACAAAAAAGCTCTGCAAGTAGCGCCAAACGCACCTGAAACTTACATGCTTTTAGGAAATGCTCACTATTTAAATAACGATATTGAACAAGCAATCAGTTCTTACAGAGCATCAATAAGCCTTGCTCCTGAAAATGATGAATACAGGCTGGTTTATTCGCAAGTTGTTCAAGATTACACAAAATCCATACGCGGAGTTGCATAATGCAAAAACCTGCTATCGGAATATTTGACAGAATTGCGTCGGTTTTAAGCTACCTGAGCGCAGGTTGGGTTGGAATGATAATTTGCGTAATAATGTATTTCCGCAAAAAAAACATTACTCATTTTTTACGGTTTAATATCTTTCAATCAATATTTATATCCCTGTTGTACTTTGTATTGGCTTTTGGATTGGATTTGATATGCAAATTCCTCTCTTACATTCCGTTTATAAATTATTTGGTTGCACAAATATCTTTTATGTTAAACAGACCGGTACTGTTTAACTTCTCTATTATCCAAACGGTTGTAACAGGGCTCGTTTTTTATATGATGATATTTAGCGCAATGGGCAAATATCCAAGAGTATATTGGGTATCAAAAATTATTGATCACGCGGCAAGATAATACTTTTAGCTAATGATTTGTTTGTATGGTTTCTTTTATTTTAATTATGTGTTAAAATATTAGTGTAATACGGTTTAAATAAGAGGTTAATAATGAGGAAATTACAAATAATATCTTTAGCAATAATTGCTTCAACTTGTATCGGAATAAGTTTTAATAAGGTAAACTCACAGACAATACCGACGTTGCCATATTCATCAACTGCTCCGCAAACAATTTATCAGGATGTAAATGCTTTGGCTGTAGTTGCAAATCCAAGTAAATACTTGCGCAGGAATATAAGAATACGCGCAAAATTCGACAAATTTGCAACATTAGGACTTGATTACGCTCCTGCAATGAGATCCTCTGACAAGTATATTTCATTTTTGATACAAAGACCTGATATTACAAATCACAATATCCCGTTATCGGAACTTAAAATCTTCCTAAAAAAAGAAGTTGCAGAAAAGCATATTGATATGGATGCCGGAGATGAGGTAGAATTTACCGGACGAGTATTTTCGACGGCTTTAGGCGATGCTTGGATGGATGTTGATGAATTTAAAGTAATAAATAAAATTAACAAAAACAATAAAACCTCAAAACAGTACTAAAAAACAAAGGGTATGAATCAGATTATGGCAAAAAGTAATGAAAAATTTTTAACAATACATGGACATTTTTATCAACCGCCACGCGAAAATCCGTGGTTGGAAGCTATTGAACTTCAAGACAGCGCTCTGCCGTTTCACGATTGGAACGAAAGAATTTGCAAAGAATGCTATAATCCAAATTCAGTTTCAAGAATTGTAGATAACAGAAACCGTATCCTTGATATTGTTAATAACTACGAATATATGAGTTTTAACTTTGGACCGACGTTGCTTTCTTGGTTGGAAGAATATGCACCATTGACTTATGAACGGATTATAAAAGCTGATATAGAAAGTATTCAACAACATAACGGTCACGGGAACGCTATGGCACAGGTTTACAACCACATGATTATGCCGTTAGCAAACACCAAAGACAAAGAAACTCAAGTAAAATGGGGGATTAAAGATTTTGAGCGCAGATTTGGAAGAAAGCCTGAGGGAATTTGGCTTGCTGAAACTGCCGTTGATGATGAAACCCTGCGAGTTCTTGTGGATAACGGAATTAAATTTACTGTGTTGTCACCATACCAAGCTCTCAAAATGAGAAAGAACGGAGAAAAAAATTGGCAGGATGTAAGCTGGGGAAATATTGACCCTGCAAGATCTTATGAATACAAAATAAAATCAGATCCTTCAAAAACAATTGATTTATTCTTCTACGACGGTGCAATATCACGTTCTGTAGCGTTTGATGAATTATTAACCGACGGAAACAAATTCATAAAAAGATTAAAAGAAGGTGTTTCGGAAGTTCGTGATTACCCGCAACTAATCAACATCGCAACAGACGGAGAAAGTTACGGGCATCACACAAAATTCGGAGATATGGCTCTTTCTTATGTTTTAAAAATTAAAGCAGAGGACGAAGGCTTTAAAATAACAAATTATGCCGAATATTTAGATAAATACAAAAGTGACTATGAAGTTGATATCAAACAGGCATCTTCTTGGAGCTGTTTTCACGGAGTCGGCAGATGGAAAGAAGATTGCGGATGTTCAACAGGAGGTCATCCGGGCTGGAATCAAAAATGGCGAGAACCGCTGAGAAATGCTCTGGATTACCTGAGAGATGAAATGGTTAAAATCTTTGAATCTGAAGGTGTTAAATATTTTAATACGGATGTTTGGGAAGTTAGAAACAATTATATTGATGTAATTTTGGATAGAAATTACTCAAATATCAAAAAATTTCAAAAGAAATACTTTAATTCCGAACTGACGGAAGATGAAAAAGTAAGGGGCATGGAACTGCTTGAAATTCAACGACAGGCTATGCTTATGTACACAAGCTGCGGGTGGTTTTTCTCCGAAATTTCGGGAATTGAAACCGTACAAATTATGAAATACGCAGCAAGAGCAATGCAATTGGCTTCAAGATTTTCTGACACAAATTATGAAGAAAATTTCCTCTCAATTTTATCCGCTGCAAAAAGTAACATAACAGAATTTGGCACCGGTAAAGATATTTTTGAGCGATTTGTAAAGCCTTCGGTTGTTACCTCAAAACAGCTTGCTTGCTTATGGGCAGTATCATCTATCTATCAGGAATTTGAAGAAGAGGAAGATGTTTATTGCTATACAGTACACCAAAAAGATTATCAAAGAGTTCAAAAAAGTAATTCCAACTTTATTATCGGACATATTGAAATATGTTCAAAAGTTACATTACAAAAAGCTAATCTTGTATTTGCGCTTATGCAATACACAGGAGGAGATTTCCATTGTGCAATAAAGGAATTTTCTACAAATGATGAATATCAAAAATTAAAGACAACTTTAATAAAGACATTTATGCTAAATCCTTTAACTGAAATAATTAGGGCACTTGATGAAACTTTCGGCAAGGAATATTTTACACTCAAAGATATCTTTATTGAAGAAAGAAAGAAAATTCTTCAAATTCTTTTGAAAGATCAACTTGAAAAATTTGCAAATACATATAAAGAAATGTACAATCAGGGCAAAGGTTCTATTTATCACATGCAAAATCTGGGACTTGAAATTCCTAATGAATTTAAGATTTCAGCCCAATACGCAATGAGTATGAGATACAACGAAACCCTTTCTCATACGGACGGTTTTGTTGATAAACAAACTATTCAACAAATTTCAGATATCAATTATGAAGCAAAAAGAATGGGGATTAAAATTGACAAAACTCCATCCAATAAAATATTTGAAAAAAGGTTACTGATTAATCTAAGCAGGTTAACCAAAAGTTTTGAAATTCAACAGGCAGATGCTATTTTGGAATTATGTGATATCATAGACAAATTAGACCTGCAAATTGATATTGCAGAAGCTCAAAACATATATTACAATAAAATATACCACAGAATAGGCGATATTATTGAAAATAACAACGAAACCAAAAAGGATAAAGAATTGCAATTTATAGACCGATTACTTGATATCGGAACAAAACTTAATATAAATGTAGATTTTTACAAAGCAAAACTGACAAAAATCAGCTAAGCGAACTTATCCTCAAGGTTTTATCAAAAATTTAATTGCTTTTCCGTCGATATGCTGTTTCATTGCATATTCAACTTCAGAAAGCGTGAGGGTTGCCGTGATTAGCTTTTCAACTTCAACCTCACCTGATGCAATATATTCCAAAGCCTTACGAAAATATTTCGGAGTATGATGAAAAACACTCATCATTTTTATATCGCCATAGTGCATTTTTGTCGTATCAAAAGTAACTTTTGAACCTGATTTACACCCGCCAAAAAAGTGAACAGTTCCGCCCGGACGAACACAATCAAAAATCTGTTCCCAAATTTCAGGTAAACCTACGCACTCAACAGCCACATCCAACCCTTTATTTTCAACTGAAAAATCCTTAAATATCTTGACCGGATTTGGATATTTTTTCAAATCAATAATTTCATCAGCATGAGCAAATTCATCTGCAGCTTTCAATTTCATAGGATTGCGACCTGCTACAATAACCCTTGCTCCCATAAGTTTGGCAATACGTGCAAACATCAAGCCTATAGGTCCGATACCGATTATCCCGACAGTATCACCTTTTTTAATTCCCGTACGCTCAGCACCATGCACGACATTAGCAAGCGGTTCACAAAAAGCAGCCCTTTCAAAGGATAATCCATCAGGTAAAATAAGAGTATTTTTTTGTACTATTCTTGCCGGAATTGTAATATACTCCGCATACGCACCGTTTAAAAGGTTTAAATTTTCGCACAAATTGTATTCTTCCCGTTTGCAATAAAAACATTCACCGCACGGTGCTGAATTTGCGGCAACAACCCTGTCACCGACTTTAAAATTTTCTACACCTCTCCCGACCTTTTCTACTATACCGGAAAACTCATGTCCAAACCCTGACGGCACATCCTTTATTAATACAGGATGTCCGCGCCTGTACGTTTTCACATCCGTTCCGCAGGTTAACGCCGCCATAACTTTGACGACAATTTCTCCCGTCTCCGGAGGTTTTACGGGAACTTCTTCATATCTTATATCTGTTGGTGCATAATACTGAATTGATTTCATAGAATAATAATACAACAAATATTATTATTTTAAATTAAAAAAGTTTGGCAAAGATTAATCCTTGCCAAACCATAATCATTAATATTTGAAAGAATTCACAGGGCATGTTTCATTAGGATGCAGTGTATTCCACATCTGCAAAGCATATTCCTTTGCATCAATATTCATATATTGTTCGCGGATATGTTTATCCGGATATTTTGCTTTATATTCATTTTTATAAGTTTTACGATATTCCGAAGACCAACGCTCCATTTGCTTTTGTATTGTTTTTATCTCTTTTTTGGAATAAGTTTTTGTTACCATATTACCGGAAACGTCAGCTGCCGTTGTTGCTATGGTTGTAGAAGAAACTGCAGTAGTTGTTGACCCTGATGATGTCCCGATCGTTTCGGTAGAAGGAGTAATTTTTGAAGGTAAAGTTCCTGTGCCGGGATCTCCACCGCATTTTTCTTTCATCCATGCTCTTACAGTATCCATCCCTGCTTTTTGTGCTGCACCTTTTCCATGCTCGGCATCATAAGCTGCCACAGCCATCTCATCAGGGTTTGCCCCTGATACGCCCGGATGATAATATTGGCTAAAACCAGCTTGCATAAAATTACCATTTCCCGGTGCCCCCATCGGCGGCGGTGGCGGAGGCATCTGTCCCGGTGGTGGCGGTTGCATTCCCGGTGGCAATGGAGGTAAATAATCTCTTGTCATAAGTAAATACTCCTTTCGTGTCTATACTCTCTTAAATCACACATTGCTTATATTTAAATAAAGTATATTTCCCCGAAAGAATTGCCATATCATATCATATCATATCATATCATATCATATCATATCATATAGGGCATTATAACAGGGTTTCAGAGATTTTGAATTTATGTTTACAAAAGTTTATATATTAAATCTATATTTTTATGTATGCCTTTAAAATTTTGTTTTCAACGGTATCATTTATTGCTTTTTGAACATTTTCAAGAGGATAGACCGTAGATAAACCCGAAACTTTGACAGACTTATCCGCTAGCAAATCAAGGGAATCCCTTAAATCAATCGGCGAAGGAGAATAACTGCCAAGAACAGTCAATTCCCTGTAATAAATTTCATTATTTGCATAACCAAAATTCTTAGGCGTGCTTGAAAAAACTAAAATCTTACCGCCGTCGCGTACAAATTTTAGCGCGGTTTCTATTGCCCTATCAGAACCTGAAGTCATAAATACACCATCAGCTTTTATGCTTTCACACATCTCGGACAACACAAATGCTTCAATACCCAGACTTTTTAATAGTTCAACACGGGAAGAAATCAAATCACAACCTATTACGTTCATCCCAAAAGCCTTTAAGGCTTGAGCCATCAAAATTCCTATAGAGCCAAGTCCGATAACAAGCGAGGTTGAGTTAGCCCTCAATGCTGCACGCTTTACTGCACGAATACAACATCCCAAAGGCTCATAAAAAGAGGCTTCTATATCAGTCAAATTTGCAGGTTTTATATAAGCAACATTTTGTAAATGTTCTTCCGATAGGTAAATATATTCACTAAATCCGCCGGGCTTAATATTAGTTTCTTTAAAATGTCTGCACATAGAAACATTACCGTTTTTACAATATTCACATTTTCCGCATGGAATATGATGCGAAGTAACAATAATATCATCTGCCTTAAATTGAGTATCCGAATTTATTTCCACAATTTTCCCGACAACCTCATGACCTAAAACAGTTCCGTTTTTGACTAAATGATGTTTCAACTTAACAATGTCAGATCCGCACAATCCGCAGCCAAGAGTTTTGATAATCGCACCTTTACGACCTTCTAAAAATTCATTCGGAATATCTTTAATTACAAGTATATCATTTTCCAGTTGAGCAGATTTCATAATTCCCTCCCGTTCAGATTATACCACAAAGGACAAGTCTAAAATTTTAATACTTGTCCTTTGCGATAAATTTTATTTTTATAATTTAATTATGCGGCTTTTTTTGCATCCTTTTTGTATTCATCAATTGCCAAAATAGTACAAATGATTAAACAAATAATTCCTGAAACTAACCAGAAATAGATAGCTCCGTCCCAGTTACCGACACCGTTTTTACCCAACTTGTCAACAAGGAAACCTGTACCTGTTGCGGATAAAAATGCTCCAATATAACCAAAAGTTCCGGTAAAACCTGATGCGGCAGACGCTACTTTTTTAGAACTTGATTCAACCGCACAAAGTCCGCCAATCATCATCTGCGGACCGTAAGTGAACGCCCCAAGCAACCCTATTATTACATAATTAAGTGAGTTAATAGTATTGAACTTCAATGCAATTATCGCAAGGATTACACCCACTAAATAAATCAAATTAACAGGAGCTCTTTTACCTTTGAACAATTTATCAGAAATAAGACCGGCACATACAGTTCCGCAAATTCCTACCAATGGCAGCGATGCAATCATGTTTGTAGCATCTTGAAGCTCGATATTTTTTGCATTTTTCAAATACATTATCATCCAGTCTTCAGCACCGAATCTTATAATATAAACAAAGACATAAGCTATTGCCAACAACCAAAGAGTTTTGTTGCACAATACATATTTTTTGAAGATTTGTATATAAGTCATACTATCTTCTTCTTTTTTCTCACCCTCTGATTGTTGTTTTACCGGTTCATTACGGTATACTTCAACATCAGGCAATCCCAAAGATTGAGGTCTGTCGCGTAATCTTTCAAACAACCACAACGCAGTAATCAATGCCAATACGCCCGGAACTAAAAACGCTGCACGCCAACCGAAATGAGCTGCAATATGACCCGCCAAAATAAAGCTCAAAAATGTTCCTGTCTGATGAGAACAAGACCACAATGACCATTTTGTTCCGCGTTCCGAATTTGAATACCAGTAGGTTAAACTTTTAGCTACAGCAGGAAATCCGGCAGATTGAAACCAACCCGATACACCCCACAAAAATGCTAATACCCAAAGTAAAACTAATGCCGACATCTTAGGAGTTAAACCTAAAATTCCAACAGCATTAGGCGCAAACGCAAATAAAATATTAGCTAACGCTGTCATTAACAACGCAGTCGGGAAAAACTTTCTTACATCCGAACCGTCAGCCAAAACTCCGTTTACAAATTTACCAATACCATAAGTCAAGTATAAAGAACTTCCCAACAACCCCAATTCTGTTGCGGAGTATCCGAACTCATCCATTATACCCGGCAAAGCTACCGCAATATTTTTCTTACATAAATAAAATATTGTGTATCCGATAAAACATGAATAAAAAATTCTTAATCGCCAATGTTTATACATTGAATCTACTTTCGCAGTATCCTCTATCGGCTCTGCTATCGGAGGCTCTTTAAAAAACGCCCCTAATTTTTTCAACATAACTTTTTCTCCTATTTATTATTCTTAATTACTTGAATATTTCTTGTTTCAGTCAATTCTTGTCTGGCATTTTTAATAATTTCTCTTTTATCTTCATCCAAACTCTTACCGCTAACCAATCGGTCAATAAATCCCGTATTAAGTTTAACAGCTTTTTCCAACGCCCCTACTTCCTCCAAGACTTCCTTTATCTGATTAAAATCATATCCAAAGGATTGTTTTGAATTAAACACAAGCATATCACCGTCTTGTGAGGTAATCGGAGCTCCGCCCTGCTCAAAATACAATTTAAACACGGATTTCAAATCCTGCATCTCAGACTGTAAAGTCGTAACCGTTTGTTGAAGCCTTAAAAACCTTTCAAATAAATACTCGACATTATCAAGCTGTTTCTTTTCCCAATCAAACTTTTGCAAATAAAGTTTTTTCAACTTCGGATAAGCAAGCGCTAAACCCATTGTATCACCCATTGCTCTATGGTGATCTTTTAATTCAACATTGAATTTTTCAGTCAGAGCATTTAAGCCGTGAGCTTCCAAATCAGGGTATATCTCTTTGAACATTTGTTGAGTATCAATTCTTTCGTTTTTAAGTTCGTTACCCGTAACTCTTTTAGAAGCTTCATTCAAAAATGAATAATCAAAAATCGCATTATGCGCGACTATCGGATATTCACCGATAAATTTCAAAATCTGCGGAATTACAGCTTCTTCCGTTGGTGCATCTTCAACCATTTCAGGCGTAATTCCATGAATTGCAATACTCGATTTTCTAATATGTTGCTGCGGATTTATCAAAGTTTGAAATTTATCTTTTATTTTCCCGTTTTCAAGTCTTACCGCTGCAAATTCTACTAATTTTTCTCTTGTATAATCCAATCCCGTCGTTTCAGTGTCTAAAACAATTTCTATTACTTTTTTACGTACCATATTCCTATCCTAATTATTCATATATTGATAATAGCACAAAAACTTTTTCCGTGTTAGAATGTGACAAGTTAGTAACTTTAGGAGGATATTATGAGTAACGTAGCGGATATTAAAGATGAAAACTTTGAAAGTGAAGTTGTCAATTCCTCAATACCTGTAGTTGTTGATTTTTGGGCAACTTGGTGCGGACCTTGCAGAAAACTGTCACCTGTTCTTGATGAAATATCTCAAAATTATGAAGGCAGAGTTAAATTTGTAAAAGTTAATGTTGAAGAAAATGTTGACACCGCAAAAAAATATTCAATAAGCGGGCTTCCAAGCCTTTTGGTTTTCAAAAACGGCGAGGCTATAGAAAGAATGACAGGCTTGATGCCAAAATCAACAATTATATCTAATATTGAAAAACACATTTAATAAAATTTATACAGTAAAAAGCCCTAAATCCGAATTATTTTTCAGTCAATTTAGGGCTTTTTATTTGAAAAAATTTATATATTCATGACTTTTAAAATATCGGTTAATTCCGCACTTGTCTTTTTAACATCAGCATTACCGTATTTTATGGCATTATCAGGATCTTTCAATCCGTTACCTGTTAAGATACAAACTATTTTTGAACCTGATTTTACTTGAGATTTAACCTTAATCAATCCTGCAACAGACGCAGCAGAAGCAGGTTCTGCAAGCACACCTTCTGTTGAAGCAATCAATTTATAAGCTGCTACAATTTCATCATCAGTTACAAAATTTATCATTCCGTTACTTTCATCTCGAGCAGCTTCAGCGAATTTCCAACTTGCAGGATTTCCGATACGTATTGCGGTTGCCAATGTTTCAGGATACATAATCCTTTCACCCTTAACAATCGCAGCAGCACCCTCAGCCTCAAAGCCCATCATTTTTGGTAAAGATGATATTTTACCAAGATTGTGCCATTCTTTATAACCTTTCCAATATGCTGTAATATTACCGGCATTACCGACAGGAATAAAATGGTAATCAGGAGCACCGCCTAAAGCCTCACAAATCTCAAACGCACCTGTTTTTTGCCCTTCAATTCTATATGGATTAACCGAATTAACCAACGTAATCGGATATTTATCAGAAATTTCTCTTACCATTTCCAATGCTTTATCAAAATTACCTTGTATTGCGATAATCTCTGCACCATACATCATTGCCTGAGATAATTTTCCCAAAGCTATATACCCATCAGGAATTAAAACATAAGTTTTTAAACCTGCTTTAGCACCATAAGCAGCTGCAGATGCTGAAGTATTTCCGGTTGAAGCGCAAATTATTGCACCGGAACCTGCCTCTTTTGCCTTTGTAACCGCCATTGTCATCCCTCTGTCTTTAAAACTTCCGGTAGGGTTACAGCCCTCAAATTTTAAATATATTTCAGCATCCAAACCGATTTTTTTTGCTAAATTATCAGCCTTAATCAGTGGTGTGTTACCTTCATTTAAAGTTACAACAGGAGTAGTTTCCGTAACAGGCAAAAACTCTCTGTATTTGTTAATTAATCCTTGATAATACATAATCAAACCTCTTTTTATACTTTTCAACATGATTGTACTATAGACGCAACATAATGCAAACGCGTTTTAATTAAATTTCAGTCAAAATTAAAAAGTTTGTAACAAAATGTAAATGCAAAATTTAATATCCCCAAAACTCAATAATAGCGCGCGATATAATATAATATAATATAATATAATATAATATATGCAAGTCAATTCTCAAAACTTGGATGTTTTTATATAAACATAAGCAATGTGTGCTTGAGAATATATAAACACGAAAGGAGATTTGATTATGACAAGTATTAACGGTGCTGATGGGTTTAGCAAGGTTGATATCTCTGGTTTTAAGAACTTACGCCCGCTAAGAGAGATTAATAGCAATCAGCCGGTATCTTTAAAAACAGGCGCAAATACGGTTGAAAAAGATTTAGAAAAGAAACTGGCAAAATCACCGCTTGACGAAAGAGTGCCTAACAAAGCTACCTTGAAAAAAATGGGATTTCAATCAGATAATAGCGGTATCATCGACATGAACGGCGGTACATATTACGGTAACGGAAAAGGGGCTACCATAAGAATAGCCGGCTGGCATGGTGAAAAGCTTTGTGGACCGGAAAATTCTACTTGTGTTTATTATAAATCCGAAGATAATAAAACCGAACACGAAGTTGTATATGATCCTGAAGGCAATCCAATGAAAGGTATTTTAACAGTTGAAAATGAAGATGGCTCGATTGAAACCTTTGAATTTGAATACGATTTAGACGGTAACAAAAAAGTTACATCATATCAAAAAATGATGCGAGGCTGATAAAATACTGTTAAAAAAGGCGGATTTAACAATCCGCCTTTTTTAATACCTTATACGAATGTTTTTACTGTTACTGCATAGGGCATTTCTCAATTCTTTTACGGTTATTTAAATTTCAGTCAAATCATTGGTAATTTGAGCTTTAAATTTTTCTGAAATCGTATTTAAATCAATTAGGTCAACTTCATAAGGCAATGTTGAATCTTCAAATTCATTTTTAATTTTAAGTAGGATTTTTTCATTTAAACAATCTGATTTTAGAGCAATATCAATATCTGAATATTTTTTTGCCGTATTTTTCACTCTTGAACCAAAAATATAAATTTTACAATCTTGCAGATATTTTTTGACTGTTTCTCTGACAAAATTGATATATTTTTCTTCTAAATCAATCATAAATGTTCTTTCAAAGCTTTTAACAAAAAATGTACATCATTTTGAAAATCTTTAACTACACTTACGACAGCATTAGCGATAGTTTCTTCATAAGTATGAGAAGTCATATTTCTTTTTTGTCTATAATCAGTCCACTTTTCAAGATTAGACAACAAAAGCCCAAGTTGATTTGCTTTCCTGATTGTTTCATTAAATGTTAATGCATCAGGTAAATCTGTTGCCTGATTTTGCAAAAATCGCACTAACATTTTAATTGCAAGTGAATAGGTATATTCAAATCTTTGAATGACAGCATCACGAATTGCATTGTCATAAGATTCTTTATCATATCTGACAATGATTTCATCTAATGTATTTATAGCATTTTCAAAAGGTGTTAAATCTATCATACATTGATTATATCATAAACATGTAAATCAAAGATTTTGTAACAAAAATTTAATACCTTATACGAATATTCTTACTGTTACTGCGTAAAGCATTTCTCAATTCTCTTACTGCTATTTCAGCCAAACTACGGGAGCGAGTAGTTCCAAAAAACGGATATGCGTAACCGTCTTTTGTAATGGCATAAATATCATATCGAGGATGACGCAATTCACGACTTAAACTAAACATAGAAACATGAATACGTTGCTCAAAATCTTCAATATTATCTATATCAACAGGTACTGTAGAACGAGTAAAGCCTAAAAGACTTTTATTTGTAACCTCACAAACAGATGTATTACAAACAAATTCAGACCTACCAACCCCGAAAATCATAAACAATAATACACAGACAACAATGATTAATACTCTATAATCTCGCATATAAATCTCCTACAGTTGTACTCTTATAAGACTGTTTACTTTCGTAATTGCCGAATCATCATTAAATATATTTATAACATTTTGCATATCTTTTTCACGACAAAGCTCTGTGATGACCGTAATCTTTGCTGCATTATTACCCGCAACCTCTTTTTGTACAATACTTGCAAGGCTTATGTTATTCTCCTCACACGCCTTACCTATTCTTCCGATTACGCCCATACTGTTTTGCGCGGTTATTGAAATATAATACTTATTTTCGGTTTCCGAAATATCCATCATATCTGCATTTTCTTCGTGATGACAACGCATCATCGGCAATATATAATCAGTTTTACCCAATTCCGAAGATATAGCCAAAATATCACCGACAACAGAACTTGCGGTCGGAAATTCACCCGCTCCCGGTCCTGATAAAGTAACATCACCGACAGGATGACCCGTCAAACTCACGGCATTTGTAACATAATCAATATGAGCCAAAGTTTTTGACTTAGGAACAAGCATCGGATGTACACGCACATCTGCCCTACCGTTATCATTCAACTCCGCAGACGCTATCAATTTAATTTTATAACCCATTTCATTAGCAGCCTCCATATCATCAGGAGAAATTTTTGTTATGCCTTCTCTATAGACCTTGTCTATTTTGATACGTTTCCCAAAAGCAATCGTTGCAAGAGTTGTAATTTTATACGCAGCATCAAAGCCTTCAACATCACCTGTAGGATCGGCTTCTGCATAACCCAATTCCTGCGCTTCTTTCAAAACATCCTCATAAGACGCATTTTGAACATCCATTTTTGTTAGGATATAATTTGTCGTACCGTTTAAAATTGCTTTGATTTTTGTAATTTTATTTCCGGCAAGAATAGTTTTTATAGGCATAATAAGCGGAATACCACCGGCAATTGCAGCCTCATAAAGCACAACCTTGTTGTGTTCGCCCGCAAAATTAAACAATTCTTCTCCATGCTTTGCCAAAAGCTCTTTATTTGCGGTTACAATATGTTTCCCGTTTTTAATAGCAGTTTTAATCAAATCAAACGCAGGGTCAATACCCCCGACAAGTTCTGCAACAATCTGAATTTGCGGGTCATTCACAACCTCATAAGGATTATCAGTAATTATACTTTCATCCAAATTTTCAATATTGCGTTTTTTATTCTTGTTTCTAACCGCAATTTTTACAATTTCTACATTCTCAAAATTTTGAAGGGTTTTAAAAACCCCGCTTCCGACTGTTCCCAGTCCGATTAACCCGATTTTAATTTTATTTTCCATACAAAGAATTGTATCATAAACTCAAAGATAATGCCACACATTGAAATTAATAATACAAAAGCGCACTACTGTTATATATTTTAACATCCGCTTGCAAAAATAGTTTTTTGCGCTAAAATAGCATTATTGAATGAATTACTAGCTAGAAAAGGAAAATAATTATGGCAAAACATTGTGAAATCTGCGGTAAAGCACCGATTAAAGCAGCTAAATTGACTTTCTCACATAAACAAATCGTTCATACTCAAGAACCAAACTTGCAAACAGTTAAAGCTGTAGTAAACGGTTCAGTAAAGAAAATCAGAGTATGTACTTCTTGTTTAAAAGCAGGAAAAGTTCAAAAGGCTTAATTTAGTAATTTACTGATAAAAAAGAGAACCTTGATAAGGTTCTCTTTTTTTGCGTTATTTCAACCAAAAACTTTTATATGATAAAAACGATATTTAAAACGATAAATCATGTATAAAAACTAGTCCATACATATTATTAAAAATTTGACACACAAAAATCAACCATGCGGCGAGAGCATGATGTAGAGCATGATTGAGAGTTTTTCTAAATCTATAGATTTAGATACAACCTTCAACCTTGATTTATACATTTATCAATCAGTACATGGATTTAAAAACCCTCTAAAAAGATTAGTATATAAAGTGTAGAAAACAAATTAACAAACACGGGGGAATAAATAATGAGAGATTTTAACAGGAAGCTGAGAGTTTTATTGATTGATGATAATGCAAATCATTTGAGAGGTATCAAAGAACTTATAACTCTTGAAAGCAGTTACGATGTTGTAGGCACAACAACAAGTGCCAACATTGGCATCAACCTAATCAAAAAATATCATCCTGATATCGTCCTAATGGATATAAATATGCCTGAAAAAGACGGATTACAGACAATTCAAACTATCGGCAAACTAAATCTTTCAACAAAAATTATCGCATTAAGCGGCTATGATGATTCTGATTTAATTTACAGAGCAATGAAACTTGGTGCCAGAGGATATGTATTAAAAACAATGGCGTCGGTTAAACTGATAAATGCAATTGAAGAAGTTGCAGCCGGCAAAATTTATCTCCCGTCAATCCTATCAACAAGATTTTTTGAATACTTCCAAACTACAGCAAAAGAAGAAGCAAAAGCAGCGGAAGGCGAAAATCTTTTATCAAGCCTTACAATGAGAGAAAACGAAGTTCTTGAACTTTTAACCGAAGGGATTAACTACAAGAGTATTGCAGGAAAGTTAATTATATCGGAAACTACTGTTAAAACTCACGTAAATAATATATTCCAAAAATTACAGGTAAATGACAGAACAAATGCAGTATTGTACGCGATAAGTCATGGTTTCAAATCAGGAAAAACTTCAGCTATGACAACCGTGTAAAAGCAACAAAATATACTATACAAAGGGTTCTGCAAATTCTGCCGAGCCCTTTGTTTTGGAGTTAAATAAAAAAGGCTTAAAATGACAACAGAATTAAAACAAGAAGATATCCAAAATCAAATACGATGCGTAACTCACGAAATTCGCAACCATTTGTCAATCTGTGATATGTATTCTCAGATTATAAAAAAAAATCTCGAAAAATCAGGTATTGATAATACCTCAATAGAAAACGCGGTTGAGTGTATCCAAAAGTCAATCCAAATCATCGGTTCAACACTTCTCGACTTAAAATCGCTAAATAGTTCAACAGAACAGATTACCGACTTTGAAAAAACAATTCTTAAAGCCGTAGAGCTTTCAAAAGCTTATGTTGCAGATAAAGATATAGATTTTGATATTTTTATAAAAAACTCCGCCAATATTAAAACTGACGAAAACAGATTTTTGGCTTGTTTGGTAAATATCATAAAAAACGGCTTGGAATCAATTGAAATAAAGGGAAAAATCGAAGTTATCGCAGCCGCAGATGGAAATTGCGGGATAATAAAAATCAGCAATAACGGAAAGCCAATACCTAAAGACAAACAAAAAGACATCTTTAATCAAGGGTTCACAACAAAACAACACGGCTGCGGCTTGGGACTTGCGATTTGCAAGAAATTCTTAGGAAGTCAAAACGCGACGATAAAACTTGCCAAATCAACAAAAGGACAAACAACTTTTGAAATCAGAATTCCGATTGTAAAATAAAGTATTGTAGTTAAAGCGACGATAAATTCTAACCTCTCCTACCTTAGGAGAGGGAAATCATTACGCACTTGTCATCCTGAATTACATCATCCCCTCTACTACCTTAGGAGAGGGAATAAGAACACTTGCACCTTGCACCACCACTAAACAGACATGTCACCCTGAACTTGCGGATTTTCGGTAGGGCGACGACGAAGTCTAGCCCGTAAGGTGTCGGTCAGACGTCACTCTGCCGACACCCCGAATAATCCAAGACAATTTCAGGATCTTTTAAACTATGGTAAAAATTTGAAATTCTTTGACCAGACCTCACCCTAACCCTCTCCTACCTTAGGAGAGGGGAATTTTTACGCACTTGTCATCCTGAAAAAACTAAAAATCAAGCGGCGAAGCTACGCAGATTTTGTTTTGTTCAGGATCTTTTTAAAATTTCGCAAGTATGTCACGATTACAAGATGCTGAAACAAGTTCAGGGTGACATGGTTCGTAATACACAAATGAAAAAACTCATGTCATCCTGAAAAAACTAAAAATCAAGCGGCGAAGCTGCGTAGATTTTGTTTTGTTCAGGATCTTTTTAAAATCTCGCAAGTATGTCACGATTACAAGATGCTGAAACAAGTTCAGGATGACACATGTGTAAATTCCTCAAACAAAAAACGAAAACGAGCCTCGCATTAAACGGATACACTGATGCTTTCATCCTCAGCTCGGCTTGTTCAGGGTGACAGCTTTAGTTGACTTTTGTATTGTACTCGGCTGGTTCAGGGTGACATGAGTGAGAGTATTTGGTGGCAAAAGAGGGAAGTACGCTACCATATAACGAGTATGTCATCCTGAATTTATTTCAGGATCTTTAAACATAGCAAAATTCACCAACGGCAAGACCCTGAAACGAGTTCAGGGGGACACCTTTGTTTGGAATATTGAAACGAGCCTCGCATTAAACGGATACACTGATGCTTTCATCCTCAGCTCGGCTTGTTCGGGGTGACACCTTTGGTAGACTTTTGTATTGTACTCGACTGGTTCAGCAGGACAAAATATAATACCTTAGCTTTATAAGCACAAATTATCCCGCAACGAATTTTGCAATCAGCTCAGGAAATTTTGTTATCAAGGCATCCGCAAATTTTTCGGTGTCAATCTGAGTTGTTACAACGGCTTGCAAATCCTGCGGCAACTGCACAATCATTTTTTGTAAATACTCCGGTTTTATTACACCCATTGCCTTGACCATATCTTCTTTATCCCGTTCACGATTTATTATAGATGTATATGCTCCGGTATCAAATCGTTCATACAATTTGTTATCCGACGTTGTTAGTTTATAGGTCAAATCCTGTTTTTGTGCAGGTTGAAGATTTTGTATGGCCTGTTTGTAATCGCCATCCCCAAGTTGTGCCATTTGCCTTATTATTTCTTGAGAGTTACCCTTATTTTCTTCTCCAGTAATACTTTCCATCATCTGTTGCAAATACAATTCAGGCAATCTTTGCAAATTATTTAACAACATACCTTTATCCATTTCATAGTTTGTTAAAAATCTATCAATTTCTTTTTCCGGCATAAACTGAACGATTTGCGTTTGTGAAAACAATTCAAATACAACCTTGATAAGTTCTTCTTTCGGAATATCTCCTAAAAATTCCAAAAGTTTATCCTGATTGAAATATCTTAACCCCTCAACCAAATCATCAGTTTCCAACATCGGAACAAGTTCATCCAATTGAGAAGAATTCATTGATTTTAAGATAATAAGTTTATTATTTTCATCAGACAACCTGAATAATTCAATTAAAGAGTCTACACTTGTAAACATATCCGCAGCCAGTTGAATTGCTTCCTGATTGCCTTGCGCTGCTTCAGCTTCGATAATTTCTTCAACGGTTTTGTTCTGATAAACCTCCATTTTGGCATCAGATATATTCAACCGTGATTTGATATATTCTAAGTCTGCATTAATTGTTATTGACATAGCAATCCTTTATAAACTCTCTTATATATATTAACGTATATTTTTTGAGCGTTTTTCAAGGATTTTAAACATCTTTACAAAATGTAATATTTTATTATTTTAAAAGTTTCAACACACCGTTTGGCAAGATTTCAAAACGATTATCCCGACCGAATAACATTTCTTTTTCAGGAGTATGAGTTAAATCCAAATACTTTGTTCCGGCAGGAATTTGGATAACAAAAGTTCTGTTACCCGCGCCATTTGAAATAATACCTTCAAGCGATGCCCCGCGAACGGTTGAAGTTGAGAGATATCCTTTGTCGGTCAGTATTCCGTTTTTTGCTGTACTTAACCAGCTCACCGGAGCATCACGATAAACAACCATTGGTCTTGTAGTTTCAGAGGTCATAAGTTTATCAAGGTATTCTATACTTTCTATGATTGTTCTGTTAAAAGCCTTTTCCTCAGCGTTTTGATTTTGTATATAGCTTCTGAATTTTTCAGGTACTGAAGTTATATCGGGCAATTCGTCAAATGTACCTCTGCGCAGGAAGTTATTAACATCTTTTCCGCTTTGTATATAAAATCCAATCGGATTTCTTAATAAAAACTTATATTCACTAAAATTAACGGGCAATTCTGCACTAACCCTATCTGTCAGCGCTAAAAACTTTTCTTTCGGGAATTTTGATACACTTGAACCAATAGAACCAAAAGTAGGTTGTGTTTGGCGATAGCTAACAGATGGGCGAATATATGTAAAACCTACGGGACTAAGCATATATCACCAACGGTTGCGGAACATACTGTTCTGTTTCTTGCTGCTGTTCTATTGCGAGCTGTCGCGCGCGTTCTTCTTCCTGAGAAAGTCTTTCAAATTCTCCGGCTAATCCGTCTTCCTCCTCACGCAAGGTGCGAAGTCTTGAGCTAAGTTCTTCAAGTTTTTCTGACGGTTTTAACTCACAAATACCTTCTAAAGAAATTTTACCGTTTGACAAAGCTTCCAAAAGTGCTGCGCGTTCATCATAGCGTGCTCTGTATTTTCTTAATCTAAGATACGCTTCGTAACCCTCAGGATCGCTTGCTTTCAACTGCAGTTCAATATAGTGATCCCAAGCCCCTCCCGGCATTCCGCAAGGTCTTTCACATTCTCCGAATTTTTCACATAAGTCTAAGTAACTCTTGTACCAATCAGCAAGTACCATTACTTTTGGCGATTCTTCCGGCGGGAATGTGCGATATACATTTTCAGATAAAATATTACCTTTTTTGTCACGGATAGTAACCGTTGTCAAATGGGTATTTCCGTCAACGACCTCTATTTTTGTGTTGCCGTCTTCAAGTCTTGTTACAGTCTTTGTAAAACAGTCTTCTTGATTAGTTATAATTCTTTGGACAAGTTCATATTTACCGTCTTCATTTTTCAAATAGAATTTTTGAGTAATTTCTGTACCGTTTTTAATTGACATTGAAATTTTTGTATTGTCTGTGTACATTGTTCTGACCTTTTTGCCGAAATGAACAGGGGTTTGAACTTTCAGCATAAGTTTACCGTCTTTTTCCGAATATGTACGTTCTACAAAAGTTTCAAGAGCCGTACCTTTACCGTGTCTTTCGGTTACTATTTTTACGGGCTCGCCGTTAAAAACTTCATGATATCTGGTATTGGCTTCCAATTCTTCTGCTTTTGCAGCTGCTTTTGCTTCTTTTTTAGCCTTAGCTCGTTCTGCTTTTAGTCTTGCATATTCTTCAGGATTTTCTTCTTTTAATTTTAGCATTGCATCACGTTTTGCCTGACTTTGTGCTAAAAGATCATCAGCGCCAAACACTTGTTCCTCAATTTTCACTCCCGAATTTTTCGGAGCAGCTGTTTCTGCTTCAATTACAGGTCTTGGTAACGGAATTTCTGCAACGTCGTCTGCTGCGTCATTAAGAGCACTTGCAGGAACTTCCTCAATCGGATTAGTCGGAGTTTCTTCCGGTTTTGTACCTTTTGGAGCAGAATCGGCAGGTTTCGGTGTTAAGTCAGGAGTATCCGAACCTTTTGGAGAAGCGTTTTCTGATAAATCTACGGGTTTTGGTGTGATATCCGAAATATCATCTGTACCTTTTGGAGAAGTACCTGTCGGATGTAATTGACCGGCTTCACCTGCAGCTTCGCTTGAAGGTTTTGAAGGTTTAATATCAGAAACATCAATATTTTTTAGCCTGCCGTGTCTTGCATACATTATTCCGGCGATAGTCAATACCGCTAAACCCGATAAACCCAACAATATTTTTTTGTTATTTGATTTATCCTTTTTTTCTTCCGCAAATTCTGAATTAACAACATCTATTTTTAATTCGCTATTGCCGAAAGTTTGAGGTTTACAGCTATTAATACCGTAGATTTTCATATAACTTCCTTTCATAAATTAACACTGCCCATACAATGTAAAAGAACAAAAAAATTTGATTGAATAATAGTGAAACAACTCGGAACGATTTTTAACCAAAACCCTTACTATAAGTAGATTTTCATTTATTTGTAAATTTTTGTAACAATTTTCAAAATCGTAACAAAACTTTAGAAAAAATTTACTTTATATATATAAGGGAAATAATATAAGGAATTGGGAAAATGAGTTTCGATGCAAATATCGGAAGATCGCAGCCAATAATCAAGGCGGCAGCAAACATGAATAACGACGGAGGTTCCGGCGGGAATACGGGATTTATGATGCGCGGGCGCAGAAAAAAAGTTAAGGATGATCACATCAGCATTTTTGAAGAAGAACCGGCATTGGACAGCTTTGAAATGTTATCAAAATTACCCAAGAGAGATAGCTCCGGATATAAAAACTCTTGGTTTGAAAATATGGTTGAAAAATTTATAAAATAAACACTTTTTGATTTAAAAAGTGTTTATTTTTTAGCCTAATTTATCAAATATCTTACGTTAAAGACTATCCCAAATCTCCAAAATCTAAATCATACCCCGAATTATCATCTCCGGAATTTCCAAACCAAATATCTTCATCTGTATTTACATTATCATCTACATCATCAATCAAACGATTGTGACCGTAATCTAAAACATCATCGTTCGAAAGTTGCCCATAATCTAAAACATCATCATTTGAACGATTGTGACCGAAATCTAGATCTTGTGAACGTGCATAATTGCGAGCATTGTGGTAATGATGTTTACCGGCATCACGTAAATCACCAATGTAGTCGAAATAATTTTCAAAATTTGTTGGATCATCAACTATCTTTTGGAAATCAGAACCCATGTTTTCAACAATACGTTGTTCAGCGAGTAAATCATTACCCTGTGACATTCTATCCTGCAAATTATCAGCAATATCATACCATGCATCTTTGTTAGTAGGGTCTTTAATAACCTCAACTATATCTACTCCCAAATCATAGTTATCTTTCATATCCTGAACATCGTCCATTACTTCATCTAATGCTTTCAACTTTTTATTTATTCCGTACTTTTGATACATAGTTTGTACTTTTGCTATGAGATTATCAATTTTCGTTTTTAACGAACCTGTAACTTTTGATGAAATTCGTTTCAAATCTTGAAGAATTGATCTTGCTGAATTTGCCAACTGCTCTGTTGATATGTTTATATTTTGCGAAGTTAAATTATCAGTTAAGTCTGACAATCTCTTTTTGCAACCGCTCCAAACATTTCTTAATTCTGCAGGAAATTCAACATCTTTAATATTGTTAATAAAACTTTTAATTTCAGCTGCAACTTTTGCGCCCTGTGCGTGATTAACATTAGAAGGGGATGCAGTATCTGAAACAGCATTGTCAGATGCTACTTTTTTCTGGTCAGATTGAACATCAACTTTTTTCGGAGTAGTTGTTGGGGCATCAAGTGCAGTACGTTTGTATTCATCTATAAAGTATTTTTTAAATGATTCAGGCTGTAGTCTTTGCGCTACGTGATCCAACATACCATGCGGCATTGGTTTCATGCCGGCTTTTTGCAATAAGGTATTAAGTTCATTCATAAATAATGAATTATTTATTTGTCCGAATGGTCTTGCGTTAGCAGCATATTGATAGTGTTCTGCCAATTTTGCCAAAATTTCATTTTGTGGAGCACCTTTTTCGATTAAATCCAATGCTTCTTTTGATGTTCTTTGCATTTGTTCAAAATATGCAGGCATATACTTACCGTCAGGATAATGATGATTAATGCCCGCGTTATATGGAAGGGCATCAGCCGGTATTCCCTCTAATTCAATTTGTCCAATTTCTTTTGTACTATATTTATCCGAATATTTTTTGGCAATATTTTGCTCAACCCATTTACTTACGTCTCCCCTGTCACTTACAAGTTTGCCTTTAGTTCTGATTTCTCCGGGATTAACATCAAGAGAGCCCTCTCCGACGTTGTCGTACCAAGTGTGAGTACCGTCAAAACCTGCATAAGCAACTTTGTGACCTGCTGTTATTGTTTTTACATAATTTTCATAAGAATCTGCATAAGTTCCATTTGCAATTGCATCATTATAATGTTGACGTAAATCTTTTGATGCTTGTATGTAATTTTCATTTATCGGTTTGCCACCATTGCCGACATTTCTAACCAATTCATCAGGAATAAATTCATCAGATGTTCTTCTGTACTTAGGTTCAATATTTGTTCTGCTATCTACATTGCTATCGACTTTCTTCTGGTCAACTTGAGCATCAACTTTTTTAGGAACAGATGTCTGAGCGGCTGCTTTTTTCGCTTTCAAAACATCAACCTGCGCTTTCATATCAGAGATAAGTCTTTTACCTCCGCTATATTTTCTTATTGCAGGATTTGCTTCCATTTTTGCAATCAAAGTTTCCAACTGATCTACTGTTGTCGTAGGTTTATTCATAAATGACTTAAGTGATGTCATATCACCAATTCCGCCTTGTTCCGGAATTGAATTTAAAACCTCATCAAAATCTGCAAGTTGTTTAAGTTTCTTATCAGCTTTTGCGATTAAATCAGCCGCGTGGTCTTTTCCTTGAACTTCATATTTAAACATACTGCCCTGATCATCAACACCTACGCGTTCTCTTAATTGAGATTTAAACTGTTCGATTTCTTCTTTTGTATGTAAATTATTAACAAGGTGATCTTCAAGAGTTGCGGCATCATGCGGCGCCAAAGCGCCTTTTTTGCCTGATAAAATATTTTCTGCTGTTTGTTCAACATTTGTATTTATTCTGTCAACAACTTCAGTACTTCTTGCAGGAGTTTTCGGATTGGATACTTTACCCGCATCTAATTCAATCTCTCTTGCCTTGATTTTGTCTAACATACCGGCTTTATCTCTTGAAGTGCTATCCCAACTTTCAACAGCCTTTTTAGCTTTTGCTAAAGCATCAGCATCTGCTGTTGCAATATCTATTCTTTCTTTGCCGACTTCTACAAATCCGACTTCGTCCTGAACCATGTGCTCAATTTCTTTGCCTTGAGTTCTTGATTGGATTTGTAATTTATCGCCTTCTGTATATATTTGAGCGGCTCTTTCAGGTGCAGCATCAGGAAGTTCTGCTTTAACTTCTTCTTTAACCTTATTGAATTGATCTTTGAATTTCCCGCCCGGAGCTTTTGTCCCGCCGGCAGTTGCTATATCAAGGGTGGATGGTTTTTTCTGAGTAGGAACATCTCCACTTTTAACGTGAGAAATTCGTGACATAATCAAGCCGGAAGCGAAATCAACAAACGCATCAGTTGAGCCGTATTCGCCACCGCTTAATGTGGTTACACCGTAAGATCCTGCGGCGTTCATGAGCTCTTCTGCTATTTCTGTTGCAAGTTTATTACTTATACCAAAGGTCTGAACTAATTTCGGAGCAATAATACTTGACGATGCACCAACTCCGGCAAATGACATATTCATCAATGCTTTTTTCGTTGCTTCTTTAACTGATTTGCCATCACTTAAATCAACTGCCATTGTAGCAGTACCGGCATGTGACATTTGCATTCCTACTTGAACACCTTTATTGGCAACTTTGGCGGTTCTTGTTGTCGCATTTGAAATTGCTTGCCCTTTTTGGAATTTGTTTACTGTATTAAATGCTTTTTCCGCTTTTTGAGCATATTTAACAACTTTGACAGCCTTTGTTCCCCAACGAGCAGCACTTACCGCAAGTTTTGCCGCAGCAGCTTGACCAAGTCCCGGTACAAATTGTAACGCTACAGTACCGGCGATTTCAAATGCGGCTTCCGTTACCATTTCGGTTGTTTGTTGATTTTCATTAAATTGAATTACATCTTTTACAATATCGCTTGTTCCGAATGCACTTCGAGTAATCAAATCGATATCTTTACCCATTTGTTCCAAAGTCTTTCCTTGTGAAGCTGCTCTATAATTTTGTGCAGCTTCTGACTTAGTATCCTGTAAGAATTGCACAAGTAATACTCTTTTTTCATCATCAGTCGGGTTTGTTTTACCGGTTTGAGCCGCATAGCTATCAATAATTTGATTTATCGTAGCATCATCATATTTAAAATTAGTTTTAAGGGATTGTCTTAAACCTGAATATGAATTTGATGATTTTAATATAGTATTTGTCAATTTGATTGTTGAATTACAATTTGAAGCAAGTTGATATCTTTCTAGGGCAGTTTGTCTTGCTGCAATTTTATTTTTATCAAATTCAATACCAAATACAGCTTTATAATTCGCTTTAAATTCAGCTTCTGTCTTTGAAGCTGCTAATTTTTTGACCGCAGCAGCATTCGCACCAAGTTTTTTATCCATATCGGCTATTGTCGTACAACCAAACCAACCGCAAACCTTATCACCAACTTTTGCAGTCCAGCCTTCTGCAGCTCTTGCATCTTTATAATCTTTTTGAGCTGTTTTATTTTCAGAAGCAAAACTTTGGTTAAATTGAGATATAGCTTCTTTTTCTGAAATATTTCCACCGCCATTTTGTTTTGAAGCAATTGCACCTCTCAAAAAATCCATTGCTTTTTCCATATCTTTCGGATTCGTTCTGCGGGCTGCTCCTTCCAGAGATCTATACTCTACATTATATGCTTTTTGAAAATCTGCATTTGCCTTTTTTATATCTGATTCAGAAACTCCGGCTTTTCTTGCTGCATTAGATAAATTGCGCATTATAGTATCTAAGACTTGCTTTTGAGCGTGGTTACCTGAAGCTCCAACTTCGCTTGTTACAGTATCAATAATTGAAGAATCACGATGTTTATATTTATCGTAAGCGTCCAAAAATGCCGTAATATTTTTCTCATTAACCTTTGTATCTAATAACTGTTGCATTTTTCTGATACTTACAATACCCGAATTATCGTCTGCTATTTGATAAAACTGTTGTGCTAAACCTTCTGCACCTTTTCTGATTTTTAGATTTTGATTGTAGCGGATATTATCTTGGTATTTTTTAGTATTTTTTGCATAATCCATGCTTAAAATAGTACCATCTTGCGTTACAACTACATAATTTCCATTTTTGTCCTGACAAATAGACCTGCCATATTTTGCAATTCCAATCTTTTTAAATTTTATTTTTTTGTTGGGATTCTTTTTATAATGACCTTCTACCTCTCCGTTTTCACGTTTGATTAAACCTAATTCTTTTAGTGTTGCTTCTTCTTGTGCTTTACGAGCTTGAATTTCTTCAGCTTTTTGGCGGCGGATTTCGGCATCACGGGCATAATCTGCTTTTGCTTCTTCTGCAGATTTACGACCTTGTAATGCTTTTTCATCAGCTTCCATTTCTCTCGGAATTTTTATTTCTTCACCAACAGAAAAATATTTGGTCTTTGACCCTTTTAATTTATCAGCATTGACTTCTTTTAACTTATCTACAGATACGTTAAATTTTTTCGCAATTGCTTCAATAGACTCACCGTTTTGTACAATTACACCCTTTGTATTACCTTCTCCGTCATATTCAAGTGAGTATTCTTGACCGTCAACAACTTTTTTCTGTGAAAGTCTGTGACCATCTGCATTGATTGAATTTGTTGTAGTTGTACTGCCGTCTTGAATTGTCTCAAGTGTATTACCGTCTTCTTGTAATTTACGTTCTGTGGTTTTTGTACCTTCAACTATTTTTTCATAAATTACAACATCATCTTTTTTGGTTCTTGTTGTAGTCTTTGCACCGCCTAATTCAGAAATATCTTCTGTTACCGTTCCGTCTTCATTATACTTAAATTCGGTTACTTTTTCAGTATCCAAACCTTTGTTTTCAACTCTTTTGGTTTCTCTTGGATTGCCGTCTACATATTCAAAGTTTTTAACGGTATATTCACCTTGAGTTTCAACTGCAGATTTTGGATTTCCGTCTTCATAAGTGATTTCTGTTACAACAGCACCGTTGTTTTTTGATACTGTTTCTGATACAGGTTTTCCGTTTTCATAAATTTTTGTATCTGTATTTTTGCCATCGTTGGTTACAGTTGTTTGTTTTTTGAAAACAGGTTTTCCGTTTTCATTAACAACAGCTTGTCCGTTTTCATCAACTTCGTATTCGTTAGAGGTATAGTCTTTCTCATTGGATTCTAAAACTTTTTCCTCTAACAAAGTATCCTTATCATTGTATTTGTTAATATGAGTTTGACCGGTTCCTTGTTCTCCCGGTTTTTCTTCCGTATAAGTGTTGTCATTTTTATCTATAGTCTTTGTAGTTCCGTCTTCATATTCAATAATGACTTGATTTTTAGCCTCATCTATAGCACAGCTTGAAATGTTTTCACTTGAAACAGAAACATTTTCAAGAAATTTAAATAAATCTTCTTTCTTGATTTCTTTTAAATCATTACCTTTTAAAAACCTTTTCGCTTCTTTATTTGAAAGATTATCTACATCCTTTTTATCCGCATAGGATTGAATATCTTTAACAAAATCTTGCATTTCTTCATTACTAAGAACGCCATCTTTGTTTTTGTCAGCTTTGTCAAATATTACTAATTCTTTTTGGGATTTTATATTTTTGCGTTCAATACCGCCCTTAAACCCTTTTAAGTTTATGAGCTTCGTATTTTTCCCGTTACCTATTGAAAAATCTGACATTTTAAACCCTTTCTTGGCACATGTTCTATTTCGGTATTTTTGACTGATTTCTTTAGGGTTTTAAGGAATTTTGTTACAAATGTTAACATTTTAACTTTACATTCAAAAAGCATTCGCTATAAGAAATTTGCTAATCTAATACATTTATTCAGCGGATGATGAAACATAGCAAAATTACTTATTAGAGAAGACCCTGAACCAGCCGAGCAGAGGATGAAAGCGTCAGCGATATCCGTTTAATGCGAGGCGCGTTTC
>JBJEGJ010000052.1:0-6155 GCA_051874955.1 Candidatus Gastranaerophilaceae bacterium
ACAATATAAGGAAAGCAAGGGACTAAACACACATGTCATCCTGAATTTATTTCAGAATCTAATAAAATATTCACATATTTTTACTTTCTAAAAATCGTATTGAGGAATTTCAAACAGCTCATTATTTGCATCTTTTTCAACAAATTTCAAATAATAATCCATTGCAACATCTTTACAAGAATTATACATTTCATCCGAAATGAGTTTTTTATGAAGTTCTGTTCGCTCGCCCGAATAATTTCCCAATACTGATGCGTATTTTTCAATTTCAGCTTTATTTAAGCCACCACCGTACGCTTTTGTTTTGGCGTCAGTTCCTGATGGTCTTATCTCAATATACTTATCAGAAAATTCAAGATATGTACCGTCACCGACAAATTTAACCGATTTTAAATTATCAAAAGTCAATCCGTCTATATTAAAACGAGTATTCAAAATCGATTTAATATCATCCAAAGAAAGTTTTTCCTGACGCATTGCAATTGCCATTGACAGGTAGAACATATCGTTTTTCGTTCTCAACGCTTCGCCCTCAATCTTTGAGGCTTTTAATTTATCAATATCAGGTTCCGATTCATTATAATAAGCGATATCAACTCTAGTATCAAATTGCCCAATGATACCATTTACCTTAAATACCTCGCTCAAATAATCAGAAAGAGTACAGCCGACATCCGCAAGTTTGGCAGCTAACGCTGAAGCAACAATGATTGCTTCGGTTGCACTTTTTTCTCTCATCGCAACAGCGCAACGGCCATGTTCAGATTTAATCAAATCTTCAGTACCCATAATCATTCCGCCTGATTCTTCGCCACCAAAAAGTAATCTCGGATTTACCCCCAAATTGATTGGGTTGCCAAAAACATCATCAATAACAATTTCTTCTTGAGGAGAATTTTTTAATTTCAACTCAACTTTCTTCATTATATTTGCAATTTCTTTAAATCCGACAGGCACATTTACGACCTTTACACCGTTTTTTTCTGCCCACTCATCCCAAGAAAGTGCCGATGCTGTAGTTTTAATGATAAATCTAGGATGATTATTCCATAAATTTTCAGATTTTAACTGTTTTGACCAGAAATCCATCAACATCAAAAATGCTTGATTTGCCGTAAATACCGTCAAAATTTTATCTTGCGAAAGCTCTACGTAATCAATACCCAAATTTTTCAAAAACTCTGTCTTATCTTTGCTTTCGGTCTGAGTTATAGTCAAGCGGTCATGGTCAGGATCCGTAATCAGAACAACCGTTCCTACAGGGTAGTCTTTGAGTTTTTCTGAGTAATTCATCGTATCAATTACTGGGAAAAACTTTACACCATTTGATTTTTTCGCAATAACAGTTGCATCTACCGAATAATCATAAAACGCCTTATCTCCTTTTGGTGTTACATCATATTTCCCGATTGAGTGGAAGAACGGATCTTCTTCTATATTAAACCAATCAAATTTATCACTTATCTCAAGTTTTTTCAAAACCCTTGATAATGTACGATAGGCAGACCCGCCGACATTTTCAATCACAATTTTTGATGAAAAATTCTTTATTAAATCAAGATTTACATCTTTAGCAACTCCGGATTTCAAATACTCAACATACAAATTAACGCCGTCATCAATATTTTTCATCACTTTTTCATTTATTAGCGGATTATCTTCAGATGAAATTTTTATTTCGTAATAGCCATGTTGATTAACATAATCAAAGATTTCACGGATTTTATTAACAAATTCCATAGATTCTTCCGGCAAATATTGACTTCCCTGCGAATTTAAATCCTTTGTAGCATTTTTGACAGAAATTCCATGACTTGAAGTGATATACTCTCCGCCTAACAAGTCTAATTTGAAAGCCAAAAATGACGCCAACCAAATAGGGATAGTCTTTTTATCTTCAGGAACCAATGTTTCGATACCTTGCGCGGCTTGAATTCTTGCAATTGCATCTAAAAACAATTTTGAATTATATCGAACCTCACATCCTGCAACTTTTACTATTCTCTTTCCCGTATATTTTTCTTTAGCAACAAGAGCTTTGGCTAAAGTTGCCAAAACAATTCCTACAAGATTTATAGGAAATCTCGTATCTTGAGGGAATAATATATTTTGAGGACCCCTAATTCCTGCTGTTGAAACCTTTGCTTCTTTTGCATATCCCGCAAACCAATCTTCTAAATTTAGCCCCTCAGGATTTGTTATAGCATCATAAGGTTTTAAGTGTTCTTTTTTTAATATAAACGTAAATTCACCGCTATTGTCAAAATTCATCAAATTTAAGTTCTTAACATATTCCGGCGTTTTATCAAAAACACTCTTAAATAACTCATTTTCCAAAATATTCTCTGATTGCATTATACTTACCATTTATAACCCCTCTTTCTGTTTTAATAATACTATAAAAACAGATTAAAGGAATAGCTTATATAATAATTTTTATGTATAATACTGAATATAAATAAGGGAGAAAATAAATGACAAAACACAAAAAACAATACTCCTCAAGACAGGCATCCCAGTATAATAAATGGAGAGCTTTGTTCCAGTTTTTAGTATGTAAAATCGGTTATATGGTAAGGTTAAAACTTGTTTACAGAATAGAAATCAACGGACTTGAAAATGTACCGAAAGATAATAACTACATAATTTGCCCAAATCATTTATCCACATTGGATCCGCCAATGATAGTGGCAGTTATGCCAAGACCTGTAGCATTTATGGCAAAAAAAGAATTATTTGACATTCCGTTTCTCAGATGGTGGATAGACTGGTTGGGAGCATTTGCTGTAAACCGAGAAAGTCTTGGACCATCAACAATTAAAACAGTAAAGATTATAAAAGAAAGTAAATGGGTTTTAGGAATGTTTCCTGAAGGTACAAGAGGGGTTTCCGGGAAAATCCAAACTCCTACAAAAGGTTTTGCCGGCTTGGCAAGACTTACCAAATGCGACATTTTACCTGTCGGAATTATCGGTTCAGATGAAGTAAAGAAATTACCATTTACGGGTAAAATAATTATAAATATAGGTAAACCTATTCCGTATGATAAAAATTCGGATGCAGTAGTAGAAAAATGGCTGGAAGAAATTCAAAAACTGACAGGATTCACACACGAGCAAGAAAAACCTGCCATTGCAACGCAGGAGGTATTAAACAATGACAGATAAACCTAGAAATTTTAACCGAAGATATGCAAAAGAATACAACTGGTTTAGAACTATATTCTATATGACATTTTTGTATATTGTAGTTTACGGATTTTATCTGATTTTCTATAATTACAAAATTATAGGCAGAGAAAATATTCCGGCTAAAAAAGCAAAATCAGGCAAATATATCTATGTTGCCAACCACGTATCAATTTTTGACCCGCCAATGGTTGCAATGGCAGCAAATTGTCCTGTTGCTTTTATGGCTAAGAAAGAGTTATTTGAACAGGGAGAAAAATTAAGCTGGCTGGTTAAAAGACTTGGAGCGTTTGCAGTCGACAGAGCTAAACCGGAAATTGCGACGTTTAAAACAGTCCGAGATATCGTTAGCACCAGTTGGTCTTTGGGAATTTTCCCGCAAGGCGGCACAAGACCTTACGGAAAACTTGAAGGTATAAAAAAAGGATTTGTCGCTATTGCCAAAAACGCAAAAGCCGACCTTGTCCCAATTGCAATTGCGGATTGGGACGGATATCCAAAACTAAAGCCGTTTACCAGACGCAACGTAACAATAAAAGTCGGAAAACCTATTTCTTACACACTAAAAGAAGACGAAATAATCTACGAATGGTGCAGACAAATCTCTGAAATGGCGAATTACGAAAACTGTGCACCAATTCCGGAATCTCTAAAAGAGCAACAACTTGTATAAAATTATAAAAAACAGTAAAATTAAAAGCCCCTTTTCAGGGGCTTTATTTTATTTAAAGAAAGGAATTCTTATAAAATTCAAATTACATTTGGTTCAATTTGTCTAATGCTGCTTTTGCAGTTTCTGCAACACCCGGTTCTTCATCGTTCAGAGCAACCGTGAATACAGTTGTTAAGTCGTCTTTGTATGCAGGGTTTTGAATATAGCTCAAAGCTTCAATTGCAGAAGCCCTTACAAATGGGTTAGGGTTATCTTTTAAGTTATCTACAACCGTTGAAATAGCAGGCATTTCTGTTAGAGGAACAGTTTGATTTGACAAACGTGCTACTTCATCTGCATAAAGTTTTTGAAGATTTGCGATTCTGTATAATGCGTAGCATTTATTTCTTTCTGCAAAATCTTTCGGAGTAGCTTTGTTAGCTAACTCTTTATCAGCATCAGTTACATCTTTTGCGCCTGAATTGATTTTTTCTCTTGCTGCAATTTGCTCAGGTGTAGGACCTTCAAGAGCTGATGTATCTGCATTTACTATATTAACTAAAGCGTCAAATACTTTACTGTCGATTAATTCTGTTGCTTTATCAGGAGTTGTTTCAACTATTTTTGCAATATCATTCATTGCAGCTTCCTGAACATCAAAGTCCGGATTTGAAAGCCTTGCCAAGAATGAATTTAAATCAACTTGCGGAGTTATAGGTTCAGAAGGAACGACTTCCGGTTTTGCTACTGTAGGTTCAGAAACAGCCGGTTCAGGTACTGCCGGAGCTTCAGGTTTTACAGGAACTTGTTCAGGCTGTACCGGAGGCATCGGCGGGTAATTTACGTTCTGCTGTTGAATAACACTCGGTTGTTGGTTAGCCGGAACAGGAGCATCTACTGCTACCGGAGTAGTTGCAGGTTGCGGAGCTGCCGGAATTTGCATCGGCGGGTAGCTCGGTACTTGCTGCGCTGTCGGATAATTATATATCGGAGCTTGAGGATATGTGTAATACGGCATTGTCGGTTGAGCATATTGCGGCTGACATTGTGCCATAGGGTCAACTCCTACTGTCGGGTTATGTATGTCTATTTTTACAGCATTATAATTCGGCTGTTGTTGCGGAATAGGCATATATGTTGTCTGCTGTTGCACCATGTATGGGTTGTTTAACGGTGCTACTGGAATTTGATTCATAAACTTTTCCTTTCCTACATAAAATTTAGTCTATTACTATTCTACCGTTTAAATGTATATGAAGGGAAAATATTGCTAAATTTTAGCGAAATATTAATAAAACTTTACATAAAATCTAAAAAATGTTATTATTATTGCTTTTCAAGCATCAAGAATATACTTTGGATATTCTGCTGGTTTGAAATATATTTTTATGCTAAAATCAAATTGTTAATCTTTTTGATTGGGGGAAATACAAGATATACTTGAGGATATAGATGAGAATAGACAAAACAAAAAAAAATTCCATAAGAAAAGCGTTTGGAAAAACTTTAACGGAAATTGGAGAGCTTAACGAAAAAATCGTTGTCATGGACGCAGATTTGGCATGCTCAACTCAAACAAAAATGTTTGGAGATAAGTATCCTGACAGATTTTTTGATTGCGGAATAGCAGAACAAGATATGATTGCAACAGCAGCAGGACTGGCCTCAGAAGGGAAAATACCGTTTGCCGCCAGCTTTGCAATGTTTGCAACTGGCAGAACCTACGATCAAATAAGAAATGCCGTTTGTTACCCTAATTTCAACGTAAAAATAATAGGCACGCATGGCGGGGTTACCGTAGGTGAAGACGGCGCAACACATCAAGCCTTAGAAGATATTTCTCTAATGAGAGGAATTCCGCACATGACGGTTATTGTACCGGCAGATTGCAGAGAATGTGAGGAAGTAATAAAATATGCCGCTTTGCATGACGGTCCAATGTACATAAGGATTTCAAGATGTAATGTTCCTGATATTTTTGACGAACACTATCATTTCAATATACATAAAGCGGTAGTGTTGGAAGAAGGAACCGATATTTCTGTATATACTAACGGCGAAACATTGGCAGAAGTTCTGTTAGCGGCAGAAGAATTAAAAAAAGAAGGCATCTCTGTTGAAGTAATAAATGTACCGGTCGTAAAACCGCTCGACATTCAAACAATCGCAGAAAGTTCACAGAAAACTAAATTTACCGTAACCGTAGAAAATCATTCAATTATAGGCGGTTTGGGCTCTGCAATTTGTGAAACACTTGCAACAAAATGTCCAAAGAAAGTTTATAGAGTAGGAATACATGACGAGTTCGGTCAAAG
>JBJEGJ010000053.1:0-30260 GCA_051874955.1 Candidatus Gastranaerophilaceae bacterium
CGCTAACGCTTACATCCTCTGCTCGGCTTGTTCAGGGTGACAAAATGAGGAAAATAAAGGTCTAACGCACATGTCATCCTGAATTTATTTCAAGATCTAATATCAACCCAAATTTATCAAGACAATTTCAGGAACTTTATGACGGCTGTTGAAATTCAACGATTGCAAGATGCTGAAACAAGTTCAGCATGACATGGGTGTTTGACTTTTTCTATTCTGCATTGAGTGATAAAATGGTTGAACGAATGTGTCATCCTGAATTTATTCCAGGATCTGTTTAACTTTGGTAAAAATTCGAAAGTCCTTGATCAGACCTCACCCCTATCCCCTCTCCTAACTTAGGAGAGGGAAAATTTGCGAATATGTCATCCTGAATTTATTTCAGTATCTTTAACCATAGCAAATTGCACCAACAGCAAGACCCTGAAACGAGTTCAGGGTGACATGGGTGTGACTACTTGGAGAGAAAAAGAGGGAGTATGCAATGGTCTAACGCGAATGTCATCCTGAATTCATTTCAGGATCTTAAACCATAACAAATTTTACCAACAGCAAGACCCTGAAACGAGTTCAGGGTGACACATTTGTTTGGATAATGAAACGCGCCTCGCAATAAACGGATATCGCTAACGCTTACATCCTCTGCTCGGCTTGTTCAGGGTGACAACTTTGTTTGATTTTTTTTTATTAAGCACTGCTTGTTCAGGGTGACACAATGTGCAAGAATTGTAACATATACACATTTAAGGGTTATAATTCCAACAGCTTTAGCACAATTGCCCTAGCGTAAAGACTGTATGTCAAATTCGATTTGAGTCTTAAGCTCGTCGAGGTTGTTGAATTTGATTTCCGGTCTTATCATTCTTGTAAAACTTACTTTTATATCTCGGTCATAAATGTTTTCATTAAAATCAAGTATATGGACTTCTAAAATCGCGATACCATCATTTGTTACGGTCGGTGAAATTCCGTAATTTGCCAAGCCTCTGTGAACGGAACCGTCATCTAGTGTAACGTCAACATCATAAACTCCAAAAGGTGGCTCAATTATATCTAACGGGTAAATAATATTTGCTGTCGGAAAACCTATTGTTCTTCCGAGTTCTCTCCCCTTTATTACTGTACCTGAAACTTCAAATTTCCTGCCGAGCATGGAAGTTGCCATATCTACAACGCCGCTTTTTATAAATTGTCTGATTGCTGTGGAACTTATTACATCTCCAAATATTGATTGCGGCGGAGTTGCAGAATACAAATAATCAAATCTGTCTTGATTATCAGATAAAAATTTTACATCTCCGGTTTTATCAACTCCAAAGTGGTGGTTAAATCCGGTTGAAATCGCCAGCGGATAAAAATATTTAACAATCACATCTTCCAAATATTGCATAGGTGTCATTTTACAAACTTGAGCAAAATCAAGTTCTAATACATAGTCAACTCCAAGTTTTTCCAGGTATTTGTATTTGTCTTCAAGTGTGAGAATATATTTTGGAGAAACTCCCTTAAAATAGCAGTACGGATGCTCTTTAAAAGTAACAACCGCCGATTTGCAATTATTCTCTTTTGCAAAGTCAACCGCGCATTGAACTACTGCCTGATGTCCCAAATGGACTCCGTCAAAAAAGCCCAGCGCAAGCGATAAATTCGGTATCTCTCTTAATTCTCTAATAATCTCCATAATACAATTATATCCTAAAAATAATTATTGTAAAAAGTGTTAAGTATATTAAATTTTTCTATTTAAACAAAATTCCAACGATTGAGGCGGACATATAGCAAGTCAGTGTTCCGCAAATCAGCGCCCTTACTCCCAGTCTTGCAAGGTTTTTACGTTGATTTGGAGCAAGTTCGCCAATACCTCCTAACAAAATCGCTATTGAGCCAAAGTTCCCAAAACTGCATAGCGCAAAACTTGCTATCAAAAATGCTTTTGGTGACAGTTGAGTTGTCGGCGATGTTAAATCCATATATGCAACCATTTCGTTTAATACCAGTTTTGTTCCCATCAAACCGCCAACCGTTGTAGCTTCTGAGATTGGAACACCCATTGTAATTGCAAATAATGCAAATATTTTACCTAAAATCATTTTTAATGATAAATGTGATAACGCTGCTCCTAATCCGGCAGAAGCGTTCATATGTAACAGTTTTACCGTTAAAATTCCGGCATGAGCCAAAAACCAATCAATCATCGCAACTAATGCTACAAGTGCTAAAATCATTGCGATAACATTTATTGCAACTTTCATTCCTTCTGATGCTCCTGATGATATTGCATCAAAAACATTGACATGTTGTCGATTTCTTTTGCTGAAAGAAAGTTTGAAGTCTTTACTTGTTTCCGGGTCCCCTGTTTCAGGGTAAACAATTTTAGAAATAACCAAAGCTCCCGGTGCTGCCATTACGGAAGATGCCAGTATATATTCAGGAGGAATACCCATTCCTATATATATCGGCATAATGGACCCCGAGATGCAGGCAAGCGAGCCTGACATTGACGCCAATAATTCCGAACGTGTCAAATTTGCCAAATAAGGTTTTATCATGATTTGAGCAACAATTTGTCCGACAAAGGCACTTGCAACATTTGACAGAGCTTCCGCACCGCTAACATCAAGCAGTTTGTTCATACCTCTGCCCAAAACCGCAACAACTCTTTGCATTATTCCATAATGGTACAAGATATTTACCAAAACCATCATAAATACCATTGAACATATCATTTGAATTGCAAAGACTGTATATCCGCCGGAAAACAAACTCTCAAAGTCTTTGTTCATAAATCCGCCAAAAACGGTCGCTCCGCCTTCTTTTGCAAAAACCAAAAGTTTTTGTATAAATTCACCAATCCAAAGGACAATTTTTTGACCGATAGGAACTTTAAATATCAAAACCGCAAGTAAAACTTGAAGCAAAAACCCCATTCCTACGGTTTTGTAATTGATAGCTTTTTTGTTGTTTGACATTAAATATGCCAATCCGAAAATCAATAATATCCCAAAGATTCCAATAAATCTGCTCATATTGCCCCTTCACTATTCACTTCTTTATTATACAAAAAAGAAGCCCGAATTGGCTTCTTTTTTTTGAAAATGTGATAAAAGTTAATGTTAATTTAAGATTTATTGAAAAATCCCATAATTTTATCTATCAAACCTACGGAAGACTCCATTTCGGCAGCTTCTAGTTTTTCAAGCCTGTCTTTTGCAATTTTGTACTCCGCAGGATCTTTAACTAATACAATATATTTTGTGTAAGCATTGATTGCCTTGTGTTTATCTCTGCTCTTTTCGTAAGCCTTTGCTAATTCCTTTAGAGTATCCAAATCTTTTGAATCAAATTCAATAATTTTTTCCAATAATTCTGTTTGAGATCTATAATCACCGATACTCTCTCTGAAAGCTGCAAGTTTTCTCAATGCCTCTTTGTTTTGAGGTTCAATTTTAAGGATTTTTTCATAATATTCTGTGGCATGTGTTGTTTCGCCTGTTTCTGTTAATAATTCCGCAAGCGTAAACATTACATCAACATCTTCAGCTTTTAGTTGAACAGCATTGATAAGTTCGTTTGCCGCAATATCTTTATTCCCTCTGAGAATATTGTATTTTCCCCAGTTAACATGTGCAAGATATTCATCTCCGCTTTCATCATATACAAGTGCGCGCATCTGATATGTCAAAGGTGAATTAGGTTGTAGTTTATTATACTCATCTATATTTAAAAGTGCTTTTTCAAAATCTTTTGAAGAATAGTAATATTGCGCTTTCAAGGTGTAATATCTCGGAGTGTTTTTGTATTCATCAGGCAGTTCATTTAGTTTTTTGTAGGCTTCTTCTACCTCTCCGAGTTCAAGCATGCTTTGAATTTTCATCAATTCATCTTTTGTGTACTTGACTGCTTCTTGAGGTCTTCCGCTTTTTAGGTAAACGGTGGCAATAGCCTCGTTTATCCTATCTGAATTAAATCCTTTGTCTAAAGCTCTGTGTAAAACATCTAAAGCGCTTGAGTAAGCTTCATCTTGTACGTAAATATCTGCAAGTTGTAAGAAAATGTCTTCGTGCAGATTATCGTATTCAAGAATAAGGTTGTATTCATCAATTGCTTTTAGATTATTATTTGTTTGTCTGTATAGGTTTGCAAGTGTCAATCTTGTCATGACCATTTGAGTTTCATCATCTTGAGCATATTGGAGTGCTTTTTTGAAATCATTTATTGCAAATTCCAGTTTCCCTTCTATAGAATTTTTGTTTCCTCTGTAAATATAGTATTTATATTTATCTGTGTTTTCATAAATATTAATCAGTTGGTCGTAGGCAAGCGGGTTTGTAACATCTTTTTTCAATATTTCATAATAGTATCCTGCCGCGTCTTCCGGTTTTTCTAAAATTAATGACAGATGCCCCAGTCTTTCCAAAATTCCGACATCATCGGGGTTTTGTTCATATTCTTTTTTATATTCTTCTAAAGCCTGTTCATATTGTTCATTCGCTTCAAATTGGGCAGCTAATTGTAAACTCATTGCTCTACTCCTTTAATATACTTTATGCCTAATCAGTATAACATTAAATTGGGGATTGTTCAAATAACCTTAATATACTGGATTTAATTAAATTCATTTTGGGCTTTTTGCATTCCGTTGTCAAAATAGTATTCAATCCCTTCGATTGCTCTTTTTAATACAGGTTTAAGTGTTTCCAGTTGGTCTTTATAAAAGTTTTGTAAAACGAATGCTTCTGACGGGATTGGCGGTTGTGGTCCTATTCCTATTTTAAGTCTTGCAATCTGTTGCGTTCCTACGGATTTTATGACAGATTTAATCCCGTTGTGTCCGCCGTCTGAACCGTTAGGTCTGAAACGCATCTTCCCGAGTTCCAAAGATAAATCATCATATACAATCAAGACATCTTGCGGTTCTATTTTGTAGTAATTCATAACAAGTTGTACAGCCTCTCCTGATAAATTCATAAATGTTGTAGGCTTTATCAGCATAATGTCTTCGTTGTTATGTTTGTATTTAGTGATAAAGCATTTTAATTTTCGTTCTTCTTTAAAAGACAGGTTATTAACAATTGCAAGTTTATCAATGACCATAAATCCTGCATTGTGTCTTGTAAAACAGTATTTATCCCCGATATTTCCAAGTCCTGCGACAAGTTTCATATTATAAATCCTCTTTGATGTCATTAGTCTTACAATTAATATTTTAACGTAAATAAATATTACCATAATGGTATAGCAAATGTATGCTTAACAAAAAGATAAAAACTAACTAAATTATTGAAAAACAAAGAGGTAAAAATATGAAACATGAAATTCAAGCGAAAAAAAGTTCACAAAAACTTGCCGATTTTTTAATGAAAAATTCGCTTCACAAAAAGGATTTTGCGGAAATGATTGGAGTTACACTATCTTATGTCTACAATCTGATAGATGAAACTATCCCGTTTTCAACAAGGAGTACGACTTTAGAGCGTATTGCAACTGTTATGGATATCGCGCCCGAAGAATTTGAGGAGTATAAAATACCCCAAGAACCTATATTAAAAGATGATACAATTGAACTATTAAAAAGCATGATAAAAGAAAAAAAGATGACTATTGTTACTTTTTTAAAAGCTTTTCCTCGAAAAAAGCGTGTTGAAATTGTTGACATGCTAAGAGGAGCTTATCCTATACCTATTGATTTTAAGGAATTAACAATGATAGGTCAAATATTGGATTTGGATAAAAATGACATATATAATATTTGGGAAGAACGTATAAAACAGGTGTTGGAAACAAACGGGATGAACTTGGCAAGCAATTCCGCACTTATTAATTCAATGTTTGAATGTGCAAGAAAATACGCAGATATATAGATATCAAGCCCTTCTAAAAGAGGGGCTTTTAAAATAAAAATTAATGTTGACAATAAAAAATGTTCTTGATAGAATAAGTTTACACGGTGAAAGCCGATAGTTGGAAATATAAATAGATAATTTGCGCTTGTAGCTCAGCAGGTAGAGCACTCCCCTTTTAAGGGATAGGTCGCGCGTTCGAATCGCGCCAAGCGCAATTTTTTATTGCAAATAATGACAAGGGTTTTAAGCCCTTGTTTGTTGTAGGGGGTTATAATCCGATTTTTTTATTGAGTTTTAATTGTTCTATAAAATCAAGTACAGAAGCAATTTCTTTAAACAGCTCAATAAAAGTTTCTTTCCCTGTTTTACTGAAAGCATTTGCCATTTTGAACATGTCGCGACCTGTGTGTATTGCGATTACAATTTTGTTATCTTTAAAAGACACGCGTGTGTATTGTGCTTTAAATGATGTTTTTAAGTTTTTCAACCGCTCAATAAATGTAGTTGTTAAAAGGTAGCGAGCTTCAATTTGGTTGTTAGACCAAATGGTATAATCCTTTTCAAATTCGATATCTTCAAGTTTTACTTCACTGTATTCGTTTTTATTAACATTGATGGCTTTGCCGTCTTTTGTGTTATCAAGAATAAATGTGTGCCCCTCAAAGTTTTTATTCATATCAAATTCTATCATAACTCCTCTAAAACCGGTGCTGCGGTGTCGATACAGTTTGGCGATAATATTAATTATAAATTTAATACTAAGAACAAATATTGTTGCAGCAATTAGCGTTGCGGTTATTTTTGAGGCTCCAAGTTTTACAATTGTATCTATAAATGCATAGTATAAGCCAAGTATTTGAAGACCTGCTACTAAAAGAATAAGAGCTATAATGATTCCAAAAAATGATATAACAGGAATAAAGGAAATAAGGCACCCTAAATCTGCGACGGCAGGCGGTATTACTGTTATTTCTTTTATTGAAAATGGTACATTTTCATATCTTCCGTCAATACAATCATCAAATGAAATCCCCAAAACATTAAATATATTTAGCTCCTTAATTTTATTTACATCGCTCCAAATATTAGTGTACAAAGCTTGTTGAGATTTTGTTATTTGTAGATATTCCGGTGCGATATTCGCTAAATTTGAGTTTCGTTTTTTTAATTTATATAGTTTGTCTTCGAGTATTTTGTTTGAGATATTGAGATTATACCAATGTAGGTCTCCGAAAATTTTTACAAAATCATCCATTAGCTGAATTTTTAGATCTGTATCAATATCAAATTCTATAGTCCTTTCGGCTCTTATTATAAGTGCAGCTGTTCCGACAATAAAAGTAAAAATGCTAAAAAGCTGTAACGGAAATAACTTGAATATACTTGTTATTACACAAACTATAATTGAAATAATGATACTGTATAAAATAATAAGATTTATATCTTTTTTGCGTTTTGCTTCATTGTGAAGTTTTAGCTTTGGTTGAACTCTATTTATGTAAAATTCACTTAATTTTCTTTGAAGTTCAAGGTATTTTCCCAGTTCCATAATATTCTCCTAGTTAGAATTTACAAAATTTTCAAGCCCGTTTTGACATATAATTGCGGTAAGCGGTGCTTTTTTGTATTTACCGCAACCTGTATCAATACAGATTTTATCTTCTTTAATCATTGGTGTGTCAAATTCAGTATGACCAAAAATGATTTTATACGGTAAATCGTGCTTTTTGTTAAAAAATTCGCTTCTGATATAAACCATGTCAACCAAGCTCTGGTTTTCTAACGGAATACCCGCTCGAATGCCGGCATGAACAAAAAGATAGTTGTCGGTTATATAATAGGGTTTTAAACTGTTAAAAAAGTCTCCGTGAGTATTAAAAATGTTTTCAAAACTTCCGTAACTTTTTGCTGTTGCATCTCCTCCGTAATTCCAAAACAGGTAATTGTAGTATTCATCTTCGTTTGCGTGCAAAAGTGCATATTCATGTGACCCGATAAGATAAACGCAATTACAAACATCTTGCATTGAAATGATTTTATCAACAACTTCTTTGGATTTGCTTCCTCTGTCGATATAATCTCCCATGAAAACAATGGTATCAGTTTCTTGCGGGTTTACTTTTTCTAATACCCTGCAAAGTTTTTCATACTCTCCATGTATATCTGAAATACCAACAATCCTCATAGCTATAGTCTATCATAAAAAAGTCCAAAACTTTAGGTTTTGGACTTTTTACTTATTTAAAACGTGTTGCAAGCATATTGTTATCGGCTTCTAATAAGACATTGAGATATAACAGTTGATTTGCAACCGATTTATCTAGATCCACAAATTCTGCACCTGCTCTGTTTGTTGTTGCTGATACAATCTTGGCATTTGCGTTGATATCCAAATCTTTGTATGTAATATGAACAGGAATTACATCTCCGACTTTGAGTTTGTTATCATGTTTTACTGCAATTCCGCCTCTTGAAACATCAATTAACTTACTTACTCCGTTATTAGATTTTTCCATAAGTACCGGTTTTGATATCTCATTTACGTTAAATCTCATATATTGACGTTTGTCGATAGCATATAGTGCGTTGTCAAGATCTTTTCTTTGAATATATGCGACACTACCGTCTACGTTAACAGAGGTTTCTTCCTCATCAGGGTCAGGATCGATATCCGTATCAGTATCAGTATCAGTATCAGTATCAATGTCAGCGTCAGCGTCAGCGTCAGCATCAGCGTCTGCATCTGCGTCTGAATCTGTATCACCCGGTTCGTCAGGCATTTCTAACGGGGTATCATCAACGATGTTGTCATCATCGTCAACGTCAGATTGTTCACCGTCAAAAATACCGTCACCGTCGCCTTCCGGATAGTAGTAGTTTCTGTCGTGTTCATCACGACCGGTATCTGTAACATCATCCGGTCTAACAGCGTGTCCTGTAGGAATTTCAGATGCTCCGACGACTTTGTTTGTTGAATCGTTAGGAGTTTTTGTAAACTCGTCTTTGAAGTGAACTTCAATACCGTTTGCATAGATGTTATCTGCTGTAATATCTAAAGTTCCGTTATCTAAGACTGCGTTGTTAAGTTTAACGGTAGAATCCGCGTAAGCGTAGTAACCGTCAACATCAACCCCGTCAGGTCTAATGTTTTTGTTTATATCTAATGCTTTTAATTCAACGTGGTTTGGTAAAGCTTCATCTCTGTAATCTTCACCCATGTAACCGCCGTCTTTTTGACCTTGATTACGAACGCCGAAATAATCAGCCGGAGTAACCGACGGGTCTTCGATATGTCCAAGATTGTTGATTTCTAAGTTTTTACCTCTTGTAACAACCTTGATATCACCTTCGGCTGTTATGTTTTCAATATAAGTGTTGCCTGAAAATTCGACATCAATGTCACCTTCTCTTGCAATCATGTTACAAACTTTGTTTTCTGTGTATTTGTCGTCCAAACCTTTCATATAAATGCTTTTGTTAGCTAAAACATCCATACCGTAGTTAGCGGCATCAGTTTGGTTGAAAGTCAATTTGTTATCTTTTTCACCGATGTTTCCGTTAGAGATGAGTGAAATACCCCAACCTTCAACATTAGCTTTCGTCGGATCAACAGATGCGTTAATCATGTTGTATCGTTTGCCGTTGTTATCGTTGCCGAAATCATCGTCAACGGTAAGAATAACACGACCGTCTGCTTTAATTGCATCGATATTCATATCAGAATCAATAGCTGCGTAGTTTATAACTAAATCTTCAGGCTTGAGAGCAGCTTTGGTGTTTTCTGTAGACGCGTTAACTTTACCTTTGATGTTAGCGTTGATAGATTTAGTAAAGTCACGAGAACCGTCAGCTTTCGGTCCTACTCCAGTACAACCTGAACCAACGCATGCATTTTGTTGAACAGGAAGTCCTATAGTGCCGTTAAGCACTCTCATAGTCAAATCTCCGCCTGCAACGAGCAGAGTTTTTTCAACTCCGTAGTTTAACAGACTTCCGTCTTCAATGTCGATATTTATGTTGTTACCTGCGGTAATATATTTATCGTTATCTGTGTTGTCACCTATAACGACGTTGCTGTTTGTGGATTTGATATTAACATTTTTGTCTGCGTTAACCAAACCTTTAACATTCACTCCGCCTTTACCTGAGTTTGTAATATTTACATCTTCTGTTGCGTTAATTCTTCCTGAAGAATTAAGATTAACAGCTCCGTTGGTGTTGGTAATATTAACACTATTGCCTGTAGTTTCAAATGTTTCGTTGTCAACATCAAAATAATCAGAAACTGTACCGTTTGCATTAACTGTACCGTTAATCTCAATACCTTCACCGCTGTTGTAGATATAGATATTTGAATTATTAGTAGCGGTAACATCGCCATTGATATTTAGCGTACCTGCTTTGTTGGTTATTGTTGTAGTTCCGTAGTATCCGTTATCATCGGCAAAAGCGTAAGAGCCCATCGTAGAATTAGTGTTTGTTACTTTACCGTCAATATTTAATCCTCCGGCACCTTCGTTAGTGATGTTAAGTTCACCGGAATTAGCTATAACACCGGTTTTTGAAATATTTAAAGCATTACCTTTATTTGTGATGTTGGTTGTCTTTTGTGTATTTCTGCCGTCAATAGTTCCGTTGATGTTTAAATCTCCGTTATTGTTGTAGATATTTACATCCCCAGCGGCACCGAAATTATCTCCAAAATATTCATTTGCATTTTGTTGAATTGTGCCGTTAATATTGAAAACAGAGCCATTGTTGGTCAAATTCATTTGACCGCCGTCGCCGATAACCTGCCCGTCAATATTAAAGTTGCCGTTGTTGTTGGTCATATTGATAGTCGAAACATCTCCGTCAGAGATTCCTTTAACTGTTCCTGATTGAGAAACATTAAAGCCACCTGCTCCGTTGTTTGTCATGCTAAGCGCGCCGTTTGCATTTGCAACCGTGCCGGAAACATTAAGTTCGGTACCGTCGTTAAGGATAGTAGCATCGCCTGAGTTAGTGAAACTGCCGCCGATATTAAGCGCTCCTGCTTTGTTTGTAACAGTAGCTGTGCCGTTATTTGTAACTGAGCCTGTTAGGTTGATGCCTCTGCTTCCCGTGTTAAGCATTGCAAGTTTTCCGTCTGCGTTTGAAACATTGCCGCTTACTAAAATACCTTCTTCTCCGTAATTTGAGATTTCAAGATTTCCTTTTCCGATATTTTTAAGGTTTCCTGAAATTTCTGTGCCTATCCCCGATGTTATTTTAATGTTACCTGTTGTGTTATCAAAATTTTCACCTGATCGAAGGTTATTTGTGTTAACCAAATTGTTGAATAGGATATTTGCATCGTTAAGGCTGTTTACAATTTTGTTGTTTCCGCTGCCGGCTAAAAGGTTTGCGCCTTTTGAAACTACAATGTTACCTGAATTTATGTCAATATTATTTGTTGCTATAACTTTGCCGTCTACTTTTACTACGCTGTTACTGTTTGTGTCATAAATTCCCGTAAAGTTCGCGTTTGGATTGGATTTATAAAATTCGTAAGCATCGTTTGTCGGGGTTGTGATTGAAAGTGAACCGACATTAATAACACCTGAAGCTCCGACAACCATACCTTTTGGAGATACAAATATGGCTTTGCCGTTGTAAAATTTGCCATCTCTCATCGAGTTTACAATACCGTTGATATTGATTTGGTTATCTACAAGGTTGATAAATGTTTCAACGTTTTTATCACCGTATTTATATATAAGATTTGCGATATCGCTTTCTGATAAATTAAAATCTCTGTACTTGCGGTATCCGATGTCTGTGTCTTTTATGAGTGCGGTCGGATTGATAGTATACACACCGTTGTTACCTGTTACGCCCGTTATTTCTGTAGCCGAAACATTTAATGCGGTTGATGATAAGCATAGTGCCGTGAGTGCTGCGGAAATAATTCTTTTCCTGTTCATATATCCTAATCCTTTCAAAGTTATATTTGTTTAATTTAATTTTATTTGCTGAAAATCTAAATATAAGTATTTGTAACGATATATTAGAAATCATGCCGAATTAGTTTATATAAAACTTCTAAAAAATATTTTTGCTATTTTGCACTAAAAAGCCCCCGCAATTGCGGGAGCTTTTTTATATTTCGGTTTTGTTTTTAATTTAGGTTGTAATCATTACCGAGAGTTATACTGTATTGATCTTCGAGAAGTAAATTCAGATATAATAATTTGTTTGCTGTTGCTTTGTCAAGATTTACGAATTTTGCACCTGCTCTTTGGTCTGCTTTTGTAATGATTTCTACATCTGCGTGAATGTCTAAATCTCCGTATGTGATGTGTACCGGTACAACATCTCCGACTTTTACGTTATCTTGAGTTGTTATTGCGATACCGCCTCTTGATATATCCAGTAAGCTGTCAATACCGTTGTTTAGGTTTTCCATCATTACTGCGTTTGCTGTATCTTTTACATTGAATCTCATATATTGACGTTTATCTATAGATTCAATATTATTATCGTCAATTTTTCTTTGAATGTATGCGATACTTCCGTCAGCTCTGATTACTGGAGTTTCAGGTTCCGGTTCAGGTTCAGGTTCAGGTTCAGGTTCAGGTTCCGGTTCCGGTTCCGGTTCATCATCGCTATCGGCGTCTGCGTCAGCATCTGCGTCTGCATCAGCATCTGCGTCAGCGTCAGCGTCAGCATCTGCGTCAGCGTCAGCATCTGCGTCAGCGTCAGCATCAGCGTCAGCGTCAGCGTCAGCGTCAGCGTCAGCATCAGCGTCTGAATCTGTATCACCCGGTTCGTCTTCCATTTCTAACGGTGTACCATCAATAATATTATCATCATCATCCACATCGGATTTTTCACCGTCGAATACTCCGTCGCCGTCACCTTCGTGGTAGTAGTAGTTTCTTTCGTGTGTATCACGTCCTGTATCGTCAACATCTTCCGGTCTTACAGCGTGTCCTGTAGGTATTTCAGATGCTCCTACAACTTTATTTGTTGAATTATCTCTTTCTTTAATGTATCCGTTTTTGCCAAAGTTTACGTGAATTCCGTTAGCATAAACATCGTCAGCTGTTACATCTAATGTTCCGTTATCAAGAACAGCGTTTTTAATTTTTACCGTAGAGCCTGTGTAAGCTTCATATAAGCCTTCACCTGCTTGCGGGTTTTCTATATTAGCTTCTGTTGTTCTGATATTGTGGTTAATATCAAGAGCTTTTACTACAGCTTTGTTAGGTAAAATTTCAGCTTTGTAATCGTCTTTGTCGTATCCGCCGTCAAAGTCATATCCGTTGTGGTGAGGTCCGAAGTAATCGTTTTGAACTCCGTTACCGTCTTTTGTGATACCTGTTGTTTCGTCAATATGACCAAGATTTTCGATTTCTAAAGTCTTACCTCTTGTAACTATTGTTAAGTCGCCTTCTGCTGTAGCGTTTTGAATTTTTGTATTTCCTGCAAATTCAACGTACATATCGCCTTCTCTGGCAATCAAAGTACAAGCTTTGTTATCTTTAACTTCTTTATCTCTGCCATAGTTAGGGTCATTGTAGCTGTTTTCTTTCAGGTAAACATTTTCATTTGCTAACGCATCCATTGCGTATCCTTCAGCAGCTTTTGTTTGGATAAATGTTACCGGAGTGAATGTACCGTCAGCATTTTTCTTACCGATACTTCCGTTAGAAATCATTGATATGTTCCAGCCTTCAATGTTTGTTACTGCAGGGTTTGCGTTAATCATATTATATCTCGTGCCGTTGTTATCGTTGCCGAAATCATCATCAACGGTAAGGATAACACGACCGTCTGCCTTAATTGCATCGATATTCATATCAGAATTAATTGCTGCGTAGTTGATAACAAGGTCGTTGCCGGTTGCTGCCGTATCTTTAGTTGTAGCTTTTACGTTGCCGGCTACGTTTGCGTTAATTGAATTTTTGAAATCTCTTGAACCGTCAGCCTTAGTTCCAACGCCTGTACAACCTGAGCCAACGCAGGCATTTTGTTGAACAGGAAGTCCAATTGTGCCGTTTGTAACATCCATTGTTAAATTCCCGCCGGCTTTAAGAAGTGTTTTTTCAACTCCGTAGTTTAACAGGCTTCCGTCTGTAACGGTTATTGCAATATTGTTTCCTGCGGTTACGTAGTTGTTATTTGTAGTTGCATCGCCAATTGTAACATTGCTGTTTGTGCTGTTGATATTAACATTTTTTCCGTTAACAAGCCCTTTAATGTTAACGCCTTTTGCACCGGTATTTGTGATTGTAACGTCATTAGTACCGTTTACTCTGCCGTTGCTGTCTAAATTAAATCCGTCATTGCCTGAATTTGTTAATGTAGCATTGCCTGTAGAACTTACAGTACCTGTTGTGATATTGAATCCTGCATCACCTGTATTGTTCATTGTTAACAGACCGCTTCCGTTAGTAACAGTACCTGCAACATTAAGCCCGTTAGCACCGTCATTAGTAATAGTAGTGTCGCCTGCGCCTACGTTTTTAACAGAGTTATTGATGTTGAAAGCTCCGTTTTTGTTGTACATAGAAAGTGTGCCGTTATTGTTAGTAACAGTTCCGTCAACAGTCAAGTTGGTACCGTTGTTAGTAAATGTAGCGTTACCTGTGTTTGTAACAGTTCCGTTGATTATCATGTTATCAATATTGTTGGTAATAGTTGCGGCACCCGTGTTTGTAATATCTCCGTTTATTGTTAGTCCTAAAAATCCGTTATTTGTTATCTCCAAGCCTTGTGCGTTGATAGAAGCTCCTTCTTCTACTACGAATTCACTGTTAATTACATTTTTGTTATTAGTCATTGTTAACAACCCGGTGTTGTTGGTTATATTTCCTGTAACGTCAAGTCTTGTACCGTCATTAAAAAATGTTGCATCACCTGTGTTAGTAAATGTTCCGCCAACTGTCATAGCCCCTGCTTGGTTGGTAACAGTAGCTGTTCCGTTATTTGTAACGGTACCTGCTAAATTCATACCTGCAGCGCCTGTGTTAAGCATTTCTAACCCGTTAGTATCAATTTTTCCTGTAGTATTTAAGTTTAACCCTTGAGCGCCACTGTTTGTTAATTTAGCGTTACCTGCAGAGCTTACAGTACCTGTTGTGATATTGAAGCCGCCATTACCGGTATTGTTCATTGTTAACAGTCCGCTTCCGTTAGCAACAGTACCTGCAACATTAAGCCCGTTAGCACCGTCATTTGTAATTGTAGTGTTACCGGTACCTACGTTCTTAACAGAGTTGTTAATATTAAATGCTCCGTTTTTGTTGTACATAGAAAGTGTACCGTTATTGTTAGTAATTGTTCCGTCAACAGTTAAGTTATCTGTACCGTTGTTAGTAAATGTTGTGTTACCAGTATTTGTAACATTTCCGTTGATAGCTAAAGCTGCGCCCGTGTTATTGAATACTGCAAGACCTGAGCTAGTAAATGTTCCGCCAACTGTCATGTCCCCTGCTTGGTTTGAAACAGTTGCGCCGCCTGAACTTGTAATCGTACCAGCTAAATTCATACCGGCAGTCCCTGTGTTAATCATTTTTAAATTGTAAGCATCAACTTTGCTGCCTGCGAGAGCGTTGAAACCTTCGGCTCCGTTATTGGTCATCATTAACACCCCTGTAGTGTTGTTTATATTTCCTGTAACATCAAGTCTTGTACCGTCATTAAGGATTTCAGCGTAATTACCGTTAGTAAATGTTCCGCCGAGTGTCATAACTCCTGCTTTGTTTGTTAATTTTGAGTTTCCGTTATTTGTAATTTTTCCGTTAGTAGTAAAACCTGCAGTACCTGTTTCTTCGTTCAACATTGTTAAACCGTTAGTTTCGATATCGCCTGTTGTGTCAACGGTTAAACCGCCAGCAGCATAGTTTGTTATTGTTGTCGTGCCGTTAGTGGTTTTAATCTTACCGTTGATGTTTAATGCTGCGATTTTTTCGTTAGTGTTTTCTGTACTGTTTTCAATACCGTTTTGAATTGTTAAAGCGCCGTTATTTGTAACTCCGCCTAAATCCATTCCAAGATAACCGGTGTTTTTGATTGTTAAATCTCCGTTATTCTCAACATTACCGCTAATTGTAAGTTTTGAGTTTCTGTTAAGGGTATAGCTATTTCCGTTATCGTCATTGTAATTACCTTCAACCGGAATATTGTAAATTAACATTTCACCATTATTAGCTACATTTCCTGTGATGTTTAGGTTACCTTGAGTATTGTCAATTCTAAGTCTTCCGTCAATGTTTTTTACAGTACCGCTGATTTTTATGCCGTCTGCACCATCAAAGTTTAAAATATCAGTGTCGCCTGTACCGAAGTTTCTTACATGTCCGTTAATTTCAACTCCGGCTCCTGTATTGCTGTTTGTTGATTCAATTACGATACTTCCGTTGCTGCTTGCAAAAGTGTTACCGGTTTTAATGTTGTCAGCGTTTACAAGTTCGGTGAACAATGCTGCTGCGTTATCTGATGTCATAGTTGTTGGTAAACCGTTTACACCGGCAAATACTCCGCTATTAGCACCTGTTGTAACTTTTGCAGCCCTCATTTGAATATCATTTGCCGCAAAAATTTTACCGTTGATTGTAATATCAGCTCCGCTGGTTGTTTCTATGGCGTTGTTAACATTGTCCATAGTAATTGAACCGCTGTCATAACCGTCTTTTAGTCCTTTGTAGTATGAAGAAGCCGGTGTGTATATTCCTAAAGAACCAACATTAAGTACGCCTGATTGTCCAACTATCATGCCATTTGGAGAAACGAAGATTACCTTACCGCTGCCGTTTAAAATACCGTCAATGCTGACTTTTTGATCAACAAGGTTAACAAACGCATTAACATCTGTGAAGTTGAGGTTTGCAATATCGCCTGTTCCTAAGTTAAACTGGTCATATTGTCTGTATCCTATACCGTCAACTCTTTTAGCCGGGTCAATGTTAAAAGTCCCGCTGATACCATCAGCTACACCGGTAATTGTTGATGCAGCTAATACCGTCATTCCCATGCTTTGGTGTGCAATAAGCATACCTGTCAGAATTGATGCGATAATTCTTTTGTTCTTCTTTCTACTGTTTTTCATGTTAGTTGGTCCTTTCGTTCTTTAAAGTTCCTTTTACCCGGCATGTGGGTGTATTACTATACGTGTAGATTGACGGCATTTTTTTTGAAATATTTAGTATTTTGATACAAAAATTAACATATTTTTACAAATCTTTACTAAAAATAACAGGTAGACTAGTTTTCTAATCTACCTGCTACCTTATTCAATTGTATTTGATTTTTTAGTTCTTTGTTAACCTGTTTTGCGGAAGCAAAGTGTTTTCTTCCATTATCATATTCAGATATAACAATTGATTTGCTGTTGCCTGATCAAGATTAACGAACATTGCACCTGCTCTGTTTGTAGATGCTGATACAACTTTAACATCAGCTTTTATGTCAAGCCCGCCGTAAGCGATGTGTACAGGAATTACGTCACCGACTTTTATTTCATTGTTGTGAGTGAACGAAATTCCGCCTCTTGATACATCAAGCAATGATTGAACACCGTTTGTCTTTTCGATTGCAACAGGGTTTTGGTTGTCAGATACTTTGTATCTCATATATTGACGTTTATCAATAGAATCGACACTGTCATCAAGTATTTTTCTTTGAATATATGCGCTGCTGCCATCTTCATCAATTATGTCATCATCGTTATCTGCGTCAGCATCAGCGTCTGCGTCAGCATCAGCGTCAGCATCAGCATCAGCATCAGCATCAGCGTCTGCGTCAGCATCTGCATCTGCATCCGCATCAGTATCTGCATCAGCATCTGCGTCAGCGTCAGCGTCTGCATCTGCATCAGCGTCAGCGTCAGCATCAGCGTCAGCATCTGCGTCTGCATCTGCATCCGCGTCTGCGTCTGCATCTGCGTCTGTATCTGTATCTGTATCTGTATCTGTATCTGTATCTGCGTCAGCGTCTGCGTCTGTATCTGTATCTGTATCTGCGTCAGCGTCTGCGTCTGCATCTGCGTCAGCGTCTGCATCAGCGTCAGCGTCAGCGTCAGCATCAGCGTCTGCATCTGCGTCTGAATCTGTATCACCCGGTTCGTCAGGCATTTCTAACGGGGTATCATCAACGATGTTGTCATCATCGTCAACGTCAGATTGTTCACCGTCAAAAATACCGTCACCGTCGCCTTCCGGATAGTAGTAGTTTCTGTCGTGTTCATCACGACCGGTATCTGTAACATCATCCGGTCTAACAGCGTGTCCTGTAGGAATTTCAGATGCTCCGACGACTTTGTTTGTTGAATCGTTAGGAGTTTTTGTAAACTCGTCTTTGAAGTGAACTTCAATACCGTTTGCATAGATGTTATCTGCTGTAATATCTAAAGTTCCGTTATCTAAGACTGCGTTGTTAAGTTTAACGGTAGAATCCGCGTAAGCGTAGTAACCGTCAACATCAACCCCGTCAGGTCTAATGTTTTTGTTTATATCTAATGCTTTTAATTCAACGTGGTTTGGTAAAGCTTCATCTCTGTAATCTTCACCCATGTAACCGCCGTCTTTTTGACCTTGATTACGAACGCCGAAATAATCAGCCGGAGTAACCGACGGGTCTTCGATATGTCCAAGATTGTTGATTTCTAAGTTTTTACCTCTTGTAACAACCTTGATATCACCTTCGGCTGTTATGTTTTCAATATAAGTGTTGCCTGAAAATTCGACATCAATGTCACCTTCTCTTGCAATCATGTTACAAACTTTGTTTTCTGTGTATTTGTCGTCCAAACCTTTCATATAAATGCTTTTGTTAGCTAAAACATCCATACCGTAGTTAGCGGCATCAGTTTGGTTGAAAGTCAATTTGTTATCTTTTTCACCGATGTTTCCGTTAGAGATGAGTGAAATACCCCAACCTTCAACATTAGCTTTCGTCGGATCAACAGATGCGTTAATCATGTTGTATCGTTTGCCGTTGTTATCGTTGCCGAAATCATCGTCAACGGTAAGAATAACACGACCGTCTGCTTTAATTGCATCGATATTCATATCAGAATCAATAGCTGCGTAGTTTATAACTAAATCTTCAGGCTTGAGAGCAGCTTTGGTGTTTTCTGTAGACGCGTTAACTTTACCTTTGATGTTAGCGTTGATAGATTTAGTAAAGTCACGAGAACCGTCAGCTTTCGGTCCTACTCCAGTACAACCTGAACCAACGCATGCATTTTGTTGAACAGGAAGTCCTATAGTGCCGTTAAGCACTCTCATAGTCAAATCTCCGCCTGCAACGAGCAGAGTTTTTTCAACTCCGTAGTTTAACAGACTTCCGTCTTCAATGTCGATATTTATGTTGTTACCTGCGGTAATATATTTATCGTTATCTGTGTTGTCACCTATAACGACGTTGCTGTTTGTGGATTTGATATTAACATTTTTGTCTGCGTTAACCAAACCTTTAACATTCACTCCGCCTTTACCTGAGTTTGTAATATTTACATCTTCTGTTGCGTTAATTCTTCCTGAAGAATTAAGATTAACAGCTCCGTTGGTGTTGGTAATATTAACACTATTGCCTGTAGTTTCAAATGTTTCGTTGTCAACATCAAAATAATCAGAAACTGTACCGTTTGCATTAACTGTACCGTTAATCTCAATACCTTCACCGCTGTTGTAGATATAGATATTTGAATTATTAGTAGCGGTAACATCGCCATTGATATTTAGCGTACCTGCTTTGTTGGTTATTGTTGTAGTTCCGTAGTATCCGTTATCATCGGCAAAAGCGTAAGAGCCCATCGTAGAATTAGTGTTTGTTACTTTACCGTCAATATTTAATCCTCCGGCACCTTCGTTAGTGATGTTAAGTTCACCGGAATTAGCTATAACACCGGTTTTTGAAATATTTAAAGCATTACCTTTATTTGTGATGTTGGTTGTCTTTTGTGTATTTCTGCCGTCAATAGTTCCGTTGATGTTTAAATCTCCGTTATTGTTGTAGATATTTACATCCCCAGCGGCACCGAAATTATCTCCAAAATATTCATTTGCATTTTGTTGAATTGTGCCGTTAATATTGAAAACAGAGCCATTGTTGGTCAAATTCATTTGACCGCCGTCGCCGATAACCTGCCCGTCAATATTAAAGTTGCCGTTGTTGTTGGTCATATTGATAGTCGAAACATCTCCGTCAGAGATTCCTTTAACTGTTCCTGATTGAGAAACATTAAAGCCACCTGCTCCGTTGTTTGTCATGCTAAGCGCGCCGTTTGCATTTGCAACCGTGCCGGAAACATTAAGTTCGGTACCGTCGTTAAGGATAGTAGCATCGCCTGAGTTAGTGAAACTGCCGCCGATATTAAGCGCTCCTGCTTTGTTTGTAACAGTAGCTGTGCCGTTATTTGTAACTGAGCCGTTTACTGTCATTCCTGCTGTACCTGTAGCTTCGTTTAGCATATTTAAGCCTTCGGTATTTACGGTTGCACCTTGTGCTACATTTAATCCGCCTACCGCGTAGTTGATAATGTCAGTGTTTCCGCCTTTATTTGTTACGTTCCCGCTGATATTCAGTGCTGCAACTTGCGGATTTCTTTCAGATGTTAAGTTTTCGACACCGTTTTGAATGTATAAATCTCCGTCATTTGCAATATTTCCGCCGATATTGATACCTTTTAATCCGGTATTTTTGATGGATAATTCGCCTTTAGTATCAACGTTTCCCGTAATATACAGTCCTGAGTTCGTATCGAGAGTGTATGAGTATTCTTCACCGTCAACTGTAAATGTTGCGGAACCTTCAGCCGGAATATTGTAAATTAAAGTATTTCCGTTATTTTTTACGTTTCCTGAAATATTTAAATCACCTTGAGTGTTATTGATTCTTAATCTTCCGTTTGCGTTAGCAATATTCCCGCTAATATTTGTACCGTTAGCGCCGTCAAAGTTTAAAATATCAGTGTCGCCTGTACCGAAATTCTTAACGGTTCCTGCGATATTGATACCGGCATCATCGTGACTGTTTGCGGATTCAATGTATATTTTCCCGTTATCACTTGCAAAACTGTTACCCATGTTTAGGTTGTCAGTATTAACTAGTTGATTAAATAGAGTATCCGCTTGTTGTTTTGTTGTAATTTGAGCCATTTTGTTGTCGTTTATTCCGGCAAATATACCCGCATCTTTTGCTACGGTTATTTTCCCCGCTCTAACATCAACTTCATCGGCTGCAAAAATCTTACCATTAATTGTAACCGCAGCATTTGCTGTGTTATCTTTTAAACCTTCATAGTCAGCACTCGGATTCTTTTTGTATCCTTCGTAAATGGAGTCTTTTGGTGTGTAAATTCCTAATGAACCTACGTTTAAAACACCCGATGCCCCGACAACCATACCTTTTGGAGATACGAAAATGGCTTTTCCGTTGTAGAAATTGCCGTTTCTCATTGTGTTGACAATACCGTTTATATTGATTTGGCTATCAACAAGGTTGATAAATGTTTCAACGTTTTTGTCGCCGTATTTGTATATCAAATTGGCGATATCTCCTTCTGTCAAGTTAAAGTCTTTGTATTTTCTGTAACCAATGTCTGTCCCATTAATCAATGCTGTGGGGTCAATGTTGTACACACCATTGTTCCCTGTTACTCCGGATATCTCCGATGCAACAACAGACAACAACATAGTTTGATGTGATAGAAATAGTGCGGTCAATGCTGCTGCAACTATTCTTTTCGGCTTTCTGCTGCGATTTCTCATATTAAATCCTTTCATAACGTTATTTTTAAATTATCGATAATAGTGTTAATCTGAACATCTCCATTCTATCAAGAGCACACAAGAAAATGTTCGAATATTACGCTTTTTTAAGTCATGCTTTTTTTGCGCATGTCTCTTATTCTATTAATAACGTTAAAAAAAAATCAAAATTGCTAACATTATATATAATGTTAAGTTTTATTAATCAGAAGTTTTTATAATTTTTCGGCTTCCGAAGTAATATGTTAGGTAGAACGCTACTAAAATTAGTGGCATTTGTATTGCTCCTGATATTGATGCTCCAAAGGTTTTTATTATGTATGTAAGTATTCCGACAGGTATTGCAGCAATCAAAATTCTTAAAACTGTGTTTTTCGGGAATTTTAATTCTAAACCCGGAAGCACAATTACCGCACTCAATAAGAAATACAGGAAGTTTGCGCTAAATGTAGCAATTCCGACCCCTACCAATCCGAGTTTTTTGATGAGGATAATATTCAAAATTACTCCGAAAATCCCTGAAATGAGTTTTATTATAAATTCAATATGTGTTTTATTTGCCAAATGGTATTGTAATGTCGTATAGTCAGTCATAGACAGAAAAAATACCCCAAATGCAAAGTATGGAACAAGTATTGCGGCTTCGTAAAATTTTGCATTTGCAAATATATGTGTGTAATCAACGCTATATATAGACATAACGGTTATTACGGGTAAAGCTACAAGAACGTAGTAACCCAAAAATTTAGAAATAATTGGGCGAACATCTACTTTGCCTTCGTACAGGTTAATAATTCTCGGTATAGCCGCAACCGTAATCATTGCAAACAATGTCATCAAAATCGGCAGGGTTAGACCGTATCCGACACCCACAAGTGCGGCTTTTGAAAATCCGCTGATGCTGTTCATGATGAATTTATTGCTTTGGGTGATAATCCAAGCGCTTAAAGATGTCGCAGCGATTGGAATTCCGTATTTTATTATAGGTAAAATGAATTTCCATTCTATTTTTTGGAACTTAAAGACTTTTAAAATCTCACTTTGGTAAAGTAATAATATGTCAATAAGTGAAATTGACACTCCCATACCTAACAATATTGACGCTGCTCCCAGATTGAAAAATTTTGCAAAAAATACAGCTAAAAATATTGTGGCAAATTGGTTTAATATCGTAGTCAGTGTATAAGATAACGATTTTAACTGCGCTCTTAATAACTGTGATAACAAGGCTCTTACTGCAACAGGTATTATCAAAAACAGGACTGCTAAGAAGTATTTAAACGGTACATGGAAAAAACTGTAAAGGCTGTCTTTGAATATAAATGAAACAGCAAACATCAGTAACATATTTATTGATAATATTGTTACCAATGTGGATAAATACTTCGGTAAATCATGAGAAATTTGATGATGTCTGAAAAATCTTAATCCGGAAAGTCCTACCCAATCAGAAAAAATTATACAAAGGAATGACAGCATCGCTATGGATATTGTGTATAATCCGTATTGTTCTACCGTAAATATGCTTGTGTAAATCGGCACGGTTATTACGTTTCCAAGCATACCGCATAATTTTGACGGTGCATACTTTAGCATGTCTGTAAAAATGCCCTTTATTTCTTTTTCTTCCAGTTCTCTGTTTTCAATGTATTCCATATATCACCTTTAATCCGTTATTTCTCCAAATAAGTCGTATTCGTCAGCTTTTGTAATTCTTACGGTTTCAATATCTCCGGGAACTACGTTTCTGTATGATTTTGCATATACCAGTCCGTCAATTTCGGGAGCGTCATGTTCAGAACGCAGAATTATTACACCTTCGTCTGTATATCCTTCAACGATACATTTGAGGTCTGTATCTATATATTTTTCGTTATGTTTCAATGAAATTTTTTGTTGTAATTTCATTAATTTATCCCGTCTTTGTTTTTTTACTTTTGCTGTAATTTGTGGTTTTAGCGCATAAGAATAAGTGTTTTTCTCTCTTGAATATTCAAATGCTCCCATTCTGTCAAATTCAACTTGCTTAACAAAATTATACAAATGTTCAAATTCTTCTTCGGTTTCTCCCGGATAACCTACTATTAGAGAGGTTCTGACTGTAACATTCGGTATTCTTGCTCTGATTTTTTCTACAAGTTTTGAATAATCCATCACCGGACGTTTCATTCTTTCTAAAACTTTCGGATGTGAATGTTGTAGCGGAATATCAACGTATTTGACAACTTTATCAAGTTTTGCAATTGCATCTATGAGTTCGTCGTTCATTTGTGTAGGATATGCGTACATAATCCTTATCCAAGAAAGGTTTTCAATATTATTGAGCTTCTCAAGTAATTCAGGTAACGCTTGTTTTCCGTATAAATCAATCCCGTAAGAAGATGTGTCCTGAGCAATAAGTATAATTTCCGTCACACCCTTGTTAACAAGTTCATTTGCTTCTTTGACAATGTTTTCAATAGGTCTTGAAACATATTTCCCGCGTAAATTCGGAATTATACAGTATCCGCATTTATAGTTGCAGCCTTCTCCGATTTTTAAATATGAGCTTGCACCCATTGTTATTTGTTGTCTGGTTACACTTTCAGGATAAATGTACTCAGGTTTTTCTTCTACGATACTTTTGTAATTATTTTTATTTTCAATATCTTTGACAATAGTAAGGATATCTTGAAGGTTTGTTGCTCCAATCATGCCTGAAATTTCAGGGATAGCTTCTTTTAAATCCGTATTATGTTTTTGTGATAAACATCCTGCAACTATGACTTTCTTTCCCTCGTCAATCATTTGTAAAATGCTTTGGACAGATTCCTTTTCAGCATCGTGAATGAAAGAGCAAGTATTAACAATTACGATATCCGCATCTTTTTCGTCTAACGTGATTTTGTAGCCGTTTTGGCTCAGTATACCTAATAAAAGTTCAGCATCTACAAGATTTTTTGCGCAACCATGATTTATTAACGATATTTTCATAATTTTCCCTTTTTTCAATTCTATCATTAAATGTAAAAAATATATTTAAATATTACGATATATTGATGATTTTGTAATAAAATACTGTTATGAAATACGTAGAATTATTATCGCCTGCTAAAAATTTAGAAACTGCAATTGCAGCTATAGATAGTGGTGCAGATGCAGTTTATATCGGTGCGAATGAATTTGGCGCACGTAAAAATGCTCCGAACTCCTTATCAGATATAGAAAAACTCGTTAATTATGCACATAAATTCTATGTGCGAGTTCATGTTGTTATTAATACAATTCTTAACAATAATGAAATACAAAAAGCTGTAAATTTGGTGAAAAACCTATATAATATTGGTGTTGATGCTATAATCGTTCAAGATATGGGATTGCTTAATTTGGCAATTCAAGGTAAGCTTCCGCCAATTCAAATTCATATGAGTACGCAATGTGATAACAGGCTTCAAGATAAAGTTAAATTCTTTGATGATTTGGGATGCTCGCGTGTAGTTTTAGCACGAGAATTATCTTTGGAACAAATAAAAGAAATCTGTAATAATACCTCTTGTGAGATAGAAACATTTATTCATGGGGCATTATGTGTTTCATACAGCGGTCAATGTTATTTTTCTTATGTAAATGGTGGACGTTCGGCAAATAGGGGAGAATGTGCGCAGCCTTGTCGTAAAAAATACTCACTAATAGATGAAGATGGAAATGTTATCTTGAAAGATAAATATTTACTTTCATTAAAAGATTTCAACGCATCAGAGCATATTTCTCAGCTAATTGACTGCGGTGTAAAATCCTTTAAAATTGAAGGTCGATTAAAAGATATAAACTATGTACGCAATGTTACCGCATATTATAATAATTTAATCAATAAATATGCGCTAAGAACTTCTTCAGGAAAAGTCTTTCTTGATTTTGAACCCGATGTTAATAAAACCTTTAACAGAGGCTACACCGATTATTTTTTAACTGGAAGAAATCAATGTTTTAATTTTCTTTCTCCAAAATCCAAAGGCGAACATTTAGGCAAAATAAAAAGGGTGGGAAAGGATTATTTTGAAATAGATGCGGAAATTAACCCTCAGGATGGCTTATGCTTTATTAAAAATTCTGAGATGAAAGGTTTTTTGGTAAATAAGGTTGTCGGAAATCGTGTTTATCCTAACAAGATGGATGATATTAGTGCGAATTTGGTTTTGTATCGTAACTATAATGCTGCATTTGAGCACCTTTTAAATAAAACTAAAACCGTGCGTAAAATAGGAGTTAAATTTACTGTTTCGGAAGGAAAAATATTCGCTGAAGATACTGATTTTAATACTGTTTTCATAGAAATTCCAAAATCTGAGCCTCCAAAAGATTTAGATAGAATGAAACAAAACTTAATATCTCAATTGGAGAAAACCGGAAATACTGAATTTTATTCGCTGGGTGTTGATTTTAAAGATGCAGAAGTGCCATTTCTTCCAATCTCTCAAATTAATAATCTTCGCAGAGAATTGTTAAATTTGTTAAGAGAAGAAAGATTACGCAATTTTAAACGCTTACCTCAAAAACCTATTTGTTACAAGGCTTTTTACAAGAATGATTTTGATTATAGAGCGAATGTTTACAATTCCGAAGCAAAAAGTTTTTACAAAAGTTGTAATTGTGAGGTTAATGAGCCGGCTATTGAAACGCAAAAAACAGTTTCATCAGGTATTGAAATAATGAGATGCAAACATTGTTTGAAATATGCAGCAGGATTATGTCAAAAAAGTTCTAAAAAGTTATTCCTGCTTGATTATTCAGGTAAAAAGTATCCTTTGAAATTTGATTGTAAAAACTGTGAAATGGTTATACTAAATCACTAACTTAACATGTCTTAAAATCTAGGCAATTTGTAGCTTAAATATTCCTTTATTACTATATAGGGGAAAATGTATGCAGAAAGTTAAAAGGTTAAAACAATCATTAAATAAAGATGAAATTATTAATAGGTTAAAAAATAACGATTATAGTTATAATTTCAACCTGTTAAGAAAAAACTTTGCATCTTATGACGGTTTTGTCCCAAGAAATATTCTTGTTAATCAAGAACTGTATTCTAATACTGAAAACGCTTTGATAAAATCAGAAATCGCTGAAATATATACTGTTATAAATGATATCAAATCTTCAATGTGTAACCCTAAAATTCAGTATTTACAAGCATAGTATTTACTTTATTAGAGCTTGAATTTCTTTAAATTTAGGGTGTTTTGACGTTTTTAGCCATTCAAATAATACTATTTCAGTGCAGGTTATTTTTGCGCCGTATTGTTTAAGTAATTCCAGTCCTGTTTTGTATTCATGCTTATTTCTGCTTGCGCAGGCATCTTTAACTACGTAGACTTCAAAACCCTCGTTAATCAGTTCTGCTGCCGTTTGCAGTACGCATATATGTGTTTCTATTCCGCCGATTACAATTTGATTTATTCCTGCAGCTTTTAATTCTTGTATTTTATTTTTAAATTCAGGTTCTAACATTGCTGAGAATGCTGATTTTTCTGTTTTAAATGTATTTTCTTCAAATGTTGCTTGAAGTTCAGCTACAGTATTTCCCAAACCTTTCGGGTATTGCTCGGTAATAACTCTTGGAATTGATAGTAATTGCGCTGCTTTTGAAATTTTTACCATGTTATTTACGGTATCCTGACCGTATTTTGATGCAAGTACAAGTTTTTCTTGAATATCAATAATCACAAGAGCACAGGTTTCTATATTTAACATCTAATTCTCCTTCTGTTTGTACGCGGTTGATTTATATTCATCTTTGAGCCTTTTTAGTAAACTATTTAAATATTTTTCAGTCATTTCTTTTAGAGGAATTTCAGTCTTGAAATTCTCAGGGCTGTCAAGCCCGTTATGGATTAATTCAATTTTAAATTTTGCATAACCGTTATATCTTATAATCAATTCGCTATGTGCATTTTTATTTTTTAGACTGAATACACATTCAATATTATTTGCGTATTGGCTTACTTGAGTATTTGTAAGTTTTGTTTCACATTCTTTTTGAAATCTGAAAAAGTTTGGGGTGATAATACTGTTCATTTTATTTGAAAACGATGTTTGGAACAGTTTAAAATTCTTTTTTTCTGTTGGTAAGTCATCGCTAAGCCAGTTATCTGTATTCTCATTATCCTCAAAACATACACTCATAACCTCGTTTTGACCTGCGGAAATAAGTCCGTCTTGTGCAATTTTGTCTAGCGTTTCAAAGGATTGTACTCCGATTTTTGCAAGACCGGCTCTTATCTTTAAATCTTCCCCCATTTTGTCTTGAATTTTTCCTAATACTGCATTAGTTCCCGCTAAATCAAGATTTGGAAATATGAGGTAAAATTTTCCGCCTCTGGCTGTAGCTACTATATCATCTTGCCTTATGTTGTTTTTTATGGCTTGCGCAAGTCTGCTTGTTGAAACTTTTGTCTTTGTTTTTTCATCCAAAGTTACCAGTACAAAAAATCCGTTTTGAACTCTCAGATTATCTGAAATATCAAGAAAAATGTCTTTTAATGCTTTATATTGGTAAAACCCGCTTTTTGCATCCGTAATATTCATTTGATTTAGAAATTTGATATTTCTGTTTGCAACTTCTTTTAATTGTCTTAGTTTGAAGCAATTAACCGTTTTTATCAACATCTCGTAAGGTGCCGAATCTGTTGTGAAATAATCATAAATTCCGTTATCATAGGCTTCCAATATTGTTTCTTGATTACAATCATCCAGTACTAATATTATTTCAATATCTTTATTAATTTCTTTTATTGTGTTAATCAGCCTCAATGTAGTATTTTTTGAATCGGCTTCATGCAATATTGCAATGTAATACATTGAGTTTTCTAAAAACTTTTTCATATTTTTTGTGTTACAGACTGTTATGTTGTCATTTTCTCTAAGCAACACAAGTTTTTCCAGCAAATTTTTTGCCGTGTCTTCATAATCCGTAATCAATAATATATTATTAGAATCAATTGTCATTATCAGCCTATACTTGTAAGTGCTTTTTGATACACCAAAAACTTCCGACGGCACCAAACAAAATACTCATAGTAAACATTACAAGAATTACTAAATTTTGAGCGTGCAAAGGTGTTGGCACCATAAAGAACTTATGTACATTTAAAAGCCCGTTTTGGACATAATTTAACGGAATTAGCGCAAGAAGTGAACCTGAAAATCCGTAAAACGCACCTTGCATAATGAACGGAAATCTTATGTACCAGTTGCTTACACCCATCAAGCGCATAATTTCAATTTCTTCTTTTCGTGATTGTATGACAAGTTGTATCGTATTGTTTATTATAGTTACCGTCAAAAGTCCCATAACAGCAATTACAACAAGGGTTATTGTTTTTAGTACATGGTTTACAAGTTCAATTTTCTGAGCCAAATTTTTGGCATAACTCATATCTTCTACTGCGGCAATAGATTTTATATTATCAAATACCGGTTGTAAACTTTCAGGTTTGTCAACTTTCACGTGCAAAGTATCCGGTAACGGATTGTCGATATTTGGCAAACTCATTTCCGTCTTTAGTTTTGCCCAAGATTCGCTTTTTGGAATAACTGTTATTTCTTGAACATGCTCAATTTTATTTATTTCTTGTTTTATGTCATTAGGATTGGTTCCGCCTTTTAGATATACGGAAATTTCCAATGCGCTTCCCAATTCTTTGGAAAATGCGGAAATAGACAGTGCTGTCCTGAAACATGCTCCAAAAATCATAAGAATAGCTGCCATTGTTGTAATTATTACAAAGTTTACCCAACCTGTTCTTATAATATCGTTTAGGGTTTCTTTTCCCAGTCTGTGTAATATTCTGAGTTCACATAGCCAATCTTTTGGTATATGTTTTTTTACATTAGATTTTAAACTGTTATTCATACGTACCTGCTTGCATATCGCTTATAATTTCTCCGTTATCAAGTTTGATAACTCTTTTTCTAAAGTAATCTACCATTGCGTTGTCATGAGTGGAAACAATGACGGTAATTCCTCTTTGGTTTATTTGATCAAGGATTTGCATAATCTCCATAGAATTTTTAGGGTCAAGGTTTCCCGTCGGTTCGTCTGCAATAAGTAACGGCGGACCATTCACGATTGCCCTTGCAATCCCTACTCTTTGTTGTTCTCCGCCTGATAGTTCGGACGGCTTTGCTCTCATTTTTTCGTGCAGTCCGACAATTCTTAATGCCCCGTTTACTCTAGCATCAATTTCTTTACTGCTTATCCCCATTGTGCGGATTACGTAAGCTACGTTATCGTACACCGTTTGGTTTTGCAGTAATTTGTAATCCTGAAATACAATTCCCATGCATCTTCTAAGGTTTGGAATTTTTGAGTTAGATAAATTTGCTATATTTAACCCGCCAATAGAGATAATTCCGCTAGTTGGTTTTTCTTCGCTGTATAAAAGTTTCATCAGTGTGGATTTACCGGCACCTGATGCTCCTACAACAAAAACAAACTCGCCTGAATGAATTTCCAAACTCACGTTTTTGAGTGCATAATGGTTGTTTTTATATCGTTTTGTTACGTTTTGGAATGTTATCATTATATATTTCCTTGTTCTTTTTCTTTTTTGTACATAGTGCGAAGCCTTTTTGTCAAAGTTTTATAATCAAGACCGTAGTATTCAATTAATTCATCTGACTTACCGCTTTGACCGAACTC
>JBJEGJ010000054.1:0-5938 GCA_051874955.1 Candidatus Gastranaerophilaceae bacterium
TTTTTAAAGTTTGGCGGGAATACTTCTTGTGTTGAAGTCAATGTCGGAGGGCATTTAATTATCTTGGATGCAGGAACGGGAATTGTTGATATTGGCGATGAATTGATGGAAAGTTATATCGCATCTTCCATAAATCCTGAGAGCAGAACCCCGATACGTGCAACGATTCTCGTTTCTCATATTCATCAGGATCATTTGCTCGGGCTTACTTTTTTCAAACCTATCCATACTAAAAATGCTAAAATGAAAATATACGGGCCTGCTTCTGCGGATTGCTCATTGGCAGAGAATTTGGAAAATTTGGTTTTTGGAAAATCTTTTCCGTTGGATTTGGGTGATGTTGCTTGTAATCTTTCAATTGAAGACATCCATGAAGATTATGCAATTTTGTTAAAGCCCGAAAAAGCGCCGGAGCTTGTGAAATTAAAGGATTTAAAGCAAGGAAAAAATGATGTTGTAATAACTTTTTTCAAATCTTATGTTCATCCTCAAGACGGTGTTATTGTTTATAAAATATCATATAACGGTAAATCTCTTGTGTATGCAACAGACAAAGAGTGTTATTTTGGCGGAGATAAAAAGTTTTCAGCATTTGCAAAAAATTGTGATTTATTAATCCATGATGCGCAATATACAACAGAAGATTATTTAAGTCCAAATTCTCCAAAGCAAGGGTTTGGACATTCAACATACGATATGGCAGTCGAGGTCATGAAACAAACTAAGGCAAAAAATTTGGCATTTTTCCACTATGACCCAAGTTATGATGATGTCAAATTAGGCAGAATTAAAGAGTATTATACTTCCGATAACAAAAATGTCTTCATGGCTTATGAAGGTTTAGAGTTTGATATTACGTAATAAATTATTATATAAGGTTATGATGAAACGATATTTATTATTATTTTGTATTTTAATTCTTACCGGAAAAGCTGTATTTGCTGCGGGTACAATCGCAACCTATGTTATTGACCCTGAGAAAAACGCCTATCATCATAATAATCTCGGGATTATGTATATGGAAGAAAATAGCTATTATGCGGCAATTCAAGAGTTTAAAATGGCTATTAGTTTAAACCCGAAAACTCAGGCTACTGCTGTGTATTTTAATAATTTGGGTAAGGTTTATATGAAAATCGGCTACCCTGATTTGGCTTTGGATTGTTTTGAAAACGCAATTACTCAATATAATTTAAATTTTGAATACTATCAAAACCGTGTAGAATGTTTTAAGGCTTTGAACCAAATTAATACAAAGTTATCCGTATATAAATCTAAAAAAAATATAAATCCTTTGGATATGATAACATTAGGATTATTATATGAGGCATCCGGAAATTATAAAAAAGCTATTATTACCCTTGATGAATTTGTGATGTCTGAGCCGGATTTGATGATTACACCTGCCGTAAAATTGCATATTCAAGAAATTGTAGATAAACAAATGGCATTGTAATATTAAAAATGACATTCCTTTGAGAATGTCATTTTTATGTAATCTATATTCATCTGATTAGTTTTTATATTTATCAAGTAAATTTGTAGTATCTTGAACAGTTGCAGTTTTTGTTGAGCCCTGCATTGAAGGAGATTGTGTTTCTTTTTGAGTTTTCGCATCTTTAGGCTCGTTCATATCAGGGTGTTTTGCATTCATTTTTGCCTCAACGCGGCTTGCGAGCGGTGTTGCAATAAGAGGTACAACTACACGTTTTGCAATGATTGCAGAAGCAACAAGGTCTGTCACAAATTCAAATATTTTTAGTGAGGATTTTTTCAGCTTGTCAAAATCTTCATGGATAACGATTTTTCTACTTACATTATTGAGGTCGTTAGCGTCACCTTCAGCTTTTTGAATGATACGAGTTTGTGTTATAATTGATTTTTTTGCTTCTTTTCCAAATGTTTTTGAGAACAATTTTTCAAATAAAGGTTTATTTAATTTGTGCATAGCAAGGAAAAGCATAATCTGAGAAACTATCATCAAAACACCGTTAGTTAAGTCTAATGCGGCTACAAAGTTTCTTCTTTTTTCAGGAATTTCTTTGTTGTTTAAACTTTGTTTTACATAAGTTGCACAGCCGACACCGTCTTTTACAACGATAGAACCGATTGTGGTGTAAATAAGTGCATCATCAAAATTGTTTTTAAATTGATTAACTGTCCATTTTACAGGTTTGAAATTTGTTACTGCTCCGACAACTTTAGAGCCTACTGAATATACTGGTGATGGCATTATTTATCACCTCCGTTCTTGGTTTCTTCCTTATTATCTGTTTTTGCCAAATTCGGGAAGAATTTAGCCATAAATCTAGGGTAAACCCAGTTCAAAGCGGAACACGTAATTGGTAATGTAATACATACCCCGATTAGAACTTTTGTGATTTGGCTGAACCCTTTGTACTTGTGTTCAAGCACTTCTTTATAAAATTTTGCTATATCTTTTCTTACTTTAGCTCCCAGTTTTTCTATATCGTTTTGGAAAGTATTGGTATTTTCAAAAATATCTCGAGCTGCAGCGGAATTTTCATCATATACACATGCTTGCGCAACTTTTCCAATTGTTTCTTTGATACTTTCTTTAGTAGCTTTCGAGAGGTCTTCAATCTTTGCACCTTTAAGTTCTGCTATTTTTTCATCAAGAAGGTCATTTCTTTCTGTTAGTTTTTCAAGGTATCTTTCAGGAGTGAATGTGCCGCCGCAAGCTTCTTCTATCTTTTGAATACGGGCAATTGTCCTGTAGCATCGGCTTTCTCGTATCTGTTCCGGAGCTACAATAATTTCGTCCAGTATTTCTTGAACTCCTGCGTATTCAGGTTTATTTCTTATGCTTAGTAGATAGTTTTTAAGCTCTTTTGGTTTATTTCGTAATGATGTTAGTTTATCTTCTGAAAGTATATCATTCAAAATATCTTTATTGTTTATAAGATCAGTTGCTCTTTTTGTATAATAACTTAATCCTTCTGCGCTGTTTTGGAGTTTTCTTGCTTTTTGTATATAGTTTTCAATCACATTATTTACGTATTCCGCTACTTCACTATTGGCGAGTGCTCTTTCCCCAATCTTAATTTCTCCGGTTTTTTGGATGCTTTCTGCTATGGCATTAAGTTGTTCTGCTTGTCTTGCTTTTACTCTTGCATCCAGTTCTTTTTTAAATTCTTTTTTGCTCAACTTAGCGGTTTCCGGATCATTTTTCATTTCTTTTTTGATAAGTCTTGCAATGTATTCTTTTTTCTGAATTGCGCTTTGGTCAAGTTCGAGCCAGAAATTTTTAGCATATTCAGGATCATTTGAAAGTTTATCTAAAAATCTGTCAATCGGTCCGAGAGCTCCGGCTTGGAAGATAGCAGCCAAAACTGCTGAAATCGGTTGACGCATTGCGGTATATTTTTTTGTTTTTGAAAGTTCTTCTTTTTCTTCTTCGGTTGCATCAGGTTTAGCTTTTACAAACGGGTTGAAAGCTATTGAAAACGGTGCTACAAAACCTGTACCTACGGCGGTGATTAGAATACCACCGAGCTCTCCTTTTAGATTTTCAAATTTGTTGATGAAATTTAGAGCTTTTCTATTTGGGAAAATAGATTTAAGTATATCTTCGATACTTCTGGCAGCTGTTGATGCCGGAGAGTTTCCGAAACTCGGTGTCGCTGTCCTAACGTACGCATTGTTTTTTCTAGTCGTGCAACCATAACCCAAATAGCTGTTTCTAATGTTTTCTACTTTCATGACTTTTCCTATACACCTTCCATATATATAGAGTCAAAAAACAAAAAAAATTGCTAGAAATTCACCCTTTTGTTACAAAATCTTAACAATATTTTTTTCTTAACTCTTTTCAATGCAGAGAACCCCAATCCTTCTTTATGATTTCTTCTCCCCACAGTGTTTCCACTCGTTGGGAAACACTGTTATTATACAAAATACAAAACTAAATTTAAACCCTTATATTAAGAATTGTAAAACCGTTATTTTTTCTCATCTAAGAGTTTTCTGATTCTGATAAATCTGTCCAATTCTTTGCTTACATCTTCAACATTACTTAAGTGAGCGTTTGATAAAAGTATTCTGTTATCGTATTTTGGATCAATAATGTAAACCGTAGGGAAACCGGTGATACCGATTTCATCTACAACAGATTTATATTTTTTATCTTCGACATTAACTTTTGAGAAGTTAAGTTCTTTTTTGTATTTTTCTGATAATTCTTGATAAATTGGCATGAAACGTATGCAATAACCGCACCAATCAGCGTAGAACAGAACCAGTGCAGGCTTTTTGGATTTCATTGCTTTTTCATAATTTATACCGATTTTATATTCAGACGGTTTTTTAGTCGGAGTTTCTTGAGGTTGTTTCACTTTTTCTCCGAAAATTTCTTTAATGATGCGTTCTTCTTGAGCTTGATAAGCCTCTTTTTCAAGGTTTTTGTACTGAATGTATTCGACAGCTCCGATAATTCCTCCCGCAATCAAAATAAAAATCACAACAAGTATTGCAAGATTTTTCTTATTAACCTTTTCCCATTTTTCCTTCAAATTTAATCCCATATCATATCTCCTTATTACTCTATTAATTATATATGTAAAAAAGACCGATATTAAAACTTAACAAAAGTTTACCTTAATATAAGTTAACATGATGTAACTCTCGATATATAAATGGGTATATACAAAATATATACTCGTGTTACATTCCCCAAAGACGGTTCCCGGATTGCCGTCAAGTTTCCGATGCAATAAGAAGGAGTTTAATTTATGAAAAAAGAACAACTTATCGAAATGAAGAAAGGTCCGCAGGAGTCAAATCCTGCGAAGAATGAAGTTATTGAGGCTGCAAATGATAGTGTTTTGAATGTTTATTTAAGAGAGATTGCGGATTATCCTCAGTTAAGTTTTGAGGAAGAAAAGCAGCTTGCTATGCGAATAGAGCAAGGGGATTTGGCTGCAAAACAGAGGTTAATTCAGGCGAATTTAAAACTTGTGGTTACGATTGCTCGTAAGGCGATACACATGTCGAATTTGCCAATGGTGGATTTGATACAGGAAGGCAATATGGGGCTAATGATAGCTGCTGAAAAGTATAATTATAGACTTGGATATAAATTTGCGACTTATGCGGGGTGGTGGGTAAAACAATCGATGTTTAAGGCAATTTCGGAACAATCGTATTGTATGAAAATTCCTGTGTATATCCAAGAAACTTTGTCAAAATTTTCTAAGGTAAAATCTCAAATGGAACAGGATTTAAACGGTAAAGTAAAATTAGAAGATGTTGCAAAGAAGATGAATATCGCGCCTGATAAGATTGAGTTATTTTTGGGTGCGTATTCAAAGACTATTTCGATTGAAAACGGTCTGGAAAAAAATGACGGTAAGGAGCTTAATGTAGCTGATATATTGGCGGATGAAACCACGTTAGTGAGCGAGAATATTGAATATCAGTCATTGCAAAACGATATTAAAAATGTTATATCGACGTTGAAAGAGCGCGAACAAGAGGTTGTAAAGATGCGTTATGGACTTGATGATACCGAACGCTACACTTTAGAAGAAATCGGAAATATTTATGGCGTGACAAAAGAGTGTATTCGCCAGACAGAATTAAGAGCATTGAAGAAGATGAAGTTATCGGGACAGTCATTGTTGTCAAGTTACATATATTAATAGGGTAAGAATTTTAATATTGATAAAATAATTTCTCGTGTTTATTTCCCGCGCCGAAAATCGGCGCGGTGTTTGTTTATTGGGTGGTAAAAAGAAGTGATACTCAATGATTGAACGCAAGTATCATCCTGAACGCATATGTCACCCTGAACTTGTTTCAGGATCTGTTTAGACACGTGGTTATAACAAATTTGTCACCCTGAACTTGTTTCAGGGTCTTGCTGTTGGTGAAGTTCGCTAGGGTTTAAGATCCTGAAATAAATTCAGGATGACAGACG
>JBJEGJ010000055.1:0-120376 GCA_051874955.1 Candidatus Gastranaerophilaceae bacterium
TGTTTGTTTTGTTACAATTAAGCACATCTCATCGAGCTTACGCTGTTCCCAAGCGTCAGTAAATCCTTTAAATCTTATTTCAGGAAATTTTGAATTATTTTTTGGGAACATTTTTTCTAACATGGATTTTTTTACATTTTTTAGTTTTTCATACTTACGCTGATGAAGAGTGATAAGGTTGTCTAACTTGCTAAAAAATGCTCCAATTTTGGTTTGTTCTTCATTTTTTGGATACAATACATCAACTTTTCCGATTTCATCTTTGTTAATTTTCATTGGGATTGCGGTAATTAAAGAACGTTCCAATAAACCTTTTTTAACAAACCCTGATTGAATAGCATTGCTCAAAAAGTAGGGATCAGTTTTTTTGTGTTTTAAAAGCGCAAGGCTTACATAGAAAGCTTTTGGGATATTATCCTCAACCACATTTGGAGTTCCTATATCACCAATTCTTGTCATTAAAATATCATTTTTTTGAGGATATATCTTGTAATATTTTTTGAAATCATCTTCTGAAATATATTTTTCAGATTTTAAAGTCGATATATTTTCGACCGACAAAAACATAATTCCGCTATCTTTATAATCAGGAGTTTGATGCACACCATCATAAATATCTACAACATCTCCTAACTTACGCTGTTCCCAAGCGTCATCAAATCCTTTAAATCTAATTTTTGGTTTTTTATCCATATTTTAGTTCCCGTTTAACAACGCTTGTAACTCTTCAAGCCCTTTCATATCATACTCATTGCCGGTTAAATCACCAATTAAACTTGATAATTCAATTTCAGCTTCTCTTATATCTTTTTCAACCGAAGCAAAAGTTATTGCATATTTTTCAGATAATGCTTTTATTTTATCCGACAAATTATGAATTACATCTTTTGGCAACTCTAATATGTTTTGAACCAAAGGTTCAATCCATTTCTTTTCAAGAAGCATATATGCATTTTCATCAGTTAATGTTTCAATTGTTGTTTTTGTTTTAATATGCAATTCTTCAGATTCTTTTTTTATCGCTTTATTTAAGACTTTTTCTTCATTTATTAATTTTGCGACTTTTATTATTTTTAATTCAAAAGAATCATCCTCGAATTTTGTTCCATTCTTTATTTCAGACTCAAAACGTTTTGCTTCTAATAATACAACTGCATTTATAAATTTGTCTCCTGTATCATTAATGGCATTAGAAGAACTTTTATCTTCATCAGACATATCTCCTAATATTTCTCCATATTCCGATGTTATCTCTGCAACCCTATTTTCTTTATTGTTTAGACTATCGTAATCATCTTTTAATAAAGTTTTCTGCACAAGTTCAAATGGTAATATATGACCTTTCCAACCTTCTTGGATTTCCTCTTCTTTATCTTTTTTCTTTTTAATCACCATATTAGGATCAACTTTTTTAACTGCTTCAAAGCCTTCGCTTTGCAACATTTCTAAATCAACTGAAACAGTACCCCAACTGTTATCTAACAATTGATAGGCTTCATATTTATCAATTAATTTTGTTGAGTTTAATCGTGTAAATATATTATCGCTTAGTATATTTAACTCTTTTGAGATATTTATACCTGCAAAATCACTCAATAATTGACTCTTTAAATACGATGTAAAATCAGAAAAAGCAGAATTGTAATTTTGCACAAATGCTTTAACTGATGAATGATTATTCATAATTTCAATAACATCGCCATTTATAAGTTGTGCATAAGGTGTATTGTTGAATACAAATAATGATTCTTTTAAATTAGGTAATGCATTCCAATATTGATTTAACTCTTCTATTTCAGCGACAGGAACTCCACCATACATTGAAGAATAAATATCCCAACTTTCAGCAGGTTCAGAAGAATCAACATATCTTGGTATGTTTAAATTATATTCATTTTTTCTTATTTCATCTCTGCTTACTTTTTTTGAATATTTATCAATGTCTTTTCTTGAAATAACGGTATCAACAATCCTTTTAATATCTGAAGCTCTGAGTTTGTTGTTTTTCCCTACTTTTTCAAAACCTTTAGAAGCATCAATTATAAGTACATCATCATTCTCTCGTTTTTGTCTCAATACCATAATTATAGTAGGTATGCCTGTTCCAAAAAATATGTTTGCAGGGAGTCCGATTATTGTATCAATATGATTATTCTCAATCAAATTCATACGAATATCGCCTTCTTCACCGCCTCTAAATAAAACTCCATGAGGCAAAACAATTGTCATAATACCATTTGGTTTTAAGTGGTATAAATCGTGTAATAAAAACGCATAGTCAGCTTTAGATTTTGGTGCAAGACCAAATCTTGAATAACGAGGATCATTTTCTTTATTAGAAGGATCCCAATTCTGCGAATATGGAGGGTTTGATACAACTGCATCAACATAAAGAGGCTCATAAGTTCCTGCCGGATCACTCTCATCAAAATACGGCCAGTCATCTTCTAATGTATCAGCATTTCTTGTAACAATATTATCTGCTAATATTCCTCTCATAACAAGGTTCATACGGGTAAGGTTATATGTGTTTTGTTTTAATTCTTGTGCATAATATTTGATGTTATTATCATTGTCCATGTGTTTGGCAACACTTTTACCAATATTTATCAACAAAGAACCTGAACCTGATGTTGGATCATAAATTTTTATTTCATTTTTATCTTTTAAATGGTTGGCAACAATTTCTGACATCAAAACTGAAACTTCATGGGGAGTATAAAATTCTCCGGCCTTTTTACCTGCATTTGCCGCAAACATACTGATTAAATATTCATATATAAAGCCAAGAACATCATAATCTTGTTTCCCATCCATAGGAATATCTCGGATTAATTGAAGTAAAGCACTAATTGCTTTTGTTTGAGAACCTGAACTGTCACCTAATTTTGACAAACCTGTTTCTAAAGTATTAAATATTCCTTCAAATACTTTTTTATGTGTTGGGTTAATCAAACGGCTAAAATCAGAAAGAGCATCTCTTACGTTGGAAACATCGAAATCAGAGCCCATTGCAAGCCAAGTGGAAAATAAGTTGTTGTATGAAATAAAATACCCAATCTTATTTTGAACATACTTTAAGGTGTCTTGATCCTCTTCTGATAGAAGTTTTATATCTTCATCAGTAAAGTCGTTCGCTTTTAATGTTCTTAATTCATAATCTGACAAGTATTTATAAAAAATAAAACCTAAAATATAATCCTTATATTCGTTAGCCTCGATTTTAGAACGCATTTTATTAGCAGATTCCCAAATCTTTGTTGCAAGTTGTTGTTTATTCAAAAACCTAACCCTCTCTCCTGTAGTATCCCTGAATTTATAGTAGCACATAAGTTTTAATCTTGCATGTTTATTAAATATTGTAATATGCTTTATAGTATGAAAAACAATAATAACTGCAAAAAACCACAAATTAGATTTAAAAATTTTACATCCGCTTGGGAACAGCGTAAGTTTGGTGACTGCGTATTAATTCAAAGAGGTGGTTCGCCAAGACCTATTGAAAACTACATCACAAAAGATGAAGAAGGTATAAATTGGGTTAAAATTGGTGATGTATCTGCTGATTCACGATATATTACAACCACAAAAGAGAAAATCATTCCTGAAGGTGAAAAATTCTCTCGTAGAGTGCAAATTGGCGATTTGATACTATCTAATTCAATGAGTTTTGGAAGACCATATATAATGGCAGTAGATGGGTGTATTCACGACGGTTGGTTGCTTATAAGGGATAATAAAAATTTATTCGACCAAGAATATCTTCTACAATTGCTATCTTCAAATTATATGTATTCACAATATAGGTCGTTAGCCTCTGGTGGAGTAGTTAATAACCTCAATAGCGACCTTGTGCAATCAACCACAGCTTTAATTCCAAATAAAGAAGAACAAAGCAAGCTTGGCGCATTTTTTAGCAAGTTAGACAATCTTATCACTCTTCATCAGCGTAAGGGTTTTGTATAAAATATTCACTATAATTTTTTTGCTATAATTAAATTTATAAGGTAGGGTAGCATGGATAACGAATGTATAACATTACTTATAATGAATCACTATAATGGGCTTAAAAAAGCAACATTAGACAATTGGGATGGAGTTGCTTATATTGGAGAGCGCAAACATATTCCAATCCTGCAAAAAATTGAACAGTTGAGTTATCCCGGAATATATTTCCTAATCGGAAGCTATAAAGAAACTAACGAAAAAGTTTTATATGTTGGTAAAAGTAATAATTTAGCAAATAGACTTCAAACTCATAATTCAGACCATAATAAAGATTGGTTTGAAAGTTTTGTTGCATTTACTTCTAAAAACGGGGATTTAAATAGTAGTCATGCAGAATACTTAGAAGCAGATTTTATTGAACTTGCACAGAAAAATGCCGGCTCAATCACATTAGATAATTCTTGCGGTTCTAATGTTAAAAAAGATGGCAAGTTAACAGATATGTATATGCCACGTGTAGAAGGATATAAGAAAAAAGCACTCGTCATAATAAACAACTTAAACCTTTTAGAATTTATGAATACGGGCGAAGAAAAAACACCTAAACAAATACCAAATGGTGATATCGTATTTACAATGAATTTAAAAAGAAATAATAAAGACAAAACTGCAAGTCTTGAAATTACTGAAAACGGGTATAAATTAGTAAAAGGTTCTTATGTGGCAAAAGATGAAGCACCTTATTTTTCAGGTATGTCAGCTTACAAAAAAAGAAATGAACTAATCGATAAAGGTTTATTGCAAGATATAGGCGATATCTATATAACAACTGAAGATATTTATTTTAAATCTCCATCAGGAGCTTCAGATGTAGTTGCCGGAAGTAGTACTAATGGAAGAACTGAATGGAAACTTGAAAATGGCACTACTCTTGATGCCTATGAACAACGCCAATAGCATTATTAAGATAATCTTCAAATTCCTCAAAATTTTCAGGTGTTTCATGATATCCTGCAAATTTATATTTTGTTCCATCTCGTAATTCAATTTCCAGTTTCCACATTAAGCCATCGCAAATATCAAACTTGGGTTTATAATTTCGTTTCCAATTATTGATTAGGTTATAAATTTTATTATTGAATTCATCGGGTGTAATCGTTAATTCATTTGAGTTTTTATCGGTTTCCAAGATATCTGTTGAAATAATTGTTGCTTTATCACCTGTTGCAGAATAGAGATATGTATGTCCGGGATTGCCATAACATTCCTCTTTAAAATATAACAAACTTATAACAAAATTCTCTCTTTTTAATGTTTGTTTTTTACTTGCCATTTGCATTATCCTCAATGTCTCCTGCAAGTTTTTGCAATGAATGTTTATCTGATGTTATATAAAGGCTTCTGACAGCTTCTCCGTTTTCTTGAAATTGCAATTCAAGAACATAGCGATTTTTATTTTCAATACCCCCAAGAGTACCTCCAACCATGCCGGCACCTATGCCACCCATTGCTCCTAATAAAGCTCCATATACAAGACTTTTTGTGGTAGACATTTTTAATTCATTTTCTTCGTGCAATTCAAGTCCAACTATATTTGAATAATCTATTTTTTGCGTTTCGCCTAATTTATTGTAGTAAAAATTTAAACCATCTTTATATGGTTCAAGTAATATTTTTTTTACACCATCATCATTTTCGATTCCATAAACATAATCATAGGATTTAAAATCAGGAATTCTTGGATCACCATCTATTATTTCACTTGGATAATCTGGCGCACGAAAGCCTTCTTTAATTTCATTTTTTCTTTTTATAGCTTCTTTAATCGCAAACGGCACAGATACAACTGCAACGATTAAGGATACAACTGCTATTGTGTTTAATTTGTTGTTAAACATTGATAAAAAGGTAAAAACAATATATGAAACAAAAGATAAAAATAATACTAATGCACATTTTGGCACTACTATATTAGTGCCACAAATTGGGCAATTTGTCTTTTGCTTGTCGCTTGTATCTTTGTATCCGCACTTATGACATAAAAACATATTTTTACCCTTATCTCTACTTTATTATATTTTATCCATATCCGAAAATATAAAAGAGGTCTTTTATTAGAAGTATCTTTATTGAAAAAGATTTACGACTGGCGAACAAAATCGGTGAGATATTCTTATGAGTAAATATATTGCTCTTGTGGACTGCGACAGTTTCTTTTGTAGTTGCGAGAGAAAGTTAAATCCTGAACTAAACTGCAAACCTCTCTGTGTTGTATCAAGTGAGAGAGGTTGTGTTATTGCTCGTTCCAAAGAGGCAAAAGCAATGGGAATTAAGATGGGCGATCCTCTATTTAAAGCCGTTGAAGAGCACCCTAATTGCATTTATATGGTTGCAAACCACCACAATTATTTATCTATTTCAAAACAAATAATGTATATTCTAAAAGATTTAAGTCCGAAGAGTTATATTTATCAGTAAAATCATTATATGTATATTTTTTAATTATTTTAAAACTATTACCGCATTTTTGGTATATTGCGGGCAAATTAAGCCCATTAAACATATTCGCTTTAACAATACTATATGCACCGACATTATCAAAAATAATTTTATCGCCAACTTTTAACGGATTTATAAATTTATATGAACCAAACACATCACCCGCCAAGCAACCGGAACCGCCAAGTATATATTCGTATTGCCCGTCAGCCGTACTGTCAGACACATTTAATTTATAATCAAATTCTAAAACTTCAGGCAAATGGTTTACGGATGTATCCAATATTGCAATAGTTTTACCGTCGGAATTAAAAATATCAAGAACAGTTGTTACTAAAAAGAACGGGTTTCTTATTATACTTGCTCCGGGTTCAATATATACTTCAATATTATATTTATTTTTTATTTTATGAATTAAATTTTGAAAAAGTGATAGTTGCTCATTGTTTTCAAACAAATAACCTCCACCTAAATTTATCCATTTTATTTTATACAAAAACTCACATAAATTATTTTCCAAAATATTAAAAGTGTCTGTTAAAAATTGAAAGTCAGTTGAATCACAATTTGTATGTATATGAATACCGCTGACAAAACTGCAATTATTTTGATTTATATATTTGATAAAATCTTTTATCGGAACGCCTAATTTAGAATTTTGGCAACAGGGATTGTAACGATTATCAATATTTGAGGGAAACTGCGGATTTATTCTGAACCCGATTTTTACATTTTTGTCAAGATGATTTTTTAAATATTCATATTGCGAAATAGAATTAAATGCTATAAAATCCCCATATTCAGAAATCTCTTTAATTTCATCTTTTCTTAATCCCGGTGTTGTTATATGAACAGATTGATTTTTATCTAATAACTCTCTCGCAATTTTGGTTTCAAATAACGAGCTTGCCGAAAATCCGGCAACATATTTCTGTATATATTTTAAGATTTCAACAACAGTAAAAGTTTTTAGAGGAAATAACAGCTTACAATTGCATTCATCTGTAAGTTTTTTGTGAAAATCCAAACTCTTTATTAATAAATCCGTATCACACAAAAATGCCGGAGTTTCTATATTTGTCAAATTATATCTGTTATTCATCTTTAAAAACCTTTAAAATTTCCTTAACTTCTCTATATTCAATATGTTTAATTAATTTTGTTAAAATAAAATCTATAACTTTATTTCCTGCAACAATATGCATGTACCTGCGCTCCGTTCTGCAACCAATCCTCATTTTGGAAGCCTCTGCCGTTTGTCCGAAATTTATAACTTTACATTGCTTTTCTATCCCTTTTTGAAGTATAAAAATTAACATATTAAAATACAAATCGTATTGGTTACGATATTCATAATCCATACCGCCAAATATAAAATTTAGTGAGCTGCACAGTTCTTTTAATTGAACAAAAGCAATAGGTTTGTTATCCGCATACCAGACATAAATTTCACTTTCAAATAATCGGAAAAAGTTTTTATTGAGTGTTTCCAATGGGTATTTAGAATTTCGAAGAACGTTCAAATACAAGTTATGTAACTCATCAGTAAAATCCGTATTTTTAATTTTCTGAACTTTTAGCCCGTTTCCTTTTTTGATAGCTGTATTAATACGTCTTCTGTAAGAACTCCTTAGAGAATTTAAGTATTCGGAGAAAGTTTTAAATTTATTATCAAATACACAATTAGATAATGTTTGTCCACTCCTCTCGGGTTCAGACGGATTAATTTTGTTGTCATTTAAGAATAAAAAAATTCCGTCTTTCTTTTTGTAATCATTAAAAATTGTATCCAAATCCCCCTGATAACCCTTTTCACATATCGAAACCGGAAACCCGACAATGGTTATTTTTATTGGCAAATATAATTTGCAAAAGGTTAACAGATTTATTTTCAAATCGTATTCTATACATTTATATTTTTCATTTTGTACAGTGCGAAAAGGTAAGTTAGTTGATTTTTCAAACAACTCAAATGAATTCTCATTAAATAACAAGTCAAACAAACTATCAGAAATTGAGTTCATAAACACTAAACTCCTTATCGGTTTTTTCTAAAATATGCTTAACTAAATTTTTTGATTTCAAATTTTTATCATGAATCCAGCCGCTGCATACAATAGTATTTTTATTATATTTTTTATACAAATACGAATAAAGTTCCAAAAATAATGACAATATCAAGCCGGTATTTTCATATTCCGGCAAAACTCCAATTTCTGTCAACATAATTTTTTGTGGCTTTCTGTTTAAAAACATATATTTCACCAAAGTAAACAATCCGACATTACATTGCGGTTTTATCAATTCATTAAAGTCGGGATACCAAAGTAAAAATCCTATAGGCTGTTTGCCTTTATAAGCAATAATCAGGTTTTTGTTTAATAACAACGGTTTCATTGACTCGAAAAGCTCTTTGTCTTCTTCATATTCTCTTTTATAATAATATGAATGGTTTTTGAAAATTAAGTTATTTAAGTCCGTATAAACTCCTACTGCACTATTAAAATCAGGACTGAACATATCATAACATATAAATTTAATATTTTGAGTCGATAATTTTTTCTGAAATTTTAAAATTTTTTCTCCGACTTTTGTCAAGGTATTTTTGTAGTTATGGAAAGAATGTATTTTAAACTCCTTTTGGAAAAAATCGTTGTAATAATCCAAATTATACGCTTCACCAAAGCAAGGATATTGGTCAAAATTATCGTTCAAAATTCCTAATCCATAGTTACAATGCCCGTTCATAGCAACCAAAATCTTTTTGCAGCCCAAAAGTAATGCTTTGTTCTTCGCATAACTTATCAAAAATTCCACTTCTTTCTCGGAATTCTTTTTTACTTCAAAAAATGCAAGCATAAGCGTTTGAGGAGAATTTTTGTGTCGTATTAAAATCGTTTGGCACTTAATTTCATCTTCTGAAAAAACGGCAACCATTTCCTGAAAAGAATTTCGGTAAAAATAACCATTTTTATTACAAATCATATTTATTACGTCAGATTTATTATCTTTGTAAAATCTGTCATTTTTATAAATTTCTTTTGTGAAGTTTAAATATTCTTTTGTTGTTTTTATTGTTATTATTTTCATGGTCTTTAAATGATATTTGGTGTAATTCCTTGATGTATTTGATATCGGTAAAATAAGTTTATATACAGATAAAATAAGTATTTTATCGGATTTTTAATAAATTCTTTTCTAAAAAGTGTTCTTTTTAAAATATTTTTGACGGAAAATACGTTTCTGTATAATTTCCAATATGCTGCCGTCAATTCTTCTGCTGTCATATTTTTGGGTTTATGGACTGCTTCCGCACCGTTGTATGAATATATATTTTTATTAACCAATCTGTCTTGTGCCGCTATTTCATTGAAAAAATCCGTACCCGGAATTGGCGTTAAAATATAAAATCTTGGAATTACAATTTTATTGGCAGTTATAAAATCTTCTGTCTTTGCTATACTTTCCAAAGTATCTCCGTCCGCGCCTACCACCATTTCTGTTGAAACATCTATACCGGCATCTGTGATTTTTTTTATTTGTTCCGAATATTTATCTGCATTCGCCCAAGATTTATTCATGGCATTTAAACTTTGCTGTGAAATACTTTCTATCCCAAACGACAATGTTACACAACCGCTTTCTGCAACCAATTTTAGTATTTCAGGATTATCCGCAATCTTTATGGAGCATTGGGACATCCATTTCATATTGAGCTTTTTGATTTCATTGCACAAATTCCTTAAATAGTCTAAGTTAGAATAAATATTATCATCTAATAACAAGAATTTTTTATAACCGAGTTCTTTTATTCTTTTGATATCTCTAACAACTTCGTTGATATCACGTTGCAAATATTTGTTCCTGTAAAGACAGTAAACAGAACAAAAAGAACAAGAATTCGGGCAACCCCTGCCGGCTTGTACGGGTAAAAAATCTCCAATTTTCTTTTGAGTCAGAATTTCATATTTTGGGAGCGGGTATGATAATTTTTTCAACGGTTCCTGATAAAATGATTGTAAGTTTTTGGTTTTATAATCCTCAATCATTTTTGGAAAGCTGATTTCTCCATCCCCAATAATTACACTATCACAATACTGTTTTACTTCATCAGGAATAAGACTTGCCATATATCCACCCATAACAACCGTCTTACCTCTTTTTTTAAACTCTTTTGCAAGGTCGATACTCCGTAAAATTGCATGCCCCATGCCGGAAATCGCAATTAAATCGGCATCGGTATTAAAATCTACATCTTCAATAGTTTCAAGACAAACCTCAAATTCTACATCTTGAGGAATTAAAGAAGCAAAAATTGCAGGAGCAAGACCTACAAAATATAATTGTTTCTTTTTAATCAATTTATCTTTATCATAATAAGGAGTAGGTTGTATAAATAGTATTTTCACAGTTCTCTCCTTAATTTTTTACAAATATAATTTCCAAAAATATTTTTATAATATCCAAAGTCCATAAAATCAAAAATTCCTGTCTTTTGTGTAAACTTGTATAACTTCCATGTTAATTTATAAAATTCAAAATAGAACCTAAAATAACTTAGTTTTGTCGGTTGTATAACTAAATGTAAAAAATCCCAATATGTACAATTTTTTGTAATTAATTTATCTTTATATTCTTCAAAATTTTTTGTTCCGGGCATTGGTGTAAAGATAGACAGAGTAACATATTTCACGTTATTTTGTACAATCCATTTATACAAATTATCAAAATATTGCTTATCTGCATCAATAGGAGTAATCATAAGCGCAAAACATCTTGCATTTAATTGGTTTAACAAATTAACACATTGAATATTTGCATCAGATGAAGTTTGTTTATTATAATTATTTAACTCGTTATCCGAAGAGGATTCCAATCCTACCAGAAAATACGTAAATCCGATTTCTACTAATGCTTTTACTTGTTCCGGATGAGTTGAAATATAATCAGCTCTGCCATAACATATAAATTTTTTATTTATATTACACCGTTTAATTTCATTAATAAAATTCCAAACCCTTTCTTCATTAAATAAAAATAAATCATCCGCAATTAAAATACTTTCAGCATCAATCCCTTTTATTTCTTGAATTACTTTATCTAAATCACGTACGGAATATTTACCCGCTAACTGCGTGCAATAACAAAAATTACAATTATATGGACAGGACAACGAGGTTTTTATGGTTGCAGTTTCCTTTAAATCTATATATCTGAACCATTTTTTATTTTTGTAAAAGAAACTTCTGTCAGGAATTGGCAGAGTATTTATATCAACAGGCAAAAATTTATTTTCAATCCATTCACAGTCATTCTTCCAACATAACCCGTTTATTTGAGAAAAATCCGACTTATTTTGAGAAATGTTTTCTAACAGTTCACTAAAAGCATTCATATCTTCACTTCTAAAAACAAAATCAGTATTTGTGTAATAAAAGTTTTTATAATTCAGCTGTGCATGAACTCCGCCTATCACCGTTATTATATTAGGATTTATTTTTTTAGCTAATTTTGTATATTTTAACATTAAACTTTCTTGGGTTATGTATCCGGTTATTCCGATAACATCAGGCTGAAATGTTTTTAAAGTTTTTGTCAAACTTTGTTTTGTGTTAAATCCGTCATAAATTTTCGAGTTCCACCCAAGATTGTTTGCAACAGTATAAAGATATTCAAGCTCCAATGGCTCGCTGTTTATAATTTGTAAGTGCTGTAATATATTAACCGGTGCGGGTCTGACTAAAAGAATTTTCATAACTTCCCCATTATTTTTTTGTAAGCATATTTTTTATGTAAATTCCAAACAAAGTTTTAAATCCAAAAAGCATTGATATATTATTTTTTAATGAAAAGTTTTTCCGTACATACTGAATTGAATGTTTTGCACTGTTTAACTTTAATGCCAGTTTTATAATTTCAAAATAATATTCTCTTAAAGACATTTTAGACGGTCTGATTAAAACATCTCCAAAATTCCACTTTTCATAATCTTCTACAGAATAAATCAATCGGTCTTTATATTCTTCATATAAAGGCGTTAACGGGTGCGGAACAAGAGGTGAAAATGTACATAACTCAACTTTTAAATCTCGCAGGTAATTAAGCATCTTGCTAAAATCTGATTTATCCCAATCCGGATGAACTATAAATGAACCCCAACAAGCAATATTATTATCGTGCAATATTTTTATTGCATTATAATTGTCATCTATGCTTGTAGGTTTATTATATTCGCTAAATCTTTCATTATCAAAGGCTTCTATCCCTACAATAACAGCTTTTAATCCGTTTTTCCGCAACCTTGCAACAACTTGCGGTTTTTCAAGAATACTGTTTACGCTGCCATAACATACAAATTCTTTTTTAATATTTCTTTCTTCTAATAAATCACAAAATTTCTCCAATCTGCTGCGGTGGATTAGAAAATCATTATCACAAATCATTATATAAGGCTCTTTTATATTTTCTATTTGATTAACTATTTCTTCAATCGGAACCTCTTGCAATTTTCCTTCAAGCTGCCAGCGAATACAGAATTTACAACGATTTCTGCAACCAAAAGCGGTTAACACAATTGCGCAAGGTTGAAACCCGACATATCTGTATTTGTGGCGATATCGTTGTGAAATTGTTCTATCCGGAACAATATAGTCGTTACAGCAAAAATCTCCGTCATTTTTAAACTCCAAAGCATTACTAAAAATTCCGTCAATTCGTTCATTTAAAATATTATTTTCTATATTGTTCATCAGTTTTTTTACATTTTCATGAGTGGTATATTTGAAAACAAAGTCTACTTCCGGCATAAAAAAAGCTTCAGGAAAACACATTGCGTGAATACCACCCACGATAACTTTAATATTTGGGTTGAATTTTTTTGTTTTTTGAGCAATTTTCGTAACATTTACAACATCGCTACATTGAGAAGTTATACCAACAACATCAGGTTGAAAATCTTTCAAATATTTTTCAAGTTTGCCATTTTTTTCAATCATAAAATCAGCCAATAAAACCTCATGTCCTAAGTTTTTCATAATTGTACCGACACAAATTATTCCAAGAGGTTCTCCGACCAAATAATTTTTAACTGTTGTAATATGTTTGTTTACCCAAGGTCTTACCAATAAAATTTTCATAAATTACCCTCTTATTATTTTGTTAATATACTGTAAAGCTACGTGCATTGCTCCAATACTAAGTTTTAATGTTTCACAAAGTCCGTATTTTTTTATCATGTATAATGCACTTTTAGGATTTAGTGACAAAAGGTAATACAACTTTAGAATTTGAAAATAAAACTCTCGTACCGTCAATTTTTCCGGTTGCAAAACCAAATGTGCCATATCCCATTTTTCGTGTTCTTTATATGGAATAATAAATTTTTCTTTATATTCATCATAAATTTTTGTACAAGGCATTGGTGTTAAAGGTTGCAGGTTTACAAATACAAGATTTAGTTTTGATAAAAACTCATATAATCTTTTAAAGTTCGACTTATCCCAATCCATGCCGAGAATAACCGTTCCATAACATTCGATATCATATTTTTGCAGAATTTTCACAGCTTGAATATTATCCGAGATTTTTGTTTTTTTGTTAAAATTATCCAATTCTTCTTGATTTGCTGCTTCCAAACCAACGATAACCGCTCTTAGTCCGTTTTCTTTTAACCGTTTTATTATATCCTCATTATTAGCAATAAAATCGGCTCTGCCATATACTAAATATCTTTTTTTAATATTATTTTTCTCTAATTTTTCGGCAAATTCTAAAAGTCTTTTCCTGTTAAACAGAAAATCATCATCAACAATATATACTTCTTTCTGTTCAATTGTGAGAAGCTCTTTGATAACATCATCAATTTCTCTTGCACTATATGAAGCGACTTCTTTGCAAAAACAGAAATCACAGTTATAAGGACATCCGAATGAAGTTTTTATAAGTGCACAATTTTTATGGAACAAATAGTAATAAGCTTTTCTGTATTTTTCAGGTAAATTTCTATCCGGTAATCGTGGAGTTTTATCTTTGCAATTTAAAAAATTATACATATCTTGAGCCGAAGAACATATTTTATCAATATTACTATCTTGAAAATCCTTCGGATAAACTTCTGCATGAACTCCGCCTACAACAATTTTAATCTCGGAATTATATTCTTTTGTTATTTTTGCATATTCTTTAATTATACCAATATGACTTATATATCCGGTAAATCCGACTATTTCAGGATTATATTTCTTTATAAAAAATAGAAGTGGTTGCTTTTCTAAAATCATATCGATGATTTCTACATCATGACCATTCGCAGTTAATACACTTTTTAATGTCATCAACTCTAAAGGTTCGCAAATCATAACGCTTTGTAAACCGATAGTTTCTTTATGAGGTTTTGGTCTTATCAATAATATTTTCATCTTTTTTCCTCAGAACAAATCCGGCTAACGTTGGCATAAAGAATTTCTCTTTTATTTCAAATTCTTCTATAATTTCAAAATTTTGCTCAAAAAGATTTTTAAACTCAACTTTTGATAAATAATCAGCTTTCTCTGCGGTTTTCTCAACAACTGACATAATTATTTTGTCATATAAATTATTTACGGATGCTTGTACAAAAATTGCATATCCGTTATTTTTTAAAATTTTGCTTATATTTTCAACTACAGTAGTTTTATTGGGATAGTAAGGAAATGAATGGCAACAAGTCACAACATCAAAATAGTTTTGTTTAAATTCTATATTTGTTGCACATTGTACGGAAAAATTACAATTTAAATTTTTATTTTTAGCCACCTCAATCATTTGATATGACTTATCAAAACCATAATAATCAGCTTGAGGATACATTTTTAATAAATCTTCTATTAACTGTCCGGTCGCACATCCAAAATCGAGCAAGGTAAAATTTTTACCTAAGTTTAATTTTTCAATCGTACTTATAACTTTTTTTCGTGTAGGAGCAAGAGAGTATTTTTGCACCCAAAGTCTGTCATACCTCTTTGCCAGTTTATTCCATACATTTTTAGACATAATTCTCGAGCCCTGTAGTCTTTTGTTACCAATTGTAGCATAAATAATACTGATTATATAGTAACAATTCTATCCACTCCTAAGATAGGAGAGGGTTAGGTCAGGACAAGATTGAACCCTTGTGTCATTCTGAATTTATTTCAGGATCTATAAAACTCAGCAAAATTTACCAAGACGATTTCAGGAGCTTTTTGGCTACCGTAAAATTCAACGATTGTAAGATGCTGAAACAAGTTCAGCATGACATGAAAGTAAATACGCGAGGGTAAAACGAGTTTGTCATCCTGAATTTGCGGATTTTCGGTAGAGTGAGGTCTGGTCAAGGTTGAACCCTTGTGTCATTCTGAATTTATTTCAGGATCTATAAAACTCAGCAAAATTTACCAAGACGATTTCAGGAGCTTTTTGGCTACCGTAAAATTCAACGATTGTAAGATGCTGAAACAAGTTCAGCATGACATGAAAGTAAATACGCGAGGGTAAAACGAGTTTGTCATCCTGAATTTGCGGATTTTCGGTAGAGTGAGGTCTGGTCAAGGTTGAACCCTTGTGTCATCCTGAATTTATTTCAGGATCTATAAAACATAGCAAAATACACCAAGACAATTTCAGGAGCTTTTTTAACACAACAGGCATAAACAGAACACGTTATCTATTCAAAGATTATATTACCTGCAATAACCGTTAAATTCACATCGTTCACAATTCGTACAATTCTTTTTATATAACGTATCAGTATTTATTTCATGACAAATTTTCTCTATTTGATTTTCATATTCCGTTTTAAGTTTATCATTAAAGCCAATTACACAATTTTTCCCGTGTTTAAGGTCAATATAAACAAAAGAAAGAGTTTCATAATTTTTTAATACTCTGTCAAACGATAAAAGATATACCATTGTTTGGTAATCATATTGCGGATTTTTAGGTATTGAACCCGTTTTGTAATCTAAAATATAGTAGTTTTCGTAATCATGTACAACCGCATCCAAACGCCCGCCAATCCAAAAATCCGACACTTTACAAGAAATTTGATATTCTGACTTTAATGTGTCTTTTTTGAAATATTCGTTATTCAAAAGTTCTTGCCACGTTTCTTTTTCACTCTCGGATAGTGCCGTTTCAATGCGGGAAATATTTACACCTTTAAGAAAATAGTTTGCTAAGGCATGAATTTTTTTACCTTTCTCAAACGGCAAAATTGATTGGGGTATATTTATTCCCTCTATATATTTATAATAAAATTTTTTCGGACAAAGCTGATATGTTTTTAGCATATTAGGTGAAAAATTATTAAACATAAACAGTTTCCTTTCCTAAAATTTCTTCAAAAATCGTATTTACGGATTGTTTTTGCACTTTTCCAAAACGATTTTTGGTATTTTGTGATGCGGTAATGTATAATTTATTTTTTGCTCTTGTTATTGCAACATATAAAAGGCGCAAATTTTCAGATAAAATTTCTTGTTTCAACTCAAAATCAGACTTAGATTTATAATCAGGATTTAAGTTTTTAACGGATTCGATAAAATCCGAAGATTTAAGATTAATTTCTCCGAGAGATAACGGCAAATTTTTTTCCGTCATTTCAGGCAAAAATACAAGATTAAATTCATCACCTTTTGATTTGTGCATAGTCATAATTTGAACTTTTCCGGCAATAAACTTTTTATCATCTTCATCTTCTTCCGAAAAGAACTTAAAACCGCTCAAATTAGGTTTTTTTGAAAGTTCATTCAACCTTGCCAAAGCATATTCAAGAGAGTTATTTTTAACGCAAATCCGTTTAATGAGCGTTGCAATTAAATAAATATTAGATTTTTCAATTTCACTTTTGAAAAATTGAAGCCCGATTTTTATAGCAAGTTCATTTGGCGTCAAATAACAAAGAGAAAGCCAATAATTCAAATCCCAATAAAATTGTTCAAGGTATACATTATCCATATAATCAGAATTTAATTTTACAAACGAATTTTCATACTTTCTGATTTCCATATCCAAACCGCGTTTATAAAAACCCAGTTCCGAAAGAATGGCGTAATTACTTGCAATATTTTCGTTATCAAAAGGATTTAAAACCATTTGCATAACGGCAAAAATCACTTTAAAAATAGTCTTTTGCTCCAAACACTCATTTCTGGTAATAACCTTTAAACCGCTATTTTCAATCAAATTTTGCCAAGCGGCAATTTGATAGTTAAACCTTACCAAAATTCCGACAGAATAATCAGGATGTTTTGATAATGTATCTTTTATAATTTTCAGTACATAATTCTTTTCATCAATTGCGTTGTCAAAAATCTCAGACTGAACAGCAGAAAATCCATCATCATTTTTTGGATTTTTACCCTCAACCGGCTGCATAAACATTTTAAAAAATGAATTTTCACTTTGCGGATTTTCAAAAGCCCATTCCACAAGCGAATTTGCCAGTTTCCATACATCTTCCGTACATCGTTGAGAACAATTCATAGAAACATTATCATTCTCGGTAATAAAACGTCTGAAACCCTCAACATCAGCATTTGAGAAAGTGGTTGTTATTGACTGATTAACATCACCGCATCGAATAATATTTTTATGTTTGCCCGATAAAAGTGATATAAGTTCTTGCTGAACGGCAGATGAATCTTGCGCTTCATCTTCAATAATATACTCACAAATTTCTTGATAATGTGCCAAGATATCGGCATTTTCTTTCAAAATTCGTACAGAACCCGTCAACATATCGTCGTAATCAATTAAATTACCTTCCCGCAAACTTTCACTATATGCTTCAAAATACAGCTTGAATTTTTTTAACTTGTCATTGGGAAGTAATGACGAAAAACGGCAATCTCCCATTTTAAAAACAGAAACCGCACGGTCAAATTCTTCAGCTGTTTTGGTTTCTATTTTTAACCTTTGAGAAATCTCTCGCAAAATTCTCGCCCTTTGAGAATCATCACAAATTTCAAAATCAGCATTTAACCCCAATTTTTCAAAATTCCCGTTTTCTTTTAGTATTCTTAATGCTAAACCGTGAATTGTACTAATATTTGGCAATTTTGAGGTATTTTTTCTGACATTTTTTATTCGTTCACGGAAATTTCTGGCAGCCGAATCCATATACGTTAATACAAAAATCCTCTCAGGATTTATGCCGCGCTCCAACAATTTTATTATTAAAGCCAAAAGAATAGTTGTCTTTCCCGCTCCCGGAACTGCGGAAATTCCCATATATCCCTTTTTATAATCCAAAACAGGTTTTTGATCATCTCTCGGTACAATTTTAAAAGTCGGTTCATTATTTTCTGTTTCCTCTTTATTATCCACAACTATATGAGGTTCAATGCCGCCATAGTTTTCAACTCCGTTTGAATCAAATAAACTGGAATAACAATAAACTTTTTCTTTTGCACAAAGTGTCAATTTCCTTAGTACACGCGCATTTTTATCTTTAGAAAGCGTAATATTATCTTCAATTGTATATTGAGGTTTATCCCAATCCTTTTGAAAAACCCAAGCATTATATAATGGCCCGATATCTGATTTTATCCACTCCGAACTCGACACATCAAGCCATATTTGATATTTTGTCTTAATCTGATTGTCAATGATTTTTTGCGGAGTAGAAACAACAAGATTATTATCCTTTATTTCCAAAACAGAATACGGATTTTCGGCAATAATCGAATTTTCAATCTGTACAATAATATCTGATTTCCGCCTGTTAAAATCAGCCCCATAAATATTTTCAAAATCTATAATCTGCTTAATGAAAAAATTAAACTTATTGATTTCTGTACGGTTTAAACACTTTGATGCAAAAAGCTCTTTGTATATTTCTACAATTTGTTCTGAAATTTTTTCTTCCGAAACTGAAAGTTTATCTGTCAAGGTTAAAAATTTACTGTATCTTTCATTATATTCATCGTCATTAAAGTCGTATTGAATAAGATTTTTTGTTTGATGAAAACTTTGCAAAATCTCATCACAATATTTTAACGGTATTTCCAAAAATTCCGATAAAATTACTCTTAAATCAAATTCCGACAAAGCATTTTTCAAATCTGTATTGAGTTTTAGTATCGTTATTGCAGCTTGCACAAGCCTGTTTTGAATAAGTTTTTCACTTCCCGAAACATATAAAAGATTAACACCTCGTGTTAAATTTTCATTTAGTGAAAATTTTAGCATATCATCAATTACGGGAGAAATAATCGCAATTTCGGAAGGTAAAACTTTGTTTTTTAAAAGTTTTTTAATTTTTTCTATCCCTGCCTCAATCATAGATGCACGTTTTGAAAAAGCCCAAAAACCAAAATTATCTAAAACATTAGTTTCATCATAATTAGTATTTCTATACAAAAGCTGAGCGGTTTTATCCATTTTAGACGAGTTTTCAATTTTATTTGTTTCAAGTGCGTTAAATATTTTTTTCAACTTTTCAAAATTATTCTTATCCGCACTCAAATACCCGCAACGGCTTGAGCCCAAAGTATCAAGCACTATGTAATAATCAACAAGCTGCTTTGACAAAAATTCTATAAAAGCCATACAAATAGGCGAACATTCATCCGCATCATCCACAATTAAGTATTTTATATCCTTAAAATAATCGGTATTTTTGTATATGAAATTAAACAAAAGGCATTGTCTTATATAATCAAAATCACGCAATTCTAAAGTTTTTTTCATAAATTTTCTGATTGCAATATCAGCATCTTCAGAAAAACCTTCTTTTAAAATTTCGGCTCTTTCATTAACCTCTTTTTGAGTTAAATTATTTTGAACAATTAAAGAATAGCGCCTAAAAATTTGGTGTAACAAGGATTGTTTAGAATTATATCCTCGAAATTTCACCTCTTTTAATATGTCTTTTAAAATAAATTGAGAAACCTCTAATCCTGCAAGATTTGGCAATATAACGGGATTGTCATAAATATTTCTATCTTCCAAAAATGCCCAATTATCAGAAACAGTATTATACACAAGTGAAAAAAATGAATGTACTTGAAGTTTTTCAGTAGCATCAATTTGCAATTTTTCCAAAGTTTTTTGAATAAAATTATTTTTTAATGTTGAATTTTGCACCAAAACCAGAATTTCAGAGGCTTTCACTCCGTTATTCAAAAGCTGCGCATACTTTTCTATTAAAAAATCTGTTTTATCCGATGCTATATCTGCTTCAATTAACAATTGCAATACCCCTTATAATGTATATTTTATCATAAAAACTACACCATTAAAATGATTGTCAAAACTTCAAAATTCAACTAAGATTTGAATATCGAAAAAGTGTAGTACATACAGTATTAGCAGGAGGAAGAAAGAGATGGCTAAAAAAGTAATTTTATCACAAGAAGAACAAATCGGATTTGCAGCAGGAGAAATCTACAACTACCTTAACCAAAATGGTACAACTTCATTTGCAAAAATGAAAAAAGAATTAGACCTTAAAGGAAATTTTGCTGATTTAGGTTTAGGCTGGTTAGCAAGAGAAAACAAAGTTGAAATTTCTCAAAAAGGACCTGCAGTAAAAGTTAGCTTGAGATAGTAATTTAACCATATTTACACGATATATGATAAAAATACCGTTCAAAAAAAAGAACGGTATTTTTGTTATATAAAGACTTTAGTATTTCATACTTTTTGTATTCAAAACATACCACGCACAACCGTATCCTGTGGAATTTTTAGGCAAACAATGTGTTTTATATGAATAGCCTGTACCCGGAGCCCCATAAGGTCTTATTGAATTATTATCATAAACAAACATAAACAGATCTCTGCCCCATTGGTTTGGTAATGCCGTTCCGTTCGTGTCAACAAAAAAACCTATATAAGCACCATTAACACGTTTTTCTGTTTCATCCGTAGATTTCCACCATACAGAAACACCATTCATCAAGACAACTTTATAATATCTGTTATCTGTTGCATAATTTATATCGTGGTTTTGACCGTTACGTCGTTTATAATTTTTTTGAATACAAAGTTTTTTAGAATCCACCAAACCGCAATCCAACGCTATTTTTAAAGACGGTTTCAATTTTTCGGCAATTTCACTCGCACCTTTAGATGTCCAACGCTCCTGTGTCCAAGCTGATGCTTCACCATATTCTTCTTCCGATAATCTTATAGCTTGAGATAATATTGATTGAGCCTCTTGTAATTTTACAACAGTTCTCCTTTCATCAATTTTTGCCATTAAATTCGGGATAGTCATTGCCGCAACCACTCCGATAATTCCGAGCGTAATTAACACTTCAGACAACGTAAAAGCGAATTTTTTAATTATAGCCATATTTTTATTTTGTACTGACAGAAAAAAAGGCGGAAACTCATAAACCTGCATCAAAAGGACACCTTCCTTAAATCTAATTCTCAATTATGTTTTAATGCGTGTTATTTACTACTTCGGAACATTGTAACATGACTTGAATTAAATATCAACTTAAACAATTTCTTAAGAAATAATTAAAAAATCACTAAAATTTACTGTTTTATATTAGAATTATAGTAGGAGATTTGTTATGAAATACAAAGATTACTATGAAACACTAGGTATAAAACGAGATGCAACAGAAGCTGAAATCAAATCGGCATACAGAAAACTTGCGCGAAAATACCACCCTGACGTTAACAAAACAAAAGAAGCGGAGGATAAATTCAAAGAAATAAATGAAGCATACGAAGTCTTGGGCGACAAACAAAAGCGCTCAAGATACGACAGTCTTGGTTCAAACTGGCAAGGCGGAGCAGATTACACACCACCTCCGGGATTTGAAAACTTTAATTTTGGCGGCGGTCAAGGTTTTCAACAATTTAACTTTAACGGACAAGATATGGGCGGATTTTCCGACTTTTTCAGTTCGCTATTTGGCGATATGATGGGAGGTTCAACAGGACGAACAGCTCAAGGCGGGTTTTCAGGTTTTGATTTTGGAGATTTAGGCTCAATGGGGGCAAACACATACTCAAGACAAAGTACCCGCACGCAAAAATCAACTCGCAAAAAAGAAGACTTAGATATCACAAAAACTTTTAACGTAACCGCAAAAGATTTATTTTCGGATGAGCCGATAACCGTGAAATTTAACGATATGCGCAAATGTACCCAATGCCCGGGAGGCGGCGGATATTGCAGCGCTTGCGGAGGAACTGGAATTATTCATGAAAATAAATCACTAAAAGTCAAACTTCCAAAAGAAATAAAAGAAGGACAAAAAATTCGTATAAAAGGAGAAGGCAAAACCGACGCCTACGGTCAAAAAGGCGACTTGTATTTAATAATCACTCCAAAAGACAATGAATACGACATTTCAGGTTCCGACTTGACTAAAGATATTGAAATAACTCCGCCTGAGGCAGTTTTAGGCTGCAAAAAAGAAATAAAAACCTTGCACGGTAATGTAGGAATAAAAATTCCCGCAATGACCTCAAGCGGAAAAACTCTAAGGTTAAAGAATTTGGGATTACCTAAAAAATCCGGCGGATATGGCAATCTTAATGCAAGAATAAAGATTGTTTTACCTGAAAAACTTACCCAAAAACAAATTGACTTATATAAACAACTTTTAAAATAAACACTAAAAAACCGGCTCAAAAACCGGTTTTTTACTTTGAAATTTGGTAAGAGAAATTTCTCTAAACAAGTCCCAATACCTTTTTGTACCAAGAGAAAGATTCCAGCTCGGTACCGTTAAATGTAGTTTTTGTACATTGGTTTTTTAAGTAATTTTCAAATTCATCATTGAATTTGGACTTCACTTTCTTCACTTCTTTTTCAGAAATTGATGTTGCCATAGAACCTACTCCTTTTACACTTTCGATTTATAATGAGAACCCATTATATTATAACATACAATCGGCAAATTTTCCAGTTACAAAACTTATCAAAAAAATTTTTTGTTACAGGTAAAGAAAATTTGATGTAAAATTTTATTAAGAAAATTTGTTTATATAAAATATTGTTTTTAAAACTTTCAATTTTAAAATTTTAATAAACAATTTGACAAAAAGAAACTTAAAGTACAGAATATAATTAAAAAGAAAATAATACACAAAAATAACCAAAAGGCTTTACACACTTATAATTTTTATGCTAGAATGTATATCAAATTAAGGAGTCGGGAAAATTAAAAAGCAGTTATTAACAACAATCTTTGTTTCAGCATTATTACTAGGTTCAATACCGGCAAATGCAATGTCTTCAGAAGCTAATACTTTGTATCAGCAGGCTTGTGCCGCAGAACATCAACAAGATTTAAAAGAAGCAATATCAAAACTTGAACAGGCAATTCAAATATCAAATGCAGATACAAAATTGTATACAAAACTCGCAGGATTATATTTTGAAACCGACCAAAATGACAAAGCGCTGGAAACATATAAAAAAGTTTCAGAACTAAAACCTGATGATCCGGGTGTTTATATTAGTATAGGAAGTATTTATGAAAGTCAAGGCAAATATAAAGAGGCTCTGGCGTCTTATGAAAAAGCTTTGGATATTTCACCGGAATACAGATACAATTACTACAATATCGGAAATGTACAATATCAACTTAAAGACTATAATAACGCAATAAAAAGTTATGACGCATTTTTGGAAACATTTGCTGGTCATACTGAGGCAAGAGAAAATCTTGCAGCATCTTATTTTGCAATAAAAGACTATAAAAACGCATCAAAAAATTACAAAAAAATATATGACAAAAATCCGGACAATTTTAAGAATTTTTCTAATTACGGGATTTCGCTTTTAAATACTGACGAACCGGAAAAGGCAGCCGAATTTTTAGAAAAAGCTATTGAACAGGATGCTGAGAATATGGCGGCACATCTTGGGTTGGCTCAGGCTTATCAGGATTTAGGCAAAAATGATATGTCATACGAACAATATCAAGTCGTTTTGGCAAAAGTACCTAATTTAAACACCGTAAGACTTGATTACGCCAATCTTCTTGCCGATATGGATAAGAATACTGAGGCTATTACACAATATAATCAATATATTAAGGCTTTTCCTAATGATATCAACGGGTATAAAAATATTGCAAATGTATATAAACAACTTGGTAATTACGACAAAGCTCTTGAAAATTATTTGATAGCAGAAGGAAAAGACCAATCTGATATAAGTTTGAAAAAAAATATTGCTCTTTGTTACCACAACAGAAAAAATTATCAAACAGCTTTAAAATATTACAACACAATTCTTGAAACAACTCCTGAGGATTATGAGGTAAAATATAACAAAGCTATTGCATTGCATGCACTTAATCAATTTGAAGACGCAATTGCGATTTATCAAGAAATTCTGCCTGTTAAAAATGACAAAACAATCAAAGATAATTTAAACAGCGCATTAGTTTCTCGCGGTCATGAACTTTTGAAAATTGACGATACCGAAAGTGCAATCAAAAACTTCAAAACAGCAATCAAAAACGGTTACACCGACGGTTATGTATACTATGGCTTGGCAAAAGCATATCAAGCTACCGGAGATAACACTAAAGCCTCAGAAAATTATGAAAAAGCTATTTCAATTGACCCTGAAAAAACCTTATATTCTGCGGAATATAGTGATTTTATCTCATCTTTATACAAACCAAAAGCAACATCAGGGCAAAATTTAAACCAATCTCAAGGCGATTTACCCATAATAAGTTTATCTCTTGAAGACAACACGCAAACAACAAATACAACACCTCTCAAAATACAGGAAGAACCCGTTGTAAAAACTTCATCAATTACTCTTAAACAAAATGAAGATTTGATAACGGAAGGTGATAAGAATTACAAAAATAACAATTACGATGCTGCTGTGAAAAATTATCAGGATGCGCTTCAACTTGTTCCGAATGATGCGGTAACGCTATTGAAAATCGGAAATATTTACAAACTGAAAGAAGACAACACAAAAGCCGTAAATTATTACCAAAAATCAATTATTGTCAATCCTGATTATACGGACGGCTGGTTTAATTTAGGTCTTGCTTATGCAAATGAGAATAACCTCATTGAATCACAAAAGAGTTTTGAAAAAGTAATTTCGCTGGATGCCGATTACAACTTTGGTTATGCGTACTATGCACTTGGAGTTGCATTTGAACATCAAGGAAAAACAAATGAGGCAATAAAAAATTACAAACTTTTTGTCAAACACAACAACGACAAAGACATGATAGAATCCGTTCAGGATAAAATTAAACAATTACAATAAATATGAGAAAATTTTTATTATTTATAATAACGGTTATTACTATGATATTCACTTGCGCTTGTGATAGTGAAAAATCAGTAATTTTATTCAATCAACATCAGTTTACAAAAGATACCGTCATTTCAAACTCAAACACCAATGTTTTCAAGCCCGGAAGCCGAATTTACTATTTGATAACATTACCTGAACCGGTTGAGACAAAAATGCTTTTAATCCAAATTGTAAAACTGGGCGGAGGCTCGGATGAACGACTGGGATACGATTTGGTATGGGGAAAAAGAGTTAAATTAAAAGATGAACAAAAACATTATTTTACCGATTATGTTGTGTTAAATGATACCGGCGCTTATGCAATGAAAGTATATTCAAAAGATAATCCGACCAAAATTTTAACAACAGGTAATTTTTATGTAAGGAATTAAAATAAAAAGAGGTGCAAAAATGATAAAAGATAAAGCTTTAGAGTATTTTATGAACGGTTATTCTTGTTCTGAAAGTGTTACACAGTCATGTATAGATGAAGGTATCTGTAGTGCAGAACTTTTGCCCTGCTCAACTACGTTTTCCGCAGGAATGTCCTCAGGATGTGCGTGCGGTGCCGTTACATCTTCTCAAATGATATTGGGATATCTGTTCGGACGCAATAACAAGTTCAAAAATCAGGTTTTTGCCAGAGAAAAAGCTGCTTTATTGGTTGAAGAATTTAAAAAGAGAAACAAAATAACTTGTTGCCGCGCCCTATGTTCCGGCTTAGAAGGAAGTGCGAAAAAAGAGCATTGTAAAAAACTTGTCGCTGATGCTTGTGAGATTTTGGAAGATTTAATTAAGGTAAAAGTGTAGATGTTGAATGTATTAGCGGTATTTATAGGGGGAGGAATTGGTGCAAGTTTAAGGTATCTAATCGGAGTTGCCTGTTTAAATTACCTTAAAACCACATTACCCGTTGCAACTTTCGCCGTAAATATTGCAGGTTGTTTTATACTTGGGTTTTTATACATATATTTTACAGAAAAATATCAACTTCCGCAAAATGCAAAAATCGCGTTGACAGCAGGTTTTTGCGGAAGTTTGACAACATTCAGCACTTTTTCACTTGAAATTATGGAAATGATAAAAAACACACAAATACTACACGCTTGTATTTATGTTATATTGAGTGTTTTTTGTGGTATCTTAGCAGTATACATCGGAGGTAGTTTTGCAAAATTTTTATAAAATTGATAAATTAAACTTTTTAACACCCGGAATGCCTATGGCAACAGGTAAAGGCGGATACCCTAAAGCGTTTGAAATTATTGAAGAAATGGGGCTTGACGGTATGGAAGTCGAGTTTGTACATGGGGTAAGAATGTCTGATGAAACCAGAAAACTTATCAAAAATCTGGTTGATAACAAAGGTTTTGTAATTACGGCTCACGGACCGTTTTATATCAATTTAAATTCAAAAGAAGAAGAAAAAATTGAAGCAAGTGTGCAGAGAATAATTGAAACAGCACAAGCTGCAAAAGATTTTGGCGGCTACAGTATTACATATCATGCAGCTTTTTATATGGGAAAAGAAAAAGAGGACGTTTATCAACAAGTAAAAAAACAAACCGCAAAAATTGTTGAAACCCTCGAAAAAAACAATATAAAAATGTGGATACGTCCGGAAACTACCGGAAAAGCAACTCAATGGGGCGATTATGAAGAAATAATCAGATTATCAAAAGAATTTGAACAAGTTTTGCCATGTATTGATTTTTCACACGTTCATGCCAGAACAGGAGGAGAATACAACACCTATGACGAATTTTGCAAAATTCTCGAAAGAATAAGTACCGAATTGGGCGACAAAGCCATTAACAATTTCCACGCACACCTTGCGGGCATTGAATATTCGGCAAAAGGTGAAAAACGTCATTTAATTTTAGAAGACTCTGATATGAATTACAAAGATTTACTAAAAGCACTCAAAAGTTTTGGAATTAAGGGTGCTTTAGTATGTGAAAGTCCAAATATAGAGGAAGATACAAAATTATTGAAAGACTATTATTCAAGTTTATAAAAATTATGCCGATATATAGCATGCGAATTACAAAATAAGAGGTATGCAAAATGTTTAATTCAGTAAACAATCCGTTCGGACAACGCATTGAATCCGCAATTTCAACCGGTCAGGATAAGCAACATCATCAACAAGAACAACAAAAAGATGAAGAAAAAAGATATCTTGAAAATGATGATAAAGATGAAGTACAAATCGGAGGTTTGCCGATTTTGACAGAAGAAGAAATTATTGCAATGACACAAAATTATATTGCAAAATTAAAATCAGAAAATGAGGGTAATGACAAAGTTTGCAAAAATCTTGACCGCTTTCTTGCCAAATTTGACGTAAAAAAGTTTATGAAACAAAATCCAAATATGACAAGCGCAGACTTTCACATGGTGATGTTTAACGAAACATCAGGGCTTTTGAGATAATTATTTTTGTCCTGCTGATTCGTGTATCATCTCCAATGTGGTTTTACTTACTTTTGAATCATAAGATGTTTGTACTACCGCAGGTAAAAAACTTAATTCCGTAACAAATGTATTTCCAAACACAACCTTTGATTCTGTTGCTTTAACTGAAAACGGGAAAATATCCTGTCCCCATTTATTCGGACCCTTACGACCGTTTACATCAATTGCAAACTGTCTTAAATACATTCCGTTATCATCAAAAATCAACATACTGTTATCTAACACATAGGCATGACTTTTTGTATAATCTTCAAAACCTTCAGGTCCTGTAGGATAATTTGCAGGTAAACAACCCTCTGAAACAGCATCAGTTTCACAAAAGCGTGTTGCACCCATTGCTCTTGCAAAAGTTTTCATCAAAGTTTCACATTCGGTACTTGTTTCCGTTATTGTTCCTTTTATTGTTAAACCAAAATCCGAAACTTCATTAGCTGTAGGTTTAAAGTAACAAGAGTATATTTTTCCGTCTTCCAAAGTTATACTGCGCAAAGCCGCATCCATTTTTGCATAAGCTGTTCTAAATTCCGACAACCGTGCCCTTTGTTGAATAGAAGAACCGACAGTCGATAATGTCATTGTTGCCAATGTACCTATCAATGCCAATGTGAGCAGAACTTCAGATAATGTAAATCCTCTTTTTTTAGTATTAAAATCCATAATCATATAAATCCAAACCTATATATATATTTTAACATATTAGTAATATTTCGTCAATTCTTTGAAAAATTAAGCTCTCGGATGAGTTTCTTCATAAACCTCTTTCATGTGCTGCATTGAAATATGAGTATAAATCTGAGTGTTTGATATACTTGCATGTCCCAAAAGTTCTTGCACAACTCTCAAATCAGCACCGTTTTCTATCAGGTGGGTTGCAAAACTGTGTCTGAACATGTGAGGAGTAACTTTTTTAGGAAGTTCAATTTTTTCAACAATATTGTTTATCACATTTCTAATCATCTTTGTTTGAAGCCTGTACCCTGTTTTGTTTATAAATACGGGACTTTCGTTATTTATTGGGGGAAGGGTAAACCCTTTTGCAATCAACGGTCTTGCAAAATCAATATAACCCTGCAAATACTTTTTCGCACGCTCGGTTACCAAAATAATTCGCTCTTTAGAACCTTTACCAAAAACAGTAATCTCATTATTTTCAAGATTTAAATCACCAAAATTCAACTTGCTCAATTCTGAAACCCTCATACCGCTTGCCCACAAAAGTTCCAAAATTGCTCGGTTTCTGTAACCGGAGGGGGTGTCTATATTTATATTACTTAAAATTTGTTCTATCTCCTCCATTGTGAGGAATTTTGGCAACGACTTCGGTCGTTTGGGGGAAATTAAACTCAGTGCCGGATTATTTTCAATTTTTTTCTCTCTGCAAAGGTATCTGTAAAACGTACGTATAGATGCAATCTTGCGAGCCGTTGTTGTTTTTTTATAATTGAATATTTGCAAATAATGAAGATAATCTTTCACTTTTGAATAATCAACATCCTCACAATCTTGATTGTCAAGCCAGATTAAAAAACTCAAAATATCGGCGTAGTAAGCCTTTGCGGTATGTTCCGAAAAGTTTTTTTCAACCAAAATATATGTCTTAAAATCCTCTAAATCTCGTTTTGATTTTACATTCAATACCATACGTTTACCTTATTGCTTTTTTACAAATACTATTATACAATATTTTCATAAGATTTAGAATAGTTACAAGTAAAAAGTAGGTGAAAACATGAATTGTAAAAAACTATTAGTTACGTCAATGATTTTGACAGCTTCTATGTTATGTGTAAACCCCTCGTTTGCTGCACAACCTATAAAAGTTCAAGTATCTAAAAGTTATGTTGATATAAGCAAATTAATCGAATATAACAACTATGAAGACGCTGATTCTCGTTTAAAAGAAATTTTAAGTAAAAACCCTAACGACTTAGATGCTAAGGCTTTGCAACTGATATCACAGGCAAAACAATGGAAATTAGCACCGACACAAGCAGAACTTGATAAATTATTGAAAAAATATCCGAATAAACCTGAATTTCATTATGCACAAGGTTTAGTTTATTTGATGCGTGAAACTTCTTCCGATGTTGAATACATCAAGAATATTTCCAATCTGTCTAACGCAGCAATTCAGGAATTTGTAAAGGCTGTTGATTTAGATGGCACGTATTATCAAGCATACAACGCAATGGGGGTTGCAACATTGAAACTTGGCAACAAAAAAGATGCTCAAGATTTATTCAATACAGCAATCAAAAATAACCCTCAATTTGCACCGGCATACGACAACTTGGGTAACGTTGCAATGCTTGACGGTGATTTGGATCAGGCTGAAAAATATTATTTATTATCTTTAAAATATAATTCACATAACCCGACTTCTATGTACCACATGGGTCAGGTTGAGGCACGTCGCGGAGATTATACAAAGGCGTTGACTTGGTTAAACCACTCTTTGCATATCAACCCTAATTCTTCACCGGCTTGGAACCTTCAAGGTGAATTATACTTAAAACAAGGTAACCAACCTGCTGCTATAAATTCTTTCAAAAAAGCTATTCATGTAAAACCGGAAAATTCACGTCCGTATATTAACCTTGCAGGTGTTTATGAAAGACGTGCAGACCACGAATTTGCAATGGAAGAACTTAAAACGGCAATTATCCTTAACCCTAACTATAAAGAGGGTATTTACAGAGTTGCTAATATGTCTTTGGAAACAAAAAAATACCAACAAGCTCTTGAATATTATTCAAGATTGTTAGGTGATAAAACATACAATAATAACGCTATTATCGGTCTTGCGAATACTTATTATGAAATGTCAAAAGACACGGCAGATTCCAGAGATTTCACAACAAACAAAGACGTATATCTTGCTTATGATTATGTAAATGAGGCAATTCAAAGAACTCCTAATGATTTGAAACTCCACTTGGCTAAAATTAAATTAGGAAAACTTACTCACCAAATGGAATTGACTAATGATAACTTAAATTACATAATACAATCAGCAAGCAACAGTTTAATGGATACTGTTATAAAAGGGGAAGCATACCTTTCTCTCGGTCGTGAAAGAGATGCTGTATATACCTTTGAAAATGCAATTAATTTTGCTGATAATGTTGATGATGAACTGTATTTGGCAGAAATTCTTGTTCAACATAAACAATTCAGAACAGCAAGAAAAGCTTTGCAAAAAGTTCTTATGAGCGATCCTGATAACAGAATTGCAGAAAACGGTATTCATTACATTGATTTATGCGAAATGAAGTCCAATGAATTTTTTGAAATCGCACTTCGTCAGTACAAAGAAGGAAACTACGCATCAGCAATTGAATATTGTAACAGATCAATTGACTTCTATCACAATGCTCCTTCTATAGCAAAACTTAAAGCTCAATCCTATGAAGCTGAAGGAAATTATCAGGGCGCAGTTAAATACTATGTACAATACTTAGCACTTGCTCCTAACGCATCTGACAGAGCTGCTGTAGAACAAAGAATTCAAGTTTTCAGTACTAAAATATAATGAAAAAATTTGATATAAGAAAAACATTTGAAACTTTTTTGAGAGAGCCTCTTAGTATTTTAACTGAGGGGCTGTTTCAAATCGTAAATATCCAATCAAATGTTTTTAATCAGCAATCATCGTTTAGTGTTGATTTTGTAAAAAACAAAACTCAATTGACTGTTGTTAATAATGAAAAAATGTATAATTTATTTCAAACAGTTTTGTATAAGAGTAAAATAAAAGAGGTTAAAGAGAAAGCAGGTACAAAATGAAACCGTTTATGAACGCAAAATTCATAGTCAGCGCAGAAAAACTCAGTCAATGTCCTGATTTCAAGTTACCTGAATATGCGCTTTTGGGTCGTTCAAATGTTGGTAAATCATCATTTATAAACGGACTTGCAAATAACAAAAAGCTCGCCAAAACATCAAATACTCCCGGAAAAACAAGATTAATCAATTTCTTTAATTTTTCGGATAATTTTATTATTGCTGATTTGCCGGGATACGGTTATGCAAAAGTATCAAAAGAGGCACAAAACAGGTGGCAAAAATATCTGGAAGAATATTTGCTCAAACGCGAACAAATAAAAACACTTGTACAACTTGTAGACGGACGACACGAGATACAAAAAAATGATTTTCAAATGCGTGAGTGGCTTTTGGCATACAATTTACCTGTGATAACAGTTATCACAAAAGTTGATTGTATCTCAAAAAACAAAATCTCTTCTGCTGTCGCTCACGTAAAAAAAGAATTTGGAGGGGAAATTTTCCCATTTAGTGCTGTTGATAACAGATATAACGAAAAAATACTAGAATTTTTCTGTGCAGAATAATTACATCAAATGATAATATTTCATATAATCTGCCATTATGACAGAACTTGTACCGTTTGCTACATTGGCTTTTATTACATTTTCTCTATCTTGAGCTGTTTTATTATCAACCTTTGAGGATTCATTGTTGTTTGGATTGATTTGTTTTTGTTTTTCAGCTTCTTGAGCTTCCTGAATAAATGCTTCAATCTTGCTCATTATTTGCGAATGAAGTCTGACATCACCTTCAAAACTTCCGGTTGATTCAATTCCGGCAGTATTCAAATCTTCCAAAATTTGTTCCCATTGGTTGTAATTTGTAATACTTGTACCCTGTGCTTGAGCTGCTGCTTGAGCCTTGCGAAGCTCGTCTATTGATTTTATTTCATCTGCCATGATAAAAACCTCTTTGTATACTCTCTTATAAATATAAACCCTTTTTCAGATTTCAAATTTCAAAAAAATATTTTTTTGTAACATTTATTAACAAATCAATCTTCATTTTTAACCGGAACAAAATGATAAACCAAAAGTATGCTCAAAATCGTTGCAAGACCGACAATCTTGAATTTCAAAATTACAAAAGCAACGATTGCGCCTATTATAAGCGCCAAAATAAACCTTACAATAAACATTTTTATTTTGTAATTAACTTTTCTTTCTATTTTCAGTTCTTGAGCCATTACGGAAATGTTTGACTGTTCTTTTGCTTTTTCTTCAATTTCTTCATCAATCAACTGTTGTTCACGTAATTCATCAACGGCATCGTTATATGTTCTGTTTATAAATCGTTGAACCAATGATAAAACAACCGCCTCAGACGCATCATTTTTTACACAAGCATACATAACTTCCCAAGTTGCAAACCATATTTTTTGCATAACAACTTTCCAATATTTTGGAGGAATACCTGAACGAAACAAATCTATTTCTTTATGAAAAGACCATTCGGTAAAAACTTGTATATAAAAACATTGAGCCTCAAAGTCCAATCGTTTAAATTCATCATCATCCTGCATTGAACCGGCAAGCAGTACTGCTGATTTTTTCATATTTTTTACGAGATAGTTTTTTTGCAGCTCATTAACATCTTCTGGTAGCAAAGGAGCTACTTGATTTATTAAACCATCTATGAAATCAGTATATTTCTTATCAAGCGCGGTTGATTCATTCATTCTATCATTATAGACAATAATTTTTATGTTTTTGTCATATAGATAGAGTAATTATTAAAATATCCCCTAACTTATCCATTTTGCCATTGGGCGTATTTCTCCGGCATAGAGAGAGTATTTTTTAGCTAATTCGCTGTTTAAAACTTTATCAATGCGTAAATTTATTTTTGGAACATCAGCTATATTAAGCGTTTTTGTTTCTATATCATAAAAATCGGAGTAATTCAGTTTAAAATTTACACAATCAGGTAATCTGACATAATTTTTTGTATCATCATAATAACAGACACCAAAAGTTCTGCAAATTATCGGTCGATAATCATAAACACAACATTCATTATTTATCAAAAAAGGGCATTTATATTCACAAAATCCTATATTTACATCATTTATAACCTGTTTAAAATTTTTTTGAACAATGCTTTTTGTTTCCGCAGACAATTTTAAATAACCTTTTGTCAAATACGAAAATTCAAGATGCGACATTGGATAATCGCCTTTTTCACAACATAGAGAACAACCTTTTTTGCATTTAATGTATTTTTTTTGATGCTCAAAAAGCAATTTTAGGACTTCATCAAAATCTTTTAAAAATTTTTCATAATCACACATACAAAAATATTTTACAATATATACATAACTTTGACAATAAATCTTGAAATAATATAATTTTTGTATGGCTGAAAAATTAAAAGTATTAAAAGGAACAAAGGATATTTTGCCGCAAGACATTGATATGTGGCATTTTTTAGAAGAAAAAGCTAATGAAGTTTTTTCAAGATACGGGTTTAAAGAAATCAGAACACCGATAATAGAAGTAACAGAACTGTTTTCAAGAGGTGTTGGTGATACAACCGACATTGTTAACAAAGAAATGTACACTTTTGAAAAAAGTGACAGGTCAATTACACTACGTCCTGAAAACACAGCGGGAGTTGTTCGTTCATATATAGAAAACAGTATGTCAAGATTATCATCACCCGTAAAATTATGGTATCACGGGCCGATGTTCCGCTATGAAAGACCACAAGCAGGACGACAAAGACAATTTCATCAGGTTGGAGTTGAAATGTTTGGGATAAAAGACCCTACAGCTGATGCTGAAGTTATTTTGACTGCAGTAAACTACTTGAAAGCTCTTGGTTTAAATAATTTAGATGTTGAAATAAATTCACTCGGTTGTCCAAAATGCAGAAATGAATTTAAAGACAAGTTAAAAGAAGTTTTAAAACCTTATTTAAACGAGCTTTGTGAAGATTGTCAAAACAGATATGAAAAAAATCCTTTAAGATTATTGGATTGCAAAGTTGAATCTTGTAAAAATATTTTTGAAAAACCGGAAGTTCAAGCGGTAATAAAATCAGATTTTATATGTGAAGAATGTGCCTCTCATTATACCGAATTAAAGTTATATCTTGAAAAAATGGGAGTAAAATACACTGAAAACAAACTTTTGGTAAGAGGTTTGGACTATTATAACAGGACGGTTTTTGAGATTAAATCAAATAATTTAGGTTCACAAAACGCTGTAGCAGGTGGCGGAAGATATGACAATCTTGTGGAACAACTTGGCGGAGAACCAACACCGGCGATTGGTTTTGCAATGGGTATGGAAAGATTGATTTCATTACTTCCTCAAAAAACATCTAAAAAACTTGATGCTTATGTTGTATCAAACTTTCAAACCGATGCTTTTGTATTGACTGAAGAATTAAGAAGTCAAGGATTAGAGGTGGAATTTGATTTAACAAACAAAAAATTCACAAAACAACTTGAAAAAGCATCTAAAGTGGCAAAATATGCAATTATACTTGGAGAAGACGAAATATTAAAACATCAGGTTTCAATAAAAAATCTTGAAGAAGGAAAACAAATAACAGTTGACCGAGCAAACTGCGTTAAAATGCTGGAGTTGTAAGAAAATATACTATTTTTTATAACTCAATATTCCTATTTTATAATTTTTCAAAGAAAGTAGTTTTATTATTTTCTCATCTTTTAATAATGGAATATTTTCGGACTTTGCACTCTTTCTTTTATGAAAACGAACAATTTTTATATTTTTAAATGTTAAAATAAGTTTCCTTGAATAATCATCTTTCCAAGATGCTGCATAATGGTGAATGGAATAATTTTGTTTTCCTTCTTCCGGTAAACAAAAATAAAAAGAAGGATAAATTATACACTTTTCACAAAGAGTTGTTGCTATATCTGAGTTATATGGTTTTGATAATCCAAATTTATCACTAAAATATTTTGAAATTCTTGAAGTATTTGTTGTTAAATTCAATTCACCATTGACAACAAAAGAAATATTATCATATTCTGCCAATAAGTCACAAATGATTTTATTGTTACATTCACTACCCATTAGTGCTGTTACGGGAAATACTTTATTATTATATTTTTCATATCCGCTGACAAAATTTTTATCTAAAAATTCATTTATTGAATTTGTAAGTTCCAAATCTGTATCAAAATAAAAACCACCAAACTTTTTAAGTGCATATAATCTTAAATAATCAGAAACAAAAGCCCATTTTTTATTTTCAAAAGCTTGGTTTAAATATAAATTATTTATAGATTTAAGAGTATCATTGTTCCATTCAATTATTTTATAATCAGGACAAAATTTTTTCCAAGAATCTATACATTTCATAACCAATTCTGACTTTTCACTATCACCAACCCATACATAATGTATTATTTTCGGAATCATCTCAACCCTTTCTTTCTAAAAATACATATTTTGCCAAATAAAAACAGATATTTACTATAAAGACTTTCTTTTACTGTAAACAGCGTTTTATTAAATAATTTAAATCTGTAGATTTCCGCTTTGTACAATCCGTCAGGAACTTTTATATTATGCTCTTTTATAAACTGTAAAACCTGCTGTCTTACCAATATATAATGCTCGTTTTGAACTTTATTTATACCTTTTTTGACAATAGACTTCGGATTTACAAAATATCTGTAATACGTGTTTGGAACAGTAACTAATTTCTTTGAATAATATAATGAGCGAGCTGTAAAATCCCTGTCTTCATAATACATTCCGGCAACAAATTGCAAATTGATAGATTTCAAAAACTCACTACGATAAATTTTATTCCATACGCAACCCTCTCTATACGTTTTACAAACCATATATTTATCTTCAGGAGTTTCATAAATTTTTTCTTCTGTGATATTTAGCCTTTTCGGTTTTTTATTCGGGTGTTCTCTTACAAAATCCGCAACCGCAATATCGCAATCGTTATTTTTCGCAGCATTATAAAGTTTTTCAAAAAAATCTAAATCAACCCAATCATCAGAATCTACAAAACCGATATATTCACCTTTTGCCTGAGTCATACCGGTATTTCTTGCAACGGAAAGACCTGCATTTTCTTGATTTATTACAATTATCCTTTTATCCTTATCGGCAAATTCTTTTAAAATTTCTGCAGAATTATCGGTTGAGCCGTCGTTTACGCAAATTATTTCAATGTCGCTTAAAGTCTGATTAACAAGCGCATCCAAACATCTTGTCAAATATTTATAAACATTATAAACAGGTACAACAACACTAACTTTTACCATAAATCTCCAAAGGTTATGTTTTTATCACTTTTACAAGTTAATAGTACAATAACATAGTTTTAAAGTAAACATTATTGTCCTATTTTTATAGAAATGGGGAGTAAATGTATATAAATAAGGAACTAATCGGTAAAAAAATAAAAGAATACAGAAAAAAGAATAAACTTTCACAGGCAGAACTTGCTGAAATGGTTAGTCTTTCGGATAAACACATAGGAAGAATTGAAGCCGGAAAATATTTGCCAAATTTTTTAAACTTTCTAAAAATACTTGAAGTTTTGCAAATAGACTTTTTAGAATTTGGTCTAAACCCAATAAAAACAAGTAATTCTACCAAAAAAGAATTGCTGAATATCATTTATTCTTCATCAGATAAAGAAGTTAATTTATATTTAAAAATTATTAAAACACTAAAAGAGGAATTATAAATACATGATGAAAAATATCATAAATATTTGCTTGTCATCTGACAATAACTACAGTCAATATGCAGGCGTTGTTATAGCTTCTGTTTTACTAAATTTAAACAATGATGATTACGTAAAATTTTATATTCTTGACGGCGGTATTGATGATAATAACAAAGAAAAAATTCTTTCACTAAAAAACATAAAACAATGTGAGATTAATTTTGTGCCAATTGATGAAAAATTATTTGAATCATACAAGACTATAGGAACTCATGCATATATATCATTATCAACATATTACAGATTAAAATTAGCATCTTTGTTACCTTTTATTGATAAGATTTTATATCTTGATTGTGATATAATTGTCAAAGAAAACATTTCAGAATTATTTAATACTGATATAGAAGATTTTTACGCTGCCGGAGTTGTTGATACAGCAATGAAATCAAGCGGTTGGGTTCCAAAACTTGAAAATGACAATAAATATTTTAATGCCGGAGTTTTATTATTCAATCTTGCTAAAATAAGACAGGATAATATTGAACAAAAATTTGAAGAATATACAAAAAAAGAATTTGAAAATATAAAAGTTGGTGATCAACAAATTCTAAATGTTGTTTGTCAAGGTAAAATAAAAGAAATAAATTCTGAATGGAATGTACAATCAAGCAATTTTGTAAACCGTTCTGATTATACAAATACACCTAAAATTGTACATTATATAGGGAAACAGAAACCATGGATTTTTGGTTCTATGAATTTTTGGAAAAATTTGTATTTCAAAGTTTTACAAAAAACTACTTGGAAAATTCCTGATAATGAAATCGTAAAATGGACTATATTAAATCAAATTGTATCTGTTTTCAATTATATAAAATACAGACCTTTGGTATTGTTTAGACCAAGATTTTATAAAGCTCTGTATTATACGTATATAAAAAAATACCTTGATAAATTACTATCAGTACAAGAATATGACAAAACTCATATAAAAATTACAATAATGGGAATAAAAATAAAATTTCCAAAACCTGAATATGCAAAGAAAAAATCTAAATGCTCTTATTATTATTACAAAAAAAATAAAACAGATATTACAAAACTACCAAAAGCTTCAGGTCAGCTTAGAAATATTCAGCTTGGTAATCTTTCAATATTATTAAAATTTGACAAGGTTTGTCGAGAAAATAATTTGAAATATTGGCTTTGGGCAGGTAGTGTTTTAGGGGCTGTAAGACATAAAGGGTTTATACCTTGGGATGACGATATTGATGTTATTATGCCAAGAAATGATTATAATAAACTTATAAAAATATTTAACAGTTACAATTTTGAAAATCTGTATGCTGAATTGAGTGATGAAAAAATAGATTGCATGTCTTTTTTAACAAAAATAAGACATAAAAATACGCATCATCTTTGTATTGATGTTTTTTCATGCGATTTTTGCGGAAAAAATTACGATAAAACCACTCAATTTATAGAAACAAAAAAGATTCTTTCAGAAAGAAATATTCTAAAAAAACAAATTTCAGACTTACAAAAAACCGCTCGTTTGAATAAAATAGAAGAACTTATAAATAAATATTCGGATAACACTAATGAATCCGGTGATATACTTATGGGTTTGGAATGGGGGCATACGGAAAAAAATTGGTTCGTCAGCAATAATGGTGTATTTCCTTTAAAAGAGATTGAATTTGAAGGGTATAAATTTTTCAGTATGGCGGATGAAAAAGAATATTTATCAGATTATTACGGTAAATATATGGAATATCCAAAACGAATAACTATGGGACATTCGATGTTTATAGATTTATCTGAAAAAGATAAAAAAGCAATAGAAGAAGAAATAAAAGATTTAAAAAACTAAATTCAGACTTGATTTTTTTCAAAATATTCTGTATAATAGCTTAATGTAACCGGTATTTGAGGGGTAAATTTATGGCAGAAAAAATCACTATACGTTCAGACAGAAACACAGATTACAAATTCATGTACAAAGGTGAAGAAGTTGTTTTGGGTGCAGGTAAAATTATCGGCATCGCTGACGGACTTGAACACGTTGTTCTTCCTACTTGTGCAATGAAAATCATGAATAATTTAATTGTTATTAAAGACGATGTAAAAAAATAATTTTATACATATTAAAAGCTTATTTTTTAAAATACCAAATGTTAGATTATTTGGTATTTTTTTTTGAACAAAATTATATTCCTTTTTTGTTTTCTTTTTTATTTATATTAATAATATAAATATATATATAAATATATTAATTAATTTAGTCATGATAATAATGTCTAAATATTTGTTAAAAACTCTCGAAAATATTGATATAACTAAATTTGAGCTTGTACAAAAATTGTAGAAAAAATAATTGTTTTTGTTTAATATTTGTAGAAAACTTTTATTAAAAATAATAAGAGTAAATAAAATGTAGAAAACTTTTATTTTTCTACATTTTTTCTACAATAATTTATTTTTATAATTTTATGATAATATATGAATGGAATTATTATATGGGGAATTTATAATGGATAGGTTTATAAATATATATGACAGTTTTATTTGTTTTTGTAAAAAACATGCAGAAATACTGACTGTTATTGGTTTGTCTGTAATTTTTTATTTTATATTTTTTCATGATATAGGTTCATATTCACTTATGGATGTTGATGAAACACGTTATGTTTCTATGGCTCGTGATATGTTTTATTCAAAAGATTTTATGACGCTATATTTAAACGGTCATTATTTCTTTGAAAAACCTCCGCTATATTTTTGGCAGGAATGTCTGTCTTTTGCTCTGTGGGGCAAAATAGATGAATGGACTGCAAGATTTCCTGTTGCATTGTTGGGTTTTATTTTTTCGTTTATTGTTTATTCAACGTCAAGAAAACGAATAAACAGAAGATTTGGTGTTTTTACATCTTTAATCATTGCGACATCTTTAGAGTTTGTTCTTCTTGCAAGATATGCAATTCTTGATATAGTTTTAACTTTTTATATTGGTTTGGCGTTAGTTTGTTATTTTCAAGTATATTTTTGTCAAGAAAAAAATAAAAAGTTTTATTGGTGGGCATTTTACGCTTTTTCAGGACTTGCTGTTATGGCAAAAGGAATTCCCGGTATAGCTGTTCCTTTTGGTATTATATTTTTAACTGCAATTATGGCAAAGAAGTTTAAAGAAATATTCAAACCAATTTATTTTCTTCCGGGAATGTTTATTTTTTCATTGATTGTTCTTCCTTGGCATATAATAATGTTAAAAACTCATAATCCGTTATTTTTTGATGAATATATTATAAAACACCATCTTCACAGATTTTTGAATACCGCAAATAATGAAATAGGCAGAAAACAACCGTTTTACTATTATTTTTTGGTTATTCTATGGGGATTTATTCCTTGGATATTTTCCGTAATTTCAGTTTTTGTAAATAAGTGTATACATTGGAAAGAGCAGCATTATATTGAAAAAATAAAAAACTTTGATTTTAATAAATTAGACAATGTACATAAGCAATTGGCACTTTGTTGGGTTTCTATTTTTTGGATAATGTTGTTTTATACATCTTCAACAACAAAACTTGCCACATATATTTTACCGATATATTACCCAATGGCGATTATTACAGGGTTGATGTGGCAGGATTATGTGGAAAAAAGAAAGCACGAAAAACCAATAAATATTTCCGTTAAAATATTTGGTTGGTTCTGTATTGTAGCAGGTATTTTAGCTATGTTTACTCCATTTTATCTTCCTGCACAGTTAAATCATGATATTGCGGAAATAAGGTGGTTTAGTTTAATTTGTTTACTTATTTTAGGTATTGGTACAATTCTTTTTGTAAAATACAAAAAATATATTGGTGTATTTATTTTTTATGTTCTTTTCATGACGGTTATTTCTGCTTTTGCAACAGAAGAATTTTATGAAGTTGATTATAAATTTGGTCAGGAAGATTTGGTAAAATTTGCAAAATATGCAAAAGATTATGATTATACAATATCCGCTTACGGGTTAGACAGAAAATATTCACTTTTATATTATAATGATGAACCTGTAGATTATGAACCTGCGGATATAGATTGTGAATCAATTGAAAACGATTTGAAAAAAGATAAAAATCTTGTAATTATAAAAAATAAAGTCTTAGATGAAATTGAAAAAAATATAGAGTTTGAAACAGTTAAAAAAGGCAGACGCTATACTATGATAAGGAGAGTAAAATAATGAAACTTTTACACACAATGATAAGAGTAAAAAATGCACAAGAAAGTGTAAAATTTTATACCGAGCTTTTGAATATGAAATTAGATAAGAAGAAAAGACTTGATGATTGTTGGCTTTATTTTTTGACAGATGAAGAAGGTACAACACAAATAGAACTTACGGAAAACGATGATACTCCAAAAGACGGTTATAATTTAGGAACAGGTTTTGGTCATTTGGCATTTTCAGTAAATTCATTAGATGAATTTAGTCAAAAATTAAATACTTTGGGGTATAAATACCTTTATGAACCGTTTGATTTAAACGGAAAAGGTACAAAGATAGCTTTTATTCAAGATCCGGACGGTTATGAAATAGAATTGATAGAAAAAGTTGTTTGGTAACGGTTACGCAACAATTTTCTTATTTTCTTCTCTAAATTGTGCAGTTCCCGGAAATTCATTTGAGCCGGTTCTCCACTGAGTTATTTTATATTGAAGTTTTGGTATAATTGTTGATAAGAACAACGCTGAAGTTACAAAGCCGGCACCCCAGTTAAGAGCATTCATTTTAAGATTAGTATTAGTAGCTTTTTTGAGAAGTTTGGATGTAACTTCACCGGATGATGTTTTCTTAGCTGTTTCAATAATTGATTTAACATATTCGATAAGTTCTTTTTTAACGGCATCTAAATCATTTTGAGCAACATATTTATATTTATCCATAAACTTGTCACCAAATCTGTTTTTGAAAAATTCTTTTAAAAATTCAGGATTGTTAATGTGTCCGCCGTTTAGAACGTCTTTTGCTTGAGCTTCCGTCAAAATAGAAATACCTTTTATTTGAGGTTGAAGTTTTGACATCTTATCCGCAATTTCTTCAAAAGATTTGAGTTCAGATTTAGGAACAAGATTTTTTAATTCGGTCTTAAAGTCTTCAAGACTCATTATTTTAACATCTTTTCCGGTAAATTTGGATTTCAAACTATCAGGAAGTTCTTGATTTTTACCGAGCATTTCTTTTTCAAAATCTTCAAAATGTACTGTTTTTTGAGGATTTTTATCTTCAAGGTAACTTTGCATATATTCTGTTGCAAAATCTGCCGAAACAGGGTCAAGTCTTGTTCCTATACCTTTTTGTTCAATTTTATTCAACCATCTGTTCATATTTGCCATGTTGAACATGTAGAAATAAATTGAACCCAAATCTCTAAACAGGATTTCAATACGTTCATCGTTATTTCTTGCAGAATATGCTCTACCTGATGCAGTACCTGCATCAACAGCAAGTAATTTATAATTTCTGTCGTTTTCAAATTTATTTGCAACAGATAAAAGATTTAATCCGAAAGAAATGTCTTTTTTATCACTTTTATCTTCAGTATCATCTTTTACAAAAGCACCAATACTTGGTCTGTTTATCATTGGTACATAATTTTGAGGTTGTTCTGTTTGAGGTTTGTTTTTGTGGTAAGAACGGGTAATTGCCTGATTTATTTTCGGTAAAACAAATCCAATAAACGCATTGGCAATTAGTACGCTTGATATAACTTTGACAAATTTAAACCTTGCCATAGTTTTTTCAAGTATTTTATCACCATTTTTAAGAGTTTCGGAATTTAGGTAGTTTTCTAAAGGTTTTCTAACTGAATCGCTTGCTGTATCAACAGTTACATTTGGAAGTTTGAGTAACTTTTGACCTATTTTTTCAAACAACCAGTTTAGACCTGTGACACCACCAAGCCAAAAAACAGCACCTGAAAATTCTTCGGTAATTCTTTCACGAGCTTCGTCAAAACCACCTCTTTGATACGCTTGATAAGTTCTTCCGCCCTCAACAAATGCTTCCAAAGCAATAACCGGAAGAAATCCGTCACTTGCCATTTGTTTGACGAAATTTCTTGCCATTACATTGTTTGTATTTGCTATTGGGATTTTTATAGACATAAATATAATCTTTCAAATTGATATTGTTTTAATACCTCTAAATAATTATTTTTGATTAATTTTTAGGTTATTTTAATAAATTGTTACAATATTTATACTATTAGCAATATTTTTTTTGTTTGGTTTTTGCTATGGTATAGATGTAAGGATTAAAAATGAACACATTATCCGTAAACACTTATAATACTCAAACTTTCACTCATTCTCATACTAATAGTGACTTATCACAAAAGAAGAAAGCTGTAATTTTGGCATCTTCCGCAGCGGGAATGACACCGGTTTTGGCTGTTTTGGCGAAAAGAAAAGGTTTTTCTCTAAATCCGATAAAAATTTTAAAAACGCCGATAAAAAATTGGGCAATATTCAAATATGCACCAAAAGAAAAAGTTGTAAAATACGAAGACCCTGCAGTTATCCTTGCTTTGGCATCAGGTTCTGTAGCGGGTGGTTTTGTCGGCGGTTGTTTGGTTGATGATAAACACAATCGAAAAGCTAAACAAAGAGAAGTTTTAAGTCAAATGCTTGGAAATATACTTGTTCCTGTCGGGTGTGTAGGATTAGGAGCAAAAATTTACGGAAAATATGCAGATAAAATTGAAGGTGCAATGCCGCAATTTAAGACTACTTCAAAATTTTTAAAAGTTGTTAATAAATGTTTGAAAAAACTGCCTAATGCCATTGGAACTATTGCATTTTTGAGTATTGGCATTTATTGCGGCAATAAAGTTTCTAATTTTATAAATGATAAACTTTATAATAAAAAAGTTCAAAGAGATATAAAGGCTACCGATTTTGCGCCACACGTTGACGATGTATGTATGGCTGTTTCTATGATGAATAAAGATTCAACTTTTGGCTCAAAACTCGGAAGAATAATACCGTTAGCTTTGCTTGTTCCGGGATATCAAACAGGCATAGCACAAAGAGATTCTGCAAATATTGTTAAATAAAAAGACTTTGAATATTTATTCAAAGCCTTTTCCCACTACAATTAACCTTCTTTTTTAAATCTGTACATTTGTACTTTCGTATTCTATACCCATTTCTCTAAGTGTTTTGATAAAATTTTGAGCGCAAATTCTTTGAGCTTCAGGAGGTACAATCCTTAAAATTTCAACTGTTTTTGAAATAACAGGATCTTTATCGTACCAACGATTATTTGCATTCACTGGTTTTACCATTGCATAAAATTTATCAATAGTTTCTTTAGATACTTTTTCTTCAATTTTTTGTAAAAAAATCTCTGCTTGAGCTCTCAATTCTGTTTGATAATTTCTTAAGAGTTCAATAACTTCCAGTAATAATGGGTCGTGATCATACCAACGTTTATAAGTAGGACTCATTATGTGTACCCTCCGTTAGGTTTGTTTTGAAATCTTCGTTTTTACGTTCGATTTTCCCTCCCAACAATCTTATCTTATTTTCAAAGTTTTCGTATCCTCTATCTATATGATGTAGTTTTTCTACAACAGAATTACCCTCAGCCATCAATGCTGCAACAACCAAAGATGCTCCGGCTCTCAAGTCGCTGGCTGTTAATGTTGCTCCGGAAAGTTTTTTTACACCTTTTATAATTGCGTGATTTCTGTCTTGATGAATATCTGCTCCCATTCTGTTTAAATCCGGAACTTGCATAAATCTGTTTTCATAAAGACTTTCTGTTATGATACCAACGCCGTTTGCGGTTGTCAAAAGTGTCATAGCCATAGATTGTAAGTCAGTCGGAAATCCCGGATATGGTTGAGTTACAAAATTTATGGAATTTAGTCTGTTTTTGCAACTTACTTCCATTGAAGTCGGGTCTAAGAGTTTAATATTAGCACCCATTTTTAGCAATTTATCGGTAAAAAATGTTAAATGAGCAGGATAAATATTTTTAATAATACCCTTACCTTTTGTTGCGATAATTGCTGTCATAAAAGTTCCCGCCTCAATTCTGTCAGGAATTGTTGTATATTCAATCGGGTGAAGGTCTGTAGGTTTTACTCCGTTGATTATAATTTCAGAAGTACCTGCGCCGTTAATATCCGCACCCATTGTATTCAAAAAGTTTGCAAGGTCGACAATTTCAGGTTCTTGAGCCGCATTTTGGATTTTGGTTGAACCTTCTGACAAAACAGATGCAAGCATAATATTTTCTGTTGCTCCGACTGACGGAATATCCAAATAAACATCAGAACCGACGAGTTTGTTTGTTTTTGCATGAACATATCCGTTTTCAATTTTAATTTTAGCCCCCAGAGCTTCAAGTCCTCTGATATGAAAATCAACACGTCTTTCGCCGATTGCACATCCGCCCGGCAAAGCTACTCTTGCCTCTTTGCAACGAGAAACCAATGCTCCGAGAATTATGAATGATGCTCGCATTTTGCTTACTAATTCATAACTTGCGGTTACATTTGTTATATTTGTTGCATCTATTGTTAATGATTTTTCTTTTTTATCGTAACTTGTTTTACATCCTAATTGTGCAATAACATTGAGCATAATCTCAACATCCGTCAAATCCGGCACATTATAAATCTTTGATTCACCTTTAGCAAGAATTGCTGCAGCCATCAGTTTTAAAACCGAATTTTTTGCACCGCCTATTAATACTTCGCCTTTTAAAGGGGTTCCGCCTTTTATATAATATCTTTCTACCAACTTAGCCTCCGAAAGAAATCTTTATCATATCCTACCATATATAATAATACAATTACCGAGCTTTGATGTAAATAAATTACGATATGTAAAGACAAATATTAGGATTTTTCTCAATAAACATGTATTTTATTAAGAAATTTCAATTTACATTTCTTCATGTTTGTCAAAATTTATTTGCTTGATTTATATAAATGTAATAGAATGATTTTGGGAAATGTTTTTTAAGGGATAGATAAAGAATGATAAAAGACAGATTAAACGAGAGAACTTTGACACCTCAAGAGGTTAGAACTATTTTAAAGGCAGACAACAAAGAAATTGTTGACTTATGCAAAAAGGCGGCTATCAGACCAAGAAAAAACGCAAAAGGACATACATATTTTTCTTATGATGAAGTAAAAAATCTAAGAAAAGTTCAAGCACAAGTAAAAGGTGCTGTATCTTCTTCTGTAGCAGTCAGAACTCCGGTTTATGCCAATGCGTCAGCGACCGGTAACAGTGCTGCTGTTAGAAGTATTTTAACAACACTTCAAGATTTGGAAGAAAAACTAAGCAATAAAATTGCAAAAGTTATTGACGAAAAACTTGAAGGAATGGATGATGTTGTAGTTGAACTTATCCGTTGCAAAACAGATAATGAAACACTAAAACAAAAAATTGTTGACTTGAACAAAGAAGTATATCAACTTAAAAATGAACTTAACAGTTACAAACCTGTAGCTTTAGGTTTTTATAAGAAAAAAGAAGTATACGTTTGGGAATAAGAGGAAAAAAGGATGCCAGCTAAAGAAGCTACGGAAGTAAATATCAGCGAAGAAAGAAATAAAGCGCTGAAATTAGCTATTGAAAAGATAGAAAAGGATTTCGGCAAGGGTTCGATTATGAAACTTGGCGATAAGGCAACGGTTAATGTTGATGCAATTCCGACAGGAGCGTTATCTTTAGATGTGGCATTGGGAATAGGCGGAATTCCTCGCGGTCGTATCATTGAAATCTATGGACCTGAATCTTCAGGTAAAACAACCCTTGCTCAACATATAGTTGCTGAATGTCAGAAAAAAGGCGGCATTGCGGCATTTGTTGATGCAGAACATGCGCTTGACCCTGAATATGCTCGTAATTTGGGTGTGCAAGTTGATGATTTGTTGATTTCACAACCGGATACAGGTGAACAAGCTCTTGATATTACGGAAGAACTTGTACGTTCCGGAGCTGTAGATATTGTTGTTGTTGACTCTGTTGCGGCATTGGTTCCAAAAGCTGAAATCGAAGGAACAATGGAAGATCAGCAAATGGGTCTTCAAGCACGTTTGATGTCAAAGGCTTTGAGAAAACTAACCGGTATTATCGGAAAAACAAATACAACAGTAATTTTTATCAATCAATTGAGAATGAAAATTGGTGTTATGTATGGAAATCCTGAAACAACAACGGGTGGAAATGCTTTGAAATATTACGCATCTGTTCGTATGGAAATAAGACGCGTTGAAGGTTTAAAAGGTGAGGATGGAGATATCGGTAACCATGTAAGAGTTAAAGTCTTGAAAAATAAGGTTGCTCCTCCGTTCAGAACTGCAGAATTTGATATAGTATTTGGCAAAGGTATTTCTAAAATCGGAAATATATTAGATGTTGCCGTAAATCTTGATATTGTTAAAAAAGCAGGTGCTTGGTTTAGTTATAAAGAAGAAAAACTTGGTCAAGGCAGAGAAAAAGCTAAAGAATTTTTAGAACAAAATCCTGATATTTTGGCAGAAGTTGAAACTTTGGTACGTGAAAAACTTGCTCAAAATTAATTGGTGTTAGAATTAAACTAACATTAAAACTAATGCACTAATCAATGAGATAAGTGAAAAAATTCCTGCAACAATCCAGTATGGTGAGATGCCGTCCTGTTTTTTGCATGATTTCATTGTTGTAACTTGTTTTGATTCTGATTTTTTAGTTGATTTTTTTGTTGCGGTTTTTGATTTTTTTTGACGTTTTTCTTTTGTTGCTGCTGCTTTTTCTGCCTGTTCATATTTTTGAGCAAGGGTTTTATCACGTTTTCCTGTTGCAAGTAGTTTTATGTCAAAATGCAGGCTTAAATTTTTTACATCAGCTTTTTTATTGTATACAGAGTAATTTATAGCGACTTCAAAAGCTCGTTGTAAACATTCTAAAGCATTTTTTGCGCTTTTTTTAACAGAAGATGAATGTACGGAAGCGTTACCGCATTTTTTTAAGAAATATAAGTCATTGATAAACTCTTTTTCTTGTTCTGAGCCTTGAGAATTATCTTTGAGAGTTGCAAGCATTTGGTCAAAAGTATTTTCTGTTGTACGTTTAGAGCCAAGCACGTTTTTGCAGACATTTTCTGCAAACCGTCGTGTTTGTCCGATACATTGTTCAAAATACTCATCTCTATAAAGTAATTCGGCATCAGAAATAATTTCGTATAAATTTTTATCTGTACTTTTTAAAAAATCAAAATTAGTCGGCATGGTTTAATTCTACACTTTAGTAGCTAAAAAGTCAAAAAAAAGAGAGTGTGCAGCCACTCTCTAGAATAATATATTTATACAATGAATATATTGGAATTAAGATTTAAAATATTTATATTGTTTTTTCCCATTCTTGAGCTTTTGGAAAAAGAAATTCAAGGTAATCTTTGAGTTTTTCTCTGTCCTCTTGGTGTGTTTTTTCATTATCGTTTATGCAGAAAAGTTTTAATTTTTTCTTATGTTTATTTATTCTTCTGTCCATTTTTATCGGATGAGATAACGGAACGTAAATGTTTTCTAATTGTGATTTTCTACTCCATAATCTTATATCTTTTAATATACATTTTTTCTTTGCTAACATGTAAAAACTAAAAATTACTCTTTGAACAGAATTTGGGGTTCTGAATTTACAATAAAGAGTTTTTTCAAAGTCTTTTTTAAATTCACCGATACATTCTTTGTAATAACTTTTACGGTAAGCATCAATATTATGTGAGGCTTCGTATTTGTAGAAAATTCCGTAACATTCTTTTACTAGATTGGCAGAGTGAATAATATTAGTTAAATATAATTGTTTATTGATAATCTCTTGGCTCCAATTCTGTTTCGCAAGTCTGACAATCGGCAACCCTTTTCTATTAAAAAAGTATGTTGGTGTGATTGTTTTGTATATAAAAAAATCATCATTTGCGTATAAAAAATGCTCCGATAAGTTAGGAATATTTGCAATACAAGTTTCAATGGCTTCCGAGTTAAATGTCGGTAAAGCATCAACAGGCATTATGTCTTTATGGTTAATTATTGTAATTTTTGGATGCGTAGTATCAAGCCAAGCAGGAATTTGCCCGTTTGTAATTATATAAATATGGTTAATCCAAAACGCATTTTGCCCAACAGAACGCAGAGAATATCTTAATTCTTCGTTATCAATAAATCTGCAAGGGTTTAAGACATTGTTTTCTGTTGGAATATTCAGCTTTTTTTGCCATAACAATTTTTCTTGCTGCCAATTTGTGTCATTACCGTCCACCCAGCAATAAACCAAATCTATCGGATACTTAAACTTAAACCGATTAATTTTTATTCTAAATCCCAAAATATCAATAATTTTGTATCGGTGTTTATTGGTGATATTAAAAATTCTGTGAAATGCTTTTTTATATTTCTTTTTCATAATTAATTCCAAAAATCTACTTAATAAAAATTTGAATATATTGTATTAATATTGCATAATTCAATATAAAAATACAATATTTGAAATGTTTTGTCAATAATCTATACTTTTTAGTATGGATATAACGGATTGGAATAATGATGAAATAATGCGTCTTGTTATGGCGAAAGGGCATATTACACAGAAGATGCTTTTGACAGAATTAAAAACCGAAAATGGTAATATAATTCCTCAAAGCACATTTTCTTGTAAGATTAGACGAAATTCATTAAAACTTGCCGAATTTCAACAGATTTGTAAAATTTTAGGTTATTCAATACAAGTGGTTCCCGTGAAAGAATAATATATTACACTTTTTTATTTTTATATTACAATATTGTCAAACGGTGGTACATAAAAAGGAGAAGACAATGTTGACAAAAAATTCATCAGTAAGAACAAGTTTTTCAGGGGTTGATTTTTCAAAATACTCATCAAAAGTGTCTGAATTTGTAAGTGAATTTTCAGCACGTGCAAATAAACCGGGCTGCTTTTTGAATTGGGTAAATCTTCCGTCTGAACAATTAAAAAGAGTTGACGAACTTTATTCAATGGTTGAAAATTTTAAAAACCAAACAGGTGTAAAAAAATTAAGCGTTATGGGTATTGGCGGTTCAAAACATACGGTTGAACATATGCTTGGCATCAATGGTTTGAATATTTGCCATGACAGTGTAGATTTTTATTCTGACGTTGATTCAATCAGTTTTGCAAGATTTATGGTAAGAATTGGAGATGTTACATCATCAAACTATATGATTGCATCTAAGTCAGGTTCAACATTTGAAACAAAAGACGGATTTTTGAGAATACAGCAAATGTTGATTGATGCTTATATTTCAAAAGGACAATCTCAATCAGAGGCAGAAAAATCAGCAGCAAAACACTTTATTGCTGTAACTGATGCTAATGCAGAAAAAAGTGAACTTCGCAGAACTTCAATTTCTCAAGGCTGGTTGGGCGATTTATTTATTCATGATGATGTTGGTGGCAGATTTTCAGCGTTTGATGATCACGCTTTATTTACTTTAATATGGGCTGGTCTTTCAAAATCTGATATGATTTCGTTATTGAATGCAGCACAAGACGTTTCAGAACAATCTTTGAGCAGCGATTTAGAAATAAATGATGCGTTAAAAGAAGGAATTTTCTGGGCTGATGCAAAAATGAACGGTATTAGCGCTTCTGTTCATCAATATATGGGTTCAATGTTTGAAAATACCGTATACTGGCATGCTCAAATGCAAAATGAATCAGTTAAAGACACCCTAAAACAAGTAGCAAAAGTTCCTGATGCTATGCACCACTCTGCAGAAGCTCACTTTAATCCGGCAAATAAATTAGTATTTGCATTGACAGTTCCTGTAGATAATGGTATCTGTTCAGAAAATGCAAAAAGCTATATTGAGGCTTTGACAAAATCTTATGAAATAACCGGTGCATTCTTTAGAGAAGATGCAGAAACTTCTGCTATGGGGCTTACACCGGCTGCTGCAGGTGCTTTAACTCAATTAAGAGCATTTGCAACCGTTTATCAGGAAATTGTTGAATGTATAATGACAGGCAAAGAACTTCCGGCTGTTTTTGACAGCGTTCTTCAACCGCACGTAGAATTTTATAAAAAGAATTTAAAAGGCGGTGTTGTAGTGCCCGGTAGAATTTCAAAATAAGTGAATTTTGTTAATATCAGATTTCAAATGTCCGACAAAATTGTCGGGCATTTGATTTTTTGTTGTGAAATCTTTGATATTATTCAACTTGGCTTTTTTAATATATAATATTTTGTATGTTTAATATTAATTCGGGTTCGATGTCGCAAAATTATGAAACCTTTGTTGCCAAAGTTCAAAAAGGTCAATCTTTTGCCGTGACAGGATTAACCTCTATTTTACGTATTTTTTTGATATCCAAAATAAAATCTGTTTCAAAAAAGAAAGTTTTGTTTGTAACTTCAACAGAGCAAAATGCTTTAAAATATCAAAGTGATTTGAAAAGTGCGTTTGGTATAAATTCTGAAATTATGCCGTTTCAAAATATTTCAATGTATGAAACCGTCCCGCAAAATTTATATGATTATGCCCGCCAAACAGATGTTTTGATGACCAAACCCGATATTGTTATTTGTCCTGTAAAGGCACTATTGGAAAAATTCCCGAGTTGTGAATTTTTCAAAAAACACGGTTTAAAAATAAAAATAGGTGACAGTATTGATTTGAAAACTTTGGCAAAAAATCTTGTTCAAATGGGCTATAAAAAATCCACAATGGTAAATGATATTTCTGAATTTAGTATTCGCGGAGATATTGCCGATGTTTTCTCACTTGACGAAAATCCCGTGAGAATTGAACTTTGGGGGGATGAGGTTGTTGATATCAGATATTTCAATAACGAAACTCAAAAATCAATCGAAAAAATTAAAGAAATAAATATTTTACCTGTATATAAATTTACGGTTGAAGGTAACGAAAAACTAATTCAAGAATTACAACAAGATGAAGATGATGTGCCTGATGAAAGTTATTTTGACGGAATTGAAGTTTATCAAAATTATTTTAATCCTGACTTGATAAGTGTTTTGGATTATTTTGAAGATTATATTTTGGTATTTGATGAAACATCTGAAATATTTTCAAAATACGAATTTTTGAATGATAATTATCAAAAACAATTAGAAGAAAATCTAAAATCGGGTTTGATAAAAAATATTACCCTCTCTCCTTGTGATAGGGCTGAATTTCAGCATAAAGCTGCGCCAAATGCCGGAAATTCGGGTGAGGGTTTAATCAATCACTTTACTTATGAAGAATTTTTGAGAAAAACATCTTATTTTACAAAAATCGGATTAAACAATTTTATAGATGGTCAAATGGGGGATTTAACAGAGTTTAACTCCTTGCCTCTTAGAAATTTTGAGGCAGATGTTGATTTAATAGCCGATTTTATAGAGGAACATAAAAATTATGAAATTATAATTGCTACAGACTATCCGGAACGGGTTAGGGAAATATTATCAGAACATGAAATTTTTTCTCCTGTTTTTTCTGAAAGTATTGTTCTTGGCGGATGTATTTTGGAAGATTTCAAAACAGTTGTAATGACAGATAGAGAACTTTTTAATAAGCGCTCAAAAGAAATTACGGCATCCAAAAAATCTTATTATAAAGAAAAACCCGAATATATTGAAAATATCAACGATATAAAAACAGGAGAATATGTAGTACACACAATTCACGGACTTGGGATATACAAAGGTCTTTCAAAACAAGAAATAGACGGTCAGTTAAAAGACTATTTGACAATTGAATATGCAAATAAAGACAGACTTCATATTCCGGCAGAACAAATAAATTTACTATGCAGATATCGCGGTTCAGGTTCTGTTAAACCAAAACTTTCAAAAATGGGCGGTCGTGATTGGGAAAATACAAAAGCTCGAGTAAAAAAAGAAGTTGAAGTCGTTGCCTATGATTTATTAAGACTGTATGCCAGACGTAAAATGCAGCAAGGAATACAATTCTTACCGGATACAAATTGGCAGATTGAAATGGAAGATGCTTTTGAATTTGTTGAAACCCCTGACCAATTAAAGGCAATAACACAAGTTAAAAGAGATATGGAAGCTCCTGAGCCGATGGACAGACTTATATGCGGGGATGTCGGATTCGGAAAAACAGAAGTTGCAATGAGGGCAATTTTTAAAGCGGTAACCTCAGGAAAACAGGTCGCTGTTGTTGTTCCCACAACTATTTTAGCATTTCAGCATTTTCAAACAATGTCAGAACGTTTTAAACCTTTTGGGGTCGGTGTTGAGTTGTTGTCAAGATTTCGTACAAAAAAAGAACAGAAAACTACAATAAAAAATCTTGCAACAGGTGAATGTGATGTTGTTATAGGTACTCACAGGCTTTTACAGGAAGGAATTATCTTTAAGGATTTGGGACTTTTGGTCATTGATGAAGAACATCGTTTTGGTGTTCGTCATAAAGAAAAATTAAAACAATTACGTGAAAATATTGATATTATTTCGATGTCGGCAACTCCTATTCCGCGAACGCTTTATATGTCATTATCGGGAATTAAGGATATGTCTGTAATCAATACTCCGCCTAAAAACCGATTACCGATAAAAACATTTGTCGGTGAATGGAATGAAAATATGGTCAAAAATGCAATTACCCATGAACTTGATAGAGAAGGACAGGTTTTTTATTTGTATAATCGGGTTGAAACAATTGAGGAATTTAAAACTCAACTGCAAAAAATTGTGCCAAACGCAAGAATAGCAATTGGTCACGGGCAAATGGATGAAACTCAACTTGAAGAAGTTATAATTGATTTTTCTAATCACGAATATGATGTTTTATTAGCAACGACAATTATTGAAAACGGAATTGATATTCCAAATGCAAATACAATGATAATTCATGATGCCGATAAATTTGGTTTGGCACAGTTGTATCAATTGAGAGGGCGTGTAGGTCGTTCTCAAAGGCAAGCCTATTGCTATTGTTTTTACAAAAAAAGCAAAGAAATTACCACCGATGCAACAAACAGACTAAAAGCAATAAAAGAATTTACGACACTTGGCAGCGGATATCAAATTGCGCTTAGAGATGTTGAAATCAGAGGTGTAGGAAATATTCTCGGCACAAAACAGCACGGACACATGATAAATGTAGGTTTTGACGCATATTGTGAACTGCTGGAAGAAGCTGTACGAGAGTTACAGGGTGAAAAAACGGAAAAATTAACACCTACGATTGTAGATATTAATGTTACTGCGTATATTCCGGATGAATGGGTCGGTTCTTCCGAACAAAAAATGATTGAGTATAAGCGTTTGGCTGATGTTAAGTCTACTATTGAGTTGGATTATATTGTGGAAGAATGGACTGACAGGTTTGCAAAGCCGCCTGAATGTGTAGAAAACTTGATAAAACTTATAAGGTTGCGTTTATCTGCAACTGATGTAAAAATTGCCGCAATTCGTGAAGTTCAGGATTGTATAAGGATTTATACTCCGTATTCCAAGCCTGAGTGGAATATTATTCAAAAAGTTCTTCCTCACAATATCTTGAAAAAGATTAAATTTACATTAGCTCCAAAAACTTGTACGGAAGGAATTTCTATCTTGATTTTGGATACTTCTTATGTAAATTTTAATGAAGTATTTAACATTTTGACAGATTTGTTTTATTATATTCATAAAGTTAGTCACGAGTATTAAAAAAGAGAGGGATATTAATGAAAATTTCAAAAATGGTTGCAACTGTGGCTTTATCAGCGTTATTATTCACAGGTTGCGGACTTAAAGACAATACTGCTATTATCAAAATCAATGATAAAGCTATTACTAAAGCTGAATACAATACACTTATAGACCAAGCAATCGGAGAATCTCCGTTTGGTAAAATGGGTGATTTAAAAGGCAATAAAGACGGATTTTTATATCTTATGATGGAACAAAGAGTTGTAAATCAATTGATTTTACAAGAACTTTTAGACCAAGAAGCCGATGCTCGCGGAATTAAAGTTACTAACAAAGACGTTAATGAAGCAATGAAGAAAATTATGGATCAAATGGGCGGCAGAGACAGACTTGCAGAGTTGCTTAAACAAAACGGTGTTTCAACTTCAGACTTTAAAAAAGATATAAAAAATCAAGTCAGAATGCAAAAATTAGCAGAGGCTGCAGGTAAGATTGAAGTTACGGATAAAGAATGTGAAGATTTTTATAAAAAACATCCTGATAAATTCAACAATCCGGAAAAAGTAAGAGCTTCACATATTTTGATTGCCGCAAATGCTTATCAGTTAGGTGAAGAAATTAAATCTAAATCTAAAAAAGAAATTCCTGCCGAAGAATTGAAAAAGCAGGTAGAAGCACTTATTGCAGATAAAAAAGCGCAAGCTGAAAAATTGGCAAAAGAATTACAAGCTGACAGTTCAAAATTTGAGGCTTATGCAAAAAAATACTCTGAAGATCCGGGTTCAGCAAAACAAGGCGGTGATTTAGGATATTTTGCAAAAGAACAAATGGTTCCTGAATTTTCAAAAACAGCATTTGCCGCAAAACCAAATACCGTATCAGATCCTGTAAAAACAGAATTCGGATTTCATATTATAATGGTACAAGACAGACGTGCTGCAGGTATTACACCTTATGATATGGCAAAAGACGGTATCAAAGATTATTTGACAACAGAAAAACAAATAAAAGCTCTTGATGATTTGACAGCGGCAGCTAAAAAGAAAGCAAAAATTGAATATATGGATGAAAGATACAATCCGGATGTTATTCAAAAGAAATTGACCCACCAAGTTGATACAGTAACAAACGGTGAGGCTGCAAAGGTTAGAGAACAATCTAAAAAAGATGCAAAGAAAAAATAGATTAAAAATATAAAACAAAAACTCTGTCTGAGGATTTCGGGCAGAGTTTTTTTAAAGTTTTGTATAGCTTAAATTTTAGAATTATTAACTATTTATCTGTCTTTATCCTATAATAAGGATAAATATAAGGAGTAAAGGGTATGAAAATAATCATCAGAAAAGAAGATTTATATAATGGTATAAAAATTGTAGAACGAGCTACTTCACAAAAGGCTGTTCAACCGATTTTATATAACATTTTGATTGAGGCGTTGGATAATAATACCGTAAAATTAACAGCTACAGATTTAGTATTAACTGTTTCGACCGTTGTGGATGCGCAAGTTGAAAGTGTCGGAAAAATTACACTTCCTGCTAAAAAGCTCAATGAAATTGTTTCAAAATTAGGGAATGAACTTGTAACTATCGAAGTTGATGAAGATAGTACAAACGTAAATATAACTTGTAAAAAATCAAAATTTGATATGATAGGAATTTCTGCAAACGAATTTCCGCCTGAAGTTTTAAATTATGAAATTGATGAAACAAAATGTTTTGATGTTGAGTTAAAACCGTTTTTAAAAGCTATTAAACAAGCAGGTTTTGCAGCTGCAAGTTACGAAGTAAGCAATCTTTTGTCGGGGATTGTATGTGATTTTTCTAACGGAATTTTAGAAATTGCATCAACTGACGGTAACAGACTTGCCAGAGTTAGGGAAAAAATCAATTCTGACATTACTGAACAAACTCAATTGATAATTCCGTCAAGAACATTAAATGAATTTATGAAAATGGGTGCATTTATTGATGATGAAACAATCAAAATCTGCAAAGATAAATCAACAATCGTTTTGAAAACAGAAAAAACAATAACGGTTTCAAGATTGTTGGAAGGTCAATTCCCTAAGTATAATCAGTTAATTCCGTCAGAAAGTCCAAAGCAGGCTGTAATTAATGTATCTCAATTAATTGCGGCTTTGGAAAGAGTTTCTGTTATGGTTAACGATAAAACAAGTATTGTAAAAATGCTTTTTGCAGATAATGAATTAACCTTGTATGCGGAAGCTCCGGATGCAGGTAAATCCGAAGATAAAATAAATATTCAATATACTGCGGAAGAACTTTTGATTGCTTTCAATTACAAATTTGTGCTTGACGCTTTGAGAATTATTGAAAGTGATGAAGTAATTGTTGGTCTTAATGCAAGTTTATCGGCAACAGTTTTAAGACCAAACAGCGAAGAAGATTTTATTTGTTTGATTATGCCTGTTCAAATCAGATAATTTTGTTAAGCTTTGTAACATCTTTGTCAATAATTACACATAGAATAGCAAGATATTTTATGTTCAGCTTTAACATGAACACATTAATAAAATAGGAGGCAGAAATGCAAATAAGTGCAGTTACAAATTTAGGTTTCAATAACCGTTCAATGAATTGTTGTAAACCAAAACCACAAAATCAAACAAATTATACAAATAACGTAAATTTTACGGGAGAAAACAAAGACGGAAAAGCAAATAAATTATTATCAACAACTGCAGCAATGGCTATGTTTTTAGTTCCAATAGCAGGCTCAGTGGTTACAAGTTGTGATGATGACGGTTATGCGTATGCCCATGCTGAGGTTGGCGGTTCAACATCACCGGGTTATGTAGTTGATACAACCGAATTTAAACATAAAGGTGATACAATTATTAAATGGTATTACAATTATGACAGACCTTGGCCTTTAGATTCTTTGTTTAACAACTTCCAAAACTGGGATGTAGATGGTACTGATGGTGTAAACCCTAATGACAGCCTTCAAAAGAGAAATATTATTCACTATGAAGGAACTCGTGAATGGGAATATAACAATAAAGAAATCGGTGATATGAATGTTTTGGAATCTGCAGGCAGAAACCTTATCTATGATACTGAAATAACCGATTATAAAGGAAATCACTTATACTACGGTAAGACTGTTTTACGTGTTCCGAAAGGCAACTTTACGGTAACTACAAAAGACGGCAGAGTATTAAATTCTCCAAAAGGTTTCTTCTATGAAGAATATACTTCAGATACAGATGATAAGAATGCGTCAATCTATGATTGCACTTTAAAAACTCGTGCATTCTGTCAAACAAACGGCGATACATTATTTGTAGCAAAACGTAAGGGTACTTCTGAATACTTTGAAAAAGGAAAAGCTGCAAAAGGTTATCTTGGTGCAAATTCTATTCTTTTGAAAAATTTAATCGGTCAATATGAAACTGATGATCATTATGTTGATGTGGATATCAAAACAGTAAATGACCACGATTTAAAAATGATGTATTTGCGCGCAAAAGACGAAGAAGAATAATAATTTATTACGGCAATATTGATATAAACCGAGAAAGAAAGACCTCTTTTAAAGAGGTCTTTCTTTGTGGTTAAATTTATTATTTTGATTAACGAACTTTGTTTTCGACACCGTCTTTCAAGCGTTTGATATTTTCACGGTGAAGCCAAATTACATATATTGCAGCAATTAGGGCATAAATTATATATGCAATAGGTGCATTTAAAATCCACATAATAATCGGCGATAAAGCTAAAGCAACGATTGAACCGACAGAAACATATCTTGTCAGCCAAGTTACGCAACCCCAAACAAGAGCAATAATCAATCCGGCTTGCCAATTGAGTGCCATAAGTGTACCGACACCTGATGCAACAGATTTTCCGCCCGTAAAGTTCAAAAATACTGATTTACTGTGACCTAAAATTGCGCAAATAGCCGATATGACAGGTAATAATCCCAAATCTTTATATGCGGTTGCATATAATGCCGTCAATATTACAGGCAATGCTCCTTTTAAGGCATCTAAAAACATTACGATAAAGAACCATTTTTTGCCCATAACGCGTTTGACGTTAGTAGCGCCTGTTGAACCTGAGCCGATAGTCCTTATATCTTGTCCTGTGAATAATTTGACAATAATATAACCGGTCGGGATAGAGCCGACTAGGTATGATGCGGCAATAACAAATGCCAATTGTCTTAAAATTTCTGTATATTCCATAAATCCTTTTTCTCCCCAGCTTTCTACGTGATGAATTATATCATATTATAAAAATTTTCACAAATTTATAATATGATTTTGAAACACAAATTTTCAATAACTGCACGTAAATTCATTGACGGAGTCAATGACAATTGGCGTTTTGCATCTTCAATATACGATAAGTCTTTTGTCAGTTTGTAAAAAATATGCTTATTTTCTAAATTTGATTTAATTGTTTCCAAAATATAATTTTGGAATTGTTCAAGAATTTCTATCGGGTCATTATCATTTGCGAGTTGATACAGGTTTTCCTCAAAACTGAGTACTTGTTGCTTGTCAATATTCCAATAATTTTGTACGGTGTTGTCAACTAAATCGTGATTATACTCGTTTTTGTTATCGGCAGGAACAAAGAAAGATTGTGCCCGAGATACTACGGTTGATATTACGTCATTTTTATCTTTTGTCAGAAATATAAAAGTTGTGTCAGTCGGCGGTTCTTCAAATGTTTTTAAAAGAGCATTTGATGTAGCTTCAGGAAAATTAATTTGGTTAAGTGGCAGCAGATTGCCGTTTTCATCCCTGTCGCAGAATATGTACACTCTGTGATAGTCACTTGTGATGGAAAGCTCATTTATAATTGCTTTAGCTTGATTTATATTGATATTTTTTTTGCCTTTTGTCGTTTCGCCATCATCAGATGCTGTCTCATTTTCTTTGAAATCCAAACGAGTATATATTTTTACCGCAGGGTGAGTTTGTTCTCTTATCCAGCGGCAGTTGAGGCAATTACAGTTAAAATCACCGTTTTCGTTGCAATTCAGAAGCCTTGCAATTTCTAATGCCAATTCGCATTGTGAAGTTATATCTGCACCCCAAAATAAAAGACAATGACTGATACTTTTGTTGTCATCTTTTATTCCGTTTTTAAAATAATTTAATAAATTCGGAAACTTTTGTTCTATTTCATTATTGTAGTATTGCATATTCGATTTCCTTATCGACATCAAGTCCTGATTGACCGGATTTGATTTTAAACTCAGCTTCTGTTAAATTCTTTTTAAGTTTAACGAGATTTTTCAGCGATACATTTTTCAATCTTTGCACTTCCAATTTTACTCGGAACGGGTGCATATTAATCATTTTTGCGATTTCATCAGGTGAATATTTTGAACTGTAAGCCTTAATTTGGATTTTACCGTGTAAAAGAGTGTGAAGTACCGATAATATTTCAAGCGGATGTTTTTTTGATAACAATTTTTGATATTCTTCAAGTGTTTTTGTTAGATTTCCGTCGATTAAGTAATCGGCAAAAACAAACAAATCTTCATTGGTAACACAAATTTCTTTTACCATATCAACTGTAACGGGATTTTCTCCTGCGTAAATTTTTAGTTTTTCCAATTCTGCATCCAGCAATCTTAAATTAGCACCTACTTGAATTAGAATTTCTGATACAACCTTGTCTGTTAATTTTAAATCCTTTGATTTTGCTTGTTGTTTAATCCAGCTTTCAAGTTCTGCCGTTTTGTATGACGGAATTTGTAAAAATTCTTTTGCATTGTACTTGGATAACAGTTTGAAAAATTTTTTACGTTTATCTATCTTTTTTTGGCTATCCGGTGGAATTTGTGCAACAAAGATTATATCGAGATTTTCTCCGCAAGTGTCAAGTGCATCTTTAATTTGAGCAATTTGTTTATCGTCGAAAGCTCCATCTTCTGATGATTTCCCGCTTAAATATGACAGACAGTTGATTTCAATAACCATATTCCCAAACATCATCGGCTGGGTTCTTAACGCAGATACTAAATCGGGAAATCTCGGATTATTAAAGCATTTGTAACTCATTTCAATGAAATTTTTATCAAGTTTTGACTTGAATTTTTTAATTTCATTTGAAATATTAAATTCTTCATCCCCATAGAAAAAATAAATCATAATTATATCTTATAGAAAAGTTAAATTAAAGTAAATTATTTTAAATAAATATGTCAAAAAATATTTTTAGGGGTTTTATATTTGCTATAATAAAGTAAATTAACAGGAGAATAAAATGATTGTAAATGCTATTAGACCGTATGCGTCAAACAACTATTCAAACAACAATACAATGAATTGCCGCAGAAAGAATGTTTCCGCTCCAAATTTTCAGGCTGCTGTCGGCGTAAGTGAAATGGATAGAATTTTAAAAATGCTTGCGCCAAAGAACGTTGCAGTATATGACGGAAATATGAATATGAAAAAGATTGCTGCAGTTATGGATGAATTGATTGCAAAATATAAGACTAAATCTGCAGCTATTCAAATTGTTTCTGATAACAAAGACTTAGTAAAACTTTTGGGTAAAACGACAAAATATGACTTGAACGACAAAATCGGGCTATGTGTAGCCGTCGGAGATTATCATGGACCTATTGAACGCTGGACTGAAGTTTATGAAGCCAAAACGTTCTTAGTTCCAAAAAATGAATTAAGTCGTATCATGTGCAAAAATTAAAAATGCATATCAAATCCCGGAGTTTTTCCGTTGATTTTCTCATCCTCAATTCTCATTGCAGAGCCAATCGTAAAGTTTTGAGCGACAGTTTTGTTGATTTCAAATGCAACATCGCCGTTAAATACTGATTCGTTTTCTTCCAAAAATTCAAACAACGGTGTTGTTGGTGCTTTAACTATTTCTGATAAAGTTTCGGCAGCCTGTTGAAGTGTGCGTTCAGGTACTTTGACGTTCATTCCGAACGGTTTGTATGGTCTGTTGAATGTGAAATTTGATTCTGACATAATAATTCCTTTATTAAGCTCAAATTTGTTATCGGCATTTTTTGTGAAAAAATTTAATTTTTTGCCGACTTTTGTAAACTTATGTAAATAATTGTGATATGATTTTTCTATGAAAAGTCTAAAGGATTTTGAAAAGGATTTGAATAAATGTTCTAAATGCGGGCTGTGTCAGGCGGCTTGTCCGCTTTACCAATTGACGGCAAATGAATGTGTTGTGAGTAAGGGCAAATTCATTATGCTGCATGGTGTGACAAAAGGTGATTTAAAACTTTCAAAAAATATTAACAAATACCTTGATATGTGTCTGAAATGCGGAAAATGTAATAGTTTTTGCCCGAGCGGAATTGATGTCTGTCAGATATTAAATACAGCTAAATATGAGTATATGAAAACTACTTTTGTGAATAAATTTATTAAATTTGCGCAAAGCAGGTTAGTTTTTTCAAGTGTGATTAGTATATTTGATTTGATTTCGAAACCTTTTCGGAAACCATTTAAACCTGTTTCTAAATCCGCTTTACGTTTGGTTTATTTTAAAGGTTGTGTAAACAGAATTTTTCCGCAAAATGACAATTATATAAATAAGATATTTAAAAATTCCGATATTGAAATAATTACCCCTAAATTTGAATGTTGCGGGCTGCCGTTTTTATCAGAAGGCAATATGGAAAGATTTGTCGAGGCTGCATATTATAATATGAAACAGTTGAATATTGATTATGATTATTTTGTGACGGATTGTGCCAGCTGTGAAAGTACAGTATCCGATTATAAAAATTATATTGACTGTGATAATTTTGTAACTCCCGAAAAATCGATTAATTGGGGAGATTTGATTGCTCAATGTAATATGAAATTTAAATTTAGTAAACCGTTAAGAGTTACTTTTCACAAGCCTTGTCATTTGAAAAACGATACATTTTTTGAGAAAATTATGGCAAATTGTGAAAATGTTGAGTATGTAAAAATGAATGATTATGACAGTTGTTGCGGGTTATCGGGAACTTTTTCGATTAAGAACTTTAATCTGTCACAAAAACTTATAATGCAGAAAGCCAAAAATATAATTGACACAAAAGCAGATGTTGTTATAACTGTTTGTCCTGCTTGTGTTTTGGGTTTGAAACAGGGCTTGATGCTTTCAGGCAGTAAAATTAAAGTAAAAAGTCTTTTGGAATTTTTGTCCGAAGGGGTTGAATAATACTTATAAAAATAACCCGATGATTGCTCATCGGGGTTTAGTAAGTAAAAATATGATTAAGATTTTGAAGTTTTTTATAACTGGCTTCCGACTGCTTTATATAATCCGATGTAGTCTACAAGACAGTTGACTTTATCATTCACGACTTGTTTGTCTGTGAATAGTACATTTTCTTTTAGCTGTGTTAAATCAAGTTTTGAAATTGTACCTTGATTGTATTTGTTGTTGCTGTAACCAAAGTCTTCGCGTTCCAAAAGAGCTTGTTTTTTGATATCTTCAAACTTTTCCATATCAAGTTTGATTGTAACCATAGCATCATTTACTTCTTGGATAGCCGTAAGATTGGTTTTATAATAATCGTTCAACATTCTTTCATAAACATCTTTTTTCATTCTCAAATTAGCTATACGTTTTCCGCCGGTGAATAGCGGTAAACCAATACCGCCGCCAAGAGCGGCTATCATGTTTTTAGTTGTCCAAAGACTTCCCATATCGTTTGCTAAAAACATAGCTATTCCGAGAATATTAAATGACGGTAAAAATTCTTTTCTGGCAACGGTAACATCAATTCCCGCTTTTTCAATCATTTTTTCCGCTTTTATATAGTCAGGTCGTTGAACAATTGTTTCTGACGGAATTTCTGACGGAATAATTCCGGAAAAATTGATATCATCAATTGATTTTCTTGCAAGTGTTTCTGAATTGTTCGGATTTTCGCCGATTAGAACACACAATTGATTTAAAAGTTTAGTTCTTTGTTTTTTATATTCCGTTAAATCGGTGTTTCCTGCAATATAAGATTTGTTTGCTTTGACGGTATCCGCTGTTGAAGTTAAACCTTCTTTGTTTCTTGCAAGCATTAAATCATAAATTAATTTTCTGTCTTTAACAATTTCTTCTTGCAGTGAAATCATTTTATCAAGTTTTACGATATTTAAATATGTAGTCCCAACTGCAGAAGCAATAGAAATGTATGCAGCACGTTCGTCTTGCAAAGATGCTTCATATTGTTTTTTTGTAGCATCGGTTTTATTTTTGTTTTTCAAAAATAAGTCCAGTTCGTAACTTGCAAATGCCGGCATTGCAAATGCCCAATTTGAACTGCTGGAATCAGGCATTTTTGAGTAACCCGGTCCAAACATCAAATTTGCAGACGGTAATTGATCCGCAAATTGTACTTTTACTGCTTGATAATATTCATCAACCGCAATAGTTGCCATTTTTAAGTCGTAGTTATTTTTAATTGCTCTGTCTATATAACCAACTAAAATATCATCATTAAAATTGTTCCACCAGTTGTAGTTGATATATTCATATTTGAAACTGTCACTTTTTGCTCTCTGTTTGTGAGATTTTGTTATAGAAACCTTTTTAGGCGCTTTGGATGAATCTTTCCCGATTGCCAAACAAGACAACGGTGCTAAATTCATACAAATAAAACTTGCCAGTATAAGTGTTGTAATCTTCTTTTTCAATGTCTTATTTCCTCTTAAAAATATTTACTTGCATTTTATATATCAGTATGATAACATAATATTGTTGCAAATGCAACACATTAATTTTACAACAAAGAAATTAAATAAAAATTTATGCACAGACACGAGCATTATACAGATTCAATATTTTATCAAATAGAGCAAACTGCAAAGTATTGCAGGTATTTGGGCTTTCAGGTTTTTCAAAAACTTAACATTGAGATAACGCCTGATGAGTTTTATGCTATGGATATAATTATGCAAAATGAAAGTATTTGTCAGCGAGAACTTGCAAAGTTAATATTGAAAGACAGGTCTACAACAGGCAGAATACTGAGTTCGTTGGAGGAAAAAGGCTATATTGACAGATTTGTTGATACAAAAAATAACAGACTTGTCAGGAGAATGCGTTTAACCGATTCGGGAATAAGTGTTACAAAAAATGCTTCATCAAAAATAAAAGATTATATAAGTAAGCTTCCGAAGATTTTTTCTGATGAAGATAAAGCGGAATTGATAAATTTAATCATGCAATTTAGGCAAAGTTTAGAAAAAGAAGTGGAAATGAATATATAAGAGGTTATGAAAATGGAAGAAAAAAAACATGAACAAGAATCTGTTGAAACAACAGAAAAACAAAAACCAAAAGGAATAAAAAGAACCATTGCACTTACCGTTGCAGTTATAGTGTTTATTGCTGTGGGAATATGGGTTGTTAATGAGATGCAATACCAATCAACTGATGATGCGTACGTTGAAACAACAACCGTTAATGTTTCCCCTCGAGTTTCGGGACAAATTGAGGAAGTTTATGTTACGGATAACCAATTTGTAAAAGAGGGTGATTTGGTTGCTGTTATTGATGATGCGGATTACAAAGTTAAATTAGAACAAGCGGATTCAAGTTATGAGAAAATAAAACTTGACCAAGAATATGCAAAAGCAAACCATGCCGCAGCAGAATCAAATATTGCATTAGCAAAAAAAGATTTGGACAGATACAGAAATTTATATGAACAGGGCGCGGTTTCAAAACAAACTTATGACTCTGCAAAAGTTAATTATGATAATGCTCAAGCAGGTTTAACTCAAGCTCAGCAGGCATTATTTTCTAACAAAGACGGTAAAACCGTTGCGGATGCTAATTTAAGAACTGCAAAAGCGACAAGAGATAAAGCTGCATTAGATCTTTCTTATACAAAAATATATGCACCTCAATCGGGAACAGTATCTTCAAGAAGGGTTGAAAAGGGTATGTATGTAACTGCAGGTTCGCCGTTATTCACTTTGGTGCCGGAAAATGTTTGGATTGTTGCAAACTTTAAAGAAAACCAATTGACAAATATGAAACCGGGTCAAACGGTAGATATTAAAATTGATACTTACCCTAACAAGGTATTCAAAGGTAAGATAGATTCTATACAAAGAGCGTCAGGCGCTAAATCAAGCCTGTTCCCACCTGAAAACGCAGTCGGATCATTTGTCAAAATCGTACAAAGAATTCCTGTTAAAATTGTATTCACTGAGGATTATGACACTACAAAATACAATATCGTACCGGGAATGTCTGTTGTTCCGAAAGTAAAAGTAAAATAAGTCTATACACTAAACAAGGAATATCGGATGTTTCCCGATATTCCTTTTCAATAAAATATAAATAACATAAAGAGGGAAAATGTCAGAAGAAGTTGCACAAAATATCGCCATACAAGATGACGATGATATGAAATATTTACCGAAAAATCCTTGGATATCCGCAATTCCTACGTTGCTTGCGGTATTCATATATGTAATTGACGGAACTATAGCCAATGTTGCTTTGCCTCACATGGCAGGAAGTTTTTCCGCAACACGTGATGAGAGTATGTGGATTTTAACCAGTTATCTGATTGCGAGTGGTATTATTATTCCTTCGGTTGATTTTTTCAGTAAATTATTAGGTCGTAAGAACTTTTATGTAATAAGTATTTTACTTTTCACGGTAGCCTCTTTGTTATGCGGTATGGCACGAAATCTTGGCGAAATGGTTTTATTCAGAATATTACAAGGTGCAGGTGGCGGCGGAATATTACCGATATCTCAAGCCGTTATGATGGAAAGTTTCCCAAAAGAACGACGCGGTATGGCAATGTCAGTTTTCGGAATGGGGGTTATTATTGCTCCTATCGTTGGTCCTGTTTTGGGTGGTTGGATTACTGATAATTGGTCTTGGCCTTGGATTTTTTACATAAATATTCCGTTTGGTTGTTTGGCTGCAATTTTGGCACACAAACTTTTGTTTAATCCTCCGTATTCACGTCGACAAAAAAATGTTAAAATGGACGGTTTGGGATTTTTCTTTTTAACTGTTTGGTTGTTGTGTTTGCAGGTCTTTTTTGATAAGGGTAATAATGCGGATTGGTTTAATACGACTTGGATTTGCTGGATTTTCAGTATTTCTTGCATTTCCGGAATTTGTTTTTTTGTTTCTCAAATTGTCAGAAAAGATACCCTTGTTGATTTAAGTGTATTTAAAGATAGAAACTTTGTAATAGGTACGTTAATTCAAGTTGTAATGCAGGCTGTTTTATACGCTTCATTGGCTATTTTACCTCAATTTTTGCAAAGTATGATGGGATATACTGCATTTTTAAGCGGTTATTCAATGATGCCAAGAGGTTTGGGCAGTATGACAGCTATGATTGTTTGTGCGTTAATTGCGGATAAAGTAGATAAAAGAATTCTTGTTTGTACAGGTTTACTGTTTTTAGGTAGTGCAGGCTTGGTATTTGGATTTTTGAATTTACAAATATCCAGTATAAATATTATGATACCAAATTATATAATGGGATTAGGTATGGGTTTATCTATGGTTCCTATAATAAATTTATCATTAGAAACTTTGTCAAATCAGCAAATGACAAATGCGAGCGGTTTGCAGAATTTGTTAAAAAATATTGGGAGTGCAATCGGAACATCATTGGTTGCAACAATGCTTACAAGGTTTGCTCAAATGCACCAGTTTATGATGGTAGGTAAATTGAGTGATTTGAATCCTGTATTTGTGGAGAGGGTTCAGACAACGATGTCCGCACTTTCACAATATACGCATATTTCGGTCGCAAAACACATGGCAGAATATTCTCAATACGGAACGCTTATAAAACAAGCAAATTTGTGGGCGTTTATGGATTCATTCAGAATATTCGGAATTTTATGTTTTATACTTGTTCCGTTGTTGTTTTTGTTCAAACGTCACAAAAATTTAAATTAAATTTTTTCGGCGATAACGATTAATGGTTCATAAGTTAAACATACAGACGGATAAATCTTAGAATATTTATCACAAAAGGCTTTTACGTCTTTTATTGACCAAGTATTTTCGGATAAAGAATTTACGCCGGTATTTTTCATGTGCGCCAAGAGTTCAAGCGGGGTGTTAAAATTCAATTCTTCTGTAAAATTTTCAATGTAAAGAATTTCAAAGCCGTTATTTTTTAAAGTATTTTCAATTTCATCGGTAGATTTGTATTGCAAAGTCAGCCCCGTAAGTTCTTTTATCTCTTTGTAATTTCCTTTTGTGAAGGTTGAAAATGCCAAAATACCGTGATTATTAAGTTGCGGGGTTAAAATTTGCAATACTTTATCAAGATTTTCAAACCATTGAAACATTGCATTTGATATAATCAAGTCTGCTTGTTTTGCAGTTTTGATTTTCAAGGCATTTCCGCATAAAAATTGTGCCTGCGGGATTGATTTTTGAACATAAAACTTTGATTTTTCGATTAAATCATTGGCATAATATGTTTTAAAATTGAGATTATGCGCAATTTGAGCAGTTAAAATTCCTGTGCCGGAACCCAGTTCAAGAATGGTATCATAATGATTTTTTATTTTACTCAGTTCAGTCAACATTTTAGATGCTATTATTTTTTGTACAACAGCATTTTTATCATAATTTTGCATACTTTTTTCAAATTGTTTTTTTATTTGTTTATTGTTTATTTGCATTGTATAATCTCATTCCAATCCGTGAAATAGAAAAACGGAAAATGTCCGTATGGAACAGTAATTATCGGAATATTGTTTTTATTATGGCTTGCAATTTGGTTTTTGGGCGGAATAATTTTGTCATAATCACTTACTATTGCCAAGTCATAAAACTTTTCACAGCTGACAGAAGTATTTTTAATCAAATTATATAAATTTTCAAGTTCTGTTACTCTGTCTTGGATTTCGCGTCTTACGGGGTAAGTGTTGTAAAGATTGTATTCTTCGTCTGTTAAGAAAACATTTTGATAAAATTTTCCTTCCAAACCTTTTTGAGCATGTTTTAGTGTTAATTCAAATGTTTTAACCGGAATTCCAAATTCATTATCAACAGGGGAAACTGTGCCGTTTATTGCAATTTTGCGGTCAAAATTTTTGAATAATTCTTGATGCAAATATGCAACAAATACTCCCATTGACCACGTTATCAATGTTTTATTCTCATATTCGGTTAAGTTTTTTAGGTCATCGGGTACAAATTGTGTGTTGTAATCATATACAAACAAAATGTCATAGCCTTTTGCACCTAATGCAACAAAAGGGTAATAATCAAAACTCCAGCCGGCAAAGAATACTATTAAGTTTTTATTATTTTGTTTGTTTAGCCAATGACATTTCATTTATTTTCTCCTTTAAGGTATTTAATTCATTTTCCTCGATATCTGCACTTAAAGACAATCTTATGCGCGAAGTCCCGACAGGCACGGTCGGCGGTCTGATTGGCAGAGTAAAATATCCGTTATGAAATAATATTTCACATAAGTCAACGGTAGCTTGATTTTCTCCGACAACAATCGGAATAATATGGCTGGAACTGTTAAAATTTTTGGCTATGGAAAGCATTTTTTCACGTTTATGTTTTGTTTGAGGTAATTTATTTTCAATAATCCATTTAGTAAATGCAATGTTAATCGGTGGTAATGCGGTTGAAAATATAAATGAGCGCGATTTATTTATCAAAAAGTCGATTAAAACTTTTGAACCGGTAACAAACGCTCCCATTGAGCCGATAGCCTTACCGAAAGTGCCGACAATTAAATCAATTTCATCCAACAGTCCGAGTTGTTCACAAACTCCGAGCCCGTTTTTCCCAAAAACTCCGAAAGCGTGGGCTTCATCAACTATTATATTACATTCATATTTTTTCTTTAAATCTACAATTGCTTTGAGATTTTCAATATCTCCGTCCATTGAGAATACGCTTTCGGTAATTATAAAAGCATTTTTATAATTTTTACGTTCCCGTATCAAAAGTTTTTCTAAGGCTTCCATATCATTATGAGGAAATCTGAAATATTTACCTTCCGATAATCTCATTCCGTCGATTATGCTGGCATGATTAAGTTTGTCCGAGAAAATGACATCTCCTTTTTGATTAAGGGCGCTTGAAATTCCGACATTGGCGTGATATCCGCTATTGTATAAAAGTGTTGCTTCTTTTTTGTAGAGTTTTGACAAAAGTTCTTCCAGTTCTTCATATATCGGTAATGTTCCTGTTAATAGTCTTGCCGATGCGCTGCCAAATGTGTAATTATCTTTTGCATATTCTAAAAATTCTTTTGTAATTTGCTTGTTGTCCGCAAAATTAAGGTAATTATTTGAGGATAAATTCAAAAGTTTTTTATCTTTAAAGTAAATGTATTTTTCATCTTTGGCAGTATAATTTTTTATTTCTCTGAAATGCGAATGTGATTTTAAATCTTCGAGAATTTTTTTGTAATCATCATACATTTTTATACCTCAAATCCCAGTTTCTCACTAAGAATGTGCAAAATATTTTCAAGTCTTTTTTTGTCGTGAGTGTGCCACCAGCCGATAAGTGTTTCAAATGCGGTTGCTTGTCTGTAATCTGCTTGAATATTTCTTCTTCCTACAGGTATGGGTAAATTTCTCGCTCTGCGTGTTATTTCAATTTCTTCTTCTGTTAATTGCGGTTCAAGAAAATGTAAAAGTTCACATTGGCAAGATGTTTTTACATAATCCGTTGTAATTTTATGAAGGTGTTTTGAATTGTTTGTTCTTTTTATTGTGATTTCTCTGATAAAAAGTTCCCAAACTGCATCACCCAAATATGCGTAATTTCTTAGATTTATATCTTCCATACACTGATATTACTACAAATATGTCGTATTGAAAATTTGTTTGATTAATGTAAAAATGCACTCACATAGGAGTTTATATGAAAAAACATCTTTTTTTGTTAGGGTTGTGTTTGTTTTTTGTTTCTCAGAGTGTGTCGATAGGTTGTGAAACTAATTCAAAATTAGAGTGCGCCTGTGATACTTCTGTTTACAAAAAATATGTGACAAAAATTCAACGAAACCGAGAAATTATAGATAATGCTTTGAACTTAAGTGATGAACAAATAAAAGTGCGCAAGAAAATTTTAGAACAAAATGACACTTGTATTGAGGAAAAAATTTTTGATATAGAACAAGAATGTGCAAGATTATCTGCTATGGAAAAAGCAAATGTCAGTAATATTGAAATTCATAAACAAAGAAAAATAGTACAAAATCGGCAAAAACAAATTGAGGATTTGTTGCACAAAGAAAATAAAGAATTTTCAAAATATTTGACAAAAGAGCAGCGTGCAAAATTGTATAATATTGAAAATCTGGCTCGACATGATTACAAGAAAAGTTGCAAAAAGCACAAAGACTACTACAAAACAAATCCTCAAATGCAAAAATTTGGCAATCCTGCGGAAGAAACTTTTTCTTGTCACGGCTGCAAAAATTAAAGTAAATATATGATGATTTTTCTTAAATAATTATTATAATTGTGGTATGAGAAGGTGTAATCTTTTTTATATCTTATTTTTTGTATTTTTGCTATTTACTAATAGCGTAAGTTGTTTTGCCAAAGAAAAAATAGAGAGTTTTGACGGCAAGGGTTACGTTGGAACATTGCCTGACTTGACAAGAAACTATGAACCGCAGGAAACAAAACAACAAGAACCTGAAATAGTACAGTCAAAAGATTTTAATTCCGAAAATGAATTAAAACCCGTGCCTCGTGATAATCCTACTTTTGTTAACATAATTTTAAAATCAGATAAAACTTCTCAATATGTAAATGATTTAAATGAATTTATCCCAATGCTTGAAAGTATTTATGATTTGATTGAAGATGAAAAAAATGTTCAAATTTTTAATGCGAAAGTGTTTTATTTTAATAAAAGTGTAGATTTTTTCAGGGATAAATACATAAATCGACCGGAGAGCCATTTTGTTTCTTATAAAAAATTAATGGATTTAAGCCTGCATGCTCGCTCAATTGCGCTTTTGCGTACTGAGGCGGCAAAATATAATCCATATTTGGCTTACGGAAGTTCCGGTTATATATACAATCCAAACAATGTCACCGAACAATTGGGATTTCTTAAAACAGAAATTGAACAGACAATTTTGATACTGAAAGAATCAAATTAATAATCTTGTATTTTTCAATCTTTATCCTATAATTAGGTGGAGAGGATTAGATTATGGTTACTATGGAAAAAGCAAATATTGATTGGGTTAATTTAGGTTTTGGATATTACAAAACAGATAAAAGGTTTGTGTCTAATTATAAAGACGGTAAATGGGATGACGGCATTCTAACATCGGATGAAAATGTTGTTATGAATGAGAGTGCCGGAGTTTTGCAATATGCTCAAACATGTTTTGAGGGAATGAAAGCCTATACAACAGAAGATGGCAGCGTTGTGGTTTTCAGACCTGATTTAAATGCAAAAAGAATGTATGATACGGCGCAAAGACTTGAAATGCCTCCATATCCTGAGGATAAATTTGTTGAAGCCGTATGCGAAGTGGTGAAAGCTAATTTGAAATTTGTTCCTCCTTACGGAACGGGTGCATCTTTGTACTTAAGACCGTATATGTTTGGTTCATCACCTGTTTTGGGTGTAAAACCTGCAAACGAATACCAGTTTAGAATATTTGCATCTCCTGTCGGGCCGTATTTCAAAGGAAAACCAATAACAATAAAAGTAAGTGATTTTGACAGAGCTGCACCTCGCGGAACAGGTCATGTTAAGGCTGGTTTGAACTATGCAATGAGCCTTCACGCAATTGTGACAGCTCATAATGAAGGATATGCGGAAAATCTGTATCCTGATGCTTTAACACGTACAAAAGTTGAAGAAACCGGCGGAGCTAATTTCTTCTTTGTTACGAAAGATAATAAGATTATTACCCCTAAATCAAATACGATTTTGCCGTCAATAACAAGACGTTCTTTGATGTATGTTGCAAAAGAGTATCTTGGTTTGGAAACCGAAGAACGTGAAATATATTTGTCCGAGTTAGGGGATTTTGCAGAGTGCGGTTTGTGCGGTACGGCTGCAGTAATTTCTCCTGTCGGAAAGATTGTTGATCATGGTAAAGAAATCTGTTTCCCTTCAGGCATGGAAAAAATGGGTACAATTTCTAAAAAATTGTATGATACATTGACGGGTATTCAGATGGGCAGAATTGATGCTCCTGAAGGTTGGATTAAAAAAATCGTATAGGTTTTGCGGATGAGAGTACTGTTAGTATTAGCCGTATTGTTTATTGTCTGTTTAAAATCTTTTGCGGATTGTTATGTTCCTGAGTTTGATAAAATGCAAACTTTGCGATGTGATTTTGAAGAACGTATTTTTGAACAAAACGGCACATTAGTGACTAAGAATAATAAGTTTCGGATATTTCACATTGATGATGAAAACAAAAAAATTTATTTGCAAAAAGAGCCTATAGATAATATTTTATATTATGAGGCAGACAGAATTGAATTTGGACTTCAATCTATGACGGATGATGCGATTATAATGTCACATACTGTTCTGAACAGAAAAACTTATGAATATAATTCCAATTCAACGATTACCTATGATAATCCGGATTTTGGGGTTCGTAATTCGCAATCATCAGGAGTTTGCAAAATCCTCCCATAAATATAAGTTGATTTTTATTTTGCGAATATGCGCTAAAGTATAACGCGTATGTCATCCTGAATTTGCGGATTTTCGGTAGAGTGAGTGAGTAAAACGAGCGAAACTCGTAAGAGCAAAGAATACGATTGAGCGACTAAATCCGACAGGATTTAAAAGCGAAATGAAGTGTTCTGCATACCCGAATAATCCAAGACAATTTCAGGATCTATAAAACATAGCAAAGTACATCAACAGCAAGACCCTGAAACAAGTTCAGGGTGACACATGTGTTTGACTTTTTGTATTTTGCTCGGCTTGTTCAGGGTGAGGGTGTGAAGTAATTGGTAGCAAAAGAGGTAATACACAATGGTCTAACGCGTATGTCATCCTGAATTTATTTCAGGATCTATAAAACATAGCAAAATACATCAACAGCAAGACCCTGAAACAAGTTCAGGGTGACACATGTGTTTTGAATATAATAAATCTTTACAAAATTTATGATTTTGGCAATTTTTTATCTCAAAAAAACTTTATAGATGTGTAAGGGGAATTTTGAGATATGAGAAATAATGTATTGGAAAGCATAAATTGCGATATTATAGAGGATTTGGGATTTGATGACAGAAATTCTGCGATTGTTGTGGATTTTTGTTCGAAAAAACACCCTGTGACCGGTTTGACATCTTGCGTTAAACAGTTTCATGTTCAACATGGCAGAATTTTGTTGGACGGTGAATTTTCTAATAGAAAAGTTTACAACTTGGCATTAAGACTTGCTAAAGCTCTTGATAATAATTCGCCGAATGATATTAAAATTTTAAAAATGCAATACGGTGCAACTCAAGAATTTTTATTGGCAAAAGACTTTTTAGACAGAAAATGTAAGCAAATATGGGATGTTTTTGACAAGGATTTTAATCCTGATAAAGTTCCTTATGAAGCGATGAAAATGCTTGGTATTTCAAATAAACAGCCAATAGGTTTTTATCTTGAAAATTTTTTGACATATTTTGAAAAAGACGGCGGAACAACTACGGTTGATATCATAAATTCGCTAATCCAAAACACTCATTCCGGCTATACTTTTGGCGATATATATGACTATTTTAAAGCAACTCGCAGAAAATATAAATTTAACCAAATAACAATTGCATTTTTGGCTTCAAAATTGGATTACAACCAAAAAGAATTATTAAAAGTCGGTGTTGAAAAATCTGATTTAAGAATATTTTATAAAAACTTACCGATTTTAAGAAAAGTTCAAATCTTAGCCAAAAATCTTTTAAAGAAAATGTAACATGTATTAACATTTATCAACAAAATATGCAAAAATAATCATGTTTGGATTTTAATATTGGCATGATAATAAAACCCGGACAAAACACAGTCAAGTTTATTGAGAGAAGGGGTTTGAAATTTTTCAGCCCGTTTTGGGCTGTTGATAAAGGTCGAGAAGCGATAAAAATCCATTATGACGGTACTCCGGGCGTTACTTCGCGCATATTGGCTTCAAATGAATACGGACGTGTTTTGGGGCAATATAATATAAAATTTTTAAAAGATGAACGAGCAATAAAAGCTTCAACTTTAGTTGTTGATGATAATGATCATGGCAGGGGTATCGGGCAAATGCTCACTCTTTCCGGTTTAATTGAACTTTTTGCTAACAGGCTGAATACTTTTAAATTATTTTCTTTGAAAGATACTATGGGGTTTCATGCCAAAATGGGTTTCAAACTGGATACTGACGATATTGAATATATTAAGTACGGACTAAAATTTATCAAAAAGAAAGATAAAATTGACCATTATGCGGCAAGGGATGCTGATTTCTTCTTATCAAGAATAACCAATCCTGAAAAATTAAAAGAAAATCCGTCACTTTTAGAACATGCTGCCTATGTTATAAGTAAATATATGACGGATATTATGCGCAGAGGTCAGGAATGGCACATGCCGCTTTATATGCAAGGTTCCAATTTTAAATTTACCGACTGGGAAATTTTGGTTGAAAAAAATTATTTGAATGAATTGCTTGCAAAATATAAAATAGATTTTCATTTTTAGAAGAAGGATATTATGAAAATAGATGCTTTTAAGGTGGAGGAGTGGTTTAACAAGTACGAAAAGAATGCTGTCTATGATCTTGCAGATACTTGTGTTGAACCTTTTTCAATTAACGAACTTTTAGAGTTTACCCAATGTCAGGACTGTAGCGAAATTTTTAACAAAAAACTTAATTATGGCGCAATTCACGGTAGTGAAAGATTGAAAAAAGCCATAAGTTCTTTGTATAAAAATCAAGACAGTCAAAATATAACAATTACTCACGGGGCAATCGGCGCAAACCAGCTTGTAATGCTTACATTAATTGAGCCGAAAGATAAAGTGATTTCTGTTGTTCCGACATATCAGCAGCACTATTCAATACCAAAATCTTTTGGTGCCGATGTCAGAATGTTTTTTTTGAAAGAGGAAAACAATTGGCTGCCTGATTTAGATGAGTTGGAACAGGTTGTCGGAAATGATACAAAATTGATTTGTATAAATAATCCGAATAATCCGACAGGTGCTGTAATTCCCGATGAAATGATATTGAAAATCGTAGAAATTGCGAAAAAATCAAATGCGTATATATTAGCGGATGAAGTTTACAGAGGTTTAAACCATAGCGGAAATCCTTTTTCAATATCGTTTGCGGATGTTTATGACAGGGGAATTTCAACGGGAAGTATGTCAAAAGTCTTTTCGCTTGCAGGATTGAGGTTAGGTTGGATTGCTGCAAATGAGGATATAATTGATAATATCAATCATCAACGTGAATATAATACAATTAGTGTCGGGATTTTGGATGATTATTTTGCTTCGATTGCTGTTGAAAATAAAGAAAAAATAATTTCAAGAGCTTTGGAAAAAATAAACACAGGGAAACGGATTTTACTTGAGTGGGCAAATTCAGAACCTTACGTGCATTTAATTCCGCCGCAAGGAGGAACTACTGCATTTGTGAGGTTTGAGTCTTCTTTATCATCTGCGGATTTATGTAAAAACCTTCAACAACAAACGGGTGTAATGTTATTGCCGGGAGAAACTTTAGAGCTTGATAAATATGTTCGAATAGGTTATGGGAATAATTTTGAAAATCTCGAAAAAGCACTTAAAATATTTTCGGAGTTTTTACATCAATAAGAAATTTTAACTAATTGATAGCATTTTCCTTTGTGTTATACTAAAAATCAAGGAATTATGGAGAGAAAAAATGAAAGAAAGTTATTTTCCGCAAGAAATAGAAAAAAAATGGCAGCAAATATGGGAAGAAACAAAGGCTTTTAAAACTTTTGATAACTCAGATAAGCCTAAGTATTACGCATTATCAATGTTTCCGTACCCTTCAGGCAAGCTGCACATGGGACATGTAAGAAATTATACGATTACGGATGTAATTGCAAGATTTAAAAAAGCAAACGGTTTTAATGTTTTACATCCGATAGGTTGGGACAGTTTCGGTTTACCTGCTGAAAATGCCGCAATGAAACACAATGCTGACCCTGAAACCTGGACTGATGAAAATATTAAATACATGACAAAACAGTTGAAAATGCTTGGCTTGTCTTACGATTGGGATAGGGAAGTAACTACTTGCAAGCCTGATTATTATAAATGGACACAATGGTTGTTCTTGCAATTATACAAAAAAGGACTTGTATATAAAAAAGAGGCAGCCGTTAACTGGTGTAACGAATGTGGAACGGTTCTTGCCAATGAACAGGTAATAGATGGCAAATGTTGGAGATGTGACAGCGTAGTTGAGAAAAAATATCTGTCTCAATGGTTTATAAAAATTACCGAATATGCTGATGTTTTATTGGAAGATTTGGATAAACTTCCGGGCTGGGGCGATAATGTTAAAACAATGCAGGCAAATTGGATTGGTAAATCAAAAGGTGCAATCTTTAAATTTCCTGTAGTTGATGCTCCAAACGGTGAAGAAATGTATGTTCCGGTTTATACAACAAGACCTGATACAGTCTTTGGTATTACATATCTTGTTGTTGCTCCTGAATATAAAGATATTGAAAAACTTACGACAGCCGAAAACAAGGATGCTGTTGAGGCATACAGAGCAAATGCCCGTAAGATGACTGAAATAGAAAGACTTTCAACAGAACGTGTAAAAACAGGTGTTCCGTTGGGTACTCATTGTAAAAATCCTTTCAATGGCGAAATATTCCCGCTTTGGACTGCGGATTATGCTTTAGTTGAATATGGAACAGGTGCTGTAATGGCTGTTCCGACACATGATACAAGAGATTTTGATTTTGCAAAAAAATACAATTTGCCGATGAAAGTGGTTATAGAAAATCCGGAAACCCCTAGCGACTGCAAAGATGCTGCATATACAGAACCGGGAGTTCTTGTTAATTCAGGTGAATTTAACGGCATGAAAAACAATGAGGCTAAAAAAGCTATCACAAAATGGGCGGTAGATAAAGGTTTTGGCGAATTTAAAACCCAATACAGATTGCGTGATTGGTTGATTTCCCGTCAGCGTTATTGGGGTGCTCCAATTCCTGTTGTATACTGTGACAAGTGCGGTATTCAACCTGTGCCTGAAAATCAATTACCTGTGATGCTTCCAAAAGATGTTGATTTTTCTGTTGCGGGGAAATCTCCTATCACAACATCAAAAACATTTAAAGATACGGTATGTCCTGTTTGTGGCGGACATGCTGTTCGTGAAACCGATACAATGGATACATTTATGTGTTCAAGCTGGTATTACTTACGTTATGCTGATGCAAAAAATTCTGAAAAATGTTTTGACAAAGATATCGTTAATCATTGGTTACCGGTTGATCAATATGTCGGAGGTATTGAACATGCAATTCTTCACTTATTGTATTCAAGATTTTTCACAAAAGCATTGCGTGATTGCGGATTGTTAGATTTTGATGAACCGTTCAAAAACCTTTTAACTCAAGGTATGGTTTTGAAAGACGGTTCAAAAATGTCAAAATCAAAAGGTAATACGGTTGACCCTGATGAAATATTTGAAAATTATGGTGCAGATACCGCAAGATTATTCATCTTGTCAGATTCACCTCCGGCAAGAGATTTTGACTGGTCTGATGCAGGTGTTGAAGGCTGTTACAAATTCTTAAACAGAGTTTGGAGATTGATTTCAACAAATGCGGACAATATCAATTTATATCATCCTGAACTTGTTTCAGGCTCTCTGAAAGATAAATCAAATGATGATTTAGTAAGAACTGTTCATATTGCAATCAAAGGGATTACAAACGATATCTCTAATGATTTTCAATTTAATACCGTTATCTCAAAATACAGAGAGTTGACTAATGCGATTTATGATTGGCAAGCAAAGAAATCTCAATTAACAGACGAAGATAAAAATGTTTTGAGTTTTGCGATAATTTCGTTGATAAAACTTATGTCACCTGTTGCTGTTCATTTAACAGAAGAAGCTTGGCATGAATTAGGCGGCAAAGGTTCAATTCACGAGCAAGAATGGTGTAAGTGGGATGAAAATCTTGCCAAATCAAGTTCTATAACTCTTGTTGTTCAGGTAAACGGCAAAGTTAAAGATAAAATAGAAGTTCAAGACGGATTAACTCAAGATGAAATGAAACAAGTTGCTCTAAATAGTCCGAAGATTAAAGCTAATATAGACGGAAAAACGGTTGTAAAAACGATTGTTGTTCCGGGTAAATTAGTCAATATCGTTGTTAAATAAGTGAAAGAACCCTGTTAATCAGGGTTCTTCTTTTTTAATTTTATTTTTATATGAGTAAACAATTTTGATAATTTACTTTTGGGCTTTTTGTTTTGTAATTCGGGAATGAAATACATATCCATTTCTTGGAAATCATAATGGGTTGCATCTTTATGTTTTTTGATAAATTTATCCAGTTTTTTGTCAATTTTTTTATTTCCGCTGGTCATTCCGTATTTTCTATAGAATACATGCGGAACTCTGTTTGGCATCCAGCCGGCTGTTGCAGTTAAGTGAAAATTTCCACAGCATCCGAGTTTTTTGCTTAACGATTGAGCAAAATTCAGCATAGCCGTTCCAAATCCTTGATTTTCAGGTAATGAAAAAAGGCTGTATATACATAAAGAGGGTAGTTTTTGTTTGTCAATTATAATTGACGACGGGCCACAAATCATTTTTGCGTAATCTTTGCAATTTGGTCTGGTAGAAAACATTACAAAACTTTTATATGGTGACCCCTCATATAAATTCCCGCTCTCAAAAATAAGTTTGTCGGGAAGTTTTCTTGTACTGTTGTAATATCTTGGCGCTAATTGTAAATTTCTGCATTTTAACATAACTAATATAAAAACAAACATAAAGATTTTTGTCAAAAAAATATTTATTGTAAAAAAATAATAATATTCTGTATGTAAAAATTTTCTGTATTATAATTAGAAAAGAGTAGAGATTATAAATAGTAGGGATAAAATTTTGAAAAAGAAATATCATTTTATAGCAATAGGCGGTGTCGGGATGAGCGGACTTGCAAAATTCTTACTACAAAAGGGTTTTGAGGTTTCAGGTTCCGATATCAACGACAGTAAATATGTTCAAAAAGTAAAAAAATTAGGCGCAAAAGTTTATATCGGACATGATGAAAATAATGTTCCTGATGATTGTATTGTGATTGCAAGTACGGCAATTCGTGGAAGCAATCCTGAAATTCAAAAGGCAAAAAGGCTTGGTTTACCGATATGGCACAGGTCTGATTTGTTGGCGGATATTTCTAAGAATGAACAGCATTTTATCGGGTTTTCGGGAACTCACGGAAAGACGACAACAAGCGGTTTGGCTGCTTATGTAATGGAAAAAGCAAACTTGAGCCCCTCTTATGTTGTAGGGGGAATGATTCCTGAATTTGATACTAATGCAAATGCTACAAATGACAGAGTTTTTATTGCCGAGCTTGATGAAAGTGACGGTACGATTGTTAAATATAGTGCAAATGTCGTTGTTGTTAATAATTTAGAACCTGATCATCTTGATTTTTATAAAAACGGGTTGGAATCTATTTTAGAAACATTTGAAACTTTTTTATCACATATAAGAAAAGATGGAATAATTCTTGCAAATACTGACAATGACGGTGTAAAAAGGCTTGTTAAATATTTTACCGAGCATGAATTGATGAATAATGCGAAATTTGTAACTTATTCAATAGGCGGAAATACAGATTACAGCGCTAAAAATATTAGTTATGGCGAGGATTATACAACTTTTGACATTGTGTATAAAAATGAAGTTGTGACTAACTTAAAAATATGCCTGAAAGGTGTTCATAATGTCTATAATTCGCTTGCGGTATGGGCAAGTTTGCACCAATCAGGAGTTGATATGGCGCTTGTAACACCTCATTTTGCAACATTTACCGGCATGGGCAGACGTTTTCAAAAGGTGGGTGAAGTGAACGGAATTTCAATTTATGATGATTATGCGCATCATCCGACTGAAATTAAAGCAACACTTTCGGCTTCAAAATCCTTTAAAGGAAGAAATGTAATTGCTGTTTTTCAACCTCACAGATATACAAGACTTCAAAATCTTTGGAATGAATTTATGGGGTCATTTTCAAATGTTGACAGAGTTGTTGTGACTGATGTTTATGCGGCGTCGGAAGACCCTATTGAAGGTGTTAATTCTGAGCTTTTTACAAGTGAATTGAAAGAAAAACTGGATATTCCTTGTGAGAATATTCAAGGCAGTATAAAAGAAGTTGCACAAAAACTCTTTCCGACATTGAAATCAGGGGATGTTGTGATAGGTCTTGGTGCCGGAACAATTACCAATCTCGGTAAAGAACTTCTTGAACTTGGTAAGGAGCAGGTGAAAGTTGGTTAATTCCGAAGAAAATTATGATATAAAAAATCTGACAACATTCAAAATCGGCGGAAAAATTAAGAAAATATATTTTCCGACAAATGTTGAAGAATTTGAAAAAATATTAAAAGAAAATAAAAATATCAAGGTTTTTGGAAATTTGTCAAACACTTTATTTTCTACTGACGGTTATGACGGGTCTATAGTTCTCACAACTAAGATGAATAACATTTTAATTTCTAATCAAAAGGTTATAGCAGATGCCGGTGTAAAAGGTCCGAAATTGGCACAAACTGTTGCCGAAAAAGGACTTTCGGGGTTGGAATTTATGATTGGTTTTCCGGGAAGTATCGGCGGAGAAGTTTATATGAATGCTTCTGCTAATTCTCAAGCAATTAGCGATACCCTTGTGAGTGCAATTTGTTATGATTGTAAAAAGGGGATTGTGAAATATTTAAAATCGGAAATGGAATTTGAGTATCGAAAATCTCGTTGTCAAAGAGAAAATTTAATTGTTTTGAGTGCCGAATTTGAACTTGAGAGTAAAAATTCTGAAGATATCCAAAATAAAATGGCGGAAAATCTCGAATTTAGAAAAAAACATCAACCGTCTTTAGCTCTCCCAAATTGCGGAAGTATTTTCAGAAATCCCGAAGGAAATTCTGCAGGCAGACTTTTGGATGAAATCGGGGCAAAAACTTTTAAATCAGGCGGTGCAAGAGTTTGGGAAAATCATGCAAATTTTATTGTTAATGATGACAATGCAACATCGTTTGATGTGTTAAATTTGATGTATATGATGTACACCAAAGTAAAAGAGAGTTATAATATAGAATTAGAATCGGAAATAGTATTTCTTGGCGGAAATAACGAAAAGGAAAATGAATTATGGCAGATATTGAACAAAAAATAGATAAAAATGCAAAAATAGCAGTATTATGTGCAGGAATGTCTTCTGAGGCAGAAGTCTCCAAACGCTCGGGCAAAGGTTGTTTTGAAGCATTGAAACGACTTGGGTATAAAAATGCGCAACTTGTGGAAGTTGATGAAAATATCGCTCAAGTTTTAAAAGAAGGTAATTTTGATTACGCATACAATGCTTTGCACGGTAAATACGGAGAAGATGGTTGTATTCAGGGAATTTTAGAAATCTTACAAATTCCTTATACCGGTTGTGGTGTTATGGCAAGTTCTGTTTGCATGAATAAAGAATATACAAAACGAATTTTGTCAACTTGCCCTGAAATTCCTTTGATTAAATCTGTTTTTGTTCAAAAAGGTGAGGACGTTAAAGAAAAAACCAAGAATTTAACCTATCCGCTTATCACAAAACCTGTTTGCGAGGGGTCAAGTTTTGGGATGACAAAAGTTAATACGCCGGAAGAACTTGAAAGTGCATATTTAGATGCCATAAAATATAATGATGACGTTTTAATAGAGGAATATCTTGTCGGAACTGCCGCAACAGTCGGAGTTTTGGAAGGTGAAAACGGACTTTTTGCTACAGAAATTCTTGAATTAAGACCTAAAAAAGAATGGTATGATTATGAATGCAAGTACACAAAAGGTATGACAGAATTTATTTTACCTGCAGAATTATCGGAAGATTTGACCAAAAAAGTTAAAGAACTTGCGGTTAAGGCTTTCAAAATCGCAGGGTGCAAAGGTGTTTCAAGAATTGATTTCCATATCGTAAACGGTATTCCTTACGTATTAGAAATTAATACATCTCCCGGAATGACTGAAACAAGTGATTTGCCTGCGCAAGCAAATGCAATGGGTATAAATTATGATAGCTTGGTACAAATTATTTTAAACGGAGCAGGATTGAATAAATAATGACAAATTCTGAGTTGGGTAACACTGATAATAAACAGCAACAAACAGAGCAAGATGAATACACTCTTGCGAAAAGTTCTGCCAAACACAGAAAAACAGAAAGAAAAATCAGAAAAAGACGTCATAAAGTCAATCGGCTAAAGAAATTCCTAAGACTTGTTTTGATAATTTTATTAGCATATTTGGGTTATCAACTGTATATGCTTTCCGGTTGGTATTTGCCGCAGGATGCTTTCAAAAAGGCGGATAGTTCTGTCGTTGAAATAGCCAATAATAAAATTATTCCGACTTTTGTAATTAATAGAGCGTTAAAAGACATCCCTGTTTCAAAACAGCCGATATTTTTTATGAGTGTAAAACCGATAAAGAAAGAAATTTTTAAAATTCCTGTTATTAAAAATGTATATGTGCGTCGATACGGATTTCCTGCAAGAATTCAAATAATTGTGCGGGAACGTGTGCCTGTTGCGGTGATAAAAACTGATTTGAAAAATAATCCTGTTGCATTTTTTACTTCTGACGGGGTTTTAGTTACAAATAAACAGTATATGAGTTTGCCGACAGATAAGTCAATTCTGACAATTTTGTCAAATTCCCAAGACGTCAAAAAAAATTGGGATATCAAAAGAGTTCAATATATCGAAAAAATAGTTAAAGATGTTGAATTGTATTCGGATGAAAAAGTTGAATATGTTGATATGAAAAATCCGAATGATGTTTATATCAAAATCCAAACAACAAGTATAAGATTGGGAGCTCTTGACAGTACCGTTTTTGAAAGAATTAAAAGAATTTACACAATTTTGCCGCAGATTACCGAAGTTGACAGTCATATTAAGTATATAGATTTAAGTTGGGATAAGGTAAACTATTTAAAACTAAACAAATCGAAAAAATAATTATGAGTTTTAATGAAAAATATTCAAATATAAAAAGTTTGGTTCGTAATGAACTGGATATGATAGAAAAAAATATGGTTTCAGGGATAAATGTCAGAGAACCGCTGAATACATTTATTCGAGAATTTTTGATGTTGCCGTCAAAAAGAATTCGCTCTGTGCTGCCGCTTTTATATTTGAAAGCCGATAATCAATCTGTAACGTCTGAGCAAATTCAGATATTGACAGCTATTGAGCTTATTCATAATGCCTCTTTAATTCATGATGACGTCATAGATAACAGCGATATGCGTCGTGCGCATAAAACTTTATCAAACGAGTTTGATAATAAACTTGCGGTGATATCGGGAGATTATATATTGTCTGTTGTCATGCAAATCCTTACAAATCTCAGGTCTGTTGAACTTATTTCAAAATTCTCCAAAACTATAGAAAAAATGTGTGTTGGTGAAATTAATCAAAATTTTAATCGTTATAAATTTGGCACAATTGAAGATTATATTGAAAAAACAAAAAACAAAACGGCATATCTTTTTGAAATTTCTTTTATGGCGGTATTGATGTTTGCCCGTAAAAAATATGATTGTGAAACCTTGAGTAAATTTGCTCTTGATACGGGAATAGCCTTTCAAATAAGAGATGATTTATTAAATTTAACGGATGATGATACTTCAAAACCAAAGAATAACGATATTGAAGACGGAATATATAACGCACCTGTTATATACAGCGGTCAAACTGAGGACTTAACTCAAGGTATTGAAAAAACAAGGGTTTTGTTAAATAATTATATAAAAAGTGCGCGGGCAAATTTGACTGATTTACCTGATAATGAGTATAAAACGGCACTTTATAATATTTTGGAGCTTTTAAATAATGATTAATATAAAAGAAAAATGGGATAACTTTACAACACGTCAGAGGGAAAAAAGACAGGCTTGCTGGCTCAGATTTAAATCAAAGTTGCCGCAAAATGTTCAAGAGTTTTTGGATAAATTTGAAACACAATATTCTATCTATAAACAGACCGCTTTATGCGAAGTTATAGAAACTATTATATTTGTTGTTGTAATGGTTATTGTTATAAGGTTTTTTATCTTTGAAATTCGCTGGATACCTTCGGGTTCAATGAAACCGACATTAAAAGAAGGTGACAGAATTGTAGTTGAAAGATATTCAAGATTTTTTACTTCTCCAAAAAGGGGTGACATAATGGTATTTTATCCTCCGTCAACTCAATTATCAAGAAAACCGTTACCTCTGTTGAAGCGTTTGACCGGTATAAAATGTAAAGATGATGCCTATATAAAACGTGTAATCGGCTTACCGGGAGATAAGATTGAAATCAAAACAGAAGCTAGCGGAGCTTCTTATGTTTATATAAATGATAAAAAATACGAAGAAGATTATATTAAAAGTATCTATGATTTCACTCCTTGCCCGAATTATGAACTTTCGCTTGATATGATATTTGATATTCATCAGGTAAAATGCGGTCCGTTTTATTTGGATGAAAACAGTTACTTTATGATGGGTGACAATCGCGGGGATTCTCAAGACAGCAGATATTGGGGAACGCTTAAACGTGACAGATTTATCGGGCGTGCGGTCGCTGTTTTTTGGCCGATAAAAAGAGTAAAAACTTTAAAAAGACTTGAGCAACAAGAAATAAAATAGATTTCTAGTTTTTAATCCATTTGAAACTCTTTACATAATTACTGCCGTTTATATCTCCGTAAATATCGGCTTTAAAAACTCTGAGGGTATTGTTTTTATCAAAATTCGGAATTTTATTTATATTGCTTGTTGATTTTGGATTGATTTCGTTGATGTTAATTCCCGGAATTGTGTTAAATAAAGTATTCAAGGAAGAATTGGCAATTTTTCCGCGAATTGTTGAAAAGTTTTTGGAAAGACTTCCGTACACTTCCATATCTGCAACAAGAGATGCAATATTGTAACTTCCTGTCATATACATATTCAAATCCTTACCGGATGAATAAACATTGATATCTTCCGCGATACCGTCTTTTACATGTATATCTCCGCTAATACTTTTAAAGTGACCTGTTTTTAGCGGCGTGATTATATCAATAATACCGTTAATGGATAAGCCTGTTATTCCTCCGGTAATCAGATTTCCTGCTTTTAAAAGATATTCCAAAGACCCAAGTTTTGGCATTCTGCCGTCTGTAACCTTGAAATTGCCTTCTCCTGAAAGGGTTTTTATACAATCGACGCTTGAAATACCCGTACAGGCAACTTTTAAATCTCCTGTAACAGTACCGTACATTTGTCCCGGCATGTCAAAAAAGTTTTCTGATATAATTTGTGCATCAGCGTCATTTATATTCATTGAACCTTTTGATTGCAAAGTATTTAAATCATAACTGATATCACCGTCTACCGTTCCGTTTGCGATATTAAAATTATAATTATCAATATTTAAAATCTGATTATCACCTAATGTGAAATGTGTTTTAAAATTCGTTGCATTGGCTTTTTTAATTATAACTTTATCTGCGTTAATTTGAGCATTTTTTATAATAAACATATTTGGTTCGATAATTTGCAGGGTATCCGCTTTAACTTTATTGCGGGTATTATCTGCTTCAAAATCGTCCAAAGCTCTTGATATAACATTCAAATCAAGTGCGTCCATTTGAATATTAATATCGTCAATAATATAAGGCGGTTTTAGGTTATTAACAATTTTTGCCGTCATTAAAATATCATTTGTAAGAACATTTGCTTTTGTTGTTATATTTATATAATCAGGCTGAAAATCCGTGTTAATATCACGTACTGTAGAATCTAACAACGGGATATCAATACTTTTTATATTTAAAAATCCTGTAATATAAGGGGCTAAAGATGTTCCGTTAATTGTTAAATCTGTTGTAAATACTCCCTGTTTAATCGTCGGTTTTTTGAACAGGACATTAAACATTCTTGCATTCATAGGCTGTTCGGTTTTTATTTTTAGATTTTTAAATCCTAAGATATTATTTTTCAATAATGAAATTTCGCCTGAAGCATTTAATTCATTTTGAATTGATTTTTTCCTGTTTTGTGAAGTAATAGTTTGATTATATTTTAACGAGTTCAGTTTAATTTTATTCGGATACAAAACTGCATCCGTATTTATTGAAACCGGATTTGTATTAAGTGTTCCGTCTTCATTGTTAATTGCCCCTGTCGGAGCTCCTGAAATTGTTGCTCCCATGTAGTATATTGATGCGTTTTCGTCAAGATTAAGGTTTGATTTTATTCTTAAAGCATCAAAAGTTCCGTTAACCTGACTGTATAAGTTTATATTTCCTTTTGTTTTGACGGGATAGACAGATTGTGTATTAAAAAATCTGTCAAAAAATTGCTGGGTCGGTTTTGAACTGATTGCTATATTAAAATGAGGATTTTTGTAGATGTTTGAAATCTTACCATTGATAAATACCGGCATGGAACTTATGCGAGAATTAATTTTATCAAGATACAAAATATCTCCGCGAGCTTTTGCGCTGCCGTTTAAAATTCTGACAGATGCTTTTCCGTAAGGTTTGTATACAAAACTTGTGTTTTTAAGGTCTGTATCTGCCGTAATTTTATTATTTTTTATTGTTCCTTTTATGTCAATTTTTCCTTTTATATCAGAAATATTATCAATTTGGGATTTTAATTCTTTTGGAAGTTTTATCTGATTTTTGATAGTATTTATAGAATTTAAATCAAAATTTTTGAAATTGAATGTTGCATCTGATATATTTAATTCTTCACTATATATATCTTTTGATGTAAATTCAAGCGTGTACGGATTATCGTCAAAAATCCCTTTTAAGGTTGAAGTTTTTAATATTCCGTTACTAATATTGAATGTTCCGCCATCAAGTTTAATCAAATTAGTTGATGACATATTCGGAATAAATCTACCGTCAACTTTGACTTTATTGTAATCAAGATTTTCTGCGTCGGCTATCCCTTTATATGCTCCGTTAAAGGCTACGTGGATTTTTCCGATATCTTTTTTATAAGGCAAATCCATTTCCGGATGTAATAAATCAAAAATATCTTCCAGCTTGCAATCGTTTGAATATGCTTTTAAATTTAATTCCGATTGGCTTCCCGTGCCTATTACGTGGATTTTAGAATTTCTGACAAATCCTGTTACATCATAGTCCGAATTATATTGGTCAAAATTAACAAAACCGTTTATGTTTGTAAAAGGTAAAAATGTATCTTGCATAAGGGTTTGAGCGTTGTGAAAAGTGACTTTCCCTTTTGAAAATAAATCTTTGTTGAACTCAACTTCTTCGGCATTTTTAGCTGTTCCGTAGATGTTTAAAAATACGTCTGCTTTACCTTTTGGATTTTTGAACGGTTTAATTGCTTTTTGAACGTCAACCAAAATTGGTGAAGTATTTATGACTTTTACCAATTTTGCGGCATCTTGGCCGTTCGCAGTTACAAAAACATTCAATTTTCCCAATACGGAACAGTCACCTTTTATCTCTATTGGTAGTCCGTTAATCAGAGCGTGGTGAGTTTTGAATGTTGTTTGGGTATTATTAAAGACGACTTCTCCGGAGCCGTTAGTTAGTTTGAGATTGTGGATTTCGTTAAATGATGCGGTAGCATTTCTGAAATTGATTTTGCCCCAAATGTGCGGATCGATTTTTTTACCGGCAGAGCGCATATCAATATTCCCTATCCCTGTAATTTGCATGATAGGTACAGGTCCGAGTTGGAATTTAAGAATTTCATGGAGCGGAATTAATACTTCTTGTGCGGGTTCTAAAAGCACGGCGTCAGTACTTTTAACCTTTAATTCCGAATATTTTGAACCGTCTATCAAAACCATTCCGTTAACACTTACCGATTGATTTGGGCTTGTCGGAACAAAGACGTTTAAATTCATTTTTTTACCGAGAAATTTTAAATTAATATCTGCGTTTGCGGGTGCATTTTTTATCGGTTTAATAAGGTATGCGTCACTTAATTTAACATGACCTGTTACGTTTGGTCTGTTTCCTTGTCCTTCAAAAGTAACTTTGCCTTCGCCGTTTCCGTAGAAAATGTATTTTTTCAGTTTATAGAGATTAAAATCAGGAAGTAATGTTTCGCTGCCCGGAAGGATTGCAACAACATCTTCCAAGCGGGTATTTGTTACTTCTGCCGTGAGGTTGTATCTTGGTTTTTTGTTTCCTAAATCAAATAATTTACCGTTGACTTTTGCGTGGATTTTTTCTGAATTTAGGGTGGTGTTTTGGAAGTTTATTCCGTTTTCAATTGTGCTGAAATTTATATTCGCTTTTAATTCGTCTTCATAAAAAACAGAAGATGCTTTGTCTTTGCCGACAATTTTCAAGTTATTGGTTTTGATTTCGGATTGGATATTTTTATGCCCATATTTATCAGAGGTTGTTTTGGCATTGATGTAAACTGTGCCGTCAAGGGATTTAATTCTGTTTTTTGTGAGCAGTCCTGCGTAGTCCGAAATTGATGACAAATCAAAATTGTTAATATCGGCATTGATGTGTAATTTGTCTTCAGATAATTTGTGTATCGGTAATGTTATTTCAACATCTGCAAAAATATTATTGGATTTGTTTCCGACTGTGAGTGTGCTGTCTGTTGCAAATCTTACCTGTTTATTGTGAACATATTTCCCGTGTTTAAAATATTTTCCGGATAATGAAACTTTTTGCATGTTCAATTCATCATTGAGAAAAATATTGTATTTTCCGAGATTTAAGTTCATTTTTGCTAAAGTAAACTGACTGTTTTGATTGTTTGATTTAATCGGGTATTGCCCAAGCAAAAACTTTTTATCTTTCGTAAATGTAAAATAAACATCTTCTTTTGATGCAGACAATTGAGAAATTTCTATTTTTTTCATCAAAAGAGGGAAAAGTTTTATTTTTAATTTAGGATTATCAACGGATAAGGCTTTGGAATTATCAGGATTTAATATTGAAATATTATCACTTTTAATCCACACGGACGGAAATGCACCCATTCTGAGCTTTGGATTTCCTATATCAATTTTGTATCCTGAATTTTCAAAAATTTTTCTCTCTATTAAATTTTTGTTTCCTTTAATATTGATAATCGCAGGAATTCCCCACGTATACATCGCGCAGGTGAGTGTTGCAATTCCTAAGACTGTTATAATTTTCCATTTTTGGTTCATATTATACTTATTATATTATAATTTCTTTGATAAGTACAATAATAATCTCCTCCAAATTTAGTATTTTTCACATAAAATTTGGAAATACCCTTGAGGATGGAAACAGTTTGGACAATGTTCGGGGGCTGATTTACCCTTGTGAACAAATCCGCATTTTCTGCAAACCCATAAGACTTCGTCATCTTTATCAAAAACTGTTCCGTCCTGAATAACTTTTAATAACGCTTTGTAGCGTTTTGCGTGGTGTTCTTCCGCAATTCTGACATTGTGAAACGTGTTTGCGATAGCATCAAAACCTTCTTCTTTTGCAATTTGCTCTGCCTCTAAGTATAAGACTTCAAATTCTTCAAGTTCACCTGCTATTGCGCTGTTTAAATTATCCTCCGTTGTTCCGAGTTCAAACGGATAAAAACTGTCAACATGCCCAAGAGGATTTTTGCCGATATGCGTATAAAATAATTTTGCGTGTTCAACCTCATTATCCGCCGTTAATTGGAAAATTTCCGCAATCTGTTCATAACCCTCTTGTTTTGCAACTTTTGAATAATATGTATACCTGTTTCTTGCTTGCGATTCTCCTGCAAAGGCGTTGATTAAGTTTTGTTCTGTTTTTGAACCTTTAAATTTTTCACTCATATTTTGCTCCTTCAATTCTTATTTAGAATAAAAATTAATATGAGTTAAAACAATTAGTTGCAGGAGTAGTCTGTGTGGATAATATAAAAAATTTTAATCAGCGCTTTTTGGGGATTTTTTTATCAAAGTAATCATTGAAAATATAGTTGATATGATAGTTAGGAAAATTATGACAGATTTGTTAAATTACACAAAAAAAATTGCACAGAAAATATCTTATTATGATGCAATTATAGATTTTGCTCAAGAAAGTCATTGGTTTAACCCGTTTTACAAACAGCCTGATGTTACCGTAATTTGGGTTGAAGATCCTCATGATGATAAAAAATGGTTTGCGTAATTATAATGTGCTATAATACGTCAAAAATTTCATTCGGTTTATCAATTATAATTTTTGCCCCGTTTTTTATTAAAAATTCTTTATCACGAAAACCCCAGCTAACACTGATACATGGCATAAACGAGTTTTTTGCGGTTTGGATATCAACATCGGAATCTCCGACATAAACTGATTTTGAAACCGTTCCGTTAAGTTCAAATATTGCCTTGAAAACAGTATCCGGTGCGGGTTTTTTATTGATGCCGGCAGCTTCATTTTCCCCGATTGCAATATCAATTAAATCCTTAAAATATTTTTTACACAATTCTTTAACCGCAGCATCAAATTTGTTTGAAACAACCGCTATTTTATAGTTTTTTTCTTTTAATTTCTTTAACATATTTATAATTTCAGGGTATGGCGCGGTTTTGTTATACATATTTTTAGAATAGTGTTCTTTAAAGGTTTGTAAACATTTTTCAAAGTTCGGATTTTCAATGCCTTGCGGAATAGCTCTTTCAATGAGTAATTTTACCCCGTTCCCGACAAAATTTCTTATTTCATCAAGATTTCTTTGGGGATATTGGAATTGTTCAAGTGCGTAGTTTGTGCTGTCTTTTAAATCCTCAAGGGTGTTTAATAATGTTCCGTCTAAGTCAAAAATGATTATTTTTTCCATAGTTTCCTCTTTTAGAATTAATTTTACAGCAAATATAATTTTCGTAAAATTTTAAACAAGATATCTATTCGGATATCTTATTTGGTAAAGGTTTTCATTTTTTATTTTGAAAAATTTTTCCGATAAATTTTTTATTTTTTATATCTTTTTTTTCTAATTTAGTAAATTTCTATAAAAAATACTCTATTTTAATGAATTTTTTATAAAAATTTTAATATATAATATGAAAAAGTTTAGAAATATTAAGCTCTCAAATCCATTCATATTCAGCGTTTTGGAAAATTGAAAGATTAATAGTTTCATTATTTTTAAAAAAGTAGTATTATAATTTTGTGATAAAGGAGGATTAAACATGTTCACATCAAGTAAAAAAGAACAAAAAGAAATGCAAGCACAAATCATTGAATCAGCAGGTAAAATTTACAACTATTTATCTGACAAAGGTGAAGTTACTATCAACAAATTAAGAAAAGATATGGATTTGGATGATAATTTCACTTACATGGGTCTTGGATGGTTATCAAGAGAAGATAAAGTATCTTACACTCAAAAACCAAAATCTGTTACAGTAAGACTTGTGTAATAGTTTTATGAAAGATTAAAAAGCATCGGATTATTATCCGGTGCTTTTTTTCTGTGATTATGGTAGAATAAATGTGTTAGGGGGGATATTTTATAATGAAAAATAATATTTTTTGTCCGAAAGGTATGATAGATGAAGTAACTTTTATCTTGTATTATATTTTATTGATGATACTTTATATCGGCGGCGGTTTTTTGTTGATTATTTTGGCTGCAAAAAATCATTTAAATCCGATATGCTATCTTTTACCTTTAATGTTAGTGAAATTATTAATGGCTTTTAATTACAAAAAAAGACTAATGCACATTTCACGCAATATATGGTTATCGGTTATTTTGGGAATTGTTTTAGCATTTGATACGGAAGCACTTGCGCTTTGCGGTTTGATTAAAGATATTCAAACTTCAACGATACTATTTTTTGTTCTGTTGATTTTTATGCTTATAATCCTGCCTGCAATATTGGCATTAATTCCGGGCAAAGAAGAAAATTAGCTATTTTGCGGAATTTTTTCTTTGAAAATGATGCCATTCGATAATTCCTGTATGGATTATTGCTAAAATTCCTGCGGTATAAGCCAAAAATTTGTGGGGTTTAATTTTTTTCTTTGCACCCGCAATTGCACTTGCCGCACCAAGTCCTAAAGCTCCGTAGCCTGTCCATTTTACATAATTCGGTTGTTTTCTTTTGGGCGGTGTGCTGTTATTTATCGCTTGAATTGGCATATATACTCCTTTTATTTTAATCTTGCTTGTATTGTAGGATAAAGAAAATTTTTATGAAAGAGGGTTTGCTTGTGTAAAATTATTTCAATGGTACAATATGTTTATAAGGGTAAGTCGGATTTATGATGAGTCAAACAAAAAAATTGTCTATAGCATTCTATTGGCACATGCATCAGCCTGTTTATCAATTGACGAATAACGGCGATTATTTAATGCCTTGGGTCAGACTTCATGCCGTAAAAGATTATTTAGACATGGCTCTTTGGGTGAAAAAGTTTAATAATCTCAAATTGAATTTTAATTATGTTCCGAGTTTGTTGGATGCTATTATTGAATACGGCGTGCAAGGGGCTCATGATATTCATTCAAGGTTGACGGTCACTCCTGAAGATAGTTTGTCTAAGGAAGATAAAATTTTTATTTTGAATAATTTTTTTGATGCGAATTATCAAACAATGATATTACCCAATGAAGAATATCACAGATTGTATCAAATTATCCAAACAGAAGGTACCGAAGATGTTTCAATTTTTACAAACCAAGAATACGGCGATTTGATGGCTTTATTTAACTTGGTATGGATTGATCCGTCATTTAGAACTTCTAATGCAGAGTTGAAAAAACTTGTCAAAAAAGGCAAAAATTATTCACTTGAAGATAGAGTAAGAATTATTGAAATTCAACGTGAAATAATCAAGAAAATTATTCCGACAATAAGAAAATTTGTTGAAAAAAATAAAATTGAAATCACAACAAGTCCTTATTATCACCCGATTTTACCTATATTACTTGATTACAAAAATATCAAAAAAAATTCGATGTCGGATGATGAAATATGTAATCTTAAAACCGAATTAGATGCAAAACTTCAAACAGAAATTGCTTTAGACAGGGTTGAAGAATTGTTTGGGAAACGTCCGCGAGGTGTTTGGCCCTCAGAGCAATGCGTGAACAGAAAAACTTTAGAAATGCTTAGTTCGCTGGGGGTTGAGTGGTCAATTTCCGATGAAGGTATTTTGGCAAATTCTATTAATTTTGAGTTTGAGCATGATTTTAAAGGTTATATAAAAGAGCCGTATCATCTTTTAAAGACTTACGACTATAAAACGAAATCTTCTGATATAAAAATGATTTTTAGAGAATCGACCATTCCGAATTTAATCAGTTTTGAATATCAAAATCATAATCCGATTACAACGGCGAATGATTTGTATGACAGAATTAAAATTATTCAAAGTAAAATTTTATCTTCTCCTGACAAGGAACATCTTTTGACAATTGCACTTGACGGTGAAAATTGCTGGGAAAACTATATGGAGGACGGAGTTGCATTTTTAAAGACTTTGTACACCCTAATATCTGAAGATGACACGCTTGAAACAGTTTTGATAAGTGAATATTTGGATAAATCAAAAGAACATAAACCGCTACCAAAAATTTCATCAGGTTCGTGGATTAATAGGAATTTCAAATTGTGGATAGATGAGCCTGTTAAGGATTTGGCATGGTCATACTTAAAGCGGGTAAGACAAGATTTTTCCGAGTTTGTGAAACGGGAACCGTTAAATCCGAATATTGAACTTGCAAGAAAAGAACTGTTTATTTGCGAAGGTAGTGATTGGTTTTGGTGGTACGGTGATCCGAATGATTCCGGACGTGACAATATTTTTGATTTCATTTATAGAACTCATTTAAAAAACATATACAGATATTTGGAACTGGATATTCCTAATTATTTGGATGATCCGCTTTCAAATATTTCGGCTGCCAAACCGTCAAAATATCCAAAACAGCTTATCAGTCCTGTTATTGACGGTAAAAATGTTGTGTCAGAGTATGATATTTGGAATAATGCCGGATATATTGAAATTCCTGACGGGCCGGTTTTAAGAGAGTCAAAATTATTCGATAAAATACGTTTTGGTAATGACGAAAATTATTTTTATTTAAAATTTCATCTCAATAAATATTTGAGAGAAAATTCCGACCTTTCAAAACGCACTTATCAGATGTATATTTACATGCGCAAAGCCGGTAACAAACAAGTTCTTTCTCCGGTAAGGCTTATCAATAAAACAAAAGATATTTTACCGATATCAATGGAGAAGTTTCACAACGAAATTCAAATAGCTATCAGAAATGATAAGGTGCAGCTTTTGCGAATTATTGAGGCTGTTCCGGGAGATATGTGGTCTTTAGAAGATGCAAGACGTATTGAAACTGCCTATGATGAAGTTTTGGATTTGAAAATTCCGTTTGAAATGCTCGGAATTAAAAACGGTGAAACTATGGAATTTTTATTTATCAATGCCAATTACGGAATTAAAGATTTTTATATTCCGAATGAAATGGTGCTGGCTGTGACAAGACCTGCTTTGATTGTCAAGAAATAGTTAAAATTCTTGGTTGTGGGGGTGTTAAATCCTTGAGTAATATGTTATAATAGAATATATAATCTGCGAGGTCTTTTGATGTCATACTATGATGATTTGCTGGAAAAAATCCCCAAAATAAAAAAGATTTTGGATAATGATACAAATTATACTATTTATCATTATACAAAACCCGAAAAGTTACTTAATATCCTTGCGGGTAACGCTTTGAGGTTTTCAAATGCTCTGTATTTGAATGACAAGGAAGAAATAGCATATTCTTACAGGTTAATCGTAAATCTTATTGATGAAACCGAAGGGCTGAATGCGGATTTGTTTGACAAAATAAAAAATCATTTTAAGAACAAATATAAACATATTGTTGACGGGGAAAATGATTTTGTGAACAAGCTGGAATATTTTACCACTTCTTTTTCTACGGAAAGCGATAATCTGACTTTGTGGAATAATTATGCAAAAGGTAAAAGTTATACCGGATACAACATTGGTTTTGATAAGAAAAAACTTATTAACAAGATGACGGAGAGTGATTATTTGCCGATATATGGCAGTGTAATTTATGATAAACAGAAACAGATAAAGATAATCCATGCGATTTTCAAAAAGTGGAACATGCTTTTTGAACGTGCATTAAGATGCAAAAAGAGTAATGAAGTTAAACTTTTCGATATTCTTTTTGAACTTATTGATGTATTGAGTATTGTCAGTATATTTTTTAAAAATCCTCAATTTAAGAATGAACACGAATACAGGATAGTAATAGTGAATGTTTTTGGTGCGGAAAATTCCAAGCCTACGGGAGTTGTTGAAAAGAATGGTTTATTTGTGCCGTTTTTGGAATATAAGTTTCCAAAAGACACTGTGACTTCAATTAATATCGGCCCGACATTTGATGAAAACATCTTTTATACAAGTACTAACAGGATGCTTTTGAATTTTGGCTATGAAGATATTGAAGTATTCCGTTCAAAAATTCCGTTAAGATACTAAAAAGCGTTTTAAATTGCTTATATTACTTAATTAGTTGCGGATTGCGCGCGGATTACGTTTAACAGTATTGCTTTTCTATAATCTGAATTTATCGGCGTTGCGTTTACTGTTTTGAATATGTTGTCCAATTTTTGGAAAGTAGGATTATTTAATGCGCTAAATTCGATTTTCCTTGCATTTATTTCGTACGGGTCTTTGAGATATACGGTAAATGGTTTTCCGTGATAATTCGGAGCATTGATATATTGGTTTACTTCTGAAATTTCTGCAGGGCTTAATGCGCCTCTTTCTTTTGCCATTTCGGTATACATTCTTCTTGCCTCAGATGTGTAATTGAGACCTTTTGGATTTTGTGTGAACACTCTTGAAAATTGATCAATATGTTCTCGTTCATGTACGGTTGTTAATATTTCTCGAGCTTGAGGAGAGAGGGTTTCATAAGTATTTTGATTGGTTTGAAATTCATCAAGGAGAGATTTATCAATAGTATCTGTAACTATATTACCTTTTTTATCTTTAAATTGGTATTCATAGAGATTTCCTTTTTGGGTGCGTTTAACTGTTTTAAACTCGTCTGCAAGGTTTGTGGTACTTGTTTTTTGTGTTCCGTCATTCAAGTTGATAGAACATTCTCTTGCATTAGCGTATCCGAATGTATCCGGATTCATTCTTCTATAATTCAAATTTGGTTTTGTTTTTATTCCTTTTATTTGAGCATATTTATCAAGTACAACTTCCGGAATTTTTTCTGTCGGAACATTAAATTCTAACAAATCCTTCTTAATTTTAGCTGCTTCAGCTTCTGTAATACCTTCTACTTTAGCTACTTCTGCGTCAACTGTTTTTGCATAGGCTGAACTTCTTGTCAATTCCGTATTTGCATTTTTCAGCACTTTAAACTTATTTATAATTCCTTTTGTTTGTTGTAATTGGTTTGCAAGAACCTGATTATATCCAAATTTTCCGTATTTTAAAAATTCTTGAATATTTTTTAATGCTTTCGGTATAAATGGAGCAGAAAGTGCCAAATCAACAGTATCACCGCCGATTTGTTCAAGATTTTTTCTGGCAATATCGTATGTGCCGACTTCATTATTTTTTACAAATTGTAAGGTGTGATAAGCACCTTTCCCTAGTGCCAAGCCTGCAAAGCCTATTGCTAATGCTCCACCGCCGACTGCTGCAGGTATTCCGATTAAAGGTAAAGATGTTATTACCAAAGTTGTTCCGCCAATAATAGCAAGTGTTTTTAGCGGATTCTCCACAATTGATGATATTGTAGAGGTTACTTGTTTTACGATACCTTTTCCAAGTAATTTAGTCCCTTCGAGAACTCCGATTGGTTTGAATTGCTGTTTGTTGTATCTTCGGCCTTCAAAATTGGGTTCTGCCTGAATATAATTGTAGTTACTATTGTTTTTTGTTGTAACTTTTGGAGTGTAACCTATACCACTAACATTAATCATAAATGTACCTTTGATACCTATTATTTTATAACCTACGTTTATATAAAGGAAAATTTAATTAAAAAATTGCCAATTTGTAACAAAACGTAAAGGGGGGCTATGATTTTTAAATGTGCCACTAATTGCGACGCACTTTTGTTATGCTGAACAAGTTGAGTCGAATACAAAAAGCCAAGCACATGTGTCACCCTGAACTTGTTTCAGGGTCTTGCAATCGTGGAATATTTGCTATATTTCAAACAGATCCTGAACAAAACAAAATCTACGCAGCTACGCTACTCGATTTTTAGTTTTTTCAGGATGACATACGCGTTATGCCATTGCGTATATCCTTCTTTTGTTACCAATTACTTAACACTCATGTCACCCTGAACAAGCCGAGCAGAATACAAAAAGCCAAGCACATGTGTCACCCTGAACTTGTTTCAGGGTCTAATTCAATGCATATTTTACCCAAATTAAACAGATCCTGAAATAAATTCAGGATGACATACGCGTTATACCATTGTGTATCCCTCTTTTGTTACTAATTACTTAACACCCTTGTCACCCTGAACTTGTTTCAGGGTCTTGCAATCGTGGAATATTTGCTATATTTCAAACAGATCCTGAACAAAACAAAATCTACGCAGCTACGCTACTCGATTTTTAGTTTTTTCAGGATGACACATGTGTTATACCATTGCGTATATCCTTCTTTTGTTACCAATTACTTAACACCCATGTCACCCTGAACAAGTTTCAGGGTCTTATTAATGTGGTGAATTGACTAAATTCTTCACATTTTTGTTAAGTTTTATTTATTTCTTACTAATCTCCTGCGGGATGTTATATCTTAAAATTAGTTTATTATATTTTTATAGAGAGGTTTTTATGATAATTGAATTGGACAGCACAAATTTTGAACAAGAAACACAACAGGGTTTAAAATTGGTTGAATTTTATACAACATGGTGTATGTACTGTAAAAATCAACGAATTGAACTGATGGATTTTGAACATTCCGATGTATGGATAGGTATAGTTGATGCCGATGAAAGTCCCGAAATTGCAAAACGCTTTGAAATAAAGGGTTTTCCGACGTTTGTTTTGTTAAAAGACGGGGAAAAAATTGCTGAGTTTGTAGGCTTCCACCAAAAATCTCAGTTATTAAACAAACTTATGGAGTATATAAAATAGGTAACATAAGTTTACCAAAAGTTGCGAAAACAGAATTTTTGGAGTAATATAATAGCTATATTCATTGATTTTAGATATATTTCGGCTTGGAGACAATATGAAGATTACCTCAATTACGCCGGTCTTAAGCTTCAAGGCTGAGGGGCAAGACATTAATTTTGATGCTACGGCTAAAGAGAAACCTAAAAAAGATAAATACGTTGATCCGCTTGCCAATTGGCCATTGCGTGGGCTTGGCTATACAAACGATATCGGTATAGCAATAAACGAGCTTGCTCCAAATGCGGCAAAACTCTTTTGGGTTCCGGCTTTGATGTATTTCGGTGCCGATATTTATGACAAGTATAAAAATAAAGGCAACAAATATAAACCGAACGCACAACGTGCTTTTAATCAGGCAGTTTTTCAGGCTTGTGCAAGTATTTTGTTTCCTGCAATTTTCGGTCATATCGGGATGAGTGTTTTTTCGCAGATTGACAAGTATCGCGGACAAAAACTTTCAACAAATGCAAAAGAACAATCGTTACGGTTTATAAAAAATCATTCCGCATTGAATGATGTTTTGGCTCAAGGAAAAAATAAAGAAGAAAAAATACTTGAGTTTACGGATAATTTTGATAAATATTACAATGTTAAAAAGAAAAATTATTCTCGTACAAATTTTGTTGTAAAAATATTTGATAAATTATTATGCAACTGTAAACGTGGCGCTATTGCAAATTCTAACGAAGAAAGAATTAAGGAATTTGCAAAAACTCAATTTACAAAGTTGCTTGATAACTGTCAAGATGCAGATAGTGCTCAAAAAATTCTTGATAAAAAGATATTTAAGCTAAAAGCGTGGAAGTCTGCAGGTGCATTTACTGCGATTTTACTGACCGCAAAAGCTATTGATAAATTTGTTGAAACGGTTATTATAGACAATGTTGTAAAACCGCAAGTTGCAAAATTGCATTTTTACAATTTTAAAAATCTTAGCAATAATAGTCATTCCGAACAAAAATCTGCATAATTATAATAGTATGGTATAATGATACAAATGAATAAGAAAGGTGTAAGGGTATGTTGTTGCCTGAAAATATTCCGTCAAAAGCGAAACAGGAGTTGGAGAAACTTTTAAACGGGAATAAAAATTTTATGAACGGAACTCCGACGGCTAAAAATATGTGTCTTTTCACTTTGCAAAAATTAGCATTATATCAAGAACCTTATGCTTGTGTTCTTAGTTGTTCGGATTCTAGAGTTGTTCCTGAAATCATTTTTGATTGCGGTATCGGCGAATTGTTTGTTGTCAGGGTTGCAGGAATTACTGTTGGTCCAAATGTTCGGGAAAGTATTGAATATGCCGTTAAAAAACTTCACGTTCCTTTGTTAATTCTTTTAGGACATGATGATTGCGGCGTGATGACTTATGCAAATGAACATTATCCCGAAGTTACTGAAAATTTCCAATCAATATTAAAATGTGTATATCCGGTCATAGATTTTGGCGGACAAATGGATTGTAATAATAAATTTGCCAGAAAACATACAATTTGGGTTGAAGATTATCTTTTAAAAAATTCAACAATAATAAATTCTGCCGTGCAAAACGGGGATTTGTATATTGCAAAATGCCATTTTAATCACGATACGGGTGAAGTATATATGATAAATTAAAAATTTATTCTTCACTTGGAGAAAATTGTTCGGAAACTTTTTTGACGGATTTTTTACGTAATTGTGATAATACAACGGCGAATATCATAAAAATACACCCGAATATTTCTCTTGTTGACATGGTTTCTTGCAGGATGATACTACCTCCAAATACTGCAAAAACTGACTCCAGGCATAAAATTAGTGATGCTACAACGGGTTGTGTGTATTTTTGCCCGAAAATTTGTAGTGTATATGCAACGCCGCAAGTTAAAATCCCTGCATATAACAAAGGAATTTTGCAGGCGATAAAATCGGAAATCTGAGGAGTTTCAAACAATAACATCAAGGGTAACGATAAAATTCCGACAACAAAAAATTGAAGACAGGATATTTTTGCGGCATTAATACTTTTTGAAAAATGATTAACAACTAATATGTGAACGCCATAGAAAAATGCACTTATTAAAAGAAGTACGTCATAAAAGTCAAAACCTCCGGTATTCGGTTTGAAACACAATAAATATAATCCAATAAGCGCTATGCCAACACTAATTTTGACGTTTTTGGCAAGTTTTTGACCAAAAAACATTGAGATTAACGGTACATAAATTATGTAGAGTGCGGAAATAAATCCCGCTTTCCCTGCCGCAACAGATGTCATGCTGTATTGTTGAATTGATATTGCCGTAAATAATGCAATACCGCATGAAATTCCTGCTTTTGCCAGTTCAACATGTTGTTTGTGTTTGATTTCTTTTGTTCTGGTATCTTCCTTGATAAATTTAACAATAAATATCAGCGGAATAAGGCTTAAGCCGCCCAAAATACTTCTGGCAAAATTAAAACTGAACGGACCGACGTAATCCATTCCGGCTTTTTGAGCAACAAATGATAACCCCCAAATTAGTGCCGTTAGAAATAGTGCAAAGTTTGAAAGTATACTTTTTTTCATAACTCCCTCTATATTTATTATACACGTTATTTATGTTATAATCAAACAATAAGGGGTACAATATGGCAGATTACAAATATTATTTGGATAATGGAATTTTTGACTTTCAAAACGGAAGATGCGAACAGGCAATTGAAAATATAAATAAATCACTTGAATTGAAAAATGATTGGGAAATACCATATTTTTACAGGGCGGCGGCATATCAGGTTTTAGAAAATTATGATGAAGCAATGCTTGATTACACAAAGGCAATTCAATTAAATGAAAATATGACTGATGCTTATTATAACAGAGCGAGAATTATTCTTTCCCGAAAAGATATCGAAAATCCTGATGTTAGTAAAGCAGTAAAAGATTTGGAAAAAGCATTGGAGCTGGATCCAAAATTTGTAGATGCACTTTTTGCAATGGCTGCCGCTCAGAAAAAACTTGGCGATTACCATAAATCACTTGTTTATCTTGAAAAACTTTTACAGATAGAACCTGATGCCGTTAATGCAAAGGCGTTAAAGAAATTAATCCTTCAAAAGTATATTATCAATTAATCTTACTCCGCCGACTTTGCAAGCGATAAATACTCTTGTATTATCATTCGCTTTTTTTACTTCCTCAAGATTATTTTCGTCCATAAATTCAAGATATTCTAAATCGTGATTTTCGTTTAAAAAAGAATAAGCAGTTTCTTTTATGGCTTCAACATCCGTAATTCCTTTTTGATAACAGTTTTTAATGTTATTTAAAATTTTTGAAAGTGCGAGTGCTTGAATTTTATCATCATCTGACAGATATTTGTTGCGTGAACTCAGGGCAAGTCCTGAGTCTTCTCTGACAATCGGGCAAGGGATAATCTCAACCGGGATATTCAAATCTTTAACCATTTTTTTGATAATAATAAGTTGTTGAGCGTCTTTTTGTCCGAAAAATGCAAAATCCGGCTGCACAATATTGAACAACTTATTAACAACCGTACAAACGCCGTCAAAGTGTCCAACACGAGATTTTCCGCACAATTTATTCACATAGAAAAACGGCGGAATTACATAGGTTAAAAAATCATTTGTTCGCATTTGATTTTCACCGTACATTTCAGCAGGTGACGGTGCAAATACTATGTTTACTCCGGCATCTTCACATAGTTTTTGGTCAGCCTCAAGTGTTCTCGGGTATTTATCCAAATCTTCACCGGGACAAAATTGAATTGGATTGACAAAAACCGAAACTACAACTTTGTCGCATTTTTCAACAGCTTTTTTTATAAGGCTCAAGTGACCGGCATGCAAAGCTCCCATTGTCGGCACTAATCCGATAGTCAAACCTTCTTTTTTCCACAATTTTATTTGTTCCCTAACTTCGGCTATTGTATGTATAAGCATAATCTTTATCCCTTCTTTAATTCTTGTTTTGAAAATCTAATAAACCTCACTTTCGTTCGGAAATTTTCCTGATTTAACATCTTTATTATATTTTGAGGCGCAATCTGTTATAAGGCTTTTCATATCACCGTATTTTCTTACAAATTTAGGTTTAAAATCAGAGAATTTTCCAAACAGGTCATCGCAAACAACAATTTGACCGTCACAAAATCTGCCGGCACCGCATGAAAGAGTTGGAACAGATAAGTTTTCCGTAATATATTTCCCACATTCTTCCGGAACCATTTCTAATACAATCGCAAAAACTCCGGCTTGTTCAAGTTGTTTTGCTTGATTTAGCAAATGTTTAGCGCTTTCGTCGGTTTTGCCTTGAATTATATGACCGCCTATTACGTTTTGAGATTGCGGAGTAAACCCAATATGTCCAAGAACAGGAACGCCCATTTGTATTGTCCGTTTTATAAGTTCTAATATGTAATCATTACAACCTTCAAGTTTTACTGCATTAGCGCCATTTTTAACCATTTCTCCAATGTTAGTTAGGGCAGAAGGTATATCTATCGTATAACTCATAAATGGCATATCGGTCACTACCATTGCTCTTTCAACCCCTTTGGCAACGGCTTTGGTAAAAATTTTCATTTCCTCAACTCCGATAGCTGTCGTATCTTCATACCCCAAAGCTACCATTGCAAGACTATCACCGATAAGTATCAAATCAATACCTGCTTCATCTATGTATTTTGCCGTTGAATAATCGTAAGCCGTTAAGGCTGAAAATTTTTCGCCGGTATCTTTAATTTTTTGTAATGTTCTTACTGTAACTTTTTTAGTCATATTTTTATCTCGTAGTGATTATTTATTTTTTTGCTGGTGTCTGAACCAATAATATACGGCTCTGGCAACCCTGTTTGAACTGTGTCTTACTAATCCTTCTTTGCTGTCTTCAATCAGTTTTTTTGCAAAGACTTTTACTCCGAGTTTTTTAACTTCCGTAATATCAAGTTTAACAGGGTATGAACCTGATTTTTGATACTTATCCGCAAGTTTTTCAGGCAAATAGTCGTTTACCAAAACTGCATCCACAATATCTTTTGAACCGGCATGTTGTATCAGAGCTTTTAAGTGGTCAGAAACATTGTAATTATCGGTTTCGCCCGGTTGTGTCATAATATTACATACATAGATTTTTTTAGCTTTAGATTTTGCGATTTCTTGTGCAATTTCTTTAATTAATAGGTTAGGAATAACACTTGTATAAAGACTTCCCGGTCCTAAAATAATTAACTCGGCATTTTTGATTGCGTCAATAACTTCAGGTAACGCTTTGCAATCCGCAGGCTCCGTGAATAATCTTTTAATTTTGCCGTGAGCTTCAGGAATGGTTGATTCTCCGTGAATAATTCTTCCGTCTTCCATTTCTGCAGCCAATTTCATATCATCTAATGTTGCAGGTAAAACTCTACCTCTGATTGATAGTACATTTGAAGATTCTTTGACCGCAGTAACCATACTTCCCGTAATATCACAAAGTGCAGTCAAAAATAAATTTCCAAAACTGTGACCTTCCAAACCTTCGCCGTTATCAAATCTGTATTTGAAAAGTTTATTTACCAAGTCCTCATCGTCAGCTAATGCGGTGATACAATGTCTTATATCTCCCGGAGGTAAAATTCCCATAGATTCTCTGAGTCTGCCTGAACTTCCCCCGTCATCACCGACAGAAACAACTGCAGTAATATTGTTTGTAATATTTTTAACTCCGCTTAACAACATTGATAAACCTGTTCCGCCGCCTACTGCAACAATTCTCGGACCTCGATTGAGTTTTCTTCTTCTGTACAGATGTTCAAGCAGAAGATCATTATTGCGATCATCTTCCATATCAAGTATTGAAAGGTTTGTTTTTTGCCAACCTTTGAAAAATATCGCAGCACCTATCATTACAATTCCAAATGCAAGCCATTCTGTGGATATTTTTGTTGCAATTTTGCTGATAAACTGCATCGTGTTGTAAATCGGTTGTAAATCAAATAAGATTAATATTCCGAGTGTCATTAAAATAGTTCCGGCTAAAATAAGCGCAAACCACCTCTTGACTTGTAATCCCGGAATTAGCCATCCTGCTTGTTTTGGTATTTTTATTTTCTTAATCATACTTGTTTCCTTTGGTTAATTTATATAACTTCTGTTATTTGAGTTACAACAGAAGTTATTGAATGATTTTATTATTCCACCCAGCCTGATTTTTGGGCATTTTTGTAATTATATGGCAAAGGTTCAATAAAATCTCGTGCCCGAACTATTAAATCTTTTGCATTAGAAAGTTTGTTTGAAAAATGTATAGAATCTGCTCTTACTATTGTTTTTCCACCGGCATTATTTGTGACTTGAGAATTTTGAAGTAAGTCTTTTAATCTTTGCATTGAGATATCTGTATTTTCAAGATCACGTGCGGAAAAATCAATGTTTCCTTCAGTATCATATATTTTTTCAAGATGAACTTCGTGAGCAACTTGGATATTTTCTTCTTCCGCTACGGTTGCAAGATTTTCACCTGTAGCTCCGTAATATACAAGCCATTTTGAACATTTTTTTATTGCTTTGGCAATTGTTCTTGAAACCTCCAAATCGGAAGATGCTTGGCGATACATAGCACCGTGCGGTCTTACGTGTTCGATTTCCATATTGTATGCTTTGGCAAATGTCATTATTGCGCCAACCTGATACATAACAAGAGCCTCAAGTTCGTCACTATCCAAATCCATTTGACGGTATCCAAACCCTTGTATATCATCAAATCCGATATGTGCACCGACAACAATGTTTTTTTCTTTTGCCTGTAGTAATGCTTCTTTGATTGTTAGCGGGTCGCCTGCGTGAAATCCGCAAGAAATATTGACTGAACTAACATAATCCAATAATCTTGTTTCGCTGCTGTTTTTGTATATGCCGAAACTCTGTGCCAAATCACAGTTAAAATCAATTGTTTTTATTGCTTTTCTCTCTAAAACATTTTGCATAATTGTTTATCCATAATTATTCTGTGTACCAGTTAATTATACACAATAAAGAATATAAATCTATCTCTTTATATATTTTTAATTTTTTTTTGTGATAATATTATAAAACATGAAAAAGAAAGGGAAAACAGAATGAAAAACGGAATAGAAAACGGTTATTATCATGAAATAACACCAGGCGGATACGGAATTGCAATAAAAGCCGGTAAAGTTTTATTTTCGGATAATTCACCATTTCAAAAAGTTGAAGTATTTGAAACCGAGTCAAAATTAGGCAGAGTTTTGACACTTGATGATTTAATGATGACAACAGAGGGTGATGAATATCATTACCATGAAATGATTGCGCATATTCCTATGATGCAGCATCCTTGTCCAAAATCAGTCCTCGTAATTGGCGGTGGTGATGGCGGTACTATTCGTGAAGTCTTAAAGCATAAAACTGTTGAACGTGCCGTGTTATGTGAGATTGACGGAATGGTTATTGATGTTTGTAAAAAATATTTGCCGACTATTTCTTGCGAATTGGATAATCCTAAAGTGGAAATTCTTGTTCAAGATGCAATTGAGTATATTAAAGATAAAAAAGATGAATTTGATATAGTTTTAATAGATTCAACCGACCCAATGGGACCGGGTGAGGGATTGTTCACGGATGAGTTTTACACAAATGTTAAAAATTCGCTTAAAAAAGGCGGTATAATGGTGGCTCAATCAGAATCACCTTTTGCACAGGCGGATTCTGTTGAAAAAATGTATAGACAGTTGAAAAAAGTATTTCCGATTGTCGCAACATACACTTCTAATATCCCGACTTATCCGGGTGGTTACTGGGCTTGGGCATTTTGCTCCGAGAGTGTTAAACCGCTTGAATACTACAATGAAGAACGTGCGGCAGAAATTATTCCGACTTGTAAAATATACAACAAAGAATATCACAATACGCGATTTGCACTTCCAAACTATTTAAAGGAATTGTTATAATAAAAAGCCGTCGGAGTTACCCGACGGCTTTTTTATTTATAAACTTTTTACACGGAGCAATCAATTGCAATAGCTGCAAGTTTTGCGCTTAATGATTTGAAAAACGGTAGTTTTTCTTTCATTTCAATAACAGGTTGTATAGGAAAGTTAACAATGACTTCGTTTGGATTTTCAACGATATAGTCATTTTCGTCAATTTGCGGAATTGCTCCGAAATCTACAGTTTTAGGTACGGAAGCATTTTTCAAAAGTTCATTATTTTTATCCAAATTTACTAAACCCGCTTTCATAAGAACTTGAACCATTTTCGGATCTTTATTTTCCGTATTTGGTGCTGTTTGGAACATATTGCCAAATTTTGCCGCTTTAGTTCTTACGTTTACCTGTTTATTATCGGTCAAATTATTTCTGATTGTTTGTGCTAACATAAATTACCTCTCACCCACCTGTTTATTGTACAGGTGCAGAGGAAATTTTGCATACTCCGTATGTATGAAATTATTTATGAAAAAAGTTAATTAAAAGTCTTTATGCCCGACCGTAAATGTCTTCATAGCGGATAATATCGTCTTCCGATAAAATATCTCCTTTTTGAACTTCAATTATTTCCAAATCTTCATTAAACGGATTTTGTAATGAGTGAATTGCTTTTACTGCGATATCAATGCTGTGTCCCGGTGATAGTATATGTTCTTTGCCTTCCAAGACCACTTTTGCAGTACCTGATAATACAACCCAATGCTCACTTCTGTGATTATGTGATTGAACAGAAAGTTTTTGTCCGACATTTACATGGATAATCTTTGTTTGAAAACCTGTACCTTCCGCTATTACGGTATAAAAACCCCAAGGACGATAGACTGTTTTGTGAACTTTTTGTGTACCGTCATGTTGGGCTTTTAATGTTTCATAAATTTGTTTAACTTCTTGAGTTCGGTCTTTTTTGCAAGCAAGAATTGCATCTTCTGTTTCAACAATCACAGTGTCTTCCAAACCAATGGTTGCGACAAGTTTTGAAGAAGAATACACAAGCGAATTTTTAGAATCTTTATCAAGAACATGACCCAGAAAAACATTGTTTTTATTATCTTTTGGACAGGCTTCATATACTGATTTCCAAGAGCCTAAATCTTTCCAGTCGGATAAGAGTTCAAGCATTGCGATGTTGTTGCTTTTTTCCAAAACTGCGTAGTCTAAAGAAATATTCGGCATTTGTTCAAACTCTGTAAAGTATGATGAACTGTCTGAGCAATCAATGTTTTCAATAACGGATACGATTTCGGGACAATATTGTTCAAATTCTTTTATTATTGTTGAAGTTTTGAACATAAATATTCCGCTATTCCAATAATAATTTGCAGATTTCAAATATTTTTCCGCTGTTTCCGTATTAGGTTTTTCCGTAAATTTTATAACCTTACTGTTTTCCGAATGAATATAACCAAAACCTGTTTCCGGATAATCGGGTTTTATTCCGAATGTTACAATATATCCTTGTGATACTAATTCTTCTGCGTTTTTTATACTTTGTTCAAATTTTACGTTGTCTTTGATTTTCAAATCTGACGGGACAATGAGTATAGTTTCGTCACTATTTGAATTTTCCATAATATATTTGATGCTTAAAGCAATTGCAGGAGCGGTATTTTTTGAGATAGGTTCGGATAAAATTACGGAATTTTTACCCGCTTCTCCAAGTTGCATTTTTACGTTTGCGTGATGTTTGGCATTAGTAATACTGATAATGTTTTCGGCAGGAATAAATTTATTCAATCTTTCAAAAGTTGATTGCAGCAAACTTTTTTCTTCGTATAAATTTAAAAGTTGCTTTGGGTAAAGTTCTCTTGATAATGGCCATAATCGGCTTCCTGAACCTCCTGCTAATATTACTCCAAACATTTTTGCTCCTTTTCTTCAATAAAATCATTATACCATAAAACTTAATTCTTCAAATTATAATTATTATCTTCATTATTCAATACTTAATATGTCTTCATATTTTAGCAATTTTTCTTCATAGGAATTTTTATATAGGTATGTAGTATTGAAGTTTAGAAAGCAGGTAGTATGATTAATCCGGTAAATTCACTTCCGTTAGTGCAGAATGTAAATCCAACGCAGTATACAACACAACGTGTTACAAATCCTCAGCAACAGGCAGTTTCGTATCCCGTTCAAAACGTAAATATGGGCGGAGCTGATGCTTTAGCAACATACAATAAAGCACTCGCATCTTCCTCAACAGAACCTAAAACAGTGCAACCTTTAATGCCGACGGTAATGCAGCCTGAGGCGATTAAATATTTAATGCAAAAAGGTACTCCGATTAATAATTCAAACGGAGATTTAAACAGTATTGTTGTTAAGAATGATAAAACTACCGTTGTTTATAAAATGGATGTGTTAGCGCCAAATGATGCAATCAGCAAAATTGAAACATTTGACAATGAAACAGGAAACTTAATCCAAAGACAAGAAAATTTCAATATAATTGAAAAAGGTAAATTACCAAAATCACAAGCGATAGAAATTGCAAAATTTAATCCTAAAACAGGTGAACGTGTAGCAGATACATATTATGACGAAGAAGGTTTGCAATTTGCAAGAGAAATAGAAACCTTGCCTGACGGAACTCAAAAAGTTTCTATTGTAAACTTTAAAACTAAAGAATCTTCCATAATAGAAAAAAATGAAGCAGCATCTGTTTCTAAGAAAACCGATTTTGATAAAGACGGTAAAATCAAGGAAGTTGAAACCCATAACTGGGCTACTCATACAACAGAAAAAACGCAATATAAAGACGGTCAAATGATAGGAAAAACAGAAGTAACTCAAGCATATCCTATCCCAAATACAACCGGAAAAGATCCGCTTAATGATGTTCAATTAAAACCGTCAGCGCCTGTCGTATTGAATTATGATCCGTCTAAAGTGGAAGGTGAAAAAACATATTACTCAAACGGGGCAGTAGAACTTATTACAACAGAAACAGAAAACGGTAAAGTTGTCCATGCCTTTGCTCCAAACGGCGACTTGACCGGTATTGAGTATGATGACGGTAAAAAATCAATTATTTACACCAATGGTGATACATCTATTAACGAAGAAATAGCACCGGATGTTATAAAAACTACGACTTATTACAAAGACGGATATGTTGATGTAAATGTTGCGGACAGAAAGAACAATACAGAAAAAACCGCATTCTATGAAAAAGACGGAGTTTTCGCTTCTTACGTTGAAATTTCAAAAGACAACCGTATGTTAATGGATTTTGATAAACAAGGTAATCTGATAGGTGTGGAATAATTCGCTTAATATATTTGTTTAATAAATTCCCGAGCTTTAAGTTCGGGAATTTTTGCATACATTAGTTCATCTGCAAGCGCTAATTTGTTGATGCCGAATTGTAAAACATCATTCACGTTTGCAGTATTTATTTTTCCTGTTATAAATACCGGTATTTCACAATTATCACGTGCTTCAAAAATTAAATCAATATCAGGCAGAACTTCACCGTTTTGCGGTGACAGAAGAATATAATCCGCTCCGTCTGTTTTTGCTCTCTTTAGTTCATCTGTTGTGTATACGGTTTTGCCTATAATGGTATTGTGAGAAGCTAATTCTCTAACATCGGCAACGGATACTCCCTGCGGTTCTAAATGTACGCCGTCAGCCTCTGTTATCAATGCTATATCAGCTCTGTCGTTTACAATATATGTTGCTCCGTATTCGTCACACAATATTCGAATTTTTCTCCCGATATCGACAACCGTGCTGTCAGGAATATTTTTTTCGTTCAACATAATCATATCAACTCCGCCTTGTAATGCAGATGCTACCGCGTCAAGAAAATCATCTTTTGATAAGAATTTATCTGAATTTGTAATCATACAAAGATGTTTCTTTTCCAGTTTTAAAAGATTGAATTGTTCTTTAAGTTTGTCCCACATAGGCTGCTCCTTATCAAAAGTATAACATGAAATATTTTTACAGATTTTGTAAACAATTGTTAACAATGCTGTAGTTGTTTAGCAATTACGTATTGCGTAAATACTTTATATATACAAGGGGATATTAATTGTATCGGGGAGAATAAATGAATTACTTTGAATATTTAAACAAATTATCAAACGGAACAAATCGTGACAATTTTTCGCAAGTTCGTGTAAACAACAATAATACAAATCCGTTTACGCCGATATTTGGGGATGCGTATTCTGTTCGTTATAACGGAACGCCGATATTTTCAAAAGCAACAAAAACAGATATTGAAAATATTGACTACACTAAATTGACAAATACAAATGAAGAAGCTGAACAGCCTCAAGAATTGAGCCCGTTAGAATATGTTTTGAAAAACTTTTTCTCAATAGAAGCGGTTAAAAAATTGGCTGATTCTAACGCTGACGGAGAATTATCAACTGAAGAATTAAAAGAATACGTTAAGGAATTGGCAGGAAAAGACGGAAATCTTGAAGATATTTCGTTAGAAGATTTTGAAGCCGTATTGAAAGAAAATAATATCGACTTGGATAAAATTCTTGAGGAATTGGCATCAGAAACCGAAACTCCTGTAGAAACACCTGATGAAACTTCCTCTGCGGTTGATGAAACAACTGCCTCTGCACCTGTTGAAACTGCGCCGGCAAGTGTTTCTTCAAATTCGGGAAATTCTTATAATGTTTCAACTCCAAAGGAAAAAACTCTTGATGAGATGTCTTTAGATGAATTGGAAACCGAAAGAACATCAAGAGCAAGCAATGTGACTGAAAAACAAAAAGCTGTTAATGCTGTTCATAACGGCGAAAATGAAAAAGTGAAAGCTGCCAAAAAGGACGCTGATGTTGCAAGAGCTGAATACGAAAAAGCCATAAAAGATGATGCAGGTGCAAAAAAATTTGCAAAGCAAATTTTAACTAACAATTCAAATATCGAAAAAAATCAGCAAAAATTGGATAAAAATGCGGTTGAAATTAATAACAAAGAAGTTGAAATTGCCGATATGGAAACCTCTCTTGATGGTTTAAAAGGCAATTTGGCAGCATTGAAAACTTCTTTATCTTCAATTCCTGCATTGTCAGGTAAACCTGAGGATAAGGAAAAAGATGCTAAAATAAAATCAAGAAAATCAGAACTTGAAAAACAAATATCATCAAAAACAAAAGAAATTTCAAAACAAGAACACAAACTTGCAGGTTTGAAAAAATCTTTGGAAAAATTGCAAAAAGAAAAAGAAAATTTGGAAAAAGAAAAACAATCTTTGAATACTGAAAAAACTAAATTAGACGAATTAGTAAAACAAAATTGTTCTGAAGTTACAAAAGCAAAATTAGACGCATTTAATCGTGCAAAACAAAATGTTGAAGACGTTAAATCAAGAGAACTTCAAACAGCAAAAAGTGAGCTTCAGGATGCTCAAAGCAAATTAAAAGAGGTTGATGTTAAAATCGCTGAAGTAAAAAACACACCTAAGAAATTTACATATAATGAATTAGACATCGAAAGCATACCTGCTGATGTAAGAAAACGTCTGGGTGCTAAAATTGCGAAATTACCTGACGGAACTGAAGTTTTGACATTCAACTATACAAAACTTGATCAAATGCAAAAAGAATTTACTGATAAAATTCCTGAATTTCAAAGAATTGCAGGTGAAATGGGATTGACTTTTGTAATATCTGATGGCTCAAGATCTGTTGCAGAATCAAATGCAGCAAGAGCAAGAAAAGGAAATTCCGTTGCAAAAGGCGGAAGTTCTCCTCACAACTACGGTGTTGCAATTGATATCGCATTATACAAAGACGGTAAACAGGTAAGCGGAACTCAATTTAATGAATTTGCCCGTAGGGTAAAAGCTGAAACAGGTGTTACTTGGGGCGGAGATTGGGGTTCTTTCGGAAGAAAATATGAAACTCAACACTTTGAACTTGCTAACTGGAGAAGTAAATACAAAAATCAAGATAATTTAATCTATAACCATGTTGCATAAAATTTGTGCATAAAGTCAGCCCTCTTGCATTTACGGTATTTTTCAACTAAAATACTGTAAAAAGGAGAAATTTATGGCACAACAATTTAATCCTCAAGGAATGAATGCACAAAATATTAAAAAGCGTTATGCGGTATTGGTATTTATCAAGGGTTCTACAGCACCTTTAGTGTTGTATGTGAAAGATGCTCAGGCTCTTTATCAAGAACTGATTGAAAAAATGACATCGCCAAATGCTGTTGTTGTGGAAAAAGAAACAGAAGGACCTTTGAAAAAAGCTTGTTTTGTGTCAAATCAGATTGCGGCTCTGGCAATTCAAGAGGAACAATTTATATAGATTTTGAATAAAATGGAAAAAATAATATTATTAGAAGATTTAGAAAATGCCGAAAATAAAACGCTATATATGACTTTTGATGAAAAAATCGAAGGCTTGGATTGTGTTACCCCGATAAAAGCGGAACTTTGTGCAAAATCTTTAGGTGATTTTGTTCAAATTAGCGGGCATGTAAACGGTAAAATTTTATTGGAATGTGATTTGTGTCTTGAAAAATTTGAGTATGAATTGGATTTTGATATTGATGAAGTATATTCAAAACACTCGCTGTTAGGGGATTATGAGGAATCCGGACAAGAATTTGAATTAAAAGACGGTCAGTTTGTAACTGATTTGAACGGCGAAAATGAGATTGATATTTATGACTTATTGTATCAATCTGTAATATTAGATTTACCAAATAAGAAAGTTTGTGGTATAAATTGTAAAGGAAGGGAATTTCTGTCTGAAGAAATTTCCGCAGATCCAAGACTGGAAGTCTTTAAAAATATCCAAATTAACCCAAAAAAATAGTAAGTACAAAAATAAAAAGGAAAAACAAAAATGGCAGTACCTAAGAAAAGAACCGGGCATTCGGCTCAAGGAAGCAGAAGATCCAATTGGAAAGCCACTAAGCCCGAAACAACAAAATGCCCTAATTGTGGCGAAACAGTTTTAGCACATACAGTATGTACGGCTTGCGGCACATATAAAGGTCAGCCGGTAAAATTGGCTGACAAAGCGGCTGCAGCAGCGGCTACTGCACCGGCTAAGAAAACAGCAAAAAAATCAACTAAGAAAGCTGCAAAATCAGAAGAAACAAAAGTTGAAGAAGTAAAAACCGAAGAAGTTTCTACTGAAGAAGTAAAAGCAGAAGCAGAAGTTGAAAAAACAGAAGAATAACTATAATAATCAGAGGCGGCATTTTACCGCTTCTGATTTTAATACCACTTTTGGAGAGAGAAGGATATGTCAAGAATAGCTATAGATGCAATGGGCGGTGACTACGCACCGAGAGCAATTGTCGAAGGTTCATTATGGGCGGCACAAGAATATGGTGTCGGACTTGAGCTTGTCGGACGTGAAGATGAAATCAATGCAGAATTAGAACGAATTAGGAATGCCGGTTGTATATACTCCGATTGTGGTACAAAAGGTCATAAAAGACGTATAAAGATAGATTTAGAAAAAATTGATTATACAATTACGCATGCCTCTGAGGTAATAGGTATGGGTGAGGCTGTCGGTCAATCCATAAGAAAGAAAAAGGATTCATCAATCGTAGCGGCAGTAAGAGCTGTGGCTGAGGGCAGATGTGAAGCCGTTGTTTCTGCCGGTTCAACAGGTGCGGCAATGGCGGCAAGTTTGTTTGGATTAGGAAGAATTCATGGTGTTTCAAGGCCTGCCATAGCAGTAACTTTACCTACCATGAAAGATCCTGTTGTCTTGATTGATGGCGGAGCAAATAGTGATTGTACTCCTGAAATGCTCGCACAGTTTGCAGAAATGGGTGTTGCTTATGCAAAACATATCGTGGGTATTGAACATCCGAAAGTAGGTATTTTAAGTATCGGTGAAGAAGAAGGAAAAGGTAATGCTTTGGTTAAGGAAACTTATCCTATCTTAAAAGACATGCACGAAAAAGGATATATTGACTTTGCCGGTAATGTTGAAGGAAAAGAATTATTTATAAATAAATGTGATGTTGTTGTATGTGACGGGTTTGCGGGTAATGTTGCCTTGAAAGTTACTGAGGGTACGGCATCCATGCTTTTGAAAATGATTTCATCCGAATTTAAGTCGGATTTTGTTGGCTGCATTATTGGTCTTATGGCTAAACCGTTCTTAAGAAGAATTCTCAAAAGGATTAATTGGGAAGTTTTTGGCGGTATGCTATTATTAGGAGTAAAAGGTATCTCTGTTATTGCACATGGACGCAGTTCTTCTTATGCAATGAAAAATGCAGTAAGAGCTGCTGTTAGAGTGTTAAACAAAGATATCAATTCCAAGATTGCAGAAAACATTAACAGATAGGACAAATATTATGACAAAAAGTGTTAAACCAATGAGAATTGCAGGTGTTGGCTACAGCGTGCCGAAAACTGTTGTCACAAATGACGATTTGACAAAATTATACGAAACATCTGATGAATGGATTTATACAAGAACAGGCATTAAAGAACGCAGAGTTGTTTCAGGTAACGAGAGTGCCATAGATTTAGGTTTTGAGGCTGCAAAGCAGGCAATAGAAAAATCAGGTTTTAGGGCAGAAGATATTGATTGTGTAATTGCTGCAGCATCTGCTCCACCACAGTTATATCCGGCTTTGGCTTGTAATATTCAAGCAAGGCTTGGTATTCCTGATTTTGTACCTTCTTTTGATTTGACTGCAGCTTGTACGGGCTTAATATATGCGTTACAGGTGGCAAGAGGATTAATCGGTTCAGGTTTATATAAAAATATTTTACTTGTAGCAGCTGATAATAATTCACGACTTGTAGATTGGGAAGATAGAGGAACTTCAATCCTTTTTGGTGACGGTGCAGGTGCTTTTGTCGTTACTGAAGCCGAAGATGGTGTTGATGATATTTTAGCTTTGGATGTCAGGGCTGACGGTGGTATTGGTCAATATATTTATATGAATATGCCGGGTAAAAATTGTCCGCTTGTAGAGCCTTGCGATGAGGTTGATTCACATATTCACATGGCAGGTCGTGATGTATACAAATTTGTAGTAACAACGCTGCCGAATTATGTGGATAAATGTATTGCCGATGCTGGTATGAAAGCTGAAGATATTGACTACTTAATTCCACATCAGGCAAATCAAAGAATTATTGAGGCATTACAGCAAAGACTCGGATATTCTGATGAAAAAGTTATTTCAAATATCAAATATTATGGTAATACGTCAGCGGCTTCAATTCCTATTGCATTAAAAGAAGGAGTTGAAAAAGGGAAAATTAAACTGGGCTCAACTGCAATTCTGTGCGGATTTGGTGCAGGAATGACTTGGGGTGCGGCTGTTGTAAGGTTGCGTGAAGGTATTTGCTAAATATTAGTTTTATATTCAAAATAAAACCGGAGTTTTAAAACTCCGGTTTTTATATTTTATTCAACATATTCTTCTAAGCGTTTTTTACGATTTGGATGACGTAATTTTCTTAGAGCTTTTGCTTCAATTTGTCTGATACGTTCACGAGTAACGCCGAATAATTGACCAACTTCTTCCAAAGTTCTTTGGCGTCCGTCGTCCATTCCGAAACGTAATCTCAAAACATCACGTTCACGAGGAGAAAGTGTGCAAAGCACTTCGGCTAAATCTTCTTTTAAAAGCTCGGAAGCAACCATTTTAACCGGAGCGTCTGCCTCTTTATCTTCAATGAAATCTCCCAAACGAGAATCTTCTTCTTTACCGATAGGTGTTTCAAGAGATAACGGTTCTTGTGCAATTTTGATAATTTCACGTAATTTTGGTATTGAAACATTCATTTCGGCAGCCAATTCATCTTCGGTCGGTTTTCTTGATAAATCTTGAGCCAATTTTCTGGTTACTTTTTTCAACTTGTTGATTGTTTCAACCATGTGAACAGGAATTCTTATAGTTCTTGCCTGATCTGCAATTGCACGAGTGATTGCTTGTCTAATCCACCAAGTTGCGTAAGTTGAGAATTTAAAACCTCTTTCGTGGTCAAATTTTTCAGCTGCACGGATTAAACCGAGATTACCTTCTTGGATTAAGTCTAAGAAAAGCATTCCGCGTCCGACATATTTTTTAGCAATACTAACTACCAAACGTAAGTTTGCCTGAACAAGTTTTCTTTTGGCGATTGCGCCGGGTGTGCCGCCTTCCAAAATCTTTCTTGCCAATTCAATTTCTTCATTTGCGGATAGAAGTTTAATTCTTCCGATTTCACGAAGGTATAATCTTACAGGGTCGTCAATTGCGACATTCTTAGGTAATTCAATATCGTTCGGGTCAGCCTCGTCTTCCATGTTGTTAAGCATGAAAATGTCGTCTGAACTGATTTTGTCACCCATTTTTGAGGTAACGATATCTTCAATATTATCTGTTGAAATATCAACATTCATATAATTCATAGAATCGTGGTCGGTATCCAATACCGAATCTTCACTAATATCTTGCAAATCAAGTGTTTCATCTTCCATTACACTGACTATTGAGGAGCTTGAGTTTCTTTTTTTTGTCATTTAGATTTTCTCCGTTTTTTGTCTGTTTTTCTTTATCTTATCTCTTAGTTGTATTTGTATTTTAAGGGCTTCGGGATCGTCATCTTTAATCCCTTTATATAAACTTTTAATGTGTTCAGCTTCCTTAATCTGTCTGCAGCGATTAATTTTATCAATTGTTTCTTGGATTACGTTTTGAAAATCTTCCTCACTCAGACCTCTATAAACCTCCGACATTGATATCAATTCCGTTAGAACTGTTTGTGCTTGCGGGTTTTCAATATATTCGGTATATAGATGTTCGATTAATTCTTTCACATTATTTACGGTACATATCAATTTGTCAATTGTAGATTTTACATTTATTAATATTTCATCGTCAAATTTGATATCACCAATCATTTCATTGATTTGAGTAAATGTAAAATGACTGTCGGGTACTAAAAAAACGCTCAATAAATTTTTTTGCGCTTTTTGCAAAATACTTGTTTTTTTTGTTACATTCTTAATAATTCTTTCTGTTTGAGGAAGATTGGCACGTTCAAATGTTTTGATTTCGGCTTGAATTGCCGCTTTATCAACATTTAAAGTTTGCGCTACAATATCAATATAGCCTGAGCGAATGATTTTGTTCCCGATTTCTGCAAGGATTGGGATAATTTGTTTGATAAATACTGCTTTTTCCTGAGGTGTTTTGTAGTTGTCTTTGTTTTTTAATATGCTTTTCAATTGAAAATCAATAAACAGCGGAGCGCTTTCCATATACATTTTATAAGCATCAGCACCGGCAGAACGTACAAATTCATCAGGGTCTTTGCCTTCAGGGGGTGCAATAACTCTTATTTCGCAAGCGTATTTGTCTTTGTCTGATGAAAGATAGCTTTCATCAAATTGTTTGATATCACCTAAACCTTTGAAAACTTCTTTAATTATTTCAGCTCCGCGACTTGTGGCTTTTTGTCCTGCAGAATCCGTATCGAATGACAGATAAATTTTTCTCGATTTTGTGTAACGTGAAAGTAACTTAACGTGATCCGCTGTCAGTGAAGTTCCGCAAGCTGCAACACAATTTTCTATACCGTGAGCTTGTGAAGAAATTACATCAAAATAACCTTCCATAAGAATTACGGAATCTTCTTTGCGAATGGACTCTTTTGCCGTGTAAAGTCCGTACAGGAGCTTACTTTTGTTGTATATTAACGAATCTGAAGAATTTAAGTATTTTGGAGTTTGGTCTTTTTCTAAAGCGCGTGCGCCAAATGCAACATAATCACCGTTTTCGTTTTGAATTGGTATGATTATTCTATTTCTAAATCTGTCGATATATCCGCCTTTTTCGCTTTTCAATATCAATCCGGCTTTTTCTAATATATCGTTTGAAAAATCTTTTCGTAACTCGTCATATAGTGTTGTATAAGCTTTTGGAGCAATTCCGAGATGAAATTTTTTTATAATCTCAGAACCGATACCTCTTTTAGTCAAGTAATTTAGCGCTGTTTCGGAATTAGCATCTTTTTGACGTAACAGTAAATCGTGATAATATTCTGCCGCAACCATTGACGCTGCAAGCATTTGCTCTTTCACTTCTTTGGCTGATGTGGAATTGGTTGAGTGAGAATGTGGTACTTCAAGTCCGAAACGGTCAGCAAGTTCAATAATCAAATCCTTAAATTCAATATTTCGGGTTTTCATAATGAATTTTAAAGCATCACCGGCTTCTCCGCAGGAAAAGCACTTGTAGATTCCTAAGTGCGGGGTAACGCAAAATGACGGGTTTTTGTCTTTGTGGAACGGGCAAAGTCCCCAATAGTTGTTACCACGTTTTTTCAGTACAACCTGTTCGGATATTACTTCAACAATATCCAACCTTTCTTTTATTTGTTGTATTAATTCATCCCACGTGCCAGCCATAATAAAATTGTAACATTAACATGTTTTTTGAGAAAAATTTTAGTGTAAAATTCATATTTTTGTTTTAGAAATGTGGATAAATATTATAGCGCTTGGTATGTTTAGGGTGACAGGGACGGGGGTATGCGAGGGTTTTGCGCGTATGTTATCCTGAATTTATTTCAGGATCTTAAAACCTGGCAAATTATCACATGAATTAAAG
>JBJEGJ010000055.1:120476-204201 GCA_051874955.1 Candidatus Gastranaerophilaceae bacterium
GTATGTCATCCTGAATTTATTTCAGGATCTTAAAACCTGGCAAATTATCACATGAGTTAAAGACCCTGAAACAAGTTCAGGGTGACACCTTTGTTAGGCTTTTTGTATTCTGCTCGACTTGTTCAGGATGACATGGACGTGGGTAAATGGTGATATGTGTGTACAATATAAAACAAAAAGGCTGATGTTATCAGCCTAAAAGTGTGAGTAAAATATATATTTATAAGTCTTTAAGTAAATAATTCCGCAAAAGGTCCGTTCGGATCCTGAATATGTGCGGCAACTGCTCCGTCTTCGGCTAATTTCAAGCCCGGTTCAACTACTGTTTTTACACCGTTGGTTACACTTGCAACTTGTGCTGCTGTTACTTTGTAGTTGTATCCCAAACTTGCCAAAATCTCGTTTGTTTGTTCTGCCAATTCTTTATCTTCAAGTGTAAATTGTCCCAATTTTACACCATAAATATATTGTGTGTTTTGGGTTAATAAATCTGTTTCGTTTTCTAAACCTTTAAATTCCGCATTAGATTTAACGGTTTCTTTGGTTTCTTCTGCTTTCTTTGCTTCCTGTGAAACTTTTTGACCAATAGCGAAACTATAGTTGTCATAGTTTTTGTTAAATCTATTAAACTCGATTGCCATTGTGGTTCTCCTTATCTTATGCTCACATGATAAGTTACGGCATGTTGTTTAATAATCTTTAGCGTTTTAGCTATATTTTTGTAATTTTTGTTACATTACTTAATAAAACAAAAATAAAAGGTCAACTGAATTTATTTCTCCCCTCTCCTAAGGTAGGAGAGGGCTAGGGTGAGGTCTGGTCGTGGTTGAACAATGTGTTCAAGGCTACATGGGTATTCAGAAAAACCAAGCGAATATGTCATCCTGAATTTATTTCAGGATCTTAAAACTTGTCAAACTATTACATGAGTTAAAGACCCTGAAACAAGTTCAGGGTGACACATGTGCTAGGCTTTTTGTATTCTGTCCGCCTTGTTCAGGATGACATGGACGGGGGTATGCGAGGGTTTTGCAAATATGTCATCCTGAATTTATTTCAGGATCTTAAAACCTGGCAAAATACACTAACAGTACCCACAAATTTAAATTATTTGCATAAATAGGTGGGCATTATTTTATTTCTGCCCATTCTACTTGGCTTAACAAAAATAAAAGGTCAACTTTTATTGCTGACCTTTAAATATGTGAGTAACTTTATTAAGTCTATTATGAAAATAATTCTGCGTATGGATTATCCGGACTTTGTAAATGTCCTGCAACTTCTGTATATTCTATAATATTGCAAGCATAATCCGTGCCGTTTTTAATTTGCGGGACATTTGCCGTATTATATTTTAAATCAAATGTTGCAGGATTTACGTCTTTTAAACCCTCAAAGTGATAACCTGAAACCAATTCGCCGCTGCGAACATTGGTTGCTGCAGGTAATCCCTGTCCTTCAGGTGAATTTACTCTGACTTTACCTGTTAGAGCTGCAACATCTTTTCCAAAATCTGTTTGTTTAAATTCTTGTGTCGGTGGAGTAGCTTTTACGTCAACAAGTTCCGGAGTTTCAATTTCAACTTTCTTAATTCCTCCATTGAACCCTGTTCCGTTTACCGGTGTCGTGTTTTTGCCTATTCCGTCTAAATAACCCATTTGTCGAATCTCCTTTGTACTCACATATTATTTAATTGTATAATCAATCCTATTAAATGATTTTCCGTTCTGTATATATATAAAGTATTTAACTTTTCAATAATTGCGTAAAATGATATAAATGTTACAAAATGTTAACAAATTGTTAGCAAAATGGCTAATAGCAATACGGCTTATCTGTGGTTAATATTGTATAATAATGGGTAGGATGAAAAGGAAATGAATAGCATAATGAATAAAAATATGACAGATAGAGAATTGGAAGTGTTAAATTACGTAGTTCAGGGGATGACTAATCTTGAAATAGCAGAAAAACTCATGATTACACATCATACTGTTAAAGCTCATATTGCATCTATTTTAAGAAAAATGGGTGTGAAAAATCGTTTGAGTGCAGCATTACTTGCAACAAAAAAGGGAATTATTAATCTTCATCAAGGCTAAGAACCGCCATAAACGCTTCTTGCGGAACTTCTACACTACCTACTGATTTCATACGTTTTTTACCCTTTTTCTGTTTTTCCAATAGTTTACGTTTACGGGAAATATCGCCGCCATAACATTTTGCAAGGACGTTTTTGCGCATAGCTTTGATTGTTGTTCTGGCTATTACTCTGCCGCCGATTGCTGCCTGAACAGGAACTTCAAACAATTGACGCGGTATGATTTCTTTTAGTTTTGTTGTTAATTTTTGACCTATATAAAAAGCACTATCTTCATGACATATTACCGATAACGCATCAACTACTTCTCCCGAGAGCATTATATCAAGTTTTACGAGTTTTGAGCGTTTATATTCGCTAAATTCATAGTCCAAACTTGCGTAACCTTTTGTTCTGGATTTTAATTGGTCATAGAAATCGGTAATTACTTCGCTGAGAGGTATTTCATAGGCTAAATCAACACGGACTTTATCAAGATATGTCATATTAATAAATATGCCGCGTTTTGTTTGAGCCAAATCCATAAGTGTTCCGACGTATTCATTCGGGGTAATGATTTGTACTTTTACATAAGGTTCTTCAATATAATCACGATATTGTGCAGCCGGCAGATTTGCAGGGTTGTCAATTTCTACAATTTCGCCATTGGTTTTGTGAACTTTATAAACAACAGACGGTGCCGTAGTTACCAAAGACAGGTCGTATTCACGTTCCAAGCGTTCTTGAGCAATCTCCATGTGTAACATTCCCAAAAATCCGCATCGAAATCCAAAACCTAATGCACTTGATGTTTCAGGTTCAAATGTAATACTGCTATCATTGAGTTTTAATTTCTCAAGAGCTTCTTTTAAATCTCCATAATCTTCATTATCGACAGGATACATACCTGAAAAAACCATTGGTAATGCTTCTTTATAACCCGGAAGCGGTTCGCTTGCGGGATGTTCAACATTTGTAATTGTATCACCCACAAATCTGGTCAATTCTTTGATTGAACCGGCAAAATACCCGACATCCCCGCATACAAGTTTTTTAACTGGAACTCTTGATGGTGTTTGGTAACCAAGTTCAACAACCTCGTATTCTTTGCCTGATGCCATAAATCGTATTTTATCACCAAGTGAGATACTTCCGTCAACAACTTTGAAATAGCAAACCGTTCCTAAATATTGGTCATATACGCTGTCAAAAACTAAAGCTCGAAGCGGTTTGTCCGAATTATCTTTTGGTGCGGGTACAAAATTTACAACGGCTTCCAAAACATCTTCAATTCCTTCCCCTGTTTTTGCGCTGACAGGAATAGCCATTGACGCATCAATACCAAGAATTTCCTCAATTTCTTGTCTTACTCGTTCAACATCCGCTGATGGCAGGTCAATTTTATTGATAACAGGTATAATTTCCAAATTCTGTTCTATCGCCAAGTATACATTTGCCAATGTTTGAGCTTCGACGCCTTGTGTTGCGTCGACAATCAAAAGCGCGCCTTCGCAAGCGGCAAGTGAACGTGAAACTTCGTAAGAAAAATCAACGTGTCCGGGTGTATCAATTAAGTTCAGTTCATAATTATTCCCGTCTTGTGCGGTATAATTCATTCTTGCGGCATTAAGTTTTATGGTAATTCCGCGCTCCCTTTCAATATCCATAGAATCAAGGAGTTGTTCTTGCATATCACGTTGAGCAACAGTTCCTGTTTTTTCCAGTAATCTGTCCGCAAGTGTTGATTTACCGTGATCGATGTGAGCAATTATACAAAAATTTCTTACGTTATCTCTTGTGTTCATAGTTTTGATTATATATAAAAAATACTTGATGTAAAAGGGGTTAGCGGTTTCCTCTTTCTCGTACCGAAATCCTTATCGGTGTTCCGAAAAAGCCGAAGGCTTCTCTGAGTTTGTTTTCAATGTAGCGCTTGTAACTGTCCTTTAGGAGTTCTTCATTATTAACAAACAAAATGAATGTCGGCGGTTGGGTTTTTGCTTGTGTTACATAATAAATTTTCAGTCGTTTTCCCTTAAAACTTGTTGGCGGATTAAGTGCATACGCTTCGTTTACAACTTTATTTAAAAGCCCTGTAGATACGCGTTTGGTACATTGTTCGTATACTTCCATACTTTTGTCAAAAATCTGACTTAACCTTTGTTTGGTTACTGCGCTTATGAATATTTTTGGTGCAAAGCTCAAAAACGGGATATCAATTTCAAGCTGTTTTTCAAATTTGTTAATTGTATTTGATTGTTTTTCTTCTATCAAATCCCATTTGTTGATTGCAACTATCAAACCTTTTCCTGCATCGGTAATTATTGATGAAATTTTTTTATCCTGTTCTGAGATACCCTCTTTTGCATCAATTACCAAAAGTGCTACATCACAATCTCTGATTGAACGTATTGCACGGTCAACAGCAAATTTTTCAACCCCGTAATCAACTTTTGATTTTTTTCTTATTCCTGCGGTGTCAACTATTATAAATTCTTTGTCTTTATATGTAATGTAACTGTCAATGCTGTCACGAGTTGTGCCTGATACATCAGAAACTATTACTCTGTCTGTGTTTAAAAGAGCATTAACTATAGAAGATTTGCCGGCATTCGGTCTGCCTACAATTGCGATTTTGATACGATTGTCTTCTTCTTCATCTTCAAAAACTTCAAAATCTTCCGTAAGAACTTCCAATAAATCTCCGACCCCGCCTGAACCGTGAAGTGCCGAAATTCCGATAGGATTACCTATTGCAAGTGAGTAAAAATCATTTGTCATCATTAAAGATTCTTGATTATCGCATTTATTAACCGCCAAAAATATTGGTTTTCCTGATTGCCTTAGGATATTGGCAATATCGTAATCAATCGGATTAATGCCGTCTTTTCCGTCAACAAGAAAAATAATTTTGTCGGCTTCTTCGCAAGCCAGTTTTGCCTGATCAAAAATAGAAACCATAATATCATCTTCATCGCCCGGAATAATACCGCCGGTGTCTATTACCGTGAATGGTTTGTTTTGCCATTCAACATCAAAATAAATTCTATCTCGAGTTACTCCAGGTAAATCGTCAACAATAGAATGTCTTGCGCCGACTAAACGATTTACGAAAGTCGATTTCCCGACATTTGGTCTTCCTACTATTGCGACTGTTGGTTTCCTTTTCATAAGCCTATATTATCATGGACAGGTTTAATTGCAAAACCGAAAGAATATATAATTAATTAATACGGAATTTGATTTAAAATTTAAACGCTGGTCGTCAAAGACGGAGCAATTGAAATGAATTGGCGAACCAAATCGCTATCCCATTGAATGCCGGCACCTTCTTTTAATATTGCGCATGCTTTTTCAATAGGCATTCCTTTTCTGTACGGTCTGTCGCTGACTAAGGCGTGGTAAGCATCCGCAATTGATACAATTCTTGCGGCTAAAGGAATTTCGTTGCCTTTTAATCCGTCAGGATAACCTTTCCCGTCAAGTCGTTCGTGGTGGCATTTTACAATAGGTATTAAATCACGTAATGCTTCGTTTGGAGCGAGCACTTTTTCTGCTCCGATTGTCGGGTGTTGTTTCATAATTTCCCATTCTTCATCCGTCAGTTTTCCCGGTTTTTTCAGTACCGATTCAGGAATACCGATTTTTCCGACATCATGAAGCATTGCTCCGATTTTAATTCTTTCAACTTCATTTTCAGGCAGGTTGACAGCACGGGCGAGGGCTTCCGAATATCTTGAAACAGACGTTGAGTGACCTTTTGTGTACGGGTCTTTGGCATCAATTGCGCCGGCTAAAGATGTTACCATCTCCATAAGGTGGTTATGGTTTATGATTTCTTCCTGATTGAATTTGTGTACAAGTTCTTCTTCAAAGTTTATGCCAATTTGTGCGTGACGTTTTGCAAGTACTTCTGCAAAAGAATTTAAAGCCATATCATCCCAGAAATTAAAATCTGATGAACTTACGATTGCGGACATTCCTTCTTTGTAGCCTTTTGCTTGTGATATAAACATAGCTTGTTCCGCTAAAATCAAAAGTTTTTCTTGGTCGATTGTACATTCCGGATATGTAGAAATCCCTACGGATACTTTGATAGGACCTACGTCATCCACAAAACAACATGACAGACAGTAGGTTATATATTCTGCCAAATATTTTGCATCTTTGGTGTTTGTGTTTGGCATAATAACGGCAATTTCGTCCCCGCCGTAACGACCTGCGGAGTCATTTGCTCTGATATTTTGTTTGATTTTTTCCGCAATAGTCTTAATAACCTCGTCGCCTTTTGCATGACCCAGTTCTCTGTTGATTTTAGAAATATTGTTTACGTCAAACATAACAACAGACAATGGTGTATTGCTATCAGATGCTTTAGATAGTTCGTTTGCAAGAATTTCTTGAAATCCTCTGTGATTGTACAGGGATGTCAGGTTATCCGTATTTGCGTATTTACTTGTTTGTTCAAGCAATTGTAAATTGTGGATAAACATTCCCATATAATTTGCAAAAAATTTAACCAAATTGGTGTTGATATTTGAAATGTTTTGCCCCACAAGCATTACGCCTATACATTTATTCACCGAAATCATAGGCACAATTACAGAACTCGTTTTTACAAGATACGGTATGTTTAGATAATTAATGTTGTCTTTATTAATAATATTTTTTGTTGTGAAACTTTCTATTATAGGATTTTTTTCATCTGACAGAAATACTTTTGAGGAATAAGTATTTTTTGTTTTGCTGTAAAGTTTTAGGTTGATACATTTGGATTTTTCGTGGTACAGACCAAACGCTACAAAGCTCCATTTTAACTTGGTTACAAATATGTCATTTAACCGCGCAAACAAATCAACCATATTTTTGTTTTCTCTGAAAGCCTCAGAAAGGTTTTCCATAATTTCAAAATAATTGATGTTGTTGTTTGTTTGTGTGTCGTTTTCGGTTATTGTATTTGTGTAGGTTTTCGGTTTGGTTTTTATGCTGTTGAAACTGTTAATTGTTTCAACAATGCTTGTCAGGCTTGCTTCTTCCGCAATGGAAATAGGTTTGATAAGGTTATCAAGTTTGTTTTTCGTTTGTTTTAGTTTCGTTTGTTCGGCAGAAAGCTCCTGTATCTTTTCGGATTCAGGAGTGACAGGTACGGAAATCATTTTTGTTCCCTTTATCGGACTACTCACCGTTTTAGGAACTGTTGATTTTTTCCCTTTTTGTTTTATTTTTTCTTTTTGACTATTTTTTGTGTTTTCCAAACGAATCTACCTATATCTTTTCCTATAAGTTCTGTAAAAAAGAAATTTTAATATAAAATCAAAATTTTTTTACATTACTCAACAATTCTACCTGATACTATATTAAAATCAATCCTGCAAACAGACGGCAAATTCGTGCATAACAATTTGCCAACCTCTGAATCCTATATCTTACTACATATATAGTATAACTTATTTTGTCATATTTTACCAGTGTTTTGGTGGTGTTTTGTTAATATATGTAACAATTGTAATTAAATTTCTAAAGATTTTGTCAACTCAAACCGATAAAGATAATGTAAGCAGAAAACTTTAAGGAGTGTATAAAATGACAGAGAAAAAGATTATGGATGTAGAAGATTTAATGATTGATTATGCTGAGATGACCAGTTTTGATTTTGGTTCATTGTCAGATGAAGAAATGAATACATTGAATAAAATTACCAACAGTGAATATTCAAAAAAGCCTTATCCGTTTAAATACGGGAATTTCAAATTGGTTGATTTTTTTCATTCCCTACTAACTGAACAAGGCTAATAGCTGTTGATTTTGGAGATATGTGTAATGAACGAAAAAGAATTATTTGAAAAAGGATGTTTTCTGCCTTGCTGGGCTGAGGATACTATAGAAAATTCGACAAATGTATCTGAGCTATATCCAAGGCAGAACAAGGATTTACAAACTTTGCTGAATGAATTGTCCGAGATTGAAGAAAGAATTCAGGATATTCAGGCAAGACAATGGAATTTGGCAAAGTTAATCCATTTTCATGAAAATAACTTTACTACCAAATAAATAACGACTACCAGACAGATTTCAAATGAAAAGCCATAATCGGAATTATGGCTATTTTTTTTTGAAGTTCAATTTTCGGGATTACATTATGCCGTTTTTCTTGGTTGTTCCGGTTCTCCCACAGTTTTTATAAGCGTGTCGATTACTTTTGGCATTTGGCAAATAAAAGAATAATGACCGTTTCTGAGTGAACATTTTTTGCAGTCACAATTTATGTAGTAACATTCAAGCGCTTGTTCCGTCCAATTTTGAGTAATTGATTCGGACATTTCGTCGTTGCCGGGTGTATAGAAACCCTCATCAAATAACATTTCCATACAAATCTCCTAAAATTCTTAATACCTGCCCACTTCTATTCTAAATAATCAAGGTGTGATTTTAATCCTCTATTTAAATGATTTGTGTTAGAATAATTATTATATGGAATTTCAGATTAGAAAAATGGAAAAATTAGACAGGGCGGAAATTCTTTCAATGATGAAAGACTTTTATTCATCTGATGCGGTTTCTACTAACGGATCTGACGAAATATTTACTGCGGATTTTGAACAATGTGTTAATGACAGTCCATATTTGGACGGTTATGTTTTTTATAACGAAACTGATATCTTAGGTTATGCCATGTTAGCAAAAAGTTTCTCAACCGAGTTTGGAAAACCGTGTATTTGGTTTGAGGATTTGTATTTAAAACCGCAATACAGAGGTTTTGGTATTATCAGTTGTTTTATTGATTATGCGGAAAAACTCTATACTGACTCAATTTTTCGCTTAGAGGTCGCAAGTGAAAATACTCAAGCTCTCCATGTTTATAAAAAACTCGGTTATAAAGAGTTATCTTATATAGAAATGAAAAAATAAAGTAATCTTTTAAGTTTTGTTTTTGTGTATAGTATTTATAATAAAAAGGAAATTTAAAGCTGTATTGTTACTTTCTTGACAATATTCGATAAATTTAATATTCTCAAAATAAGTAGTAAATAGGAAGTTTCGGAGCAGATTGGATATAAAAAACGCTCCGTAAATAAAGGAGAAAATTATGGAATTGAAAGGGTCAAAGACTGAAAAGAATTTAATGACAGCGTTTGCCGGTGAATCAGAAGCGAGAAATAAATATACTTATTATGCTTCTCAAGCTAAAAAGGACGGTTATGTTCAGATAAGTAAAATATTTGAAGAAACTGCAAACAATGAAAAAGAACATGCAAAATTGTGGTTCAAATACTTACATGGCGGGAAAATACCTTCAACAACAGAAAATCTTGAAGATGCCGCAAACGGTGAAAATTATGAATGGACAGAAATGTATGCAACTTTTGCAAAAGAAGCAAAGGAAGAAGGATTTGAAGATTTGGCATTTTTGTTTGATGCGGTTGCAAAAATTGAAAAACATCACGAAGAAAGATATAGAAAATTGTTAAACGCTATTAATGAAAAAACTGTGTTTGAAAAAGACAAAGATATTATTTGGGAATGTGCAAATTGCGGGCATGTATATATCGGACCGAAAGCGTTAGAATTATGTCCTGTTTGTAAGCACCCTCAAGCATATTTTGCAGAAAAAGCTAATAATTACTAAAAACGAAATAATTAAATTATATAAAAATCCTAAAAATAAAACTTGGCTAAAAAGTTGTTTTTAGGATTTTTTATTGCAAATTTGAACCGAGTTATAATGAAAATTCTTGCAAAAATTGTGCTTATAAAGATTTTTGTAATATGAACGGATTTTAATAAAGTATATTTTAGGCAGAAATTTGTGCTATACTTGAATTATGAGAGAAAAAGAAGTAAATAAGTATTATGCTTCATATACGGAATCTTTGGAATTTGCTGCGGAAACATTTTCAAAGCTTTGCAAACTTGTAATGCGTAATATACATAAGGAAATGAATTTCCCAATCAGCCATGAAGAATATATTATTCTTGAAATTATACATTTAAATCCCGGAATTATCCAACTTGATATTGCAAAAAAACTTTATATCCAAAGGTCTTATGTCGGTAAATTGATTTTGAAACTCGAAAAAATGGGCTTAATCCGTAGAGAACAATCCATAAAAGGTAAAGGTAAAATTATTATGCGAACTCATATTACCAAAGACGGATTTGCAATTTATAAAAAAATAAGAAAACGAATTGTGACAGAGTTAAGCAAACATAGCGATATAGAATTAGCGGAGGCACAGAAAATGACAAAGGATTTGTTTGATGTAGTTTCATCACTTTCTGTTGCGTACAATGTAAAATTATAATATTGACAACTCAAAATTTTTTTGTATCATGAATGTGGAATATTCCACATTATAAATTTGAGGTGAATAATGTCAGAACAAGCAAAACAAATAAATCCGTGGATTTTATTGATACCGACGATGTTGGCAGCATTTATGTTTGCGTTGGATGAAACTATTGCAAATATTGCATTACCACACATTGCAGGTTCTTTTTCGGTAAGTTCTCAAGAATCTATTTGGGTTTTGACAAGTTATCTTATTGCCAGTTGCTTAACTATACCGATGATTGACTGGATGAGCCGTTTAATGGGGCGAAAAAATGCTTTTATGGCGTGTGTTTTATTATTTACGGTAGCTTCTTTTTTATGCGGAATTTCATCTTCTATGGGGATGATGGTAATATCTCGTTTCTTACAAGGTCTTGGGGGAGGTGTTTTAATCCCAATTGCACAGGCCATTGTTATGGAAAATTTTGAGGGTGATGAACTATCTTATGCCAGTACTATTTTTGGATTAGTCGTAATTATTGCACCAATTATAGGGCCGGTGTTGGGTGGTTGGATAACCGAAAATTTTTCGTGGCACTGGGTATTTTTTATTAATGTGCCAATTGGGATTTTAATTTTAATTATGTCGGTTACGATGATAGTTGATCCGCCTTATGCGCAAAAACAGGCAAATGTAAAAACCGATTATTGGGGAATATTATTTTTGTGTCTTTTTGCCGTTGCGTTTGAAGTAATGATGGATAAGGGGAATGATTTAGATTGGTTTGCATCCCCGTTTATATGTAAATTGACCGTAATATGGGTAATTGCGTTGATACTTTTAATTATTTCTCAAATAAAACAAAAAGATTCTCTTGTGAAATTTGATGCTTTTAAGGATTACAATTTTGTAATGGGTACGATTTGTCTGACGATAATGAATGCTATTTTACTTGCGTCAATGGCAATGTTGCCACAGTTTATGCAAATAATGATGGGTTATGATTCATTTACAAGCGGCTGTACGATGATGCCAAGAGGAATAGGGTGTCTGATTGGTTGTTTATTAAGCGGACTTTTACAACCGAAGGTGGATGGGCGTATATTATCTGCGATTGGTGTTGCGATTTTGTGTTTTGGCAGTTGGTCATTAGGGTTTATAAACTTGGAAATTTCTCCGATGTCTGTTGCCATTCCAAATGTTATGTATGGCATTGGTATGAGCTTGGGTATGGTTCCAATTATTACAATTTCATGTAAAACAATTGCGGCGGAAAGAATGTCTAATGCAAGCGGATTACAGAATTTTATTAAAACTGTTGGCGGAGCTGTAGGTACTTCTCTTGTTGCAACATTTGTTTCAAGATTTTCTCAAACTCATCAGTTTATGCTTGTAAAAAATTTATCGGAAACAAATCCGCTATTTCAAGAAAGAGTTCAAGCTTATACATCTTCATTTATACAGTCGACAGATGCTAATACGGCGCTGTATATGAGTAAACAGCTTTTGTATAATCAAATGTTAGTCCAAGCAAAACTTTGGGCTTATATTGATTCGTTTAGAGTTTTTGCACTTGCGGGTGTTGTAATACTTGTTCTTATTTTTGCACTAAAAAATGATAAAAAACAAAGTACATAACGGAGGTAATTATGTTTTCAAATCTTTTTCAAAAATATATTACGGTAAAAAATATTATATTTTTCGTAGTTGCAATCATATTTATTGTGTTTATGATTAAAATTCAGGATATTGCGTTGATGTTTTTTGCATCATACGTAGTAGCGTGTTCTTTAAATCCGCTTGTTGATAAAATTCCTGAAAAAATAAATAGGAATGTCGCTTCAGCTTTAGTATTGTGCGGTGCAATAGTTTTTGTTGCATTATTTTTTGTTCCGATGTTTGTAATTGCAGGTCATGAAATTGCGGGACTTGCAAATTCATTTCCTCAATATGTAGAAAATTTAAAAACTTATATAGACCATGTTCCTTTCATAAACACTTCTGCAACAGCTCAACTTGATATAGGAAGTGTTTTGAGTTCTGCAACCGGTGCTACAACGCAGGTTTTTGGGGATGTGATAAATGTAGGAAAAAATATCGGTTCCGGTGTTGTTTATTTAATCACTTCGGTTATGTTGATATATTATTTTATGGTTGATAACAAAAAGTTGAAACAAAGCTGGTTAAAACTTTTCCCGTCTGATATGAGAAATAAGGCTAATTCGGTTATGGATACAATAGCGGAAAAAGTCGGAGGGTATGTAATTGCTCAAGTTGCGACTATGGCAAGTGTAGGTTTAATTATGACGTTCGGTTTGTTGTTGCTAAAAGTTGATTATGCTCTTTTGTTAGGTTTAATAACGGCAGTGCTTGATATTATTCCTGTTGTTGGACCGGCACTCGCTTTAATTATAGCTTTGGTTGTTTGTTATAAATCAGGACCGTTGATATTAGGAATGGTGGTTTTGGTATTCTCAATTGCGCAACTCTCGGAAAATACCTTTGTCAGACCATTTGTATTTGGTAAATTTCTTGATTTGCATCCGGTTGTAATATATTTATTCTTATTTATTGCGGCTAAATATATGGGTGTTGTCGGTGTAATCTTTGCGCCTGCAATTGCTGCAACGGTTACTGTTTTGGTAGATGAATTGTATGTGAAAAATCTGGATTAGGGTAAGTTTTAATGTGTGCTGATGATTTTGTTTTAATATTAAGTGAAATTTGCAAAACGGATGAATTTTTGAATAAATTTCCTGACATAAAAAATAAAAATCCAAGATTATTATCTGAGGAAGATAATGAAAGGTTGAGAATTTTGTTAATAAAGTGTCAGGAAATTTTGAAAAATTATATTGAATAGAAATTCTTAGTGCATGCCTTTGTCTGAGAAAATATCAAAATAATAATCATTTTTGCTTGATAAAAGTCTGTCATCTTTGCCCATAATTTTTAATTCCATGCGATATTTGGCAGCTTTATTGTTGCGTCCGGTATTTTTGATACCTGCGCAGCCCTTATCTCCGGCAAATGTTGAAAGTGCATTTTCAAATAAGTTAAAGTACTCTAAACATTGCGGATATTTGTATTTGTTATATATAGCTTGTTTTGCTTTGGCGGCAATTGTTGTTTTAATCGGCTTGTCGTTTTCATTGATTTTGATAAAAGACGATGTGTCAGAATTTATGTAATCATTTTCGATAATGTGTTTTAAAATAGTTTTATCAGTATCTTTTTTCGGGTCAAAAATTTCTGTTATTTTAAGTATAGATTTTTGCTGTTCAGGTGCCAAATCTTTGTAATCATCATATTTACACAGGTATTCTATAGCATGAGCTTTATCTTTTGTTATTATTTGAGAAATAATTTCGGCATTGTTGATTACTTCACAGCATTCAGGATAACTGTCTACAATTTCCGAATTTATTAAATATTTTCCTGCTTTATCAATATCTATACTGCCATCGGCATTGGTTGCGTATTGCAAAGCTTTTTTGAAAACTTCATTTTGTAAAGATGATTTTTGATATGTCATATACTTATCCCATCTTCTCAATGAGGTTTCTAATTTGTATTTATCTACTGATTTGCTGTCAGATGAGGTATATTGTTGAATAATTTTAACCAAATCCTTTGCGTTATTTATTTCTTGTTCATTAATATTTTTTGGTTCATATTTTGAACAGGTCAGAGCAATATTATTAAGGTTATTGGCATATAATATATTTATTGCATCGTTAAATTCTTTTTGTGCCGTGCTTAATTTAAGTGCCATTTTTTGTTTTTGTTTTGCAAGTTGTTCGGCTTTTTGAATTTCCAGTTCGTTCAGTTTATCTGTACCTCTTGGTCGGAGGTCTTTTTCGAGGATATTACTAAGCAGTTCTTCGGTTGTTATTTTTCCGTCATAAGCGTCATCAAGTTCTCTGAGAAATTTTATTAACACGTTGATATCTTCGTCTGTAAATTTACAAGTACCAAAGTTGATAATGTGGTTTAATACTTGTTCATTTTGCCCTATTTCTGTAGTGAAAAATGATTCCAAACGGGTTTGGAATTCTTCGACATCATAACCTTCATAATATCGTTGATACTGTAATAAGTTATTTCCGTCTTTATTAATTGTCTTCACTTTTTCCGGTATTTTCCCAAATTTGTATTCGGTATCCCTAAGGGAACTTAACTTTATTTCTTTATCGCCGTCTGTATAGACAATCTCGTTAATTTTCTTGCCTTCAAGATAGTGTTTTTTTATAGAAGATAAAACAAAATCATCAAAATCGGTTGTGAGTAATTTGATATCAATATCGGAGATTAGGTTATTTTTTGCTTTATAGTTTGTCGGGACAGAAAGAATTGAACCTTTTTCTTTTAATTTTTGATAGGAGTCAAAAACCGAATTTGTAAAGCTGGTGACGATTTTCCTTGCAAACATTTCACGGTCTATCGGATACTTTTTAGCCACATTATCTGCGACTTCGTATATTTTTTTCTCAATTAATGCTACAAGAGCTTGTTGGTTGTTACTTTCCGAGAGTTTGTCAAATTCTATGTAAAAATCTCTTGTCAAAGTTGATACTATTTTTGAAGATATAACATCTTCAGGGCATTTTGGGGTTCTGATTTTAGGGAAAAGTTTATGTAGTTCTTCAATGCTTTTGATATCTTTAAGTGCGTCATAATGCTCCAGCCATACTTTTTGCAGGTTAAAATTCCCTTCTTGTAAGGCGGTTTTGAACTTGTTTAGCAAAACGTAATCAACACGTTCATCTTCTTTTTGTTTTGGTTGTTCTTTTGGTTTGGATGTTTTTTGTTTTTCCAAAATATTAAATTCTTTTTTTAAAGCTCTTGCTCTGTCGTATTTTTGTTTGTTTGACAGTGTAGAATCTTTCATCAATTCTTCTATTTCTTCGACGAGTTTTTGCATCTTTTCACGTCTTCTTTGCATAGCTTTTATCATGTTGTCAACCATGCCGAAAATACGGTCAAAAATTTCAATATCTTCGCATTGCGTAGATAAAAGAGTATTGATTTGATGAAGTAAATTATTTTTTTTTGTTAGCAAGTCAATTTTTTTATGTTTGATATTATAAATTGCGCAAAACGGAATTTGTGAATAGTCGGTTTTAATTTCCGGACTTTCAATATTTTCTGCAGATGTTACATTATCTGCTGTTTTTTTAGCAGGTTTTTGTATCAAATTTGTATTATACTGGTAATAATTATTATTTATATGCATACTACACCTTTATTACTATTAATGTTTTTTTTATGCTTTTTTTGATTAATTTACTATTTATATTAATAAAGATTTACAAAACGGCTTTAATTGCAAGTAAAATTAGAATTAATCCTCCGGAGATTTCCAAATATTTTGATGGGAGATTTTTAATAAAATTCCCAAGCCAAAATCCGCCAATTGCCATTAAGAATGAGCTAATCCCGATTATGGCGCAGGCAAAAGAAATATTTGTTTGAGTTAAACGTATGGTCGCACCGGAAACCAAAGCATCAATACTTGTTGCTACACCAAGTCCGATGAGGCATTTCCAGCCAATGCAGTATATTTCTTCTTCTTTTGGTTGGAATGCTTCAAATATAAACTTCATTCCCAAAGCTAAAAAGATTGTAAAAACTATCCATTTGCTGTATGGAACAAGCAATTTATAAAGATAATCTGCACCAATATATCCTATTATTGGCATTAGTCCTTGGAATAAACCCATTGTAATTGCTAAGTTTAAGGAATTTTTTAGCCTGTTATGTTTGAATATCAATCCTTGCGAGAATGATACAATAAAACAATCAATACCGAGTGCAACCGCAAGCATTATTAAATCAATTAATTCCAATTTCCACCTCAAATAATCTGTTCCAAGGATAACTGTAATTTGCGTTTATTTTGGTTTTTAAAATATTATCTGTTTGCTTTTTGAAATATTCCATTTCTTCGGATAATATTTTTATATCAGGGGTTTTTAGTTTTTGGCGTATATTTGCTTGATATGCCCAATCATCTAAAAACCGTACGGCTTCTAAATTTTTGAAAGCCTTTTCATTATAGTTTTCGGCGAAAAATTTAACTTTTGCTGCACAAATAAGACTTCCGAGAGTATTTGCTGTGGTATTCCAACCCGAATACCCGAAGAAATTTTTATCTTGAATTTCGTTTTCAAACAACTTTGAAACAAAGTCGTTATCCGCCCCGTTTGCAAATCTTACATCCGCAATCATATATGGTTTATCGGGAGTTACAAATTTTCCGTTAAAATTTTCTGTCATTATATTCATAACAATTTCTCCCTGATGTTTCTTGAAATTGTTTATATAAAGTAGAATATCTGCATTTTCAGCTTCGCAAACAGTACAATTTGCCAGTTCAATTTGATTTTTTACGGAATTTTCAACAGATATATCTTCGTAATTTGATATTAAATTTTTGTAATCAGGTTCTAAAAATATCGCACAAATTTTCACATTTCCATTTATAGCGCGAGCAAAAAGTGTCAGCGGAATTTCATCCGCACCTGTTTTTGTAGTTGCTCCGAGTTTTTCAAGCGCTTGTGCTTCTTGCACATTGAAACCGTATTGTGCACAATCATCTTTGGAAAAAATTAACGTATCGAACAAACCTTCTTTTTGCCATTGTAGATATATTTTGTTTATTTCAAAATTTCTTTTTCTGGTTATTAAATAATCGTCTAAAATTTCTGACGGGATGATGTTTGCAATACAGCTTTCGCATCCTGTTTTGTGTGATTGGTATGAGTAATCAAAAATTTTCTTTCCCCATTTTGACCAGTATTCTTTTTCTTCTTCATTGTAATTGTTGTTTGAAATTCTCATTATGCTTGAAAACGCAAAAATCTTACTGTTTTTTTCAATGAGAATTTTTTTGAGTTTTTCAATTTTTTCTTTTATTTGTTCAAAAGTTTCGGGGCATCTTCGAGAAGGTATTAAGCCGCCGTAAGCTAATGTATCAAGCGATAAAATGAGTGCATCCTGCGTCGGCAGTGCTTCCAGCCATTTGAACAGATTGTTTGTATCAGCAGGTTTTGTCAAATCTCCGAGATATTCACGCGGAGGAATTGAAAATTCAATATTTGTATCTATATTTGCAATCATTTGGGCAAGTGAATAGCAAACAGGTCTGTTATCAATAGGTATAAAAGCAATTCTCATATTTTTATTGTATGCTAAAATTGTGTTTGGGCAAAAGGTTTACAATTATGAAATGTGACAAAAATCCTAAAAAAATTCAAAGTATGTTTGATGAAATCTCATCCGGTTATGATTTTATGAATAATTTTATTTCATTGGGAACTCATTTTGTCATAAAATTCATTACGGTTTTGGACTTGAAAATAAAACACAATGCAAATATTCTTGACCTGTGTTGCGGAACGGGTGATTTTACAAAAATTATTTCCAAAATTAGACCTGATGCAAAGGTTATTGGTTTAGATTTTTCTAAAAATATGATAAAACTTGCAAAAACAAAAAATCCGAACGGCGTATTTATACAGGGTGATTGTACGGATATGCCTTTCAAAAATGATGAATTTGATTATATTACAATGGGTTTTGGCTTGCGAAATATCGAAAACAGAGAGGTTGCAATCGAGCAAATTTATCGTGTTTTAAAACAAGGCGGGTATTTTTTACATTTGGATTTCGGTAGACAGGCATGTTTAAGTAAATTTTTTGATTTTATTGTTTTATTTTGGGCAAAAATTTTCAAAAAAAAACTTGAGCATTATAAATATTTACTCGCTTCAAAAAATACTTTCCCTGAGCCCAAAGTGTTAATTTGGGAATTTAGCAGCGTCGGATTTAAATTGAGCAGCAGGCATGATTTTTTGTTTGGTATAATTTCAGCTCAGATTTTAAAAAAATAATAAAATTTAAACAACCCGATAGCTTTTCCCTCCGGTTAAGAAATCGCCAAGTCCTTTAAATGTTGTCTCAAGTATAAAATCGACAGCTTCCTGTGTATCATAAGCAATGTGCGGGGTCAGGATTACGTTTGGTAATTTCGCAAGTTCTTTGACAGCAGGCGAGGTTTCCAGACAACTTACCGAAGATTTATCGTATTCATCGTTTGGGCATTCTTCGTTTTTGCAGGCAACAACATCAAGCGCAATTCCTTTAAATTTTCCTGCTTTTGCAAATTCTAAAAGTGCATCTGTATTAATAAGCTCCCCTCTTGATACGTTGATAAAATATGAGCCGTTTTTCATCATTTTGAATTGTTCATATCCAATCATTTGATAATTTTCTTTTGTGTAAGGGGCGTGCAAACTCACGATATCCGAATTTTTTAACAGAGTATCCAAATCCGTATATTCTACGTTGCAAGATGAGATTAAATCTTGATTATGCCGTATATCGCAGGCTAATACCCTCATCCCAAAACAGTTCGCGGCACGGCAAACTCCGCTGCCTATCACTCCCGTACCTATTACCCCAAGTGTCATTGTGTTAATATTTCTTCCCGTAAAATCAGCTCCTTCATAATCTGTCGGAGTTTGTGCATTTATAATGATGTTAATTTTTCTGACAAGCATTAAAAGAAGCATAAATGTAAATTGCGCGACAGCGCTGTCACCGTAAGAATCAACATTGATTAATGCAACATTTTTGTTGATACAGGAATTTATGTCAATGTGGTCGTAACCGCTTGAACGCGTTGTTATTACCCGCAGATTTTTAAACTTGTTGATGATGTTTTCGTTTATTACTGATGTTATAAAAATGCTTATAATTATGGTGTTTTCAATATCTTCCTCCGAAAGGTTGTTAAATGTTTCTTCGTTTAAACTTTCTTTGAAAAATTTGATATTATAGTTTGAAAAATCGTGTTTGTTAAAAAAATCTTTTTCGGATTCCCGATAGTCAAAAAATAGCATCTTACAAGACATATACAACTCCTTTTTTTTGATTATTTATTCTTAACGATAAAAAACTATTGTCTTAAAGTCTAAATTATTGAAATTTAAAAAATTACCTAAAAATCTAATGTGAACGGGTAAAAAAACATGTAAACTCGATTATGAAAGGAGTAAAAAATTATGAGTCGTGAATTGATTGTACGAGAACCGGAATTGTATTTTGACAGTATCCATCAGGAACTGGATAATTTTCTGCGGGATACCTTTTTCTCACACACTTTCGGGCATCCTCTTAACATAATAAAGAATGTTACATTAAGACCGGCAATTGAGGTTATACAAAACAAGGAAAACTACAAGGTAAAAGTCCAATTGCCGGGTATTAAGAAAGATAATATAGATGTGGAAATTGATAACGATTTTATGACAATAACCGCAGAAACTCATGAAGAAAAAGAAGAAAAACAAGAAACGGAGCATAATGCGCGTTATCACACGTCAGAATTCAGATATGGTAAATATCAAAGGACAATATCGTTTGACCAGCCAATAAAAGCCGAAGAAGCCGATGCCAAGTATAAAGACGGTATTTTAACCGTAACTATACCTAAACAAAAGGTTGAAGACTCAAAACCTAAAAAATTAGCAATAAAAACTCAAGAATAATTTTGTATTCCCTGCCAAGTTAACCCCGGAGATTACGGGGCATGCAACACAAGCGGAAAGTGAATACAAAACGGCTGCAAGTCGGTCAGCATGACCCGACAACCTTGTGTCAAGGAAAAGCAGCTTGCAACAAAGGGGCGGAAAGTGTATATACTCTGCCTCTTTGTCTTGTTAATTATACCTGTTCGGGCATGCCCGACTGTCGGATTTTTAAAATATTTTACAAAACTTAATGTCGGATAAATCCATGTATAACCATGATATACCATGCTTTTGCACCGAGTAAAAAATCTAAAACCATGATATATCATGGTTTTGCCCTGATAAGAAAATGAAAATCCGCAATACAGCACGGGTAGCGGGTTACGTTACAAAACTTCATAAGAACATGTTTTGACCTTGAAAAAAAAAACTTATTTTCTATAATGAGTATATGAAGTCGGAAGACATTGATATGAACGGCTTTAGGGGAGATAAGAGCGGATATCTTTCGGATATCGTTCGTGATAGTTTGACAGAATAAGTGGAGATTATATAATTGTTTAGAAGTAGGGATATGGGTAGAGCAGTAGCAGTCAGACGTTGGACTACAACTGCACTTGAATGTTATAAAAGAGGATGCAATTGTGAAGGATGTTTCTATAGAGACTTTTTTAGCGGCTCCTCTCAAAAATGCCAAATGAAAGCATCTGTTTTAGAATTGGTGAGAGTTATCGGAACTCCTGATGTTGAATTGCCTCAATTTTTAGCTGATGAATAATAAAAAGACACTTTAAAAATTCATCAAAGTGTGTTATACTGACAAAGCAGTATTTAGAAATTGGAGGTTTAAATGCACATACACGTAAACGGACGCAACATTGAGATTACAGAAGCAATTAAGGCTTATGTTAAGGAAAAAATCGGTAAAGTAGCAACAAAATACGACCAAATTCAAGGTATTGATGTTGTATTATCGGTAATTAAAAATCCGGCTGCAGAAGGAAAACACATCGCGGAAGTTATTTGTAAGACAAATTCCGGTTCAATTCGTTGTGAAGAAGCGGCTGAATCTATGTATGCAAGTATTGATTTGTTGGCTGACAAATTGTCAAGACAAATTACTAAGTTGAAAGACAAAAATATTTCTTCTGATAAGGCTTCAATCCGTACGGATATCAAAGAAGAAGTTGAAGATGAAGAAGTAGTTGAAGTTAAAGCTATTGAAGACTAATATAGTATTTTTAAATTAAATCGATAATTTAGCCGCTTACTTAATTGTAAGCGGCTTTTTCATTATCTCATGATTTACTCTAAATTCCTACAGATAATCCGGCACAAAGATTTACGGATTGCCCTGTTATGCCTTTGGCGTCTTCGGATATTAAGTATTTAACCAATCCCGCAACCTCGTTTGGTGATACAAATCTTTTTTGAGGGATACATTCAAGAATTTCATCTTGGGTAAATTCGCTGTCTTCTATGGAATTTTTACCTAATTCCGTATCAACCCAGCCCGGATTGATTGTGTTAACGGTAATTCCGTATTGCGCAAGTTCCAAAGCTGTAGCCTTTGTAAAACCTATAAGTCCTGCTTTTGAGGCCGAATAAAGACTGGCATAAGCCTCTCCCATGACGCCTGAAATTGAGCCAATGTTTATTATGCGTCCAAAATTTTGATTTTTCATATACGGTACGGCACGATTAGCTAAATAAATTGGTGCTTTTAAGTCTACCGACAGAATATGATTTAACTCGGGTAATTTTACCTCATCAATTCCGCAGTATATATATTCTCCGGCATTGTTCACCAATACGTCAATTTGTTTTTCTTCAATAAAGTCACCGAGTTTTTGCAGTTCTTTTTCATTTGCCAAATCGCACAAAAAATATCCTGCACAATTTATTTCTTTGAGAGCTTTTTCATTTCTTGCCGTAATATAAATATTGCCATAATTGTCCAGACTTTGTGCAATTGCTTTGCCGATACCTTTTGACGCGCCTGTTACCAATATATTCATAAAAATTCCCGTTTTAAAAACCCCGCTTTGGCTGCGAGGTTTTTTTAATTATTTTACTATACCGAAACCGATTAAGAACGCGCATATTATAAATACTGCGCAAACAATACCGGTCAGTTTGTTCAATCCTTTTTCTGCCGATTTTTGGGAGGCAAATACATGTGATGCTCCGCCTATTCCCGCGATGCCGTCCCCTTTTGGGGAATGTAAAAGTATAAGAATAATTAGCAAAATTGCCGAAAGGGTTTCTACACCCCATAATATACTTACCATTATTTAGTTTTCTCCTTTTTGATAAAATGTGCTCGTTTTGAATTTAACTCAATATTTTCAAAAGTATATAGCCTTGCCGGACGTTTTGAGGATGATTTTGTATATTCTTCAAGTTCAATAAGTCCGCTTGTCGCAAGGGCTTTTTTTCTAAAATTACGCTTATCCAATTTCTTTTCCATAATAAGTTCATAGGATTTTTGCATTTCTGTTAATGTGAATTTTTCAGGCAGAAGTTGGTATGCTACAGGGCACAACTCAAGCCTTTCACGTGTTCTTTTAAGTGAATATTGGATAATTTCCTTGTGGTCGAACGCTAATGCCGGTAAATCATTAACCTTATGCCACCCAAGTTCCGGAGTTGAAACGATTTTAATATCTTCCGAACGCACAAGCGCAAAGTATGCACAGGTAATGACACGCGCGTTAGGGTGACGAAGCGGGTCACCAAATGTATATAGTTGTTCAAGGTAGATGTTATCAACGTCAGTTTTTTCTTTTAGTACCCTCAAAGCTGCTTCATCAAGGTTTTCCGACAATTTTACATAACCGCCGGGTATTGCCCATTTGCCTTTGAACGGCTCAGTTGTACGTTTTACAAGCAATACATGAATATTATTATTTTTTATTGTCAAAATTACTACGTCGACTGTGATTTCATGTGTTTTTGTTACGCTGAACATTCTTATAACCCTATATCCTACTACTATATTTATATAATAAACATAATCGATACCATTAATCAAACTGTTAAAATATTTAATATTTGTTTACAATTCGGAGGAAATTATGCAATTTTTATATACATTTTACCTTTATATTAATACAGGGGATATAAGAGAAAAATGACAGCAACACAAAACTACGCAAATTATTCTATACCGACATTTTTTGGGGCTTATACAACATATAGCTCGTTAGATTCTGCAGCTTTTGCAACTCGGGTAAATGCGGCAAATTATTCTATGCCATTACCAATTTGTATGCCTTCGGCAGGCTATTCTGTTTCTGCAGGAACAAGTTATGTTGATTATTGTTATAATTTTTTATGCAGTATATCTTCTCAATTTCAATATAATTTTACGCCGCCTGTTGTATCGAGTAGTGCTAAAAGCAAATCATATTCAAATCCGTTTTCGAACGGACCGTTATCAACAACCGAATATCAAGGTTTAAATAATTATGATCCTGCAAATTCTAAAATTAAACCGGGATTACTCAAAGGTAATTTAGTCGGAAAAGAAGCTGTAATCACTCAACTTTGTCAAAAATACAATGTTGATGTTGCTCTTGTTGTTACAATAATCGGACAAGAATCAGGATTTGGTACAAGTAATCTGGCTCAACACAATAATTTTATGGGATATCGTAAAGAAGGAGATTTAGGCAAAAGTGCAAAAGGATTCGGTTATTTTTCTACTCCGGAAAAAGGTCTGGAAGCGGCTATAAGAAACCTTTCAAAATACCCTGAAAGATATGCTTCTGTCAAAAAAGCCGATATGAATAATATTGATGCTATTGCTAAAATTTATTGCGAAGGCGACGCATATGCTTCTGCCATAAAAAAATTATATAATACAACAGTCAGCAGTTACTTAGCTTAGCCAAATTAATATTTAATTACAAAAAGTACATAATTTCTTGAAGTCTGTAATTGTTTCGTGTACCTTATCTATGTAAGGAATTTTTGGAAAGGGAAAAATGGATAAGGGATATATAGAGAATGGTTTTATCATTGATTTAACCAATACAAAGAAGACATCTGAAATTATCTATGAACTTTCAAGAGTTTTAGAAATGCCGGAAGCAAAAGGCAAACATATTTGTTTAAAACTGGGTTCTGTTGCGCTGTCACAGGCTGAACTTACCAGTATAAAGGCTTTGGTTGAACTTATGGAATCTACTTTGGCATTTATCAGTACAAGTTCGACGGATACGCTAGAATCGGCAACGGCTCTTGATATTAAGATTTCAGAATTTACAAATGAAGTAGAAGCACCGAGTTTTGATGCGGTTGAACCGACACCGGAAGTTTCAAGTGCTTTGGATAATATATTTGGTGAAGAAACAACTGCAGAAAATTCAGAAGATGTAATTTCTACTGAGGTTGTTGAGCCTTCGGAAAATACCGATAAACCGGAAGTGCATGAGATTATTCAACATAATGACAGTGCTATACAGGTTTCAGTAAATCAAGATGACAGTGAAGATGTTGTTTTGAAAAAATCTGAGGCGGAAAAACTTCCGACATTGTATTTAAGAAAAACTGTTCGTTCAGGACAGAGTATATCATCAGATGGTAATATTATCGTTATAGGTGATGTAAATCCGGGTGCGGAAATTATTGCAAAAGGTGATATTACTGTATGGGGCATTTTAGGCGGTATTGCGCATGCAGGTTCAAACGGTAATGAATATGCAAGGATTAGAGCCTTAAAATTAAATCCTGTTCAAATAAGAATTGCGGATGTTTTTGCAAGAAGACCTGATACGATTAACTTGCCATACATTCAAAAATCAAGTGAATACATTCCTGAAGAAGCCTATGCTTATAAAGGAAGTATTGTAATAAGAAAATTTCATGAAGATAATTAAGGAGATATAAATGACTGGTAGAGTAATAGTTATTACATCCGGAAAAGGCGGAGTCGGTAAGACAACTACTAACGCAAATATCGGTACTGCACTCGCTAGAGCGGGAAATAAAGTTGTTATGGTTGATACTGATTTGGGTCTGAGAAATCTGGATTTGCTGTTGGGTTTGGAAAACAGAATTGTTTATACAATTGTTGATGTTGTGGAAGAACGCTGTAAATTAAAACAAGCCCTTGTTAAAGATAAGAAAAATCCTAATTTGTGCTTGTTGGCTGCGGCACAGACAAGAGATAAAACTTCTGTTACGGAAGAACAGTTGAAAGATATTTGTAACAAGCTGAAAAAAGATTTTGATTTTATTTTGGTAGATTGTCCGGCGGGTATTGAACAAGGATTTCAAAATGCTGTTGCAGGTGCATCTGAAGCAATTGTTGTTACAACCCCTGAGATGTCTGCTGTTCGTGATGCGGATAGAATTATCGGATTGTTGGAAGCAAGAGAGGAAATTAAATCTTACAAATTGCTTTTGAACAGAGTAAGACCTAATTTAATCAAATCAAATGATATGATGAGTGTAGAAGATGTTGTTGAAATTTTGTCAGCTGACTTGATTGGTATTATTCCTGAAGATACAGGCATTATTACCTCAACAAACAAAGGTGAACCTATTGTCAATGATGAAAAATCACTTGCGGGTAAAGCGTATAACAATGTCGCAAAACGTATAATGGGCGAAGAAGTTCCGTTTTTAGATTTGGAGGAAGACTCCGGTGTTCTTTCAAAGGTTAAAAAATTCTTCTCGAACCTGATAGGTAAGGAGAAGTAAAATGGCGGAAAATATTTTAAAAGAATTATGTAACAGACTTTTGAGCTTGTTTAGACAGACGGAAGCAAAGGAAGAAAACGCTAAAGAAGTGGCTTGCAACAGATTACGTGTTGTATTGATGCAGGATAGGACTAATTTAACTCCTGAATTGTTGCAGCGTATGCGCCGTGAGTTGGTTGAACTTCTTTCAAAGTATGTTGAAATGGATAAGGAAGCATTGGAATTAAATTTTGACCAAGATGGTGATCAAATGGCTTTGATGCTTTCAATTCCGGTAATCAGAGCAAAAGATGAGGCTGAAATTGAAGATGCACTAAAATCTGAGGAAGATGATGATGAATTAGAAGATGATGTAGAAGATGATGAGGAGGATTCTGATAATTCTGATGAAAATGCTCAAGAAGATGAAGCCGAAGAAGAAGAAATTTCAGAAGATGAAATAGAAAAGGAAGATGAAAATTTGAGTGAAGATGAAAACTCTGATAAAGAGTAATTTTTATCTGTTCAACAATATTATTAATGCGGAATTTGTATTTACAAATTCCGCATAATTTGTTTATGAATAGGATTTTTATATTTTATAATTGTGTTTTAATTCTTCAATTGTGTCAGAACCGTACTTTAACAAAATTTCGTCGGCTAAAATCCAAGCAATTCTTGCTTCTGCGACAATAGAACACGCTTCGACCGCGCAAACATCCGAACGCTCAAAGTGGGCTTCGGTTTCTTCAAGTGTTTTGCTGTCAACAGTTTTTAACGGTGTTCTCATTGTTGGTATCGGTTTCATAACGGCAGATACCAAAAGTTCTTCACCGTTAGACATTCCGCCCTCAATTCCGCCGGCATGGTTTGTTTTATGTTTAATTTCCCCATTTTGATTATAAATCTCATCATGGTATAAGCTGCCTTGATATCCGAGTGGGTTTGTACCGATTTCTACGACTTTGACTGCAGGAATACTCATTACCGCTTGCGCCAAACGCCCGTCTAAACCCCTATCCCAATGAACGAATGAACCAAGTCCGACAGGAAGGTTTTTGTAAGACACTACAAATTTTCCGCCTAGCGTATCACCTTTTTCTCGCGTTGCGTCAATTTCTTCTTTGAAATTTTCTTCACAACATGCCGAACCTATTTGGGTAACTTTTGAAAAACATGTAATATTAAGTTCTTTCAAAAGTAATTTTGCGACTGCGCCGACGGCAACTTCAATTGCGGTTTTTCTGGCACTTGAGCGCTCAAGGATGTTTCTCAAATCTTTTTGGCGGTATTTAATACTTCCCGCAAAATCAGCATGTCCGGGACGGAATGTTGAAAAAGATTTTTCATCGCTTATGTCTTGGGGAGAAATACTCATAATTTTTTTCCAAGTTTCAAAATCACGGTTTTGAATAACAAGTGTAATCGGTGAACCGAGAGTTTTTCCAAATCTGACACCTGAGGTTATTTCTACGGTATCATTTTCTATTTTCATTCTCTCTCCGCGTCCGTAACCTTGTTGACGGCGTTTGAGTTCATTGTTTATAAATTCGGTATCAATTGTTATTCCCGCAGGTACTCCTTCAATTATTGCTGTTAGGCACTTTCCGTGACTTTCGCCTGCTGTTAAAAATCTGAATTTTTTCATTCTGCTTCCTTATCTTTGTGATTTAAAAATGCTTGGACTTTTGTCTGCATCATTTCTTCTCTAATTTTTAATCCTGAATCGGTTTCTTGTACAATTTGGTACATTTTCAGCCAATACGTTTCTTTTGACGGTTGGCGTTCTGCGCTAATTTTTATACCGTTTGGTATTTTTTCTGCTGTAATGTTTCGATATTTGTTTTTGTACTTTCTAAGTTTAGCAGTTTTTTGTCCGATTTTCAATTCTTTAAAATATCTTTTGGCAGGAACTACAATTCTTTCTTTTTCGCCTGTAGGTTTTACAACTTCTCGGATAATTTTGGCATCCGGTGCGTATAATTGAAGCAGGTTTTCATTGTATGTGTTGGCATAAGTTGTGTATTTGTTAAAAAAATCCAGTCCTTCTTGGGATGTTTTTGCATACACATCCGAAAATGTTATTATTATACCGATTATTGGAATTATTATTGATAATTTTTTCATAATTTCCTCCCGAATATAATTTACGGAAACAGAATGTATTTTTCACTATTCAATCGGGTAGATTTATTTAACGGTTTTTTGTAAAATAAAGTTATTATGAAAAGAGTTTTAATAGTTGATGATGTTCCCGGTTGGGTAATATTTCACAAAAATAACATTGAGTATCTAAATATTGAAGGGATTGAGATAGATACTGCAAATAGTGCACGAGAGGCTTTGAATAAAATTGAGGCTGCAATTGATGCTCCTTATGATGTTATTTTTACGGATATGCAAATGGAAAGTGATTTTTTGCCGATGCTTGCGGGTGAATGGTTAATAAGACAGATAAAAACTTATGATAAGTATTATAAAAATTCAAAAATAGTTATTGTTTCCGCCTCTCCGTTGATTAAACAAATTGTACAGCGCAACGGAGTTCTCTGTTTGCCGAAAGCGGTTGTCAGAAATTCTGATTCCGAAATTTATCGCGATTTTTTATAATGTTGTGTTAAAAAACTCTTTAGCACTCAAGTTTCCGCCGTTTCGCCCTATGCCGTTTTGGGTTACGTCAATTGAATATGCCCCAAGATTTAGTGCTTTGAGGGTATTATTTAGTGCCATTTGCATGTTATTGTGTCCGTGAAAACTTATTTTTTCAAAACCGAGTATTTTAAATTTATTATAATAATTTTCAACTTCGTTTGGAGTAATTTTCCCGTAAGTATCCGCAAAATACAAACTTTCCAAAATATCTTTATTTTGCCATTCAAAAAGTGCCAAATAACCTTCTGTATCAATATTTGTGACATCCATCAATTGTATAAAAATGTGATATCCCAGAGATTTTAAGTATTCTGCCGTTGCTAATGTTTTTTTTATGTCTTCGGGGTGACAGGCAATACGTATAAAATCCAAACAGTCATTTTCAGCCCCCGCAAAATCATTTTCAGAGTACCTTTTTATATCTGTCATAATTCCAATTTGCAGGTTGCCTTTTACTTTATAAAATTTTTCAAGAATTTGCGGCGTACAATTATAAAATTTACCTTTTTCGGCTGTTTCATAATGGTTTCGGTAGCCGATTTCGCAGTAGGTAATTTTTGAATTGTTTAATGTTTTTATTAAATCAATTACGTATTCGTCTTCAAAATTCCAGTTTGTAATATGACCGCCGTCGCGAATTGTGCAATCTAAAATCTTAACCATATATGAATAATATCATAAGAATAGTTATTTTGTTTTTATTATTTGCCGTAGTGGATAATTTATTTAAAATTTTTATCGGTCAAACATGTTTTTGTCAGAAGATAGGAGTTTAAATCATGAAAAGTATTTACAAATCAGAAATTGCAAATATGAAAAGTTTTAATAATTTATTTATCGAAATGAGTGCAAAAAATTGTAATCAGCGCTGTAAACATTGTTTTATAGATTTTCCAAAATATAAAAAAGAAGCGGATTTTATCAGTATAGATATTATTAAGCAAGCACTTAATGATACAACATGTGAGCCGTTAGAGTGTATTTACCTAACAGGTGCCGAACCGATGACACATCCTGATTTTAATTCTGTTTTGAGATTGTGTCTAAAACGTACAAATGTTTGTATTTGTACAAACGGTTCTTTTATCAATGAGAAAAAAGCTCGTTTTTTGAAAAAAGTTGAAGATGAATCTTCAAATGAAATAATATTTAAAATCAGTATGGATCATTTTGATGAAGTAAAAAATGATGATATTCGCTATCGGGGAGCATACAGGCATGCTCTTTTTGCAATTAAGCATCTTGTAAAGTATAGTTTTAATCCGATAATTGTTTTTACAAATTATTATAATTTGCCTATTGAAGAAATTTATGACGGATTTAAGCAAGTTTTTTCAAGAAATTCTCTTGATTTAGATTGTTCTAATATTCAAATTAATCCTTATCATGACGTAAATTCAAAACATGAAGGTGAAGTCTGCGGGAAATGGGAAAAATTGGATTGTGAATATGGGCGGATTTTAACTGCAACAGGAGTTTATACTTGTCCGTTTTTAGCTAATGATTATCGCGGGCGATGCGGGAGTTCCTTTGAGGACTATAATACAAAAAGCTCGCTTGAAACGAGCTTTTGTAATACTTGTATAAAGGCTAAAAAACAAATTTTTGCAATTGATTTTTCACAATTTGAATAATTACTTTTTAGCGTATAATTTAACTTTGAAGTTAATTAATAATATTCTCTTATTCTTTTTATAAGGGACAATTTCAACTGACTGCAGGTCAATGAAGTGTTCATGTTTGTACATTTCTTTCAGGAAATTGTCGTAATTTGAATAATTACCAACCATTTCCATATTGAGTCTTGCAACATTGTACTTACTTCCGTCACCTTGTACAAACGCGTCATCAGGCGGATCATAATCATATTTGATTGACCTGACTTTAATTTGATTTGCTCTAATCAGTTGCAAAATTTCTGCAAATTCTCCGGCAATAACAGCTTCCGTATCTAAACCTTGATCAATAGGTTTGTAGAAAGGTTTGCCTGCTTGAGCAGATTCTTTTTCTTTCTTTGCATTTTCTGCTTCTTGTCTTTTATATTCTTCCAGTGTATTTTGTTTTTGTTGTAACAGTTGAGTTTTTTGTTCAATCTCAGCCTTAAGTGATGTTGCACTTTGATTATTCTCGATGATTTTGGGTGCAGTATAGGCTACTCCCGCAACAGTAAGAACTACTAAAGCTATCGGTACTATAAATTGTTTTAATTTTTCACTATCCATATATTTTATCCTTTAATAGAGGTTTGGTTACTATTCTGAATCAGACTGATTATCGGACTCTTCTGAAGATTTTTTGTTTTTTGATGATTTGCTACTGTCTGATTCTTTTTCATCAGAGTTGTTATCAGAGGCTTTTCCTGCCAGTTTGTTCATAAACGCTTTGAGTTGATCATCACTCATATTAGTAATTTCAAAGATATATGGCGCAGTATCAACTGTTGAAATAGTACTGTTTACGACTTTATCCAAAGAACCGGCTTTCAAATCAAGTTTGCTAAGACGTAATTGTGATTCTGTTAAAGAATCTTTTAGGTTTTTGAAAAATACATATACATCTTCAACCGAATCGGCGCAACCTTTAACATTAATTCTTCCGTCATCTCCGGTTAAAAAGTAGGTTAAATAAAGGTTTTCAGGAATTGACTCTCCCAAAGCTGCGTATGCTTGAATTTTTGTTCTGTTGTTTTTCAAAACTTTTTCTATTTCTGCAACAGGATCAAATACTTTTTCTTCAGGTTTGTTTTGATAAGCCTTCAATTCCGCTTCAACTTGCTCAATTTGGGTACTTAACTCCGTAACTTTTGCCTGATTTTGGGTAACCTGATTTGATGTGAAATAATATAATCCACCAACCGGAGCCATAACAATTACCAGCAAAATAAGCGCAAGAACGATTGCTTTTGCAGGTGTAAGTTCGTATACCTGTCCGCCGCCCATTTGAATTTCAAAACTTGCAACCTGAGTTTGTGCTTTTCCTCCGGTAGATAAGAAATTCACATCAACAGGTATCATGCCGGCAGGTGTCATTGCACCAATAGCGTGTAATGAAACTTTAATTTGATCTTCTTGAAGAATGTTCAAGCTCATTTCCATTAAAGGTTCTTTGCGGAATTGGTTATCATCTACATATAATTTTTGTCCGCCAAACTGTAAACGGCTTGCCAAAATCTCAGCAGAAACCAAGTCAGTTTCGGAAAGAATGATTAATGAACTTGACGGGGTACTCATCAAGGCTATTTGAGCAGCATTTTCAATTGCAGAATAAACTTCTTCGCCTTCATACGATTTCAACGGTAAAGCTTCTTCATAGTATTCAAGTATTCTTTTGCCTTGCATACCAAGCATTTGGAAACCGTTGTTGTTAATTATCATAAAGCTCCAAGAATGCCCGTCCATCATTTGTTCTGCGGCAATTCCAGTTGTGCATAAACCTTTTAAATCCGCGAATAAAGAACATTCTACGCTGACTAAATTTGCTCCCATTGAGGTGAGAACTTCTGTTATTTGGTCAATAGCTTCTTTTTGTACGGCTGAGTAAAATACGTTTCTTGAATCAGAATTTGTGGAAGCTAAAGCGTCAAACCAAAAAGGCATTGGCTCTTTACGCTTGAATACAAATGTTTGCTCTAATTCACCAATAACAACGTTTGTAATTGCATTGTCATCTAAAAGTAACGGCAAACCCTCTTTTGAGCCAAACCAAACAGTTGGAACACTTAAGTGTATATTTGCCTTAGCAGGATTAATATTTCTCATTTGAAACAGAGTTGTTAACCCGTCTTTAAAATCCTGATAGTTTGCAATTTCTCTTTGTGCTTCATTATAATCTAACGCCATCTGAGCATAGGACTTAACGTTTCCGTGCTTGTCCGTTGTAATCATTTCAAGACCACAAGCAGGCGAAACCGTAACGTATACGTCTATTCCTCCACCCATTCCAAATATACTGTCTAACATATTTTCCTTTTACTCGTCTTACTATTATCTTATTTTTATTATACAATATATTTTATAAATGAAAAAATCTTAACATAAATTTACACCGAACGGAGGATTAAAAGTATAAGATGGACGCTATTGTCGAAAGAATAAATAAGTTAAAGAGAGAAAAAAATGCTGTTATTTTGGCACATTGTTATCAACCGGTAGAGATTGATTTAGTTGCCGATTATGTAGGAGATTCTTTGTATTTGAGTCAGGTTGCAGCAAAAACTGATGCGCAGATTATAGTTTTTGCCGGAGTTTTCTTTATGGCACAAACCGCCAAAATTCTTTCTCCCGATAAAAAGGTATTATTGCCTCAAATCAATGCAGGGTGCAGAATGGCTGATATGATTGATTATAAACAATTACTTGAATTTAAATCAAAACATGCGGGTATTCCTGTAGTGTGTTATGTAAATTCAACGGCAGAAGTGAAATCCGAGTGTGATATGTGTTGTACGAGTTCAAATGTGGTTAAAATAGTTAAGAGTTTAAATGCGCCAAAAATATTATTTCTTCCTGATACCTATCTTGGGAAATGGGTCGAAAAGCAACTTGGAAATGTTGAAGTTATTACTTATCCCGGATTTTGCCCGACGCATTTGCATATAAGACCCGAAGATATTACTAATGCACGGAAACAACATCCGCAAGCATTGGTTTTGGCTCATCCTGAGTGTCACAATTCCGTTTCTCAAATGGCGGATTATGTCGGAAGCACTACAGGAATTATGAAATTTGCCAAAGAAAGTTCTCATAAATCCTTTATAATTGCGACAGAACAAGGGGTTGTGGATAGATTAAAACGTGATTATCCGGAAAAAGAATTTATCCCTGTTAAAGATAATATAATTTGTCCGAATATGAAAATGACTTCTTTGGAAGATATTTTACAAGTTTTGGAAAACGAAAATAACGAAATTAATGTCGATGTTGAAATTGCTAAAAAAGCCGTGAAATGTATAGACAGAATGTTGGAGGCTTCAAAATAATTATGGAAAATAATGATGTAATATTTGGGAAAAATGCCGTAACGGAGGCTTTAATATCAGGTAACCGAGAAATTAATAAAATTCTCATTTCAAAAAATATTCATACCGATAATAAAATTGCCCGAATAAAAGAACTTGCATCAGAAAGGGGTATTGTTTTTCAATTTGTCGGCAGGGAGAAATTTCAGCCTTATGATGAGTTCAATCATCAGGGAGTAATTGCTCAAATTTCACCGATAAAATATATGGATTTAGATGAGTTTTTGCAGTCAAAAAGTCATACAAATTCTTCATTAGTGATTTTAGACGGCGTGGAGGATGTTCATAATCTTGGCGCAATAGTAAGAACTTGTGTTTGTGCGGGTGTTGACGGTATCATAATACCTTCGCGCAGAAATGTTCAGGTTAATTCAACGGTTGAAAAAACAAGTGCCGGTGCGATTAATCATATCCCGATAATAAAAGTAAACAGTTTGGTTAATGCTGTTCAAACTTTAAAGGATAACAACTGGTGGGTAATTGCAACGGATGCATCTGCAAAAGATAATTATTACGATGTTAAATATAATGATATGAATTTTGCAATAATTATGGGTGCTGAGCATGCCGGAGTTTCAAAATCTTTACTCAAACAGTCGGATTTTGTTATCAAAATACCTATGCAAAACAGTTTTAATTCTTTAAATGTTTCTAATGCGCTTAGTGCGATAATTTTTGAAGCTCTCAGACAAAAGTTGACTAAAAAATGTAAATAATATAATCAGATGACCCCAAAAAAGTTTGCATATTGTATCATAATCTAATAGAATAGGAGCAAACCGTGAAAAAAGAATTTGAGCAATTTGGCATATTGACGGATGATATTTCTGATGAAAATGTTGATTTTAACAAGTTACAGGAGGCAGGGTCTGTCGAAGATGAAGATGGCGAGGATGTTTTAAAATCCGTTGCGGATCCTAAGGTTCAGGAAAGTTTGTTGTCAGTAAATTCGGATGACAGCGTTAAAATTTATTTAAGACAAATCGGCAAAATCCCGTTATTGTCTGCGGAAGAAGAACTTGAGTTAGCAAAACGTATTCAAGATAATCGTGATGAATTTGCAAAAGATGTTTTGGTGAATGCTAATTTGCGTTTGGTTGTGAGTATTGCAAAAAAATACATTGGCAGAGGTTTATCGTTTTTGGATCTTATTCAAGAAGGCAATGTAGGGTTAATTAAAGCTGCGGGCAGATTTGATTACAAAAAAGGTTACAAGTTTTCGACTTATGCAACATGGTGGATTCAACAGTCGATAACTCGTGCAATTGCCGATAAAGCAAGAATTATACGATTACCTATTCACATGATAGATTCTATCGGAAAAATCAGAAGGGCAACCATTGATTTAACAACAGAACTCGGTCATCCGCCGACAAAACAAGAAATAGCGTATCGTTTAGGATTTCCTGTATCTAAGCTGACGGCTATTATAAAATCTGCACAGTCGACGGTTAGTATGGATACTCCGGCATCAGCAGATGAAGATGCTTCTAAAATTGCCGATTTTATTGTTGATAATTCGACAATAACTCCTGACGGCAAGGTTACTCACGATAATCTTTTAGAAGATATAAGACAAATTCTTAACCAATTAAGCCAAAAAGAAAGAGATGTTTTAATTTTGCGTTATGGATTGGATAATAACGGAATGAAAAAAACTTTGGATGAAATTGGTTCTCAATATGGTGTTTCGCGTGAAAGAATACGACAAATTGAAAACCGTGCGATTTCTAAGTTGAAAAAACTCTGTAAGGATGAAAAATTACACGAAGGTTTGATTAATTATTTTGGCGGATAGGGAGTGATATCAACTCCCTATATTTTTTGTAAAATAATTTTTATTATTAATTAAAGTTTTTTAATTTTATGCCGTATAATGTCATGTATGTAAAAAAGACCTATATTATTAAGAAATATTACAAATACATACAAAAACTATCAATTTGTTTGTAGATGTTGTTTTTAAATACATGTAGGTCCAAAGTGTAAGGATTGTCATGTTTCGAGAAACTCTGGAACTATACTACAAGAGAATCTTAGATTTCTTGATTTATACAAAAAACTATTTTATTAGAAAAAGTCCGGTTCAGGCAATGGCTAATTCAGTAGTTGAAGGAATAAAAGATTTTCTTACAATACGAAAGAAATTAAAAATGGCACAGTACAGGCTTAATTACCACAGGTACCAGTTAAACAAGATGGAACAATTGATTGCCGAGAACAGCCAACATAATTTCTTAAAAGGTGCAAACTTAGACCAAAAAAGGTAGGAAAAAATGGGTTTATTAATTGCAATAATGAGAAAACGTGAACTCCGGAAGTTAAAATCTAACGCGGAATGGCAGTTGCATTTAATAACTCAATCCGTACACGCAACCCAAAAGTCTAATAATGACCTTCTTCAAGTGGGGACAAATTACGAATCTGATAGCGCCTTATCAAAGAAATTACAACAGCGACAATATAAATTAAAGATATTAGAAGAAAAACTTAACGAGAGAAAAGCTGCTATTGAAGTCCAAATTAAAGAATACACGGAAGAAATGCAGTCTTGTCAATCTATGATTGATGCACATATTAAAGATATGTTCTCCTATAATATATCATAGGTTAACTATTTAGAAGTTTGAAGAAAAAGATTGATGATATCGTTCATCACGATACTTTGTTTTTGATACTGTTGAGCTTTAGCCTCTAAAATCCCTATTTGTTTACGATATTCAACAATATTATTTTGGCATTCTTTTGAAGAATTATTTAATGCTTCCTGAACTTGTTTTGCCTCTTGTAAAACGCTGCCCATAGAAATTCCCAAAGCCTCCATTGTTTGTTTAATAATCAATGCTCCGGTTTGTTTGGAAACACCTGTAGGCAATTTGGCAATAAGTTGTTTTAAAACGGCAACATTTGCAGGGTAATCAAAATCATCAGGCATCTGGTCAAAAGCTGTATTTCCAAGATTGCGTGCGATACTCTGCTGGAAAGCATTATCAACATAAGATGATGAAACCATTGAATTGATTTGAGCTTGTTGAGTTTGTTCCTGTAATTGAGATTGTACTTTCATCTGCAATTCTGATACGGCTTGAGGTGCGTCGTATGATTGTTCGGTTTGATTATAAAAAGATGAATCCGAATAATCATAAGCCTGTTCCGGTTCTTTTGTTTCATCAATCGGGGCTTCAACAATTTCGTCAGCTTCATCGTTTACAAAAACTTCGCCTTCAGAATATCCTGCGCTTTGCATTTTTAATGCTTCTACAATCTTTTTTCCCATTCCGTCACTTATGTTATCCAGTGCCATCTTTCCCTCATAATAAATACATTTTTAAACAAGACAATTATATTAAAGACATAGTAATTTATCAAGAAAAATCCAAAATAACAGTCAAATACTTTAAGATTTATTAACTTGATAGCAACAGCAGTTTATGATAGCATCGGAATTGTAGCGAGGGATATTATGGAAAATATTGAAATTTGTAATTTAAACGAACTTCCTTACGGTGAAAACGTCACACAATCAGCAGCGTTAGCACCGATTGAAAACGGGATTGAGTATGAGATTTTAACGGATAATAAGGCTTTGGAATACGTTGATTATCTGAATTTAACCAGAGTGGTTGAGATATTAGCGGAATTTTTTGATGTGAATGCCGCAGCGATTGCAAGAGAAAATCAACTTTGCACGGCAGCATTGGGCAGTTCAATAGATGATGCTTATGAAAAAATATTGGAATGTGACCCGATATCTGTATCCGGAAGTACGGTAGGATTTTCTAAAGTAGTTACGCTTGAAATTGCAAAACAGTTAAAAATGATGAAAGTCCGAAATATTACCGCTCCGAAAATTTCGCAGGATGCTTTGGATTATTTGGTTCAGAATAGCGATATAAATGTTATTCAGATAAAAAGTCCGCTGCAAGAGCTTTTAGGTTTTAATCATAAAGATATTAAGGTGACTCCGTTCGGGTGCTTAATTCAGGAGCAAAACTTGAGTAAATTGACAAAGGCTTCATTTAAAGTTGTAGGAAAAACAAAACCGACACAGCAACAGGCTGAGGATGCCATTTTTGCTTGGAAGATTGCAAAATATTTAAAAAGTAAGTCTGCAGTAATTGCAAAAGACTTATCAACAAAGGCAATTGTTCAAGGTAAACCAAACGGAGCAGAGGCTGCCGAGCAAGTTATGGATGCTGCTTGTGAAAACTCAAAAGAGGCGGTATTAGCTATAGACGGAGTAATTGAACATGTAGAAACCGTTCATGCCGCAATTCAAGGTCGAATTGGTTTGATAATTGAAGCAGGCGATGGTGCTAATTCTGACAAAATTGCAAAACTTGCCGACAAATACGAAATTTCACTTATAGCAACAGGAATAAGGAATAACAGGTATTAAGACAGAGGTGAATTATGGAAATAAAACCTTGGGATGAATATTTTTTAGATATGGCAAAAACTTGTGCAAGTCGTTCAAATTGTTTGAGGGCGCATGTTGGTGCGGTGATAGTCGGACCTGATAAAAAAATTAAGGCAACAGGCTACAACGGCACCCCATCTAAAGTTGAGTCTTGCGCAGAACGAGGGATTTGTTACAGGATTAAAAATAATATTCCTTCAGGTACTCAATATGAAACCTGCCGTTCAATTCATGCCGAACAAAATGCTATAATTCAGGCAGGGCAAGACAGATGTAAAGATGCGACAATTTATATTTGGGGACATAATTTCATCTGTATTTTATGTAAACGATTTATTGTGCAATCAGGTATTACTCAATGTGTGTTGAAAAAAGATGAAAATTCGCCGATTGTAAGAATTTCGGTTGATGATATTCGTAAAGAACTTGAGGAATAATTTGTGAAAAAAAGGTTATTATTTCTGTCATTTTTGGCAGTTTCTTTAATGACAAATTCTGTATTTGCACAAGAAGAAATTACTCCGACATCACTTGGTGAAACAGAATTTACGGAAGTTCAGGTTGAGGCGGAACTTCCTGTTATTGCTCCGAAAATGGAAAAGGAGTTAAAATCTGCGATTGCAAAAGTATACGGTTCTGATAAAACCGATGAAATTTTTTCAAAAATAGTGGAGATTGTGAAAACCACCAAAGCTAATCGCCTTCAATCCTTGAAACAGGAAGATTTAACACGACCGGCTGATTGGTATAAAGATGAAATTATTTATATGTTTTATGTCGATCAATTTGGAACGGTTACTCCGGATAAGCCTAATCAATTTAAAGACACGGCAAATATGTTGGATTATCTCAAACAATTGGGCGTGACAACTCTTTATATGTTGCCGTTTGCGGATTCTCCGATGGAGGATGCGGGTTTTGATGTTAAAAATCCAAAGAGTGTTCGTTCTGACTTGGGCGGAAAAGTTCAGTTTGAAGAATTTATAAAACAAGCAAAAGAAAAAGGTTTTAATATAAAAGCGGATTTAGTTTTAAATCATTTTTCCGACCAGCATGAATGGTTTAAATCTTTACAAAACGGTGATATTGAAAAACTTGACTATTTTGTAGCCGCCAAAACCATGCCGGAATATAAAAAATATGATGATGAAAAATGGGGTACCGTTGTTGAATATAAGGAAAATGATTTTCAGGTAAGTAAAAGAAGATTGATATTCCCCGAAATTACGGAAAATCATTGGCGAAAAATTACGGTTAAAGGAGAGGATTATTATCTGTATCATACATTTTATCCGTTCCAGTTGGATATAAATTGGGAAAATCCCGAAGTTTTATATTATAATCTTGAAACCATTAACTATTGGGCGAATTTAGGTGTAGATATTTTCAGGCTTGATGCGATACCATACTTGATTAAAGAACCGGGAACAAGTGCGGAAAATCTGCCAAAAACGCACGCAATAATAAAAATTTTGAGCCTGTATTTGCAAACTGTTGCTCCGAGAACCGTGCTGCAAGCCGAAGCATGTCAATTGCCAAAAGATGTTATTCCTTATTTTGGCACGGAAAAAAAGTCTGAAGTAATTATTGACGGACAACCGAGAAGTTTTAAGCGTACGGATGAAGTCCAGATTGCATACAATTTCCCATACATGCCTGCATTATGGGCAAGTTTTATTTCTCAAGACAGCAAATATTTTAAAGAAACGGTAAAACAAACTCCAAATATTCCTGAAAGTGCAAGCTGGGCAACATTTTTACGTGTGCATGATGAGTTAACGCTGGAAATGGTTACTCCTGAAATGCGTCAGTTGATATATGATGCTTTAGAATCAAAAGGTGCGCCGTTTAGGAAAGGTTTTGGCGTTGCGGGAAGAATGGCAAATTTCTTGGATGAAAATCACGATCATATTGAAATGGCTTTTTCTGTTCTTTTATCCATGCCGGGTATTCCGATAATATATTACGGTGATGAAATCGGGGCGAAAAATAATTTTGATAACGCAAAGAAAAGTGCCGAACTTCGGAAGAAAAAACAGTTGAAAAGTAAAATAAAACTGTTGTCGTGTTTTGACAGTCGGGATATAAATCGCGGAACTTTGACAAAACGTGCTTTTTACGATGCAGCCTCAACCACCAAAACATACAGCGGAAAAATTTTTCACAAAGTCCAAAAAATGATAGAGTTGAGAAAGGAAATTCCTGCATTAAGGCGAGGAACTTTAACTGTTTTAAAAACAAAAACTCCTTATATATTTGCATATATCAGAAGTTATAAGGGTGAAAAATATCTTATTGTAAATAATTTATCCGATAAAAGATTTACGGCGGAAGTGGAATTGCCGGCAGAAGTTCTGTTAAAGGCGGCAAAAAATAAGCAATATGTATATTTGAAAAATGTTTTAAATAATCAGGAATTCAAACTGAAAGTGTCTTTAAACGACAGAAAAACAAGGCTTCTTATGTATCCTTATGCTGTTGTTTGGTTGAAATTGCCGTAGTAAATTTTTTCCATGCAAATTGTTGAAAAACCCCGAAATAGGTAGTGATGAGCATTACTACAACAAAATACATATAAGTTGTTTGTACAGGATTGAATATTGAATATATTTTATCTCCTTTGTCGCTTAGAGGAGTTCCTGTCAGTTTGAATAAAATCAATGTAATTACATACATAACAAAAAGATGATTTGCCATAATGTGATATGTGACTTTCCCCATTTGTTGAAGGAATTTTACATCTTTCAAATACGGATATAAAATTTTTATACTAAAAAGCGATATCCAAATTCCTGTTAATGAGGTTAAAATCGGTACAATGATTTGTTGGTCAAATCTTCCCCAAACTAAAACGTACGACAATCCTATACCGTGTTCAGGGTTAAAATCTCTGTTAAATAACCATAAAAACGCTTGGAACAGTATTATTCCTCCAAGCCATTTTGGAGTAAAGATATTATAATTATCTTTAATATATTTCACATAAAAATATCCTAAATATACAAAGAATAATGAAAACATAGTTCGCATTACAACCAATGCAACAGGTGTATGTGTCGGAATAATTTTCCAAAACGGAATTGCGCACACTCCCAATGTAATGAAAAATCCGAGAGAAACCCACTTATTTTTGATTACTCTTAATCCTCTCATGAAAAATAAAAATACAATTAATGTCATAAATAATTGAGGAACAAACCATAACGGTGCGCACAAGTATAATTGATGCCCGTTAAGAAACGGTGTAATAAAAAAGTTTTTTAAAGTAACCGGTTCTCCAAAAAATTCACCGATAACGGGAATCATCGCAAATGTTATTAAAAGATAAACTGTTTCATAAGCAAAATAAGGTACTAAAAGTGATTTAATTCTTCGTGAGAAATATTCTGCGACGTTATCAAGATATTTGTCTTTGAACAACATTCCGGAAATGAAGAAAAATAGTGCTAATTGGAATGAGTAAGGAGGAAACATTCCAAAAACAGAAAATTCCAAATGACCGGATACAACAAGTATGATTGCAAGTGCTTTTAATAGTGTAATTTCACCCGAAAAAACTTTATCCATTTTTCCTCCCTAACTGAGATAAAATGATTATATAAAGTTTTAAAAATTTTTGCAAATGCGGATTAAAATTACATATCCTTAATAGCTTGGTTATCGCTTTCTATGCCGTCTTTAAGTAATTTTTTCGCCACATCCCCTTGAGTATCAAGCATTTTACAAACAGTTTCAATATTACGGACTTTTGTTGAAAGAATAACATCTGCATTATTTGTAATATTACCCGTAACATTTTGATAAGCAGCGAGTGCAGCCGATGAAGTTCCTTGCATTAAGTTTCCAAGAACGGTTGTTCCGGCTCCGTAAACACCAAGATATGGTGAAATTGCCGTTAAAATTCCGCCAAATCCGGAAATACAACTTGCAAACGGCATAACAATATTTGAGGCAATCTTGCCAAGCCCTGAGCCTGTTCCGATACCGTAAGCAGCAGCACTTGTAATATCTGCAAGCCCGCTTACGCCTGATGCGTAACCTGTAGCAACGCCGGTATCCGTTCCCCAGCCGTTTAATATTGAAGAAGCTCCGCCTGTGGATAATCCGTATATAGAGCCGATTGAAGCGGCACCGTTTGGAAATCCCGAGTAGTTGTACAAAGAATCTACACCGTAAGCGGAATTTGTATTTGTTTTTGAATAGTATGAAGTACCTGAAATATTCATAGTTTCAGAGCTTCCAAAAATTGTAGCAAATGATGACGGAGCAAGTAAACTTGCTAAATTGTAAAGTAATCCGCCCGCAGCTTCAAAACCTGTTCCCGTTCCGCTACCGGATACTGTTAAATCTCTCAATCTGTCATAAGTTTCCCACATTTGAGCTTTTGCTGCTGAACTTGCGTCGGAAAATCTGTTTGCTATTACCAAATTGCTATCATTTTTATAAGACATCTCAACCTCTTTTTAATACTATTCATTAAATGTTTTAAATGTGCTGTCGATATTTTTAGAAATAATTTTGTGAACTGCATCCATTTCTGTTTGTAATGCGTTTTGTTCCGTATCAAGAGCTTTTAATCTTAATTCCAAAGTTCTGTCTTCAGTTTGGATTTGTTCTGTTTTTGCGTTGATATCTTGAACTTTCTTTTCATAGAGTTGTTGTTCATAATTGTATTGATTCATCGCGTCATTGTATGCGTTTTCATCTGTTACGCTGGACGTTTTGAGTTCATACACTACGCTTGAACCTTCAAGTTGTAATGATGTGGCTCTGCCGCTGCCATCATATTCAATAATGCCGTATTTTGAAAGTTCTTTATTTGTTTTTTGATAATCGGCATAATAAGAATGTAATGCCAGCGTATTATCTTGTCTGCAAGCTTCAAGGCTGTCATTTGTATTTGAAGTTTGTGATACAAAATTTACTTGAGTACCTGTTTCTGTCCAGAAATATATATTATCAAGGTAGGATTCATCCCCTGTATTTCTGTAATTTGTCCAGTCTTGTGCAAGCTGAGTGTCAGGCCAATCTTCTGCAATTTGATCCAAACTTGCTTGATAAGTACCCCAAATACTGTTTTTGTCAGTATCTGTTTTGTCAACGGTATTTAAGTTTGTTAATTTTTTTGTTCCGACCATGTAATATCCGTCAGAGCCTTCCAAAGCAACATATTGTACCTGCGGATTTGTTTTTGTGTTACGTATACCCGTGTATTCGGAAATTTCAGAATAATAGGTTACGTATGAATTGTAATTTATTCCGTCAATATCCGTGTAATCCGCACTTTGAATATTTGAGATAACTTGAGTTGTATCACCGTTATTAAAAGAATATTGGGTTGTTGTAAATTCACTTGTGCTTGGCGCAGTCGGAACTTCCATGCTGTATAATTGGTTCCATAATTCGGAACTTTGGTTAGCAAGAGCTGTTCTGGCTTGATTTATCTGTTGTCCTTCGTATTCAACATTTGATTTTCTTGCTGCAAGTGATATCCAGCGTGCTTGTGATGCGGCTAAACCCATAGTGCTATCTCCTTGTGTGTTTCTACCTTTTTCTAGGGTTATAATGATTTTTTTTTATAAGTCAATATTACCTGTTTTTATTATACGTTATTTATTAATTTTTATGCAGCAAATTGGTGAAAAATCAACTGTTTAGTGTATGTCAGATATTGAAAATCAGGTTAAAGTTTTATAAAAACTTTACAGATTTTTTATGTTTCTGTTAAAATACACTTATAAACTAAAATTTTAAGGAAAGGTTTATAATGAAATTTTCGTCATCTTTTAAAGTTGGGTTATTGACATTAGTAGCATTGGTTCTATTAGTCGGAACTGTGTTAAAGGTTAAGGGCAGAGCTTTTTCATCAGCGGAAAGAGTTGAAATCCAATTTAAGGATGTTAACGGATTAAGACCCGGAGCAGGTGTTCAAATTATGGGTTTGAAGGTTGGTCAGGTTGAAGAAATTACTCCTGTTGCCAACGGAGAAGACAGTTATGTCAATGTAAAATTTGTAATTACCGATCCGTCGGTTAAAATTCCGAGAGCTTCGTCGTTCTCAATTCAGCAATCGGGTATAATCGGGGAATTGTTTTTGGAAATAACTCCGCCGCGTACAAGAACTATATATATTCCAATGGAGAACAGACATTTGTTATACAAAAATGACCCTGTTCAAATGAAATTGAGCGAAAAGTATTATGACGTTGGTGTGATTAAGTCTGTGGATGTCATTTCTCGGGATTCCGTACCGTTTAATTACAAAAATAATATAAAAACCCCTTATGCTTACAGGGTAGATTTTTTCATCAATTTACCGGGCTTGATATTGCCGGAATTTATAAGAGGTGCAGCGGTTACTTATGAAAACGAACATAAGTTAAGATTGACTCCGCTTGACGATATGCCTATTGCATATCCAAAGCAGGAATCTCCTTATACAATAATTGAACCGATGAGATTGTCTGACTTTTTGGATTGGCAATATAAGGCTGCAGAAACTTTAACCGAAACAAACCGCAAAGTTAACGAGATTTTGACGGATGAAACAATTGCGGATTTGAAAAAGACGGTTGCTAATCTTGATATGTTGACGGCTAAATCAAATGTGACACTTACAAAAGTTGATGCGTTGTTAGATTCATCTCAAGCCGATATTGAGCAATTATTGGCAATGACTCAGCAGGCGACTGATGATTTCTCAAGACTTTCTGCAAATATTAATAACATAATCGGAGATGCTCACTTTAAAACAAAACTTATGTCTACAGCAGAATCGGTTGATCAGTTGTCAAGAAATTTAAATAAAGTTATGGATGCTGCCGATGCTGAGGCTACCGGTAAAAACTTGAAAATTATTGCAGAAAACTTGTCACAAATTAGCGAAAGTGTTAATTCGATTACAAAAGATGATAAGTTGAAAAACCAAATAACAACAGCAATTACAAATGTAAACAATGCAATGGTTGAAGTGTCTACAGCTTTAGATACCGTAAACTCAGTCAGCCCGACAAGTCCAAATCAAGCATCTGATTTGAAACGTATAGTTGAGGATACTGTTGTTACTACCGCAAACTTAAGAAAATTCTCCGATAAATTGAATAAGAGATTTTTACTGTTCAGATTGTTGTTCTAATATGAAAAATATAAAAACCGAAATTACAAAAATACATTATACAAGAAATCCTGAGGGAATTTTGTTTGATTTCCTTAAGTTCTGTTCGTATTTTTACGGTTTTGGAAGCAGGGTTAAAAACTATTTGTACGATAAGAAAATATTAAAACCTAAAAAGGTAAATGCTTATGTAATTTCTGTCGGAAATATGACAACCGGCGGCGTTGGGAAAACTCCTGTTGTTTCCGAAATTGCAAAATATGTTATCGCGCAGGGTAAAAAAACAGCTATAGTGTCAAGAGGTTACGGCGGCAGACTTGCTAATAAGAATGTAAACCTTATATCTGACGGGAAAACAATATATTTCGATGCGCTTTTATCAGGAGATGAACCGTATTGGTTGGCTGAAAATACTCCGGAATGTTACGTGTTTACTTGCAAAAACAGGTATTTGGCGGCAAAACAAGCTGTGGAAAAATATGGGGTTGAAGTTATTATTTTGGATGACGGATTTCAGCACAGAAAACTTTATCGGGATATGGATATTGTATTAATGGATAGCGTTAAAGGTTTCGGGAACGAAAATTTATTGCCTGCGGGTCCGTTAAGAGAGGGTAATGAAGCGCTTGAACGTATTGATAAATTTGTTGTCGTCAGTAAAAGTTTCAAGCATGATATTGCAGAAAAAGTCGCAAAAATAATGCAAAAGCGTTTAAAAATACCTACGAGTATTTGTTATACCGAACCGGATTATGTTTATAATATTAAGACAGGTCAAAGATTGATGGAAGGACTTGCGGTGACTGCGATGTGCGCAATTGGTCAACCTCAGCAATTTTATGATTTTCTGTCGGGATATCAAATTGCGAAAACAGTTACGTTTGATGATCATCATCAGTATGCGCCGATTGACCTTGTCGATATTACCGGAAGTATTATTACAACCGAAAAAGATGCGGTTAAACTTGCAAGGTTTGATAGAGATAATATTTATGCCCTGCGTCTTAAAACGACAATTGATGTTGAAAATCTTTTAATGTAAGGGTTTGTAAAAATGGAAGTGAATATTGAAAAAGTAGTTAAAACTTTAGAGTCTGCAAAACAGCCGCAGAGTGATTTTGTAAAATTGATGGATAGTTTTAAAAATCCTTATCTTGTTTTGATTGCCTGTATTTTGAGTTTACGAACTAATGACAGAACAACATATCCTGCGACATTGAGAATGCTTGAACTTGCTAAAACTCCGCAGGATATGCTATGTGTGGATGAACAGGATTTGGTGAAAGCTATTTATCCTGTCGGGTTTTATAAAAACAAAGCGGGACAAATTATTGAACTTTCTAAAAGGATTGTTGAAGAATACAATGGAGAAGTTCCTGATAGTATAGATGAACTTTGCAAATTTCGCGGAGTCGGAAGAAAGACCGCAAATTTGGTGATGTCTTTAGGGTTTGGAAAACCTGCAATTTGTGTTGATGTTCATGTCCATAGGATTTTTAACCGCTTGGGGTATATAAAAACAAAAAATCCTGAGGAAACAGAATTTGCGCTCAGGGAAAAGTTACCTGTTGAATACTGGATACCAATTAACACATTATTGGTAACGCATGGTCAAAATGTTTGTAAACCGATTAAACCGATGTGTGATGTTTGCCCTGTTGCATCTTGTTGCAATAAGTTAATATAGTTGTTTTTTATGTTTTTGATTAAATTACTTGATTTTTACCACTAAAATATGCTAATATTATTGTATTAATTGCCTTATTCTTTTAGTGTACGGGCAGTTGTGGGTTAATACAATTGAATAAATAGGAGATTGAAATGAGTGTTGCAAATCCTCATAAAATCGATACTGCTAAGTTAGATGAGATAATGCAGTCTTATGATTGGAAAAAATCTAACTTAATAGCGATTTTACAAAAAGTGCAGGAAGAATATAAGTATCTTCCTGAAAATGCGTTGATTTATATCGGAACAAAAATGGAAGGGCTGTCACCTGCAACGGTATACGGTGTTGCAACATTTTATGCACAGTTTTCACTTGATCCGAAAGGTAAGTATGAAATCAAAGTTTGTGATGGCACGGCGTGCCACGTTAGAGGTTCAATGCCTGTATTGAACGCGATTAAAGCCCGTTTGGATTTAAAAGACGGGCAAATGACGACAGAAGACGGACTTTTCTCGTTAGAAACCGTTAGTTGTCTTGGTGCTTGCGGACTTGCTCCTGTATGTGTTATAAACGGTAAAGTTTATCCGCAAATGACATCAGATGCAATAAAAGTAATTTTAGATACTCTGTTAGATGGAGAACATTAATATGGAAGATACTATGGTGAATATTGATATAAAACAAGAACAGCTTAAAGCACAGGAAGAAATCAAATCTCAAGGTTTGAGAGTTCTTGTATGTGCGGGAACAGGATGTGTTGCAAACGGTTCTATGCAGATTATTGAAAAATTTAAAGAGTTAGGTGCCGATGTTTCGGTCTTGACTGATTATGACAAAATGACCATTGTTCCGACCGGATGTCACGGTTTTTGTGAACAGGGGGTATTGGTCAGTATTCCTGATAAGCATGTAACTTATGTAAAAGTACATGTAGAAGATGTTGAGGAAATTTATGAAAGTCATATCAAAAACAATCAACCTGTAGAAAGACTTTTGTATACTGATCCTAAAACTCATGAAAAAATTTATAAGGACGAAGATATTAACTTTTACGCGAAGCAAACTCGTACGGCGTTGGCAAATTGCGGTCATATAAATGCAGAATGTATTGATGAGGCAATTGCCGTTAGAGGTTATGAGGCATTGTCAAATGTTATTGCCCAAAATAATCCGGATGCTGTTATTGATGAAATTGAAAAATCAGGACTTCGCGGCAGAGGTGGCGGAGGTTTTCCGACCGGCAGAAAATGGAGATTTACTGCTGCAAACAGAGGCGGAAAATCTTATGTTGTTTGTAACGGAGATGAGGGTGATCCGGGTGCGTTTATGGATAGATCCGTTATGGAAGGCGATCCGCATAAACTTTTGGAAGGTATTGCGATTGCAGCATTTGCAATAGGTGCCGATGAAGCATATATTTATGTCAGAGCCGAATATCCTCTTGCTATCACACGATTGAGAAAAGCTATAAAAGATGCCGAAGAACGTCATTTCTTAGGAAAAAATATTATGGGATCGGATTTTAATCTTGATATCCATATTAAAGAGGGTGCAGGAGCGTTTGTTTGCGGTGAAGAAACCGCACTTATTGCTTCAATTGAAGGTGAACGCGGTATGCCAAGACCAAAACCGCCATTCCCTGCAAATAAAGGTTTGTTTGGCAGACCGACTCTTATTAATAACGTCGAAACATTGGCTAATGTTCCGGTAATTTTGTTAAAAGGTGCTGATTGGTTTGCATCAATGGGCACTGAAACTTCAAAAGGTACAAAAACATTTGCGTTGACCGGTGAAGTTAATAATACCGGCTTAATTGAAGTTCCAATGGGTACAACATTGCGGGATATTGTTTTTGATATCGGCGGAGGTATCAGAAACGGTAAAAAATTCAAAGCCGTGCAAATTGGCGGGCCGTCAGGCGGTTGTTTGACAGAAGAACATCTTGATATCCCAATGGATTACGACAACCTTATTAAAGCGGGTGCGATGGTCGGTTCAGGCGGATTGGTTGTTATGGCGGAAGATACCTGTATTGTTGAAGTTGCAAGATTTTTCATGAACTTTACCCAGCACGAAAGCTGCGGAAAATGTGTTCCGTGTCGTGAGGGTACAAAAAATATGTTGAAAATCTTGGAAAAAATAGTTGCCGGAAAAGGCGAAATGAGCGATATAGAATTACTGGAAGATTTGGCAAAAGCGGTTAAAGACGGTTCTTTATGCGGCTTAGGTAAGACTGCGCCAAACCCTGTATTGTCTACTTTGAAATACTTTAAAGATGAATATATTGCTCACATAAAAGATAAGAAATGCCCTGCAGGTGTTTGTACCGCTATGAAAAAGATTGTTATTCAAGAATCTATTTGTAAGGGTTGTACAAAATGTGCAAGGACTTGTCCTGTTGGTGCAATTTCAGGAACTGTTAAACAGCCTCATCACATTGATCAATCTAAATGTATTAAATGTGAAGCATGTTTAACTAACTGTCCGTTCAGAGCGATTGTACTAGAGTAATATAAGGAATAAAAATTATGACAGATAAAAAAACATTATTTATAGACGGCAAAGAGGTTGAATTTACCGATGAACCTAATTTGCTTGAAGTAATCCGCAAAGCAGGCATGAATGTTCCGACATTCTGTTACAGACCTGATTTGACATCATTTGGTGCATGCAGAATGTGTGTTGTTGAAGTTGAGGGACGTGGTATTCAATCTTCTTGTACTATGCCTCCCGAAAACGGATTAAAAATTCATTTGAATACCGAAAGAACTCGCAGAATACGTAAGACGGTGTTGGAATTGTTGCTCGCAAATCACGATAAAAAGTGTTTGACTTGTAACCGTAACGGTAATTGTGAGTTGCAGCAATATGCGCAAGAATACGGTATAAAAGATATCAGATTTCCTGATAAAGCCTTAGAAGATTACCTTCCGGTTGATGATTCAAGCCCTTCTTTGGTTAGAGATCCGAATAAATGTATTTTATGCGGAGCTTGTGTAAGGGCTTGTGCGGAATTTCAAGGTCATGCAGTTTTAGGCTTTGCAAATCGCGGGTCAAAAACGGTAGTTCAACCAACGGCAGGCAGACCAATGGGACAGGTTGATTGTGTAAATTGCGGTCAGTGTGCTGCGGTTTGCCCGACAGGAGCTTTATCAATAAAAGATGAAACAGATAAAGTATGGAATGAAATTACAAATCCTGCAAAAACGGTTGTTGTTCAAATGGCACCTGCAACTCGTGTTGCTTTGGGTGAAATGTTCGGGTTGCCTGCGGGTGAAAATACTATTGGTTTAATGAATGCAGCCCTCAGAAAAATCGGATTTAATCTTGTATTTGATACGAATTTTTCGGCTGATTTAACAATTATGGAAGAAGCAACGGAATTTCTGGAAAGGTTAAAATCAGGAGAAAATCTTCCGCTGTTTACATCCTGCTGTCCTGCGTGGGTAAAATATTTAGAAGATCAACACCCTGAAATGCTGCATCATTTGTCGAGCTGTAAATCTCCAATGGGGATGCTTTCTCCTGTTTTGGTTGATTTAGTTCCGAAATATTTTAACGTAGTAAGAGAAAATTTGGTTGTTGTTGCCGTAATGCCTTGTACCGCTAAAAAGTATGAGTGCAAACGCCCTGAAATGTATCGTAACGGCAGACCTGATACGGATTATGTTATAACAACTCAAGAACTGGGTCGCATGATAAAAGCTGCAGGTATTGATTTTAAAGCATTGACACCTGAACCAAATGATTCTCCGTTTGGTGAATATTCCGGTGCCGGTACAATATTTGGAACATCAGGCGGTGTTGCTGAAGCTGCAGCAAGAACAGCTTACGAGTTTGCAACGGGTGAACCTCTTAATGATGTTGATATAAAACCTATGCGTGGTACAACAAATCGTTCTAAAAGTATTGAACTTGATATAAAAGGTCAAAAACTTGTAGTGAGAGTTGTTTCTACGTTGAAAGAGGCTGAAAAGGCTATCCGAGAAATAAAAGAGGGTAAGGCGAATTTCCAATTACTTGAGGTAATGGCTTGTCCGGGCGGTTGCGTAAACGGTGGCGGTCAGCCGAGAAGTTGTGATAATTCCAAGTTAAAACAAGAACGTGCAGATGGTTTATACAAAGAGGATACGGAATTACCTGTTCGTAAATCTCACATGAACCCGTCTATTCAGAAACTTTATCAGGAATATTTGGAATATCCTAATTCACATAAAGCTCATGAGCTTCTACATACGGCATACCAAAATAAGTTTGTCGGTTCGTATAAAGACGTTTAATCATACAAAAAAGCCTCCTTATCAAAGGAGGCTTTTTTTATTAAATAAATAAATTACTTAACTATTTTAATAATTTTAGCTGTGATATCTTCACCGCCGTATAATACGATACCTTTACTCAAAACCATGCTATAACCGTCAAGTTTTGCTTGTGTTGCAATTTGTTGAGAAATTGATGTGTCAATAGCTTTTAGTTTTTCAGCATAATCTTTGTCCATTACTTCTTTCTTTGCTTGAAGTTCTTTTGAGTATTTTTCTTCAGCAGCTTTTTTCTTGGTTGCGTCTGTGATGCTTGCAACATCTTTTCTTGCATTTTCAATAAATTTTATAATTTCGTTAGATTTAGCTTGCTGTTCCTTTTTAAGAGCTTGAACTTTCGCTGATGCGTTCACAACTTGCGGAACATCAACAACTGCAACTTTAAAATCCTGAGCTTGAGCGGCAACATTGAATGATAAACCGCAAATTACAGCGATTGCTGCGAATAGACCTAGTTTTTTCATAATGCTTCTCCTTTGTTTATGAGTTCATGTTATCACAAAAAATAATTTATTGTATAGTCATTCATTTGGTTTATTTTCTTCGTTACATCTTTACATGATTTGAGTAATTTAGTATAATGTCACCGTAGGTTTATAATAATCTTTTTAAGGCAAATTGTAACTAATTCTTAACAAAAGTTTAAAAAGGGTTTTTATTTAACCGTTATCGTAACACAATACAAGTAAAGATATAATTTAAGATATACAACTGGATATAAAATAAAACATAGAAGGTGAATAAAACAATGAAGAAGGTTAAGAAAAGTAATAAGTTATCAGCGGCACTCCTGATGATTTGTGCATTATCCGTATCATCTGCTACAGGCGCTTATGCTGTGGGTGAGGGTATGGTCGGAACTGCAGGAAATGTGAATGCAGGTTTCGGTTATACGCACGGTATGATTCCTGTAATGAATGAAGTTGGTGGTACGACCATTCACGATAGAGATATGATGCGTTACGATAAAAATCGCCGTCAGAGTGCAGATGATTATTATCAATATGAACAAAAACGCTATGGTACAGGTGGTTCACCTGTTACAAATTATGCCCCGCCGTCAATGTATCCTGATGTTATGAAGGCAACTGTTGATGAAGTTGGTTCAAAGGGCGTTTATGTAAATTCGATTGAGGTTTCGCCGTCTGAAATTCTTACAAGGGACGAAATCAATATGATTATCGGTCAATATGTCGGTCGTAACGTGTTTATGTCCGATATTCAACAGGCAATAAACGCGATTAACAATTTATATGCAGAAAAAGGTTTTGTTACCGCAAGAGCATATCTTCCGGAACAGACCGTATCTAACGGAAATATAAGAATTGAACTTATTGAAAGTAAAATAGGTTCAATTACTGTTCTTAATAACAGATATACGACAGACAGATATATTTTAGATCGTATGCCTCAAGAACCGGGTGATTTGTTTGATATTGTTCACTTAGAGCAGGATGTTCTTGATTTTAACAGATATCATGACGGTGTAAACTTATCTGCAAACCTCAGAGCAGGTCAAATTCCCGGAACAACTGATATTGAATTGACTGCGGCAGAAACATTCCCGTTCCACTTAATCGGTATGATGGATAATGCGGGTCGTAGAAGTACAGGACAATTGAGAGGCGGTCCTGCTTTGGTTGCTGACAGTTTATTCCACCACAGAGATCAATTATCAATGGGTGCGTATATGTCAAAAGGTGCAACAAGCCCGTTCTTTGATTACAGTTACCCTATAAACAGAAAAGACGGCAGAATCGGATTTACCTATTCTTCGACTTTTGCAAAAATTAAACACTTAGACAATCCTGTAGCACAACAGATTTTCGGTAACAGATTAAAGAGTTACTCATATTTATACAGCTTGTACTATGATCAACCAATTGTAAGAAAAAGAGGCTTTGAATTAAAGACATTAGCTTCCTTGAATTACAAACGCTCAAGAACTTGGTCAACTACGGGAACTTTAATAGATGATTATATGAAAGACACCGATCAAGTTACAAGTATTGATTTGGGACTTAATATGAGAAAAGATACCAAGTATGGTATTTGGTATTTAAGTCAGGCAGCATCTATGGCTATTCCTATATTTGACAGCGAATCAAGTTATTTCAAATTAAGTGGTGGCTTATTGAGATTGCATGACTTTTCTCACGGTATAATCGGTCAATTACGCGGTAGTTATCAGGTAATACCTAACAGCAAACATATTCCTTATTTGGATCAATTCCAATCAGGTGGTTTGGCTACTGTTAGAGGTTATTCCGAAGGTGTTATGCTTGGTAAGAGCGGATACTTCTTCAGCGGTGAATTGATGTTCCCTCTCGGACCGAGAACATATACAAATAAAGACGGATATACTCGTAATTTTATCGGTAACTACTTGAAAGGTGCAATATTTGCTGATACAGCGGGTGTATTCCCTTATGTCGGAGAAGATGTTTATAACGGAAGTTATTTCTTGGCATCTGTCGGTATGGGTGTAAGGGTTCAATTACCGGGTGACTTAAGTGCTCGTTTATATTGGGGCTATCCGCTGATTAACAATGCTTATGAAAATCACAGACACATGGGCAGATTCCACTTTGATTTGACACTTGAACCTGATTTTGGTGCATTGTTGGCAAAACGCTCAACAAAAGCTGAACCTGCTCCGCAGCAGCCGGCTCCGCAACCACAGCCGAAGTTAGCTCCTGTAGAACCTGTGCCGAATAACTATGATGATATCAGACACTATGACTACTTGTTAGACGGTTCTGCAACATCATTATAATTGACAAAATCTTTTTGAGATATAATATAAGCGGTAACATTATGTTACCGCTTATTTATTTGAAAGGTATGTATTTATGGGATGTAAATCAGTTTTTATAACTGCAACGGGTACAGATGTAGGAAAGACTTACTTGTCTGCATTGTTGGTAAAAAAGATGCGTGACTTGGGGTATAATTGCGGTTATTATAAACCGGCTTTGAGTGGAGCTATACGACAACAAGACGGAACACTTTTACCGGGTGATTGTGATTATGTTATTTCGACTTCCGGTTTGGGGGTTGAACCGTTATCTTGTGTCAGTTATTGTTTTGAGGAAGCGGTATCTCCTCACCTTGCGGCACATCGTCAGGGGGTGCAAATTGACAAGGAAATCATAAAAAAAGATTATTCGGCTAAAGCTGAAATGTTCAATTATTTGGTTGTAGAGGGTGCGGGCGGAATTACTTGTCCATTTAATTTGGATAATGAGAAAATCTTGCTCCCTGATATTATTAAATCTTTGAATTTAGATATTTTGATTGTTGCAGATGCGGGATTAGGAACGATTAATTCCGTTATTTTGACTGTTGAATATGCAAAATCAAATAATTTGGCGGTTAAGGGAATAGTGTTAAACAATTATGATGAAAACAATTTTATGCACGTTGATAATAAAATTCAAATTGAGCGTTTGACGGGTATAAAAGTTGTTGCAGAAGTTGGAAATGGTGATAAAGAATTGAATATTTCAACAACTGATTTGTTGGAAATATTTGGTTAGTTTCAGAGAAAGAAGGTATAATAATGAATTGGCAGGAAGAAGATTTGAAATATATTTGGCATCCTTGTTCTCAGATGAAGGATTACGAAACTTTGCCGCCGATTGTGGTTGATTATGCGCAGGGCATAAATCTGTATGATATTGACGGAAATTGTTACAAAGATGTTGTATCTTCTTGGTGGTGTAATTTATTGGGGCATTGTAATCCGAGAATTAATGCGGCAATAAAAAAACAGTTGGATACGTTGGAACACGTTATTTTTGCTAATTTCACCCACAAAACTGCCATTACTCTTTGTCAAAAATTGATAAAAGTTTTGCCAAAAGGTTTGTGTAAGTTTAATTTTGCAGATAACGGTTCGGCTGCGATTGAAATGTCTATGAAGATGAGTTTTCAATATCATCAGCAAACCGGTAATACTCAAAAGAAAAGGTTTATGGCATTGACAGATGCTTATCATGGCGAAACGATAGGAGCTTTGTCTGTTGGTGCTTGTGATTTATATTCGCAGATTTATAAGCCGATTTTGATGGATGTTGTTCGGGTAGAGGGACCGGATTGTTTTAGATGTCCTTATGGCAAATGTCGTGATAATTGCGCTTGTGAGTGTTTTGAAAAAGCGGAAAAAACTTTTGCCCAATATGGTCAGGAAACGTGTGCGATGCTTGTTGAACCTTTGTTGCAAGGTTCTGCGGGTATGAAAATATATCCGCCATTGTATTTAACGAAATTACGTGAGCTTTGTGACAAGTATAATGTGCATTTGATAGCGGATGAAATTGCTACAGGATACGGAAGGACGGGGAAAATGTTTGCGTTTGACCATGCCGGAGTTTCACCCGATATTATGTGCCTTTCAAAAGGTTTGACAGGCGGTTATATGCCAATGTCTATTTGTGTTACAACTCAAGAAATTTATGACGCTTTTTATGATGATTATGGCAAAGGTAAGGCTTTTATGCACAGCCATACTTATGCGGGAAATCCGCTTGCTTGTTCTGCGGCAATAGAGGTTTTGAACATTTTGGAAGATGAACAAATTATTCCGAAAGCGGTAGAAAATGCCAAGTATTTTAATAAAATTATTAATGAAAAATTTGCAGATTTGCCTAATGTTGGGGAAATCCGCCATATCGGCTTGGTTAATGCTATTGAACTTGTTAAGGATAAAAATACGAAAGAGCCGTTTTCGTCGTCTTTGCGTTTAGGGTATCAAATTTATAAGCGCGCCTTAAAAAAAGGTGTACTGTTGCGCCCATTAGGAGATGTTATATATTTTAACCCGCCGTTGATTATTCAGCCTGACGATATGGATTTTGTAATGGATGTTGCAAAATCTTGTATGATTGAGGAATTAAATTCTATGTTGTAATTCTGAATAATCTGTGGAATGACTGGCGCGCTAATTTTTTTTGAACACTTCTGTCACACTAAACAAGCCGAGCAGAGGATGAAAGCGTAGGCGTATCCGTTTAATGCGAGGCGCGTTTCAGGGTCTCCAAACACATGTGTCATCCTGAACTTGTTTCAGGATCTTACCGTTGGTGTATTTTGCTATGTTTTTAAAGATCCTGAACAAAACAAAATCTACGCAGTCAAGTACGGTGGGCAGAAATGAAATAATGCCCACCTATTTATGCAAATAATTTAAATTTGTTGGCACTATTGGTGTATTTTGCTAGGTTTAAAGATCCTGAAATAAATTCAGGATGACAAACGCGTTTTATATTTGAGTATTCCATACCATGTCACCCTGAACAAGCCGAGCAGAGTACAAAAAGTCAAACACATGTGTCACCCTGAACTTGTTTCAGGGTCTAGTCTATTGGTAAAATCTTGCTAAGTTTAAAGATCCTGAAATAAATTCAGGATGACAAACGCGTTATATATTTGTGTATTTCATACCATGATACCCTGAATAAGTCGAGCAGAGTACAAAAAGTTAAACACATGTGTCACCCTGAACTAGTTTCAGGGTCTAGCCTATTGGTAAAATCTTGCTAAGTTTAAAGATCCTGAAATAAATTCAGGATGACATACGCGTTTTACCATAGTACACCCTTTTTTCATGTCATGCTGAACTTGTTTCAGCACCCCTAACAAGTAAGTCGTCCCGACCTCAAAGCTAAACATTTACAATAACTTATATAGCTATTTATGGGGCATAATTTCCTGTACAATATTTTTTGTTGCCTTTTACGCAACGTAAATAATTTAAATTTTTATGTTTAATTACGTATCCTGCACAGGTTGTTCCGCTCCACCAACCGGCACTTCCTTCGTATTCGGGGTTACATCCTTTTTGTTTCTGCCAGCCAACATCTCCGTATGGAACAATTCCTCTATCAAGGATAGCGAATACAAATAAGTCTTCTCCCCAACGTGGTCTGTTTGTTTTTCCTGTTACATTGACCATTATTGTGTGTGGTGTTGCCATTTCTGTGCCGTTGATATAACAACCTCCGTCCCCATTACAATCTCTTGTTTCTGATAAATATGTAGAAAAGCCACCGGTGTTGTCAATGTTAATGCGGGTAGTATTTCCGATAATAATATTATATGGAACACTAACATTAGTATTTTTACCTTGTAAATCAAGATGCATTATAGATTTTTCACATTTGACCTTATCCCCATCGCATACTAAATAGCTTTTTATGTATGGCAGAAACTTCTCCATTATCATTTCTCTTGAAGTATTCTTATCTGTTGGTAAATTCCAACAGCTTATAGGTCCGTTATCTTCAATAGACATTTTGTATCCTTGACTTAGTATTGAATAAACTTCCAGTAATTTATTAACTATAACTTTCTCTTTGTAAGTGTTGAGTAATGTAGGTATTGTTAGTGCTGCAACGATTCCAATTATTCCAATGGTAATAAGAACTTCTGCAAGCGTAAATCCCGTATGATTTATTTTGCACTTGTTAAATATATTTATCATATATTAAGTTTATTTTATAGTTAAATCATTGTCAAGTTTATAAAATATTGATATGGATAAGAGATTGAAAATATTAGGTTTGAATATAAAATTTGCCAGAATAAAAAAGGGGTTGTCTCAGGAACAGCTTGCTGAGAAGGTAGATTTATCCAGAACGGCAATAAGTTTTATAGAAACAGCTCGACAAAATCCAACTATTCTTAAAGTAATTGATATTGCTAAAGTTTTAAATGTTGATATAAATGATTTAGTAAGGGATGTTTAGTTTTTAGAGTCTGATTTACAAAGCTGACATTTAACATTTTTGTAAGGATAATAACAGCAAGCTGTGTAAGTTCGCTTTACAAAGTTGAGAAAATTTTATACCTAGTAAATTAGGAAAACCCTGATCAGACCTCACCCTAACCCTCTCCTATCTTAGGAGAGGGAAGAATAATAGTTAAGTAGTGTAGACTTTAGTCTACCGATACTAAACCAAAAGATCCTGAAACGAGTTCAGGATGACAAACGCGTTATATATTTGAGTATTTTATACCATGATACCCTGAATAAGTCGAGCAGAGGATGAAAGCGTTAGCGTATCCGTTTAATGCGAGGCGCGTTTCAACATCTCCAAACACATGTGTCACCCTGAACTTGTTTCAGGGTCTAGCCTATTGGTAAAATCTTGCTAGGTTTAAAGATCCTGAAATAAATTCAGGATGACAAACGCGTTATATATTTGTGTATTTCATACCATGATACCCTGAATAAGTCGAGCAGAGTACAAAAAGTTAAACACATGTGTCACCCTGAACTTGTTTCAGGGTCTAGCCGTTGATGTTTTTTGCCATGTTTTTCAAGATCCTGAACAAAACAAAATCTACGCAGTCAAGTACGGTGGGCAGAAATGAAATAATGCCCACCTATTTATGCAAATAATTTAAATTTGTTGGCACTATTGGTGTATTTTGCTAGGTTTAAAGATCCTGAAATAAATTCAGGATGACAAACGCGTTTTATATTTGTTATAGCCGAGCAAAGCAGGGTAGGCTTTAGTCTACCGCAACAAAACCAAAAGCTTCGGAAACAAGTTCAGGATGACATGTGGGCAAAACTACTTTGTCTTCTCTCATATCTCAAAAAAAATGTAACGAAATGTTACAATATATGCTTGTTTTTCTAAAGTTTTACCGAAAAATGCCGTAATCATGACTAAGCAAAGAATGACTATATGTCGAAAGGATTACGAAAAAAATGGGATTGGCAGCTTCACAAGCTAGATTTTTATGTATAACGGCAAGAAAAGCTGATTGTGAATACAAATCAACTGAACTGGCTCAGCAAAAGCTTGAGATTACAAATCAGTTGTCAACAATTTCTAATGAATACGCCAATGCCATGAATGCAACAAAATTGGTTTGGTCAAATGATGCTGTTGATAGGGATTATGGCTTGACATACAGTCTTATGATGACACCTTCTGCAATAAATGATTACAATCCTTATATGTTGACATCATCATCAGGCGCAATTATTTTAAATAGTGAATATGCAAACGCTGCGCGTGCTGCCGGTATCTCAAAAGCAGGCGGTGCAGGTTCGCAAGCTTCACGTGATAAGTTTATTCAAGCATTAGTTCCGGGCGGTATCGTTACGCAAGAAACTGCGGATAATATTACCTCTAATGATTATCGTGTATCTATTAAAAACAACGAGATAAATATTGTAGAGGGAACTGAAGCTAATGGCGCTATTATGTGGAATCCTGCAGCAGGTATGGGGGCAGATCCGCTTAATAAATCCATTGTTGATGCAATGAATTTAGTAGACTTGGCTACCAGCGAAAATATCGGTCAACAATTAGTTGACTGGGGACAATTATTTGTCGGTGAAGGTCAGATTACAACCATTGAGTACGATAGAAATCTTGAGAATTTACAAGATTTGTATAAAGATTCAATTAATAAAAAAATATCAAATGAAATAATTTCACAATTGCAAAATGATAAAGCAAGTTTTGAATCAACGCTGGCAAATCCTGAAAAACCTACTACTGAGGAGCAGAAAAAGCTCGATGAGTTTGATAAATTGATTTCTAATGCAAAAACTATTTTAGCAGGCAAGGTTTCTGATGACGGATACTTGCTTGATTCTTCAGGAAATAAGACCTCAACTACCTTAGATGCTGCCTACACAGCTATATCTGATCAGTTAAAAAATGACTATGAATCCTATAAAACGAAATATACGGATGAGAATGGTAAGCCAAATAATAAGCAAGTCGGTCTTACAGATAAATTTAATACTAAAGATAATTCTTTAAAAACAGCTACATATTCAATGGTGCAAAATGGCAGTATTAACCATTATTCGTCTGAAATTGAAGAATTAACAATTGGTGATATTTTAACATCAAATATTGTTTTAATGGCGAACAGTAATATTAGTATGACTGATTTCCAAGAAGATGTTAAAAAATTATTTGATTCTATTGTAGAGGTTTTAGGGTATTCAACAACCAAAAATTTAAGCGGTACAGGTTTGAATATTGATGATGCCTCAAGACAGGCTTTAGAGTTTGCTTATAAGATGACATTGCCGTTGTTGAAAAATGATAAATGTCAAACAGGTTCAAGAAAATCCGACAAATCCATGACAGAAAACAGCGCATATATGAATGCTGAAAAATATAACGGTATTGTTTCTGATGAAGATGAGGGCAAGGGTTATAAAGGTGTCAGCTTGACCAACTTGCTTGCTACATTTTTAACTTATTATGATAACGGTTTGAATGGTATAAATTCTAATTACGTTATTGGTGCAACAATTGATACGTCAGATTATGTAACAGACGACTACGGTTATTATTATATGGCACAAAATGATTCTGATGCGGTTGTTTCAATGGCAGCAAGAAGTGCCGATTTCTTTGACCAGTTATACAACAATATCTGTGAACACGGTTGGAGAGAAGATGCACAGGTTGATGATTATGAATATCTTGAAAGCGCGATAAAAGACGGTCGTTACTCAATGAGTTCATTAAATCAAGACGGATATTTTTATCAAACAAGATACAATGAAACAGGCTATATTATAGAAGAATCAGATACCGATGCAATTGCCCGAGCTGAAGCAGAATTTACTTCTAAAAAGGCAGAGCTGACTTATAAAGAAGATTCAATTGATATTAAAACAAAACAACTTGATGCTGAAATATCTTCATTATCAACGGAATATGATACAGTAAAACAGTTGATTTCAAACAGTATTTCAAAAACCTTCGCATTATTCCAAAACTAATTGATTAGTTATTTTGCAGGTATTTGTCGGTAATATTCAATATTGCGGTTTTTAAGGTGTCATAATCTGAATTGTTTTCGACTATGTAATCCCAGTCTGTAATGTTATCAAGTCCGGTTTCTGTTATGTCGTCTTCTCCGACAAGTTGTCCTCGTTGCATACGGGTTTGTCTTGTTGCTTCAATTCTTATTGTTGTTGCGTTGGCTTTTTTAAAGATTTCATATTCATGCGGAACTCGGACATCTGTTATTATGATATTTCCCTCTTGTTCAAGAATTTTATTTAACCAGTAATCCGCATCCTGAGCTCGTCCCCAATTGCCAAGTTCAATCAAACCTGCACGATATTTTGCCTTGTTTTGTTCAATTACCTCGTAGGTTAAATTGTGTTGTTTTCCGTATGTTAATTTTATAATATCGCCAATCGCGCAACGCCTGAAATTTGTTAGTTTTTCAAGCATAATCTTTGCTGCTGTATCCTTGCCGGAATACTGTTTTCCCGAGAATATAATAATTTTATCAACCATTTATGTCCCTTTTATTTTTTGCAGGTTAATCATATTTTTGTCGGAACATGGATTTGAGCATATCTTTTAAATTCTTTTTCATATCATCAACTGTTTCCGGCGCATTTTCATCATCTTCTTGCTGTTCGGAATAGTCGTGATTGATTTCTTCATCAATGGAAATGAGTTCTTCACCTTCCGGTAGCTCTACGTTTTCTAACATTTCACCTTCTAAAGGAAGAACCATATCTAAAAGGTTGCGTTTTGGTTTTTTACGAGGTGCGTCCATTTTAGCTTCATCAGCTTCACCTTCCATTGCGATTGCTTTGTTTTCGTCTTCTGCTCTTATCAAATCACTCATTGCAATATAAATTTCTTTTAAGTCCGCAATAACAGTACTTGAATTAAGCCATTTTCTTACATATTTTTCATCAGGACCTAATGAACCGTCTACTTTTGTTCCGTCAACAAAGTTATATGCAACTTCGGAAATACCGATTGTAATTATGACATTGGGGTAATGTCTTTTTGTTTCCATTCGCAATTTCAAGTTGTTGTATTTAGTAATGTTCATATTTGTTGAGTTATGAGCATCTTGTTGACATTTAATGATGTAATCTTGTAGTTTAATAGCTAATTCATGTAATGTTTTCATAGATGTATTTCCTTGTTGTTAATTTGTTTATACCATTAATTATTCAAACTGTGAATAGGTGCGGGTACTCTGCCGCCTCGTTGTACAAAGTTTGAAGATGAAAGTTTGTTTACCGGCATGATAGGAGCTTCTCCTAATAACCCTCCGTACGAGATTTTATCTCCGACAGTTTTTCCGTATGCCGGTATTATTCTTACTGCCGTTGTTTTTTTGTTAATCATTCCTATTGCCATTTCATCCGCAATAATTCCCGCAATTGTATCTGTCGGAGTATCACCAGGAATTGCAATCATATCCAAGCCGACAGAACAAACTGAGGTCATAGCTTCAAGTTTATCAAACGTCAGGCAGCCTTTTGTTGCGGCATCAATCATTCCGGCATCTTCAGAAACAGGAATAAAAGCTCCTGACAGCCCGCCAACGTGTGAACTTGCCATTATTCCGCCTTTTTTGACCGCATCATTTAGCATTGCAAGAGCTGCGGTTGTTCCGTGTGCGCCGGCATGTTCAAGACCCATTGCCTGAAATATTCCCGCAACACTATCCCCTTCAGCAGGAGTCGGAGCAAGAGATAAGTCTATAACGCCGAATGGAATATCAAGTTTTTTGGCGAGTTTTCTTCCTACGAGTTCTCCGGTTGAAGTTATTTTATAAGCAATTTCTTTAATTTTGTTTGCAAGTTCACTCATATCGGCATTTTTATCCATAGCTTCAACTGCCGCTCTCACGGCACCCGGACCCGAAACACCGACATTTAAAGCACATTCCGGCTCTCCAATGCCGCAAAATGCACCTGCCATAAACGGATTATCTCCCGGAACATTGCAAAATACAACAAGTTTCGCAGCCCCAATCCCGTCTTTGTCTGCTGTTAATTCGGCTGCTTTTTTAATGATTTCGGACATTTTTAAAACGGCGTCCATATTGATTCCTGCCTTTGAAGATGCAAGATTAATTGATGAACATACTCGTTCTGTTGTCGCAAGAGCCTCAGGAATACTCTCTATTAAAAGTTTATCTCCTTTTGTGCAACCCTTTTCGACAAGTGCGGAAAATCCTCCGACAAAATTTACACCAACTTCTTTTGCTGCTTTGTCTAATGTTTGTGCAATTTTTACATAATCGGGATTTTTGCATGCTTCGCCAATCAATGAAATAGGGGTGACTGCAATTCTTTTATTTATTATTGGAATTGAGTATTCGTCTGCTAATTCGTCTGCGTATTCTACCAAATTTTTGGCATATTTTTTAATTTTGTTATAAATTTTTTCGCAAACAGTATCTACATCTTCAGCAATACAATCTCTAAGGCTCAATGCCAATGTAACTGTTCTTATATCAAGATTGTACAGTTTAATCATGTTTATTGTTTCAATTATATTATTTTCATCTATCATCTTTTTAATCCCAATGCGGTTGATACATTCCAATCTTTGACTTTAAGTTTTAATTCAACTCTGCGGCTTTTGTCGTAATCTTCAATTCCTTTTTCGTTAAGAACAGGCTCATTGTAGCTTTTACCTTCTACTACAACAATTTTTCTGAATTGATCGGCATAAGCCTTGTTGTAATTTGTTTTGAAGATATATTCAGCTACAGCATTAGCTCTTTTTAAACTCAAGTCCATATTCTTTAAAAACTGTTCATCTTTAGAAGTGACACCTGCAAACATTTGTGAATCCGTGTGTCCTTGTATATAAATATATTGAATTTGTTCTGCCAGTTCTTTATCGGCAAAAATGGAATTTATATATATAGGTGCAAGTTTGTCTAAAAGTTTTTTCCCTTTAGGTGACAGTTCCCAGCTTGATAATTCAAAAAGTTCCACATCGGAAATTTTCAAATCACCTGTCATTTTATCAATATCAACATCAATATTTTCTTTTTTTAATTCGTTACTGATTTTTTCGGAAACTTCCATTTGAACTTTTTGCTGTTGGATATTTTCCTGAGTGAAACCTGTCATAGCAAGTACAAACAGAGTTATAAATATTATGGCAAGACCGAGTAAAAGGTCTGCCATTGTAACCCAGAAAATATTTCCGTTGTCTTCGTCGTTATTATGTTTTCCTCTGAATTTTATTGCCATTTAAGTCCTTTTAGAATAATTCATCCACAACATCCGTTGCTTTTCTGTCTTTTAGTGATTCTTTTAATTGTTTGTTCATTTGGTTAAGTCCGAAAATTAAATTTTCCAAATACGGCACGAGGTTTGTTGCCATTGCTGCATTGAATTGTGCTTTAAATTGGTTTGGAATTTCTGTTATCATGTTAGCCGAAGAATTGTTTTGGAGTTTTGATTCTCTGAGCAATTCATACAGGAATTTTTCGGCTGAAATTGTTGCAAATAAATTTCCCATAATCTCTTGAATTTGAACAAGCGGAGCTTTGCACATTCTGTTATAAAGAGATCTTTCTATTAGCAGGTATATTAGAGATGAACCTACTGCAACAACCGAAACCAATGCCGCTGTTTGCATACTTGTCATAAAATTTGAAACAGATGCGATGGTTTTTTCTTGAGTTGAAAAATCAATTTTACCAAATGCAATTGCAATGTTCAAAAACGTAAATAACGGACCAAAACCTGTCAAAACCGTCGGGATTGTTTGTATCATCTTAAAGTTGAATTTTGAGGTAACCAAAGATTCTTCATTAAAATAATACAGCGGATCTGACGTTGTTTGAACATTTTGTACGGTTGAAGAAATATCTTGATATTTGTAATCTTTTCCTTCGGTTTTAAGCGCTACAGATTCTGAAAACACAAGGGTATTTTTAAATTCTGTCCACATTGCAGAAACATAAGGGTTTTGATTCATCCAACTGTCAATTTCCTTAAACCGAAAATTTAAGTCATTACGTTTAAAATGCTGCATAAATCCAATAAGGGTTTGCAGGTTTTTGCCGGTTTGATAGTATTTTGTATAACAGTATATTGTTGATAATATGAAAACGCAAATTACGATTAAAATCGGTAAGTCAGCCAAATATTTTAAAAAATCCATTTTTTACTCTCCATTATATGCAAAACATTGTATCATATATAGCCGCTTGTTGCAAATAATTATGCGGTTTTCTGCGAAAATATACTTGTACTAAAAAAAACTATTTTACTATAATGCTAGTCTAATATAAATTTCAAGCAAAAATGCAAATATTTACCAATTAATATCAGTACAAAACTTGCAATAATATCGTAAATAATTTTAAGACCGCTTTGGGCGCAAATCCAGCCTGATATAAAGTCAGTGCCGGCATGTTTTAGAAGTGCAATAATAGCCATATAAATAATTCCGAGAATATGAATTGTTAAAACTCCGGCTACAGTTGCTTTTATCATAGCAGGAAAATCATATTTTCGACCCAAAAGGTTTCCTGCAATAACTGTTGCGGGAATATATGCAAGAATGTACCCAAATCCGTATTCAAAAACGTATTTTATTCCTCCGCCCAATGCGAAAACGGGAACAAAAAATAATCCGGCTATAATGTATAACAATATTGAAGTTAATGCCATTCTTTTACCTAAAACCGAACATATAAACATAATTATCGGGATTTGCGGAATTAAACAGAAAGAAAAAATAAAATCTTCCGCCGAAAAATTCTTTCCTGCAAACAAGTCATTCGGTAAAATGTAATGTCTAATATTTAAGTTTATAAATGTAGACATAAATATTAACAATACGCCAAAAATTATTACGACAAAATTTGCCCAAGGAATTATAATTTTTTTCTTGGTTTTGTCCGGTCTGGTCATTTTAGGTATTAAAACTTCCTGACTCATTTAACTTTTATTTTCCCCTCAAGTTCTTTTACTATCTGTTCATATTTGTTTTTAAATTCATCAAAAAATATATTTTTTGTCCACATTATCAGAGCGTCTTCGTTATTGTTTTGGTAATAACCTTTTCGAGTTCCAAAAGACGTAAATCCGTATTTTGAATACAGATTTATCGCAGGTTCATTGCTGACGCGGACTTCAAGAGTTATATATTTAATTTTTTCTTTGTAGCAATCGTTTATTACTTGTTGTAACAGAGCTTCCGCGTATTTTCTTCTCCTGTAATCAGGTGAAATCGCGATTGTTGTGATATGTGCTTCTTCTAAAATATGCCAGCAACCTGCGTATCCCGCTAAAACCCCGTCGGTATTAAATAGCGCATAATATCTTGCGAGTTCGTTATTTATTTCGTTCAAAAAGGACTCTCTTGACCAATGATGAGCTCCGTATGACGCTTCTTCGATTTTTATAATGCCGTCTATATCTTCCGGCGTTATTTGTCTGATTGTAACTGTTTCAATATCTGTTTGCATATTCCCATGTTAGCATAAGAAAAATAATAATCATAATATTTAGTTAATTGTAACATTTAGGCAATTTTTTTATTCAAAAAAACTTTATATAAATATAAGGTAACAAAATTTAAGGAATGGTAGTATGGTCGTGAACGGTGTATATGGTGTCGGTAAAGCAGTTGCTCCTGTTGTGAGAAAAACTTCAGGAATAGTTGATGATCTTTTAAAAATGGATGATAAGCTCCTTGATGAGATGGTTGCGGCTGCTCAAAAGGCTAAAACAGGTGCATTCAGACCAACGGCAGTTTGGAACTGTGATGCACGAACATTACAAGAAATCGGGACTAAACTTGCATATAATGATTTGCGTGCTCAAAAAATGCAAAGTTTGTATGAAAAATATCCGATTGAAATGAAGCGTATAAATTTAGACGGAACAGAACGAGAATTTACCATATTCAAAGGCTCACAAGGCGGATATAATGAAGGCTACTGGGCAAGACTTAATGGGACGGATGAACTTTACTATATTAAATATGGTAATGAAGCTCAAATTCGTTCTGAACAATTGGCTGGCGATTTGTACGAATTGGGCGGAGTTCCTTCTACCAAAAAGTCTATAGTTTCTTACAAAGAACCGGCAGCTTTTAAAAGTAAAGTGGGTGTTGCAAGCAAATATATGCCGATTAACTGTTTGCCGGAAAAAGAGGAAGCTGTAATCGTAAGAGAAGGTTTCGGGCTTGATTGCTGGCTTGCAAATTGGGATGCTTTGAAAAACGGTAATGTCGTAATGTCAGCAGGTGATGCCGCAAGATTGGATGTCGGAGGTTCTCTTTGTTATAGAGCCAGAGGCGGAAGAAAAGGCGCGGTATTCGGTGAAAATGTTAATGAATTAACATCATTTTTTGAAAGTTTTTCTCACTCAAAACCTTACATAAAAGATATGACAAGGGATGAATTGATTGCATCTTTGGATAGAGTAAGTTCAATCCCCGATAGCAAAATTATAGAAACGATTGACAAAACAAGGGTTAAAAATCAAACGTACTTAAAGGAAACTTTGATTGCCCGAAAAGATTATATCACGCGCTTTAGGGAACAATGTCTGTTAACTCCTCAAAATCCTTACGAAATAATTGAAGAATACATAAGACGTATTGATAACCTCGTAGCAAAAAAAGAATATAAGATTCCTTTTGAAAAAATTCAAATGTCCCCTGTGGTTACGGGTTATGTAAACGGTATTTCTATGGCGGAAAGACTTTCTCCAAGTCAGAAAAAATTATATGAAGATTCTCTTGCGGCATTTAAAAGCAGTGCAAAAAATGTAATTGTAGGAGCGGATTCGGGAAATGTTTTAAATTCTGATATGATGCTTCATTCGTCAAGTCCAAGTCATTTTCAAAGTATTATGGAAAGAGGAATAACCTCAGGTGATTTTCGCGGAGCAATCGGTTCGGGGACGGGTTGCGCAACTCAAACTCCGCTTTGTGCCGATTTTTGGGATATAAACGGAACTTATAGTATCGGAGAATATTTTTCTCGTGTTCGTTTTAATCCCGGAGAGGCAAACTTTTTGCCGAGAACTACTCCCGGAGGTTTGTCAAACACACGTAATGCAATGGTTTTTGTTGTAAATAAAAAGAAAGTTGCTCCGACTCTTATGCAAAATTCATTCCGAGTAAGTGATGGGAAAAACGGCAGTATTCTTTACCAAGACGGAAATATGGCAGGTCACAGTCATTATGTTACTCATAGAGCCGTTCCGATAGGTGTTCCGATAAATGCCGTTGAAAAAATTATTATCAGAAAAGAAGCCTATACTCCGGAAGCGATTGCGCAGATAAAAGATTTTATTTCCGCAAAAGGTTTGCATATAAAATTGTACGATCTGAATGGTAATCTTTTGTAAAAATTTTTAATTAAAAATACACACAATAAAAATCTTAATAAAAATTTACAAAATTGATAGAAGATAGAATTACTATGACTTTTTGGCTGTAACGGTGAATATTGGTTGTTTTGTAATGTTATAAAAACAATCTATGTAAAAACATGTTACAAGTGTTTAAAATGCCCGTTAAATATACTTGCAAACAAATATTTAGCAAGTACGATATAAAATGACCGCATGTGCTTGCGGTAGTTTACCAAGCCGAAAATGAGGACAATATGGCAAAAGATGTAATAGAACTAGAAGGTACGATAATTGAGTCCATGCCAAATGCTATGTTCCGAGTCAAGTTGGAAAATGACCACGAGATATTGGCACATATTTCAGGCAAAATAAGGAAAAATTTTATAAGAATTTTACCGGGTGATAAAGTTAAGGTCGAAATGACGCCTTACGACTTATCAAGAGGACGTATCACCTTTAGGCTTAAATAGAAATCTCACGTACAAAAACATAAAAAAGGAAAAAACAATGAAAGTAAGATCATCAGTAAAAAAAATGTGTGACAAATGCAAATGTATTAAAAGAAAAGGCAGAATTGCCGTAATTTGCGAAAACCCTAAACACAAACAAAGACAGGGTTAGATTTTGCGTAGAGTGATGCGAGCGTAAGCGAGCAAACTCGAAGATACGCGGAGCTAATGAACGAAATTTTATGTAATAAAATGGAGTGAATGACTGCGTAGCGTAAAGCAATAATCTAATACGAACAATGTAAAGAAACAAAAACGGAACCTGCGCGTTAATCAGTAGGTGGTGAGGAAGTATTTAAGCCTCATACCAAAAAAAATCTAACAACAAAAGCCAAGAAAAGGAGAAAAGAAAAATGGCAAGATTAGTAGGGGTAGACCTACCTCGTAACAAAAGAATGGAAGTTGCATTAACTTACATTTTCGGCATAGGACCGACAAGAGCTAAGAAAATCTTAGCAGCTACAGGTATTTCACCTGATTTAAGAACAGACAACTTAACAGATGAAGATATTAAATTATTACGTAATGAATTATCTAACTATCATATCGAAGGTGATTTAAGACGTGAAATTACAATGAATATCAAACGTCTTCAAGAAATCGGTTCATACAGAGGATTGCGTCACAAGCGTAAACTTCCTTGTCGCGGACAGAGAACAAAAACAAATGCAAGAACTCAACGCGGTAAGAAAACCGGACCGGTTGCAAAGAAAAAGTAGTTTAAACGTAAGTTGCCAATACGGCAATATTTAATTTAAAAGTAACAACATAAAGGAAATAGAAATGGCAAGACCACAGAAAACAAAGAAAAAAGAAAAGAAAAATGTATTGCAGGGGGTTGTACATATTCAGTCAACTTTCAACAATACAATAGTAACTTCTACCGATACTCAGGGTAATGCTATTGCTTGGGCAACAGCAGGAGCTTCAGGGTTCAAAGGTGCAAGAAAAGGAACTCCGTTTGCAGCTCAATCAGCAGCTGAAATGGTAGCAAAAAAATCAATAGATCAAGGTATGAAAAAAGTTGAAGTTCATATCAAAGGACCTGGTTCGGGCAGAGAAACTGCAATCAGAGCAATCCAAGCTGCAGGTTTGGAAATTACTCTTATTAAAGACGTAACTCCAATCCCTCACAACGGATGCCGTCCGCCTAAAAAACGCAGAGTATAGTATGCGTAAATCGGTGTGGAGTCCGCTGCAGACCTGCGTTGAATGGGGACTGTCAGGACGAAACATTATGTGACCGCCGTTGTGACTTAAGCGGTAGCGAAAGGAACAAAAGAACAGGCGGGAAATACACAAGATGTACAAATAGCGGGGGCTTGCGGTATAGTCCAATCGCAAACCATAGATGCCCCGCACAAGATAAAGGAGAAAATCAAAAATGTCAAGATATACAGGACCAAACAACAAATTATTCAGAAATAAAAGAGTTAAAGACTTATCTAACAGAAAGTTGACAACTTCAATGAGACAAACAGCTTCAGGACAACACGGTGCTGTTAGAAAAAAACTTTCTGAATACGCTATTCACTTAGCTGAAAAACAAAAAATCAGATTCACTTATTTGGTAAGTGAAAAACAATTCGTAAGATACTACAACGAAGCTGCAAGAAGAAAAGGCGTTACCGGTACAATTCTTTTACAGTTATTAGAATCAAGACTTGATAACGTATTATTCAGAGCAGGTTTCGGTATTACCCGTAAACAAACAAGACAAATTGTTAATCACGGTCACGTTTTAGTTAACGGTAAAAAGGTTGATATTCCTTCTTACTTAGTAAAAGCGGGTGATGTAGTAACAGTTAAATCAAGAAGCTCAAAATACTTAAATGATGTAATCGGAATGATTGACATGGCTTGTGCTCCGGCATGGATGACAATCGACAAAGAAGCATTGAAGATTACATTTGACAGAATTCCTGAAAGAGAAGAATTAGATCCGGAAATCAAGGAACAACTTGTAATCGAATATTATTCTAAATAGGAATTGTAAGTAGTAAGCATTAGCTTATATAACTAGCAATTAGGTAGATTTTAACTAACTAGGAGAATAAAAGAATGGAATTAAAAATTAAATGTGTTAATACAGCAACAAGTTCTGACGGTTCACAATACGGTAAATTTGTAATTGAGCCGTTAGAAAGAGGATTCGGAACAACAATCGGAAACTCTTTAAGACGCGTATTGTTATCAAGTCTTGAAGGTACAGCCGTAACAAGTGCAAGAATCGAAGGTATTACTCACGAATATACAGCAATTCCGGGTGTTTTAGAAGATGTAATTGACGTTATGCTAAACTTGAAAGGTTTAGTTGTTAAGACAGAATCTAAAGAATCTCAACACTTGAGAATTGACGTTGATAAACCTGGTCCTATATTAGCAAGTGATATTCAATTACCTGCAGGTGTAAGAGTTGTTAACCCTGACTGGTTAATTTGTACGGTAGCTGACGGTGGTTCATTCCACGCAGATATCATTGTTGATACAGGAAAAGGTTATATTCCTAACGATGTTCCAAGAGATGCTAAGGATGCTTCAATTGATGTATTACCAATAGATGCGACATTTATGCCAATCAAACGTGTAAGCTACAATGTGGAAAGTGCTCGTGTTGGTGATGCTTTAGACTTTGACAAATTGACACTTGAAATTTGGTCAAACGGATCAATTGATGTTCAAAATGCATTGAGTCAAGCTTCTAACCTTCTAATTGAACACTTTATGCAAATTGCGTCAATTACAGGTCAACCTGCAATTGCTCCGACAGTTCAAATTGAAGAAGTTCAAGCTGAAGAAGAAGAAACTCCTTCAATGACAATTGAAGAATTGGAACTTTCTGTCAGAGCTTATAACTGTTTGAAAAGAGCAAGCATTAATTCAATGGCAGAATTATTAAAGAAATCAGAACATGATTTATTAAATATTAAGAATTTCGGTAAAAAATCATCAGATGAAGTAATCGAAAGACTTCACCACTTTGGATTGGATTTAGCACCAAGCCCTGTGGAAGAAGAAGATTTAATCGGTTAATATCGGTTAATACAGATACACAAATAATTAAGTAAAGGATAAAAAAATGAGACACCAAACAAAAAAACATACGCTTGGTAAAGCACAAGACCAAAGAAAGGCTTTGTTGCGCTCTTTAGCTACGGAACTTTTTGTACACGGTGAAATCACAACAACTATGGCAAGAGCAAAGGCTTTGAAACCATACGCTGAAAAGATTATCTCCCTGGCAAAAAAAGGTGACCTTCACTCAATCCGCCAAGCAGCAAGATATATTTACAACAAAGAAACAGGTAAATTCATGGACTTGACATCAGGTGAAGTTTTTGATGCACCTCAAAAGGATAAAAAACTAGCGTCACAAACAGTTTTGAGAAAATTGTTTGTAATCATCGGAAAACAATATTCCGAAAGAAAAGGCGGATATACAAGAATTTATCACTTGCCGCCAAGACGTGGTGATGCTTCTGAAATGGCACTGATTCAATTGGTGTAAGTCAGAATGCGCTATGCTATTTCGGTTCAGTATATCGGGAAAAATTATTCCGGCAGCCAAATTCAAATGGAAAACGGCAAAGAAATAAATCTTCCCACCATACAGGGAGAACTGGAAAAAGCACTTAGAACATTGATATTAAGCGGGCGTAAAGCCAAAAGCGATACTCCCGCTAAATATAAAAATAACCGGCAGATAAAAGCAATTTTTTCCGGACGGACGGATAAAGGAGTTAACGCTCTAAATCAGGTTGTTCATTTTGATACGGATGAAACGATTGTTGCTTCAAAGTTTCTCTATTCAATAAATGAAATTTTACCTGATGATATATCAGTCAGCGATTTGAGGAAAGTTGATGACGGGTTTCATGCTCAGAAATCAGCTAAAAGACGTTATTACAGGTTTGAATTTATTAACAGACGTTGTAAAAATGCGTTTGACGGCGATTTGATGAGGGTGAAATTTCCGATAAATCTTGAAAGGATGCAAAAATCTTTGAATTATTTACTCGGTGAACACGACTTTTCGAGTTTCAAAAGTTCCGGAACGCTAAACCCAAGCAAAATTTGCACTATCTATGAGGCGAAAGTTTCAAAAGCCGGCGACAGAGTTGCGATTGATATTGTAGGAAACAGGTTTCTTTACAATATGGTCAGAACAATTGTCGGAACCCTTCTTGAAATAGAGGGGCATAATTTAGAACCCGAGCATATGCTTGACGTTCTAAATTCAACAGACCGTTCAAAAGCGGGAATGACGGTTAGTCCGTACGGATTAACATTAATGAATGTAATGTACTAAATAATAAACGGAGAAATGCAATGAAAACATATTCAGCAAAACCTCTGGAAGTTGAAAGAAAATGGTATGTAATTGATGCTGAAGGCGAAGTATTAGGTCGTCTTGCAGTTAGAGTTGCAAACATTTTAAGAGGTAAAAACAAACCTGAATACACTCCAAACGTTGATACCGGTGATTTTGTTATCGTAATCAATGCTGATAAGGTTGTAGTTACAGGTAAAAAAGAAACTGATAAGATTTATTTACATCACACGGGATATCCTGGTGGTTTAAAATCTGCAAGTTTTAAAGAAGTAATGGAAAAAGATCCTAGAATTGTTATTGAACATGCAGTTCGTGGCATGTTACAGCACAACACTTTGGGTGCAGAACAATTCAATAAACTAAAAGTTTATGTTGGACCTGAACATCCGCACGCAGCACAAAAACCAATCGTGTTAGAAAAGGAGGCTAAATAATGGCAGATACTGAAATTAAAGCAACAGGTCGTCGTAAAACCTCAATTGCGGTTGTAAAATTAGTAAAAGGTAGCGGAAGAATTTTCGTTAACGGTAGAAAATTAACAGATTACATTGGTAACAGACCAGCAATCGAAATGTTAGTATACAGACCGCTTGTTCTAACTGAAACTCAAGACAGATATGATGTTAGAGTAAAAGCTATTGGTGGTGGTGTTGTTTCTCAATGTGGAGCTATCAGACACGGTATTTCAAGAGCTTTGGTAAAATCTAATGAAGAATTCAGAAATGTTCTTAAATTAGAAGGTTTACTAACTCGTGACCCACGTGTTAAAGAACGTAAAAAATACGGTAGAAAAAGAGCTCGTAAGAGATTCCAATTCTCAAAACGTTAATATTACAAGAAGCCGGTTGTTCAAACCGGCTTTCTTTATAAATATTATTTATCTACGGTTTTTTAAATTTGCCGGCAATATAAGTAAACGGCATTTTAATATATTTCCAAGCAGCAGCACCAAAGTTTTTGACTGCACCTTTTGCTTTTGATAAATCAGGCAGTTTAAATTTTTTGGTTACAAGCGCCAAGACTGTGCCAATTAAAACGGCTCCTATTGCTCCGCCTGCTACCCATTTTTTCCAAGAAGGATTTTTAACAATATCTTTACTGTCATCTTGAAATTCGTCAATTTTTGGCTGTTCTTTTATCTTTGTTCCTTCGGGCAACAAAGACGAGTTATCCATATTTGAGATATCTTCAAAACGTGGATTGCCGATATATCTTGGCGGTTTATCCAAAATGAATGCAGCAGCATCAAAATCAATCACTCCACCTGCAGCAAGTGCATCTAACGGGTACACCCAATCTAAAGACATAGTTATTTCCTTTTCAATTTTACCTACATTTATATAAAGTATTTTTTTATGAAAAAATTGCTATTTGTTACGTATTTTTAAGCAATAATTTTTAAAATTTTATGAAGTTTTATATCCTGTTTGAAAAAAGGTTTTCATTATTGTAAAATTACTTTATTAAATTTATTATCAGACAGTGGAGAAGTATTATGGAAATTTTAGATAAAGCAGATATTGGTGTATTTGGAGGTTCAGGTTTTTACAGTTTTTTGGAAAATATTGAAGAAGTAAAAGTTGAAACTCCGTACGGACAAACAAGTGATAGTGTTTTTATCGGCAAAATCGGCAATCACAGAGTGGCTTTTATGCCTCGTCACGGAAGAAATCACTCTATACCGCCGCATTTGGTTAATTTTAGGGCAAATGTATGGGCGATGAAACATCTTGGTTGTAAGCGAGTTATTTCGCCTTGTGCGGCGGGAAGTTTGCAAAAAGAAGTTCAACCCGGTGATTTTGTAATATGTGATCAGTTTGTAGATTGGACTGACGGACGCAAGACTACTTTTTATGAAGGACCTGTTGTTCAACATCCGTCACCGGCTGATCCTTACTGTCCCGAATTGAGAAAATTGGCAATCGAAACAGGTAAAAGTTTGGGTATAAAAATTCACGAAACAGGTACTGTTGTTGTTATTAACGGCCCAAGATTTTCCACTAAAGCCGAGTCTGCGTTTTTCACAAAGCAGGGCTGGCAAGTTATCAATATGACGGCATTTCCTGAGGCGTATTTGGTTAAAGAGTTGGGTATGTGTCCTTTGAATATTTCGTTAATTACGGATTATGATGCGGGGTTAGTTGGTGATGTTCCGCCTGTATCGCACGAAGCCGTTATGAAAGTATTTAATAACAATGTGGCTAATTTAAAATCTTTATTATTTACTATGATAGAAAATATCCCGTCCGAACAAAATAATTGCGAATGTTCAACAGCGGTGAATGTAGATATATAGCAGGGCAGAATATGGCAAAATTTATATTATTTCTTGACAGACTTGTAAATTTATATCTGTATTACGTAGTTATGGCGTGTTTTTTGGCTATTATTCCGAATATAAATTATGATTACCCGCTTTTCAATTTTATATTCAAATGTGCAGGTTTTTTCATAATACCTCCGATTTTTGGATTTATAATATCGCCGATGCTTGTTCTGACAGCTTGTGCGTTGATTTCAGTCGGATTGAGAAAAATATATGAGAAATATTATAAAAAAGATGAACCGTCTATTGTAATTTTGACTAAAGATGAATTTCAAAAAAGTATGGAAATGTTGAGTAAACAAATAAAAGAGGATAAAAAAGACAATGACACCACAGATAGCAATTAAAATAATAGAAGCAATTGCAAACTGCTTTTATGTTTATATATGGATGATTATTGTAAGATGTTTGTTAACATGGATTCCGAATCTTAACTGGGAAAACTTTATACTAAAACTCTTAAAAGAATCTGTTGATTTGTATTTGGATTTGTTTAGAAAATTTATTCCTCCTGTGGGAATGTTTGATTTATCTCCAATGGTGGCGGTAGTTGTCTTATATATCCTGAGGAATATCATTTTGCACGGTGCAATATACTTATTTGTACTATTAGGATTTTTGGAGTAGTAATATGAAAATTGTAATATATGGCGCGACAGAAATAGGATGTCTTTTAGCTACGGAATTTTTTGAAGATCACGACATAACTGTCATTGATAAAGAAGAAAATCGTACTGAAGAATTTGACAAGTTGGATATAAGTTTTGTACATGGTAATGCAACCGATGTTAATATATTAAAATCTGCGGATATTATCAATTCGGATGTATTTATTGCATGTACAACACAAGATGAGGCAAATATTGTAGCATGTCTTTCCGCAAAAAAAATCAGCGGGATAAGGACGATTTGTTTTGTATCCAAAGAAGAATATCAAAATATAATGGCTTTAGACAAGTCAAATGACTATCTGGGTGACTTTTTTATTGATTATGTAATTTGGCCTGAAGCACTGCTTACACAGGAACTTTTCAGGATTGTTACCGTTGCGCATGCTTTGGATGTTGAAAATTTTGCAGATGGTAAAGCAAGACTTTTGGAATACAAGGTAAAGCCAAATTCGCAAATAGTCGGTAAAATGGTTAAAGATTGCGGATTTACGAAAGATACTATTATCGTTGGTATTAAGCGTGATGATTTATTGTTTATTCCAAACGGGCTGACTGAAATTAATCAAGATGATAAATTGATTTTTATGGGGACATCTCATTCTTTGGATATCTTAGCCGGAACATTTTTCCATGAAAAAGAACAGGTCAAATCTGTTGCTATTATAGGTGGCGGAAATGTCGGTTATATGCTTGCTAAAAGCCTTGAAGATATGAAAATTAAAACAAAGATTATTGAAAAAAATTATGAACGCTGTGAATTTTTAGCGCAAGAGTTAAAATCAACAATTGTTATAAATGCCGACGGTACTAATTTGAAAGTGCTTGATGAAGAAGAAATCGGAACTTCGGATGTTGCAATTGCCGTTACAAATAATGATGAAAGAAATCTTTTGTGTTCGCTCCTTATGAAACAATTGGGTGTAAAGCGAGTTATTTCAAGAGTTTCTAAAGTAGTAAACATTCCGTTATTTGAAAAAGTCGGGATTGATATTGCGGTATCTCCTAAAACTTCTGCAATCAACGAAGTTCGAAATGATATTGATGAAACAAACGTGGATATTTTGGCAACTGTTGAACAGGGAGAAGCGGAAGTTTTGGAAATTTCGGTTAATAGTGATTTTGACGGAAAGCTGATAAAAGATTTAAGAATACCGGCTCCGGCAATTGTCGGTATTATTCAGCGTCGTTCCAATGTCATTATCCCGAAAGGTGATACTGCGGTAAAACACCACGATATTTTGATTATATTCACAAAAGCAGATAGCGCTCAAAAGGTGAAAGAGTATTTTAAGGTAGTATAATTATGCGGCTAAATTATGTAACAAGTGCATTAAGTTTAATTTTAAAAGATATCGGGTTTGTGACATTTATTCCGATATTTGTAGCATTGTATTATGCGGATTATAACTCTGTTTTGCCGTTTTTTGCAGCAGGTATTTTTGCTCTTTTTATGAGTATGATTTTGAAAAGGATTTTCAAACAAACATCAGAATCCACGAGTTTAAACGATATAAAACGCTCGGAAGCCTTGATGATTGTATCATTATCATGGATAACATTTGGGTTTGTTGCGGCAATTCCATATTTGTTTTATGGTTTAAGTCCGATAAATTCTTTGTTTGAGGCAGTATCGGGAATTACAACAACCGGTGCAACTATTTTGCAAACTTATGATTATCCGAAAGCGATAATGTTTTGGCGCTCATTTACTCAATGGTTGGGCGGTATGGGAATTATTGTCCTGTTTGTTGCAATATTACCTCAATTTGCTGTAGCAGGTCGTCAAATGTTTTTTGCGGAAGCTCCGGGTCCGACAGAGGATAAGTTTACCCCAAGAATTAAAAATACGGCATCTGCACTATGGATTGTTTATGCAGGATTAACTTTTACATGCGGTCTTTTACTTTGGCTTGCGGGGATGAATCCTTTTGATGCAATATGTAATTCTTTATCAACATTGTCTGCCGGTGGTTTTTCGCCAAATGCGGCAAGTATTGGCGGATATGGTTCTAATTTGATTACATGGATAATTATTGTATTTATGTTTGTTTCAGGTGCAAGTTTTGTATTGCAATCAAGAGTTTTAACAAAAAGAAAACTGTCATTGTTTTGGAAAAGTGAGGAGTTTCGTTGTTATACTACGGTAATTCTTGTTTTAGCTTCAATAATTGGTATAATTTTATATTCACAACAACATTATACTTTCTTTCATTCATTAACAGCCTCATTATTTCAGGTTTTATCGCTTGCAACCTCGACAGGTGCAGCAAGTGAAGATTTTCAGTTGTGGACATTTGATGCAAAGATTATGTTGTTTATTACAATGTTTGTAAGCTCTTGCTCCGGTTCGGCAGGTGGCGGATTGAAGATGACACGTTGGATTTTGATTTTTAAATATCTTAAAAATGAATTGTACAAAATTCTTCATCCGAATGCTGTGTTATCCATAAAAATAGATAATAAAGTTGTACCGACCGATGTAATAAGGCAGACTATATTTTTTGCAATGTGCTTTTTCGGATTGTGGGCATTGACTGTATTATTGCTAACAATTGTAGAAAAGAATTTTGTTTTGGGATTAACCGCTTCAATTTCCGCTATTGGTGATATCGGACCGGGAATTGGCGATGTAGTCGGGCCAATGGGAAATTATGACTCTTTGCATGTAATTTCAAAGATTGTCATTATTTTTGATATGCTTATCGGCAGACTGGAAATAATACCGTTTTTGGTATTGTTTCATAAGGATTTTTGGACAATAAAAAGGTAACAATTACTTTGTTAGTGATTGAAGAAAATCTTTGTTGGCATCAAGTGATGCTTGTGTTGCTGTGAGTGAGTATATCGGTTTTCCTGCAAATATGTTATTTGCAGTATTGTAGATATCATCAACCGTAATTTTGTCTATTTCTTCAAAGACTTGATTCATATAATCAATGCCGTATAATGAGTCATTGCCCATTTCTATCATGGAATTTTTGCCTGCACCGGTTTCAAGAGAACTAAGAAGGTCTGATTTGAAGTTTCTTTTTGCATTATCAAGTTCTTCTTGAGTAATTTTTTCGGTTGTAATTTTTTTGATATTATCATTAAATCCGTCAATTGATTTTTTGATATTATCAAAAGTTTTTTCGCCGGTTTCTAAATTCTCGGTTGTCGTTCCTATAGAAAGTGTGAAAATTCCGATATCATCATTATAAGAAACGTCCGAACCAACGCTATAAGCAAGGTGTCTTGTTTCTCGCAAATCCATAAACAATCTTGATGACGGGCTTCCGCCTAAAATTTGATTTAATAAAGTAACACAAGTTTTATCTTTTAAATTGCCGGAATTTTTGAATTTATAACCTTGTAAAATTTTTGCTTGGTTTTTCTTGTTTGCTTCTGTGTACACTTGGGCTGTTTCTATCGGTTTATACACTTGATTTAAAGAAACATCAACAGGTTGCGCTTTTCCGTAAGTTCCGATTGCATTAAAAATTTGTTGTTTCAATTCCGGATGTTTGCTAAACGGAGCCGTAACAACAACCTTTCCCATACCTTTTACAAAGGCTTCGTTATAAAAATTTTTAACATCATCAAGGGTAATTGTATCTAAACTTTCTTCGATTTCTTTTGGAGATACATACGGTGTACCTTCATTCATTACCTTGTTGTAAGTATCATAAGCTGATACTTCTCTGTTTTTTAAAGCTGTTCTTATATCTTCAACCGCTTTTTTGAATGTTTTTTCATTTAAATCAGGATTTTTAATTCTTTCCTGTAGGTATTCAATAGAGTCTTTGCTGCTGTCTATAGGAAATTCGCCGTATTGACCCAATCCGTTGTAACCTGTAGTAAGTCCGGTTTCCAATCCTAAAATATCTTCTGTTTTTGAACATTCTTCAATTGATTTTTGTTGTGAGCCGGAATTAGTTAACATGTTGTTTAAAATACGTGAAATTACGGCATTTTTCGGTGTTGATTCTTTTTCTTTTAATGACAAAACATAAATTACATTATTGGTATTGCTGTCATTTAAAACAATTTCGTAATTATTTGCCATACGGTATTTTGAAACGCTGTTTATATCCAGCGGAACTTTTTTATTTCTGCCCGTAAATGATACGGATGAAAGTTTTTTGTAGTTGTTGTTGATTTCTTCTTCCTTTGCTGTGCTTGGGTGTACTACAGTCAAAGAAGTTTTGTTCAAATCCAGATATTTTTTTGCAACATTGACAATATCGTCTGCGGTCATTTCATCAATTATTTTGTCATAATTGGTGAGTGTTTCCATGTCATTATTCAAAAATGAATAACCGATATAAGAATTTATCCCGCCGGAAACTTCCATCAAATCATTATGCTCTTTTTTCATTCTGTTTTTAATAGCTTTTAATTCATTTTCTGTTGGCGGATTTTTAGATAAATCATCAATTGCCGCATATAAATCTTTTAAAAATATTTCAACTTTATTATCAGGAATACTTGTTTCTACTGCCAATAATTTTTTATCTTGTGGTCTTGAACTTAAACGTTCGGAAAAGAAATTAATGGAGGTATTATATTTTCTTTCCAAATTAGCTGTTCTTGAATTTGACAGTCCTCCGGCAAGCTCAAACAGCGCTCCTAAATATATTTTTTCTTTTGCGTTGTTGTTTTCGGTGCCTGCAAAGCCCATAAATATAGACGCTTTACCTTCTGATTTTGGTGAAATAATATCTTGCCTTACAGTTTTTTCTATAGGAATCATTGTTTCAAAATGACGTTCCCCTTGAGGTGTTTGCGTAGAGGTAAAGTATTTTGAAACCATTTGCATTGTCTTGTCAGGGTCAACTTCGCCCGTAATAACGGTTGTCATATTTGTAGGATAATAATTGTTGTTAAAGTAATTTATAACATCTTCTCTTGTCAGTGCGGTAATGTTATCTGTGTTACCTGCGACTAAGTCCAAAGATGAAGACTTAATATTGTATAAATTTTTTATCATTTGCGTAAACCCCAAACTTTCATCTTCTGCCATATACATATTGATTTCAGAGTTTACGATATTCTTTTCTTTTTCTAATTTATCAAGTAGAAATTTTGGAGATTGAAGCATTCCGGCATGGAGTTGTATTGAGTTTTCCAAATCCGTATCTTCAAGTTGGTTTGTTATAATAAAATAATCAGTAACACCAAAGGAGGTTGAAGCATTTGTAGAAGCCCCCATTTTATTGACTTCATCAAAGAAAACTTTATCTCCTAAGTCTTCTGAGCCGTTAAACAAATTATGTTCAATGTAATGGCTTATCCCGCGCAAGTTGTCAGGTTCGTTAAACGAACCTGTATTAACGTAAGTCTTGACGAATGTTTGACCGTCTTTTGGTGCAATTATAACATTTTGTCCGTTTGCTAACTTGTATACTTTTGCGGTTAAATTATCACTCAATTTAATATCTTTTACAAAACGGTATGCCATTGGAGTTTTCACGTGATAATCCGGCGTGACATTTGTCAGTTCCGTAATTTGTTTATCTGATGCCGGTTGTTGTTCAGCCGTAAAAGAAGGTTTTGAAACCCCTTGAGTGATAACATTTGTTTGATTGATGTTATAATTTTTGATTGTATTCATATTTCTACCTATATTAATATAGAAAACAATCCTTGATATTAATTTGCCTGTTCATTAAGAAATATTAACTGCGGAAAATTGTTTGTTCTCTATCCGGTCCGACAGAAACTATAGAAATTGGTGTTTCTAAAATTTCTTCCAGTCTTTGAATATACTTTTTACAATTTTCAGGAAGTTTATCATATTCTTTGATATTTGAAATATCGGTTTTCCAGCCTTTATGAGTTTCATAAACAGGCTCTAAATATTTGTGGATGTAGACATTTGTCGGATAAGAGGTATAAATTTTACCGTCGCGAGTATCGCGGTAAGCCGTACAAATTTTTATTTCATCAAATGTGTCAAAAACATCAATTTTTGTGAGTGCAACAGATGTTAATCCGCCGACCAAACAAGCATATTTCATCGTAACCGCATCAAACCATCCGCAACGTCTTGGTCGACCTGTCGTTACTCCGAATTCGTGTCCGATATCTTGAATTGATTTTCCGATGTCATCGGTAAGTTCTGTTACAAAAGGACCTTCCCCTACTCTTGTCACGTAGGCTTTGGCGACCCCGATAACCTCGTCAATCATTTTAGGTCCGTAACCTGAACCGACAGCGGCTCCGCCACCTATAGGATTGGAACTTGTTACAAAAGGGTATGTTCCAAAATCAACATCAAGCATTACACCTTGTGCGCCTTCAAATAAAATTGTTTGGTTTTCTTTTCTTGAATTTTGCAACATCTCTTGCCAATCAAAACATACATAAGGTCTAAAAATTTCTGCGTATTTTCTGCACATATTCAATACTTCTTCTTTTGTGTATGTTTTGAGGTTATATAATTCTTTGAGTTGTTTGTTTTTAATAGGTAAAATAACATCCAGTTTTTCGGATAATGCTTCAGGTGAATATAAATCTTCAATTTTTAAACCTATTCTGTTCATTTTATCTGTGTATGTCGGACCAATCCCTTTTTTAGTTGTGCCGATTTTACCTTTTGTTGCGTTATCCTCTGAATATCCGTCAACTTCTGTATGCCAAGCCATTGTAATTGATGCCAGCGGACTTACTTTTAAACCGGATAAATCAATATTTTCAGCTTTTAATCCGTCAATTTCTTTTTGGAAATATTCAGGTAAAACAACTGTGCCGTTTCCGATTAGACAAGTTTTGTTTTTGTATAAAATACCGGAAGGAATTAAATGAAATTTGAATGTTTTATTGTCTGCAACAACTGTGTGACCTGCGTTACAGCCTCCTTGATATCTTATTATTAAATCAGCGCTTTCAGCCAAAATATCGGTGATTTTTGCTTTGCCTTCATCTCCCCATTGAGCTCCGACTACAACTTTATTTGTCATAACTTTCCCCTTTTATCTACTTCTGCATTAATTATTTTACCACAAGTATATTTGATTAGACAGATAAGGTGCAGATTAGTATGATTAAAAATAATTACATTTGTAAACAAATATTAAGCCAATAAGGTAATGTGTTTCTAATTGTAAAGCGATATTATAAAGTTCAATCTTGAGATTGATACTTTTTATTTTTTTTCTATTTTTAAAAATGAAAAGTGTCGTTATTACACGCATACAGCCCAATTTTAAATGTAAAGTTTTGTAAAAATTACTACAAAAATAGTAAAAAATTCACAAAAAATTCCGTTACATGTAGTATAATATATATAGAAGATATATTATATTACAAATCGCAACCAATAGCCAGTAGATATTTTGTTATAATCAAAATAGAAAGGCGGCGAATATGAGCAACCTACAATTTCAAAATGATTTAGACAGATTAGTTGAGATTTTACCGGACAAAATCAAGCAACATATCATGTATGAGAAAATGGAAGATGTGATAGAAATTGTGCTTGATATAGGAAGACCTCCTGAGATAAGGCATTCGGACGGTAAGATTGAATACCTTGATGCCTCAAATATTACTTATGAAGATATAAATTACATTACATCAAGGGTTCAAGAATTTACTTCTGATAATCGTTCAGGGATTCCGGGAACACTTCACAGAATTAGTGCAATCAGAAACAGACAGGGAAAAGTAGTTGGTCTTACGTGTAGAATTGGAAGGGTAGTCACGGGGACCATTTCTTGTATAAAGGACATCTGTTTGCAAAATAAAAGTATCCTGTTTCTTGGCAGACCGGGAGTTGGTAAAACTACAAAATTAAGAGAAATTTCACGCTTGGTTGCGGATGAGCTTGGAAAGCGTGTTGTAATTGTTGATACTTCAAATGAAATTGCAGGAGATGGTGATACTCCTCACCCTGCGGTCGGACATGCAAGAAGAATGCAGGTCCGACAACCTGAATTTCAAAAAGATATAATGATTGAGGCGGTTGAAAATCATACTCCTGAAGTTA
>JBJEGJ010000056.1:0-89160 GCA_051874955.1 Candidatus Gastranaerophilaceae bacterium
TTCTTCTTTTTTCTTTAATTTTTTTTGTTTATTTTGTAATATTTTGTTACATTTCCCTTTTTTAGGTACCTAAAAACGTTATTTTTTTCTTAAGATTAGAAAATCTGTTTTTATTTATGTTACACTTGGAAATAATAACAGACTTTGAGAGGAAATATTTAATGATAAAATTTTTATTAAAGCTTTTAGGCGATCCGAATGAGAAAAAAGTTAAGTCAATGATGGGGATTGTTGAGCATATAAACGCTTTGGAACCTGAGTTTGCAAAGATGACAGATGATGAATTGAGAGCAAAAACTCAAGAATTTAAGGATATTTTGGCAAAACGTCCTACATCAAAAAACTTTAAAGAGGATTTGAAACTTGAGAAAGAGGCTTTGGATAAAATTTTGCCGGAGGCATTTGCAACCGTAAGAGAAGCCGGAAAACGTGTATTGAATATGCGACATTTCGATGTTCAGCTAATCGGCGGTTATTTCTTGCATAACGGTCATATTGCCGAAATGAGAACAGGTGAAGGTAAAACTTTGGTTGCAACTTTACCTGCATATTTGAATGCTTTGACGGGTAAAGGTGTCCATGTTGTTACCGTAAATGATTATTTGGCAAAACGTGACAGCGAATGGATGGGGAAAATATACAAATTTTTAGGATTGACCGTTGGTGTTGTTCTTGCAAATGATGCGTCAAGGGATTTTGAGGTTAAGCGTGCAGCATATCAATGTGATATCACTTACGGAACAAACAACGAATTTGGGTTTGATTATCTGCGTGATAATATGGCAGGCAGTCAGGAAATGCTTGTTCAAAGACCGTTTAATTACGCGATAATAGACGAAGTTGACAGTATTTTAATAGATGAAGCAAGAACCCCTTTAATTATAAGCGGTCGTTTGGCTCAGTCTGCCGAAACATATCAATTAATGGCAAAAATAGCCCCTCAATTGGAAAAAGATGTTGATTATACCGTTGATGAAAAGAATAAAAATGTCATTTTGACAGAAGAAGGTATAGATAGAGCGCAAGAGTTAATCGGTATTAAGGATTTGTTTGATATTCAGACTCAATATGCTCATCATTTGTTACAAGCATTGAAGGCAAAAGAATTGTTTGTTAAAGATACCGACTATGTTGTCAGAAACGGCGAAGTAATGATTGTAGATGAATTTACGGGTCGTTTAATGGAGGGCAGACGTTGGTCGGACGGCTTGCATCAGGCAGTAGAGGCTAAGGAAGGTGTGGAAATCCAAGATGAAACTCAAACTCTTGCAAGTATTACTTTCCAAAACCTATTCAGATTATATCCGAAATTGTCAGGTATGACGGGTACTGCGATGACTGAAGAAGCGGAGTTCGGAAAGATTTATAATCTTGAAGTTACCACTATTCCTACGAATAAGCCTGATATAAGAATTAATCATCCTGATGTTATTTATAAATCTGAAGTCCAAAAATATTTGGCAGTCGTTGATGATATTATTGAGCAGCATAAAATGGGCAGACCTGTTTTGGTGGGTACTATAAGTATTGAAAAATCTGAATATGTATCGCAATTGCTGCGTCAGAGAGGTATTCGTCATAATGTGTTGAATGCAAAACATCACGAAAAAGAGGCAAATATTATTGCGCAAGCCGGTAGGGTTGGTGCTGTTACGATTGCAACTAATATGGCAGGGCGCGGAACTGATATTTTGTTAGGCGGTAATGCAGAGTATATGGCAAAAGAAGAATTGGATGAGCGTGGAATTGATGAAACCAATCCTGATTATGAAAATATTAAAAATGAAACTCTTGAAAAAGCAAGAGCAATCACGGAATATGAACACGCAAAAGTTGTAGCCGCAGGAGGTTTGCACGTAATAGGTACGGAACGTCATGAATCTCGTCGTATTGATAATCAGTTAAGAGGTCGTGCCGCTCGTCAGGGCGATCCGGGTTCTACCAGATTTTTCTTATCGTTGGAAGATAATTTGATGAGAATATTCGGCGGTGAAAAAATTACACAACTTATGACAGCGTTGAATGTGCCTGAGAATATGGCAATTGACCATCCTCTGATTACAAAACGTATTGAATCAGCTCAAAAGAAAGTTGAAACATTCCATTTTGATATGAGAAAATCTGTTTTGGAATATGATGATGTTATGAATATTCAGCGTGAAAAATTCTATCGTCAACGACGAAAAGTCTTGGCGGGAGAAAGTTTGCAAGATGATATTCAATATATGATGGAGCGAGAAGTTGACAGGCTTATGAGAAGTTATATTTCTCCTGAGCAAAAGGTTGAAGAATATGTTTATGAAGACTTGCAGACTATGATTAAGGAGCTTCATTCAACCGTTCCGCAATTGTCATCGTTTGAGGTTTCTGACATTCAGAATATGCGCTTTGAGCCAATGTATAACAAAATTAAAGATTTTGTGCTGGATGCTTACAAAACCCATGAAATTGAAATTATCAATTTCTACAACAATGTTGTTCAGGAATATAACGCAAATTATGAACTCCAAGAACCTTTTGCAAGTAACAATTTGGTAAGACAGTTGGAAAAAGATGTTTTGCTAAAGGTTGTTGATAACAAATGGATTGATCATCTTCACAATATAGATATGCTCCGCGATGGTATTGGGTTGCGTGCGTACGGTCAGAAAGATCCTTTGATTGAGTACAAAAAAGAAGCTTATGATTTATTTAATAAGATGATGTACGAAATCCAAAGCGAAACGGTTAAACATTTGTTCAGAACGAGGTTTGGAGTACAAGTAGTAGGTCCAGATTCGGAATAACCTCCAAAAACAATTTACATTTGCTTAACATGTTTTAACAAAAAAAATTATATATGGCAATTCTATTTTCTGTATAGACTTTATATATATAAGGGGAATATAGAGAAAATATGTACGTACCATGTATACCTAGTTTTAATAGTTGTGCTTTCGGATTCGGTTCATTTTTTGCACCGCCGCCTATGCCGTGCTGTTTGCCGCCATTTGGTATGTTAACTTGTTCTCCGCATTATTCTTTTGCAATGGGTAATGCTATTGCGTCGTCTTTGTTTGCTCACCCGACAAATTCAATGTTTTACGGCTCATCTTCTAATCCGTTTTCTTCCGGAATGAATTATAATTACAATCTGAGTTATGTAAATCCGTTTGGGTATAATAATTTCTTTGTAAATCCAATGCCTTATTTCCCAGCCCCTAATTTTTCATACAATTTTTATATGCCGCTTCCGACTTATACTCCGCAAATTCCTTCGTTTAATTATAATGGTGTTTCAAGTTCTACTTCAGTACGCGCATTAAATACAAAAGATAATGCGAGTTGGCGTAGTTTGGGATACAATTCGTCAGCAGGAGCAAGGCTTTCTAATTATGCGCTAAATCATTCTGTCGGGTTCACGGGATACTGTGCAAAATATGTTAAAAATGCGATAGCTGCAACAGGTTTGGGTTCTTATGTAAATGGTGATGCTTGGGAAATGACATCTATTTTAAGACGTAACAGGAATTTTAGAGAAATTTCTCCAAGAGGTATAGATGTTAATAATTTACCTGCAGGTTGTATCGTTGTATATGACCGAAATACAAACGGATTTGGGCGATATGGACATGTTGAGATTGTAACCGGTGACGGACGCGGCGTTTCTGATGGTATTACCCGTAATTTAAAACGAAACCCCAGTGCAATATTTATTCCTGTAGCTGCATAAACAAAAAATGCGCCCGGGGGGAGTCAAACCCCCGACCTTGAGCTTCGGAGACTCACGCTCTATTCGTCTGAGCTACGGACACATATAAAAAGAGGCGGATGTTTTTCCGCCTCTTAATTATATCATAAAATTCTACTTTAAGAAATCTGATGCGTTAACAGCATTTCTTGCAGCTTCTTTAGCTTCAAAGAACGGATATGAACGAATGCCGAGCATTCCCGCAATCATTGAGCTAGGGAAGATTTCAACTGCATTGTTAAGTTCATTAACCGCGCTGTTGTAAAATCTTCTTGCTGCCGCAATATGTTCCTCAACTTCAGAATATGTTTGCATAGCTTGTAGCATTGTTTGGTCAGATTTTAATTGTGGGTAGTTTTCAACGCTAACCATCAATTGACCCATTCTGGATGCGATTGCATTATCAAGGTTAATTTTTTCAGAGATTGTTTCAGCTGTGGATTGAAGTCCTGCTGCTCTGCTTCTTAACTTTGTAATTTCATCCATCAAGCCTCTTTCATGTTCCATGAATTTTTTGGCTATTGTTAATATATTTGGAATTAAGTCATAACGTTTTTCAAGTTGAACGTCAATTCCACCCATTGCTTCTTTTACTTTGTTGCGTTTTTGGATTAATTGTACGTACAAGTTGTAAAGTACGGCAAGAATTGCCAGTAATACCAGTAAACCGATAATTGTTGGGACGCAAAGTGTAACCATTTTTTCCTCGCTTTCTTAAAACATTTTCTATTATAACATTTTTTTGTGGATTTTACAAGCCCAGTTTCTTGTCCAGCTTGAAGTGGTCAACCAAAGCCAGAATTGATGCAAATTCGTTAAACAAAGTTTCAAATTGTTCTCTGTTACCGATAGGTTTTACAAGACTGCACAAATTGAACAGGTCGCAGTCTGTATGCGGTGCGATAAATACGGAATCTTTGTAAAATGAACAATAGGCATAATATGATTCAAATGCTGTCTCAATTTGTTTAAATCTCTCCATAAATGCAGTTGTAAGAAGGTATCTTGATTCGATTTGGTCTGTTGAATAAACGACGTATTTTTTATCAAATTCAGGGTCTTCCAGTTTAACTTCGCTCATTTTGGCGCGTTTTAAATCATCATATTTATCTCGATGGTGTTGCGGTTTTCTTGGACGTATCACAGTTGAGCCTTCAAAATTTTTATTCATTTCAAACTTGATTACGACACCTTCAAGAATTGTTTTCGACCTATTTCCGCTACCTAATTCGTATTCGCACTCAGAAATAGCGACTTTTACATCTCTGTATTTCCCGATAAAACAGTCATCAAATCTTTTATTACATTTTTTTGCAAACGGGATAATCATACTTTCTTCGATTTCTTCAGCTTTAACAGCCGGAGTTTCTTGCCAGTAAAATCCCGGTACTGCTTGCATAAGTGTAGGCATAATCGTTTTCTTGATCTTTTTTTCAAAAGATTTTTTAATCCAGAACCAAATACCGCAGGCTGCTGTGATAAATATCCCCGCTAAATCTGCGGAACCTCTTCCCTTGATAAAGAAAAATATGCATATTGCTGCGATACTACAAAAGACGGCTGCAATTATTGCCCATTTCAGGCGTTTTTTACGTTCGTCTTCATAGCCTAAAAGTACAGGCATTACTTTTTCTTCAAGTAATTTTATATAATCTTTTTTAAATTGCTCAATTGAATACTCTTTATCTTCAGCTTGCTGTGAAGGTTGAGCTGTTTGTGATGCAGGTTCTTCTGTCGGCGCTTGAATCGGTGCTTGTTCTAATGAATTTTGAATATCGTTAGCAATTGGATTTATTTGAATTTTGTTCAAATTGTTACCGTTGCCGCCGATGCTTGGTATTGTCATACTTCTCTCTCCTGTTTGTTTTTTATTCCCAATATTTATTAGTAATTTATGCCTAATTTCTCTTTTGAAACAACTTCATTAAAAGGTTTTCTCAATTTTTTTGTTTCGGTTTTGGAATCTTCATAACCGAGAGTCAATAGTTCAACCAGTACGTGTTTGTCACTCAGGTTAAGTTTTTCTTTAATTTGTTGAGCGTAATTGTCGTCTTTGTGGGTAAGTTCGTTGGAAATTGCTCCTACAATGCACGCTCCGACCCCTAATTCCTGAGCCTCCAGCGTCATATAAGAAACCGCGTAGGTCAATTGTTCCACACTTCTTAATAGTGTTTCGTATTCGCCAAGTAAAGACGGATTAAGTAATTTTGAGGTTACTATGAATTTTTCGGTTTCTTCGTCAACTCCTTTTTGTTGCAGAACTTTGCCAAAGTGTGTTTTTTCCCAAGCACTTAAATCGGCAACGCAGCAAATAACGGCAGTGGCAGCCAATACCTGTTGTTGTCCGCCTGATACTTGATAGAGCAATTGCTTTGTATCAGGGTTTGTGACGACAATAAATTTCCATGACTGAACATTTACCCAAGAAGGAGCTAAACGACCTGCCTCCAAAATTTTTTTTAGTACCGAATCTTCAATGGGTTTGTTTGAGTATTTTCTGACACTTTTTCTATTTTGGATTGCATTCATTACCATGTTTTTTCTCCTTTATTTGTTGTCACCGCCAAGCACTACGGTAAAATCGGTTGCTGCGCACATAAATGTTGCGGGGTCATATACAAATTGTCTTGATTTTACTTCGGGAACCTGTTTTTTCAGGTTTGCATAGTAATCTATTGTTATATATTTGTTGTGCGCAATAAATTGAGAATGAGATGAATTTAATGTTCCCGAACAACGAACTTCAATTCCCGCATTTTCAAGTGCTTTTTTTACTTCTCTTGCTTCTGAAAGTTTATCCGGAGAGCTCATTATGCTTGCACTATAGCTTTCTTTTACTCCGTCAGCTTTTTGTCTGTATATAAGTCTGTCAACAACTTCTTGTGTTTTTTCAGGGTCTAATATCCAGTAGCTGATGTATCCATGTTTGTTTGGCGCACCCGGTAGCATTGCAATTTCAATGTTATCCATATCAAAACCTTTTGCAAGCGATGCGTATTGTGTCATTTCGTATACTGACATATCTGTTTTTACATATTTATTTGCTACTGAGATAATTTTCGGGATTTTTGTAATGGTTTCAGGTTTTTGTAAATCTGCAAGTAAACCTCTTAAAAACCATTGTTGACGTTGAGTTCTGCCAATATCACCCAAAGCATCGTGACGGAAGCGCAGATATTCTACCGCATCTTTTTCTGTCAGATGATGTTTGCCTTTGGAGAAATTGATGTGAAGGTTTCCGGCATAATCGTTATAGTGCATATTCTTTTCTATATAAATGTCAACTCCGCCAAGAGCCTGAACGATTGCCCTGACTGCGTCATCATGAAACATTACATATTTGTCGATATGAACTCCTAATGTGTCTTCAACTGTCTGAATGGTCATTCCTATTCCGCCGATTGCGTGCGCGGCATTTATTTTTTGAACACCCATTCCTTTTGGAAGATATACTTTACTGTCTCTTGGAATGGAAATAGCGTTTACTGTTTTGCTTTTTGGGTCAATGTTTAACAAAATCATTGTATCTGTTCTTGTTCCGACCCAAAGATCAGAATCCGCACCATTGGAATCAACTCCTAAAAGTAATATATTTTTACGTTTCGGTCCAAATGGAAACGTAAATTCAGCCTTTTCTTTCGAGCTGTTACTTAATGACAATTTTGATAAAAAGTTTGATAAAAACGAATTCTTACCAATGTTTTCGGAGATAAATTCCTGATTGTTTGCAAACAACAAAAGTGCAAGTATTGCAGTCAGAAAAATTATTGTCATTGTTGTCAATGTTTTTCTGAACGCTGATTGTGAATGACGCCTGTTTGACGTGTAATTTTCAAAAGGATTATCCGCCGAACCGTTTGTGTATTTTGAGTTTCTTCTTTTTTTCCCGCTTCCTCCGGAAGTACGTCTGTTATTATCTTTCATTTTTAACATTTCTCAAATTATTCTTTCTCGCATATAATACATAATTTTATACTAAATTTTTTCTAAGGGTATACTGTAAACTATGTATTTTAAATAATAAATATATATTTTTTCATTGAAAATTTTTATCAATCACTTAAATTATCCATTAAAATACCGCTTTATATCCTAATCTTAACAAAATTTTACAAAAACTTTTTGATGAATTTTTGTGCTATTTTTGTAGTTTTTGGTTAAAAATTAGTGTATTTTTCACATTTTTGTACAAATTTTGGTTTAAAATGCTCTATTTTTATAAAATTATTGAAAAATTCATCTTTACATTAATTTTACATTTAGTGTAAATTAGGCAATTTTTTTTCTTGAGCACTTTTCATGCTAATGTGCTTTGGTTATAATGAAGGAACATTCGGCAAAAGATAAATAGATATGATAAATAAAGTTGAATTAGGTAGTGTAAATAGTAAAAATAAAACCCCAAAACTGTATAACGGCGGACAGAATATGTCACAACCAAGTTTTGGCGGATTAGGTTCATTGGCGCTTCGCGGTATACAAAAATGTGAGAAGTCGCCGATGATAAATGTTGCGGTTTTGGATTTGACAACTGCAATTTTGCCGAGAACTTTTTTTGAAACATTCATCGGTTCTAAACAAACAGATGAAAACGGAAATGAGAAAAAAGGCAGAAAACTCAATTTTCTTGCAGGTTTTGAAGCTTTAAGACGTGAAGGCTCAGGACTTTTAATTAACTGTATTATTCCGAGTTTTATTGTAATCGGTGTTGCAAAACTCTTAAACAGACCTATTATGGGTGTTTTTAACAAGTCAAACCTTACAACAAGCTGGGCTAACGGTGATACGATTAAACAAGTTGAAAAATATTACAATTTCGCTAAAGATTTATCAAAAGAAGACCGTATTTATACCGCATTGAAAACAATGTTTGATGACATTGAGGGCGTAGATGGTGATATTGATAAAGGCGGTTTGAAAAAATTTAAAGATATTTTTGCAGGTGATAAAGAATATGAAGCTGCAATCAGAAAAATGACCCAAAATATCGTCAGCGACAAGCCTGCTGCTAATTATACAAAAGAAATGTACGGATATATGGTTCAAAAAGCGGGTATATCCGAAAATATAAGATTTGCAGGCGATAAAGGATTTTTCTCAAGCAATTTAGGACACTTGTGTGACAGCGCCGGAGAAGTTTTACACGGTGCGGTAAAAGAAGGTGTTATTGCTGATGTTGCTGATTCAAAAGCTCTTGAACAGGCAACAGGTGAATTGAGCAAATACTTATCAAAGGCTAAAAAGTTAGTCAATGCTAAGAGTTTGGCAGGTTTGGGAGTAATTATTCCGTTAGCGATTGCCGCTCAACCGATTAACAGATGGATTACTCACAAGATTGCAGGTAAAAAAGGTGCTCCTATTTATAATGATGATAAGGAAAGAATTTTAACACCTGAAGAAAAGAAAGATTTAACTGCAAAGAAATTTTTTGCTGTTCCTTTAATGTGGGGAGTTGCAGGTTTGTCTATGTTGATGGACAGACCATCATTAAAAATGTTCCAGTTTAAAAACATTTTCCCTACAATGGATCAGGCAAGAATTATATCAGCTGCGACATTCTCAAGCAGACTTGCTGCCGCTGAGGATTCTAATGAACTTATGGAAAATACCATTCGAGATATTATTACTTTCTCAAGTTTCTATTTCTTAGGTGATTATGCGGCAAAAGCTATTGCAACAGGTATTGAGAAAAATAATAAAGACGGTATAAAATTAATAAACAGACTCAAAAACCCGCCTGAAGGCGCAAATATTATACAGCGTTTCTGGAATTGGGCAAAACATACCAAGATGAAATCAACGGATGAGTTAGGTGCAATTGCAGATCAGGCAATGCGTACAAAAGCTACAAACTTGCGTGCGGTTTGTCAGTTAGGCAGTTTTATATTCTCTTTGTTGTCACTTGGAGTATTTATTCCGATTTACACCCGAACACAAACTAACAAAAAAGAAAAAATGATGGAAGCCTCGCCCTCGTCGTCGACATCAACATTAGGGACGACAACTTTTACCCAAAAATTTTTACAGGGTACCCCTAAAACATTCCAATCATTTAATAGTTAGTAGATAGTATAAAGGCAAAATAATGAAAGTAGAAAACGATATTAGACAAGTAAATATAAAACAAATTCAACCGGCAAACAGACAAAATAAAGGTTTTACAATAAGACAACAAACCCCGCAAAAGTCAAATCCAAGTTTTACGGGCGCTTTTGATATGGCTTTGAAATTCCTTGACACAAGTCCGGCATGGGGTGCTTGTGCGGTAGATTTGTTCTGTATGGTTTTACCGAGAACATTAACAGATTTCAGCAGAGGAACGGATGCAGGTCTTGAAACTATGCGCCGTGAGGGTATGGGAACAACTAACCACTCTTTGGTTGGTGCTTATGGGGCTCTTGCAGGTTTGCTTCTTGCTACCGGAATTAACGGAGCATATAATTTTGGTAAAAATGACATCAAGGCAAATTCTATTTTTGCGGACGCCGAAACAATCAATTTACACGGTAAAATTTATGATGAAAAACTTAAAAGCGGTGTAGAAAATCCGTTAAAAGAATATTTAAAAGAAACAATAAAACGATATGAAACATTAAGCCCGACCGAAAACGGCAAATGGGTTAAACTTACTGACGAAAAAGAAATTGAAAGTATTGCAAGTGCTATTGAGCAGGAAATTCAAGCTAACTCTAAAAAGATGTCAAAAGAAACCGCTTACGGTTTGAAACAGAAAATAGTTTCTCTGCTTGGCACGGAAAATAATTTCAGAATTGTAGCAGAAGATGGTGAAAAACTTCACACTTCCAGATATAGCGTTGATTATATTCTTGAAAATGCCTACAAATTAGGTAAAGTATTTACTAAAGAAAAAGTTGTTGACGCATTTAATAATTCTGCCGATTTTGCTCAAAATGCTTTCTTGAAAGCCTTAAAGTCAATGAATATTAAGCGTTCATTGTTGGGTATCGGTATTGCTTCTGCCGTTGGTATTTCTGCTCAACCGATAAACATGTATTTAACGAAGAAGAAAACAGGTAAGAGCGGATTTGTAGGCGGCGGAGAAGAAGATAAATCTACAAAATTCAAAGTGAAGAAATCAATTGTTGCAACTTTGTTTGGTGCAGGTGTGCTTGCAACCATAGGCAATCCGAAAAATCTTATTAAAGATTTGCAATTTAAAGGGTTTACTCCAACACTTAAGCAGTTTAAATTCATATATGGTGTTACCATTATGTCAAGATTTTTATCTTCAAGAAATGATAATGAGTTGACTGAAAGCACAATTAAAGATACTTTAGGTTTTGCTAACTGGTTGATTTTGGGTAACTTTGTTCAAAAACTTGTTGCTCAAAGTATGGACAAATCTTTAATCAAAAAAGATGGCAGCGGTTTTATGAAATGGTTGACAGGTTCTGTATTGAAAACCAGAGATGAGGTCTTGCACGCAGGACTTGGTGAAAAAGCGTTCAAGGACGGTAAGGCGCTTAACTTTAATGAGATGTTAAAAATTGCGGATAAGGCTACTAAAACTAAATTGAGAATATTGACTGTTGCGCAACTTGCAGGCTACGCATATTCAGGACTTGTTTTGGGTCGCGGTATTCCGAAATTGAATATTTATTTGACCAATAAGCGTGAAGCAAAGAAAAAGGCATTACAGGAACAGCAGGCTCAACAAGCTCAAAAAACTGTAGCAGCTCCTATTTCTTCAACAGGAACAATGAAAATTCAAAATTTCGCAAACTTTAAAACATCTTCAGCAGTATAGTATTTTAGACTAAGCCTTCTTTCAATGCTTTAACTGCGGCTTGAGTTCGGTCATCTACGACCAGTTTCTGTATGATGTTACAAACGTGAGCTTTGGCTGTGTGAGATGATATTGTTAATGCTTCTGCGATTTCGTTGTTTGATTTTCCGTCAACAACGAGTTTGAGGACTTCGTATTCTCTTTGTGTCAGGTTGGAGTGTTGTTGGCGAAACATTGCGCGTGACATCTGTCTTTGAGGTACAAGCCCGCAATTTTTATCTCGCAAAATCGGTACTGCCAATGGGTCAATCCACATTGCTCCCTCTTTGATTGTTTGTATAATCATTTTTAATATGTCGGTGTTAATATCTTTCATAACATAAGCGCAAGCACCTGATTGCAATGATTCTAATACTTCATTTTCGGATAGGTGAGAGGTTAGCATGATGATTTTTGCATTTGTATTCAGTTCCAAGATTTTTTTTGTTGCTTCAATGCCCGAAATGTCAGGCAATCCGATATCCATGAGTGTGACGTCAGGATGTGTTGTTCTGAATTTTTCTATAGCATCTTTCCCGTTGTTGGCTTCAGATGTTACTTCTAATCCTTCTTGTTCGTCGAAAAGGGATTTTAGTCCGACACGCATCAGTTTATGATCTTCTACCAGAAGCAGTTTTATTGGTGAATTTATCATTTTTTGAACTCCTTATGGATTGTTTTTATTATTATATATAGCGTTTGACTTTTAGGTATCTGTTTTTTGTATATCATTTGCGGATATTATTTTTATATGTGATTTTTTAGTTTTAATTTGATTTATTATTTTAAGGTTTTTTATGTGGCTAAAATAATCTTTTTGTTATAGAATTATGGGGAGGATAAATATATGAAATACTCCAAATTTTCAACAATAGTTGTTGGTAGCGGCATTGCAGGTTTGTATGCAGCGTTAAAAATAGAGCAGCAATCTGTGTTGCCTGATGGGATATTGCTTATTACAAAATCTAAACTTGGTGAAAGTAATTCAAGATATGCGCAAGGCGGAATGGTTGCGGTGTTGGAAGAAAATAAAACTGATTCCGTTGAATCTCATGTTAGTGATACCTTAAAAGCAGGTGCAGGCTTGAGTGAATTGGATACGGTAAAATTTATCAGTGAAAATTCCGACAAAGTTGTAAAAGATTTATTAAAATTTGGAGTCGAATTTGACCGTGATGAGAACGGAAATTTTACTTTAACAAGAGAAGCTGCACATAGTGTCAGACGTATTCTTCATTCAGGCGGTGATGCAACAGGTCGGGAAATGGAATTGGCTCTTTGTGAAGCGTTAAAAAATAATAGTCATATAAAGGTTTATGAAAATACTTCAGCGGTAGACATATTGGTAAACAATGGTGAATGTGGCGGAGTTGTTGTTTTTGATAATGAAACAAAGGAATATGAAACAATATTTTCACATACTGTAATTGTTGCAACCGGCGGTATCGGACAGCTTTACAAATATACAACAAATCCGATTGGTGCAACCGGTGACGGATTGGCGATATGTTATAATGCAGGTGCCGTAATGCAAGATATGGAGTTTGTTCAGTTTCACCCGACGGCTTTGGCATTTGATGATGAAGAAAACAGATTTCTCATAAGTGAGGCGGTAAGAGGTGAAGGCGCAAAACTTTGTGACGAATTCGGATTGGAATTTATGGGTAAATATCACGAAAAACGTGAACTTGCTCCCCGAGATATTGTTGCACGTTCTATCTTTTGTGAAATGAACAACAATGGTGAGCCTTATGTTTATCTTAATGCTACTTTAATTGGTGAAGATAAACTATTAAAGCGTTTTCCGACAATTGCGAAAAAATGTAAAGAACACGGTGTGGATATTACAACGGATTATATTCCTGTTGCTCCTGCCGCACATTATTTTATGGGCGGAATTAAAACAAATTTAAAAGGTGAAACGTCTGTCAAAGGTTTATATGCAATTGGTGAAGTTTCTTCTACGGGGCTGCATGGCGGAAACAGGTTGGCAAGTAATTCCCTTTTGGAGTGTGTTGTGTGTGCTTATGAGGTTTCTCAAGTTCTTAAGAATAAAGATTTATCTCAGAACACGCTAAATGAGGATTTGTATGCGGATATTATTTCAAGATATGAGCAAACTTCTGCAAATATGGAAATTATTGATGTAAAAGCACTAAAAGCAGAGCTCCAAGATATTATGTGGACAGGTGTCGGAATTTTCCGAACGGCTCAAACTTTAAACTCGGCAAAAGAGTCTTTGGAAAAGTTGGCTGCTAAATTTAGCAGAAAATATTTTTGTCTTTCTAAAGAAGAATATGAGTTCAGGAATATGCTTGTTACTGCAAAATTGATTGTTGATTCTGCACTTCACCGAAAAGAATCAAGAGGTGCTCATTATCGCATTGATTTTCTTGATACGGATGAGGTTTGCAAACATAGTTTGATTGAAAAAGATAAAGGAGAAATAAGTTTTGTTAACTAATTTTTATATTGAAGACCACGTCAAATCAGCTTTGATGGAAGATATAGGATTTGGAGATGTTACAACTGAAAGTATTGTCGGTGAGGATAAAATCTTCACGGCGCGTCTTGTTTCAAGATGTGACGGTATCATTTGCGGTTTAAATGTTTTTAAGACCGTATTTAAAATTTTATCAGACAAGGTTGCGGTAAATTTGTTGTTTAAAGACGGGGATAAAATTACAAAAGGCGATGTTTTAGCGGAAATTCAAGGTCCGGGTAAATATTTATTGCTTGGAGAAAGAGTTTCTCTAAATTATGTACAGCGAATGAGCGGAATAGCTACGGAAACAAATAAATATCAGCAAGCAATCGGGGATTTGCCTTGCAAAATTGTAGATACAAGAAAAACAACTCCAAATTTCAGAGCATTTGAAAAATATTCGGTTAAAGTCGGCGGTGGGGCTTTACACAGATTTAATCTTTCGGATTGTGCAATGATTAAAGATAATCATATTCAGGTTGCAGGTTCCGTTACAAATGCGGTGAAATTGGTTAAAGCCAATTTGTCACATGCACATAAAATTGAACTTGAGTGTGATACTTTAGAGCAGGTTAAAGAGGCACTTCCGCTTGGTGTTGATATTATAATGCTTGATAATATGTCACTTGAACAGATGAAAGAAGCTGTTGCTTTAATTGACGGTCAAGCCGTAGTTGAAGCAAGCGGAAATGTTAATCTTTCAACCGTTCGTCAAATTGCAGAATGTGGTGTCGATATAATTTCATCGAGTGCAATTGTTGCAAAGGCTCCGACACTTGATATTGCACTTGATATGTAAAACCATACCAAAAACCCCTCCCCAAAATCAGGAGAGAGGTAATATTCACCAGCCGGGCTACATAGAGGATATTTTTTGAACAATGCTAGGCTGCTGTTTCCGTACGCATAAAGCGCAGTACGTTGTTGGCAACCTGAGATTGAATTTCAGAATTAGAATCTTTCAGATATTCAAATGCCATAAATAAAAATCTGTTTTTGTCGTACCAGCGACGCATATTATAATTTCTTATTCTGTCAAGATAAATTTGTTTGTTTGGTTCGTATCCTGCCAAGCGTAATTCTTTTAACATAACTTTAGCATAACGAACTCTATCTTCCTCTTTTGCCATTTCAATTTTACTAATGACGATACAAACATCAGGGGTCAATTCATACCAACGATTTCGCATAATTCCTCCAAAATAATATACGTTGCATATCCTCTATATATATTATAAGATATCTATTTGAAAATTTAAACCCTAATTCTTAAGAATTAATACATTACTTAACAAAAAGCAGTCTGTTAAGACTGCTTTTTGTATATATTGTTGAATTTCAACCGTATTTATTATTCTTCTGATTCTTCTGAAATGCCAGTTTCTTCGATATCACTTTCGTCGAGTGCTTGTTGGTTCATTTCTTCTTCAATTTCTTCAGATAATTCATCTGAGGTTTCGATTTCCTCATCAGCAGCTTCCGGTTGTTCTTCTTCGTATTCGTAATTGTTGACATTTTGGGTTTCAGCTTGTTCCATTTGAGAAACTGATTTAATATCTATTTTCCAGCCTGTCAATTTGTGTGCAAGTCTTACGTTTTGTCCTTCTCTGCCGATAGCAAGGCTCAATTGATCGTCAGGAACAACAACCATAGCTTCGTGAGCGTATTCATCATCAGCCATAATATCTACGGATACAACTCTTGCCGGAGAAAGTGCGTTTACGATGTATTCAACAGGGTCTTCGGAGTATCTTACGATATCGATTTTTTCGTTTTTCAGCTCGCCAACGATAGTTTGAATACGGCTGCCTCTTGGCCCGATGCAAGCTCCAACCGAATCAACTTCAGGGTCATTTGACCATACTGAAATTTTTGTTCTGTAGCCTGCTTCACGTGATATTGATTTAATTTCTACGATACCGTCTTCGATTTCAGGAACTTCGAGTTCAAAAAGTTCTCTTACGATTTCGGCGTGACCGTGAGATACTATTACTTGCGGCAATCTTGTTGTTTCTTTAACATTTAGAACAAAAACTCTTATTCTGTTGCCCGGTTTGTAGTATTCACCCGGAATTTGCTCTTTTCTAGGCATAATTGCGTCTGTTTTACCGATATTAACGATAACATTTCTTCTGTCGTCAACTTTTTGAATTATACCTGTGATAAGTGTACCTTTTTTATCGAGAAATTCGTTCAAAACCAGATTTCTTTCAGCTTCTCTTATTCTTTGTGTCAAAACCTGATTTGCGGCTTGAGCAGCGATACGTCCGAATTGTTCCGGAGTTACTTCAAGTTTTACTTCGTCGCCCAATTCAACGTCTTCGTCAATTTCTTTTGCTTCAGCAAGTGAAATTTCATTATCTTCATCTTCTACGTTATCAACAACTGTTTTTCCTTTGAAAATGCCGATTTCGCCTGATTGTTCATCTAAAAAAGCTTCAACATTTTCAATTTCTTTAATTCTAAGGTGTTTTTTATAAGCGGCTACCATAGCATCACAAAGTGAAGAAACAACCACTTCTTTTGAAATACCTTTTTCTCTTTCCAGTTCTTCGAAAACTTCGTTTAAGTTTCCTGCTCCGATTTTAATCATGTTTATATCCTTTCGTTTTATTATAATTATATACTTTAATCAATGTACAATTTGGCTGATTGGATGTTGCTTTTCGGGATTTGTATTTCAGCTCCGTCGTCAAATCGGAAAAAAGTTAATCCCTCATTCACATCGTAGTCGATAATCTCGCCTTTAAAGATTTTTTCGGTTTCTCCGTCTAAAGGTTCTTTGAGTTTTAGGCTAATTCTTTTCCCTTTAAAGATTATAAATTCCTTTTCAGATTTGAATTTACGCTCCAAACCCGGTGATGATACTTCAAGATAATATTTTACCGGAATAAGCTCATCTAAAAACCCTTCAAGACTTCTTGTGACGTTTTCGCAATCATCAAGCGTTATACTGCGTTCTTTTGAGTATAGAAAAATTCTTAAAAACCAGCGATGATTTTCTTTTGAAAAATCTATTTCAATCGGTATAAGGTTAAATCTCATTGCGGTATTTTCAATCAAAGGCGTTATCGCGTTTAGGACTTCTAACCTGTTTATATCTTGTTTCATCTTGGTAACCTTTCCCTACTTAGTTAAAAAAAGAACGGGGTAACCGTTCTTTTTTGTGTGCAATACTGCTTGCTCTTTTATTCTAATATATTATTTTGTAATTGTAAAGTGTTTGTAAAGGTTTATGATGAAATTCCTAATGCTCTATTGTATGTTTCAGCATCAATCGGCATATTTCCTCTATAGTAAACTTCTGTTCCGTTAAAAGTTCCTTTTCTGTATTCTTCATCATTGATTATTGCAGGAGTTTGTGTCATCAATGTTTCATTTTTCCATTGAGTAAATTCGTAGTTTGGATCAAGGGTGTTTCGCTGATTGATATTATCTTTTACTTTAGCATTAGTATTTTCCATTTTTCGAGTTTTACGTTTATTGGTTTCGCCATCGTCGATAGAACCGTTGTTGTTTGTATCTAAATTATTGTATCTTTCATTATTTTTGTCTATTCCGCTATTTATTTTCTTATCATAGCTTGCGGCTTTTTCTTCCATATTAATAAGACGTTTGTTCTGATCCTTGATTTCTTTTTCTAAAGTTTCAATATCTTTATTAAACTGTTTGTTATCGTTAATTGCACTTTGTGCGGCATCAACTTGTGAGTTAACGTATGCTTCTTGTTCTTTTGCAATTTCGACATTTGCTTGAGCTTTAGATACAGCTTCGTTTTTAGCGTCAACAAGTTTTTGTGCATTTGACAATTTTGTTTCAAGTTCTTTTGCTTTATCTTTTTTGTCTCCGAGTTGATCGTAAAGTTCCTTTTTTATTTGCTCAGCATCGATTTCAGCTTTTTCAGCCTTATCCATATTTTCTTTTGCTGTTTTTTCTTTTTCTTTTGCTTGATTCAATCGTAATTCAGCATTATCCATAACTTCTTTAGCTCTTGCTTTTGCCGGGTTTGGTATGTCATTACCGTTTGCATCTTTTATTGTTTCAGGTGTGTTGTCGTATGCAGATTTTGCAGATTTATAATCGGTATCGCATTGAGCTGTTACTCTTGTTGCTTCTGTATACGTAGATTTTGCGCTAACATATCCGTCGTGAGCAGCAGTGTATTTTTCGACCGCATCACCATATTTAGCATCTAAGTTGTGTACTTCATTTAAGATATTGTTTCGTCCTGCTTTTGTGCCATCAAGTTCTCGTTTTGCATCAGATAGTGCATCGCTCTTTGATTTAGTGTCCGCTTCTGCCTGTTTGGTTTGAGTAGTAAGTGTACCTTGACTATCAATGAGTTCCTTGGCTTTAGTAGCTTGATCGTTATATATTCCTGTTTGTGCCTGCATAGATGATAATGTAGAATTTGCACTGACAATTGCATTTCTTAAAGATACAGCATCATTAGCGGAGCTCATTCCTGTCATAGTCGCAGAAATTGCTGCAGACCCAACATTGCTTGTTGTGCCGCCTAGTGATGCTGTAGCACTAGCTAGTGCACTTGAGTTGCTTACTGTTGAAGTCGTATTGTTTGTGTTTATTACTCCTATATTATTCAAGAATGAGAATGTTTCTTTGCCGATTTGCATACCCATTTGCAGGCTGTTCATAAAGTCCATGCCTTTTGATGAGTAGCCAAAGTTAGGCATAATACTTGAATTCATTCCGTATGACGGTGTATACGTTCTTGTGCTTACCCCGCCACTTCTTGAGTTATAATATGCTCTTTGTCCGTTATAGTTAAATTTGTTTGAACCTTTGGTTACGAATTGTCCGCTGACAAATCCAAAACCTTTTTTGCCGCTTAATTGGAAATGAGTTGAGCCTGTAGCCGTACTTGAATTACTCAGGTTTCTTTTTGCCTGAGTAGAGACGCCGTTAGCCTTGCGGGTGTTGCTCCCGCCAAGTCCGGGCAAATTCAGTTTTAAGCTGTTCATGCTCATAATACTCTCTCTTTTTTTTTCTTAAATATATAAAAACATGTGCAATCAAGCGATTTCACATGTTTTGAAGTTTGTTACAATTGTTTACAATTTGATGTTTATAAAAAAAGAACGAACATCTGTCCGTTCTTTTTGCTAAATATTTTATTTGAAATATTAGTTCTTTTTACCGTATCTTTTGTTAAATCTTTCAACACGACCTTCTGAGTCTAAGATTTTTTGTTGTCCGGTATAGAATGGGTGGCAGTTGTTACAAATTTCAACTGTTAAACCTTCAACTACAGAACCAGTTTCAATTTCGTTACCACAAACACATTTGATTGTAGTTTTCTTATAATCCGGATGAATTCCGCTTTTCATTTCTTACCTCTTTCTTTCAAGATTCCAAACTTGAATATTATTTACATTCGACTAAGAAGATTTTATAATAGTAAAATCCTAAAATCAAGTGTTTTTTAAAATATATTACTTTATAAGGATTAAATCTCCGCGTTTAATAATTTTGGCGAGTTTTTTTATAACCTCGTTATCCATTCTGATACAGCCTTGTGATGCGTATTTTCCCAAGCTGGAAAAGTCGTTGTTACCGTGAATAAACTCACCTGTTTGGGAGGTTACTCCGGTGCGAGGGTCCAGTTTCTTTACAATAATTGCATTTGGACCGTAATTGTAAGGGTGTTTTCTGCGTTTTGTTGATATAGGGGCGGTCGAATACGGATAGTTTTCAATATGTGAAACAACCCTCACTCCTTTACTTGTCGGGGTTGAATGTTTGCCTGATGCGACAAGATATGCGTTTTGCACTTCTCCATTGTCATCGTAGTGATATAAAATATTTTTTGATAAATCTACAACAATTGCAACTTTTCTTTTTATATTTTGAATTGTTACAACCGGATTAGGGGCATATTTTAGCGCAAGACTATCGCTAATACCGTGCGGCGTAACTTCAGGCGTTTTGGTAAAAGTATCTTCAATATTCTGTTTTGCGATATGTGGATAAGTGTACTTTGCTTGTGCTGTCGGTATTCCGAAAAGTCCGGTATAAACCGATAAACCCAGTCCGGCAACAATCCCTTTTATTAATGTTATTTTCATTAGAATTTAATAATAGCACAAAAAAATTATTGGAACATTGTTGTTGCTCTTTCAAGAATACCCAGACAGTATGAAATTGCAATACCATAGTTTGTTATCGGAATATTTTTTTGATTTGCTATCAAAATTCTTGATAAAACTTCGCGACGGTTAGTCATACACGCACCGCAATGTATTATCAGTTTGTAGGGTGTAATATCAGGGAAATCGTGTCCTGAAATGTTTTCTATAATAAGATTTTTTCCCGTTTTCATCTTTAAAAGTTTTGGAATTTTTACTCTGCCGATATCATCTTCTATTGCGTGGTGTGTACAGCTTTCCAAAATTAAAACCTTATCGCCGTCTTGAAGGTTATCAATTGCTTTTGCTCCTTTTATAAATGCGTTCAAATCACCTTTTAATCTGGCAAAAAGTATTGAAAAAGATGTCAGCGGAATATTATTCGGAACAATTTCCGATACTTGTTTAAAAGCTTGAGAATCTGTTATAACAAGGCTTGGCGGAGTTTTTAAGTTGTCAAGTGCATTTTTTAGTTCGGTTTCTTTTACAACATAACTCATACAGCTTGAATCCAGTAAATCGCGCAAAGTTTGAACCTGTGGGAGTATAATTCTGCCTTTTGGAGCTTCTTTATCAATAGGAACAACTAAAATTACCGTACTTTTTTCATTTACCAAATCTCCGGCTATTTTGGGCGAGTTAACAAAATCATCAGGCAAGAGTTTTACAAGTGTTTCTTTAAATTTGAAAGTTAAATCGGTGTCGGTTAATGCAGAGGTTACTATAACTTCGTTACATAAATTTTTCAGTTGTGCCAAAGTTTTTTCGTCAACTTGCATAATATCGGTTTTATTAACCAAAATTATAAACGGAATTTTTAGCTCATTGAATTTTTCAATCAAAGATTTTTCATAATTGTCAATTCCTTTGTAATCACAAACAATTACTGCTACATCAACACGATTGAGAATTTTCATTGTTTTTTCAATACGTTTTTCCGATAGAGCTGTTTCATCATCTATTCCTGCCGTATCAAGAAAATTTACGGGTCCGACAGGTAGAAGCTCCATAGATTTTTCTACGACATCGGTTGTCGTACCTGCAATTTCCGATACTATTGATATTTCCTGATTGGTTATTTTATTCAGTAACGAGGATTTACCGACATTTGTTTTCCCAAATATGCCGATATGTAAACGCATTGATTTTAATGTTTTCATAATTAGCCTTTCACTAATGATTTTTTCTGTTTGTACTCGATAAGACATTTTGCCAATTGATCAGGGCAGCTTGTAGGTTTTGCACCGCAGGTAATGCCTTCAAGTCTTTCGATTACTTCATCAATCGACATTCCTTTAATTAAATTTTTCAAACCTTTCAAGTTTCCGTTGCAGCCGCCGTAAAATTCCGCATCAAGCACTTTCCCGTCTTGTACTGCAACCTGCATCATTTGGCAACATGTTCCGTGTGTTTGATATTGTATAATTTCTGTTTTTTCTTCCATTTTTTTATCCTCATTCTATTCTTCGTCGTAATTTTTTAACATATCGTTTATCAATGTAAACATTTTATCACGTAAAAATTTTGGTGATTGAACTTCGCAATCGGTTGAGTATCGTATAAGTCGGCTAAGTAGTGAGTCAATAGGTTCATCTCTTGTTACAACAATAAGGTTATCTCCGTCTGGGGTGCTTTTTTCTCCCAGACGCAAATGATATGTTTTTGCAAGCCGTCCTTTTAATTTGAATACAACAGTTGTTGTGGATTCTGTTGTATTGACCGTACTTGCCGGAGAATCATCAATTGATAGGATGTTTGGTATGGCAATTTTAATATTCTCACGTGAAAGTCTGTTATAAACCATTAAATATGCCGTTCTTGAATCAAATATAACATCTTTAACTTTGCATTTTAACTTTATTTCTTTTTTCTTGTTTAAATAAACAAGGTTGATAATACGATTGTGTTCAGCAAGTTCTATACATTTGTTAATCTGTTCCCTAAAATCACTATAGTAGAATGAAAAATCGTAATCCGAATTTTTAATGTAGCTTGATAAAATGTTTTTATCTTCGTTACTCATTCTGAGTTCAATTTTATCAATAAATTCTTTTACGATATCGCCGGATTTTTTATCGGGAAAATTCTGAGAAGATGCCAATAATATGCTCATTGATTTTATATCGTCCGTTGAAAGTTTCATTGCATACAGACTGCTTTGGAGTTTGTATTTGTTTTTCTCTTTGATTATTTTTATTCCGAATATTTTAAGTGCATTAACATATTTGTTTATGAGAACTTGGATACTGTTTGAGTTTTGAGCGTTTTTTGTTGAAATTTCATCTTTAAAAATTTCGACGACACGGTGATAATCTGCTTCATCTTCGTATAATAATTGCAAAAATTGAAATATTTTTATACAACCGGCATTGAGTTTTTTATTATCATTATTGTACGTCAATGTAACCTTCTTTCATCTTTTTTAAGCTCATAATGATTTCTTCTTTAATGTTTTCAGGATAAAGAAGTTTACATTTGTTTGTGTGCGACATTATTCTTTGTATAATTTCAAACTTGTTTTTTGAAGTTATTTCAATGATGTATTTGTTATCATCTTCGGATATTATTTTCTCATTTTTTAACAAATCAGGTTTTATATTTGTATCTTTTTTATATTCATAACCTGCAACAATATCAGGAATTTCAAGTTTTTTCTTTTCTAAATTTACGCTGACTATTTTTTGTATTCTTGAAACCAAAAAGTTAGAATAGTTTTTATATTCCGAATTAAAACCGCAAATGTACAGTTTTCCGTTTGAAATTGAAAATTTATCAACGAGTATGGTAATATCTTTTTTCCCTGAATTGAGCGAATTGTAATAAATTGTAATTTCGTTATTGTTTTCGGCGTGAAATTTTAATTCCTCAAATATTTCGGGTTTTATATTATTAAATGGTGATATCGAGTTTAATTTCTCTTTCAAATCAGTATTTGTAATTGATTGAGAAATTTTGTCAAAAAACTTTTGTATAGCCATTAAATCGTTAATATCAATAGACTTTGATATTGCTTTATAAACCTTTACGATACTTTTAACTTGTTTTTCTGTAATCTTTAATCTGAAAGGATGTTCGCTGATATAATATTTTGTAACATTATTTTCTGTTATTCGTTTAATATCGCAACCGATTTCCCTGAGAGAGTTTAAGTAAATTCTTAAAGTGTCAACGGAAATATTTTCTTTAAGATACTTGTGATTGTAGAAAATTTCTTGCAAATCCTGATAAGATTTCGGGCTTTCTATCAAAAGGGAGAAAATTAATATAGACTTAAAACCTGTAAATGACATAAGGTTGTATGTAACGGTGTTTGTCCTTAAAAACTCTTTCATCATTTCCCTCTTAACTTCACTTTATCATAATTTTTGCGGAAATGCTATCAATTAAATTACATCTTCGTTATCATCAATATAATCTATGGGAAGTGAAAATCCAAAAGTGGAGCCGCAATCAGGTTTTGAAATTACAAAAACTTTTCCGTGATGATGTTTTTCTATTGTTGTTTTGACCAAATGTAAACCTAGTCCTGTTCCTTTTACGCTGTGGGTTTTGTTTTCCACTCTGTAAAATCTTTCAAATACTTTCTTTTGAAATTCCGGAGCGATGCCGATACCTTCATCTCTAACGGTTACCGTCACCTGATTTGCGTCATTTTCTTTGTATAATTTGACTGTTATTGTTGAATTTTCAGGGGCATACTTGATTGCATTTGACAGATAATTTGTTAATGCTCTTGCTATACTGTCATAATTGAACATCAAAATCGGGATGTTATCTTCTTTTTCAACTTCAATTTTTAGGTTATGTTCTTTTAAGAGAATCTCAACCTGACTTACGCAGGCGTCAATGAGTTGGGAAATATTATTTTCTGATTTTTCAAGTTTTGTATTGGCTTCTAATCTTGAGAAATCAAGTATATCATTTACCATACTGTTTAATCGTATAATTTCCGTGTTAATTGTCCCGATAAATTCTTTTTGTGTTTCGTAGTCAAAATCATTGCCATAATTGTACAATGTGTCGATGTAACTTCTCAGCACGGTCACCGGAGTTCTTAATTCGTGAGAAACATTTGAAATAAATTGAGATTTCATAGTGTCCATTTCTGTTTCTCTTGTGACGTCAATAAGAACGATAATATACCCGACATAATCATTATTTCTTGTAAACATCGGAGAAATAACGGATTTCAAAACCCTGCCATCAATTGTAATATTGAATGTAACAGGTTTTGTGGATTTTTCTTCGGTTGAAAGTTTTTTGTATTCGTCGATTTTTTCGCTGAAACAATATTCCCCTTCCGTATCAACGTAGTGTCTGATATCGGTGTTTAAAAGTTCATCCCCTTCAAGCTCTAAAAGTTCTTTTGCGTGATTGTTAAGTAATACCACGTTATCGTTGTTATCGCAAACGACAACACCGTTTACAATACTCATTAATACCGCCTCTAATTTGTTTCTTTCAAGGGTCAATTGTTCAATATTTTGTTCTTCGTAAAGATTTAACCTTAGTGACATGTCGTTGAAAGCATCAAATAAGTCTTGAACCTCGTCACTTACATCTTTACTTTCAATCTTGTATCCGAATTCTCCTGATGATATCTTTTTAACGCCATCATGTAAAATTCTCAGTTCTCTGGTAATCAGATATGTGTTTATCAGTATAACAAATGCAAAAACGAGCCAAACAATGACAAAAACAAAAAGAATAGAAGCTCTTGTCGTTGATGATAATTTGCCGACAATAGAGCCGGATAAACCTACTGTAACAGAGCCGATATTTGTGTTGTCATTGTAATTTATCATCGGAGAAGTTACGGAAATATTGGAACTTTTAGTTCTTTGAGGTGTTTTTGTTTCCGATTTATAGATGATATTGCCTTTGTTATCGCGAAATTCAATAAAAACTATGTCGTTGTGTGATTTTAAAATTGACTCGGAATGTGATTTGAGGATGTTGTAAGTTTCTTTTGTTGAGGCATCTTTAGTTATTTCAACACTTTCTATAGCAAGCGTCTTTGATATAACCTGTCCAAAATTTTGGTAACTTTCGTTAAGATTTTTTTGGATATTGACTGTTGCAAAAACGGCAATTGCCATAATTAGCAGTGTGCTAAGCACTAATCCGAAAATTATTAAACGGTTTTGGGTTGTAAAACTTAATTTTGAACTCTCAATCATAATTTGATTATACCACAGAATTACAATCTATTTACTTTCTTAACATTATGCCTTATAATTACTATTATTATATAATTTAATAACGAAAAGTTAATAAAGAGGAAAAAGATGAGAGAATTAGTTGTTGAGAATCAAGAAATTTTAATTGTGCCGCAGGATTTTAAGTTTGCAAATACCGGAAAGGTTACGGCAGTTAGCGCAGGTGATTTTACGCTTGAACTTGACCATGAACCTGATGGAATTTTAAAAGATACATATTGCGAATTTTATACCCAAACATCACACGGAAAATTATATTTCGATTCTTATGCAAAAAATATTGACGGTAAAACTCTTGTTATTGCAAGCCCTGCAAAGCATAAATTTTTACAAAGACGTCAATATACCCGTATAAAATTTATCAACGATTTGGAGATAAAATCGGAAGGTAATTTATACAAGATATCCACACTTGATATCTCAGCCGGCGGTATGAAATTGAAAACAAATGAAAATTTGAATATTGAAGGTAAATATGAAACGACACTTCCGCTTTCTGATAATACTGTAATAAATTGTATATTTGAGCCTATAAGGATTGAAAAGCGCAATGATGGCGGTTATACAGTTTCAGGACAATTTGTATATAATTCAAATGTTGATAAGATGATTGTTGTTCAATATTGTGCAAAACGCAGTGTAGAAATAAAAAACAAATAGGTAAATTATGAGTTTGGTTCAGTTATTGGAAGAAAAACCTGCTAAAGTTCTGTTTACGACCCCTTCACATGGTCAAAAATTTTTTATTTATGAACCCTTGAAAGAGATGTACAAACTTGATATATCGGAAACCGAATGTCAAGATCCGCAAGAAGCACTTGAAAGAGCGCAACTCAGAGCAAGGGCAATTTATCATACTTATTCCACAACATTTCTTACAAACGGTTCAACAAGCGGTATTATTGCCGCTGTTTTATCTTGTACTCAGGTTGGTGATAAAGTTCTGATAGCTTCAAATTCGCATCCGTGTCATTTTAATGCCGTAAGGCTTGCCGGCGCAAGAGCATTAACTTATGATTTGGAAATGGACAAGGAGTGGGGAGTTCCGCTTGAAACAAAACCTGAGATGATTGAATATTATTTGAGCAGATATAATATTAGGACTGTTATTATTACATCGCCGACTTATGAGGGTATAATTTCTGATATAGAAGAAATTAAGGCGATTTGTGAACGTCATGGAGCTTTCTTGATTGTAGATGAAGCTCACGGTGCGTTATATCCTTTTTCGGATGATTTGCCGCTTTCTGCCGTTAATATCGCGGATTTTACGGTTCAATCATTGCATAAAACAGCAGGCGGCTTAAATCCGACGGCACTTCTTCATTGTAATTGCGAGATTGATGTAAAACCGGCACTTAGCATGTTTATGACAACATCCCCGTCATACCCGCTATTGGCGTCTATTGAGGAAAATATTGAGTATTTAAATTCAAAAGACGGCAGAAAAGAAATTGATAATCTTATTACAAAACTTGATAAAATGAGATTAAAATGTAAAGGTTGTGAGTTCTTTGGTGATGATCCGACAAAAGTCTTAATCAGAGTTCCCGGAATTTCGGGTTACGAACTTTCGGAAATGCTGTATGAAGATTTTGGTATTGAAGATGAAAGAACAAACGAAAAATCCACATTATTGCTTTGTGGTATAGGTACGGATAATAAAAAACTGGACAAATTACAACATGTTTTAGCAAAACTTTAAACCTCTTGCCTTTTAAATTTTATTATGTATAATTTAATTGTAGTTAAGGGTTTATAGATAGCAGACATATCTATATGAATGTTGTCCCTTAAAAGGAAAGAGATACACTCAAAACTTAGATGAGTTCAACAGAATTTAATTACAAGTTTATAAAAGACCACGCAAGTGCAGGAAGTTGGCGCAGAGGCTACGAACTTCATACGAAAGATATGGTGTTCGACAATTACCCTGAGAAAAATTTTTATATGGGTAAAGTAAAGGGGAATTTCCAAGCACACTACAATACTGATTTGATTTTTAAAAAGAATAAAGTAGAAGCGCGTTGTAATTGTCCGTTGAAAGAAGAATGGTGTAAACATGCTGTTGCTGTTGCGTTAAGAGCGATTGATGAGCATGCTTATGAAGATTGGCTTGAAACAAAATTCGGACAAACTTTTGATTTTCCTGATGAAAATACTGCTTTGACGGAAGAACCTACAGGAAGTTATATTTTTCATTTTAATCCGAAAAGAAAGGCAAATTTCTTTTCTGTTTTGGTACGTTCGCGTGAAACCGGCAAGATTGTTCGTCAAATTGAACCTATCTTGAAAGCTACGATTGAAGCAGGAAAACAGGATGAACATTTTGAACTTAATAATTCTCAAAAAGTTGAATTGTTAATCTTCCAGCAGCTTTTGAAGATTTCACGTCAGGATAAGAAAGCCGGCTGGTATGATATTCCTATTTCAAAATTTGGACCTATGTTTTCGCTTTTATCTAAGGCTGATGAAGTTTTGGATGAAAAAACAAAAGAGCGTTTGAAATTCACGGATGAAGAATGGAAATTAGTTTTATATGTTAATACTTCCAATACGGCAGGAACATTATTGCTTTCTTTGGAGTGGCAGCGTCCTGATAAAGATGATGTTTATCCGTTTGAAGAAGTAAGATATTTTTCAAGACATTTGAAATGGGGAAGATATAAAAATATCATATTCCCGACAAATGTTGCAATTCAAAATATACCGCAAAACATAATTAAATCATCTTTTACTGATTTAAAAGATTCCGAAGGCGGCAAGTTTATTTATGAAGATTTACCAAAACTTCAAGAGGTTATGGATGTTGTTGTGGATGAAAAAATTTCAAAACTTATGCTGGAACAACGTCCGCCCGTTAATGTTGTGACTTTGGGTATTGATTATGACCAGTCGTTAAAAGCGTCGTTGGATTTTGAATATGACGGTGTAAGAGTTCCTTACTCTAAAACAACTAATGATAAAGTACAGTATATTACTGTCAAAAAAGCTGATGAAGATTTAATTTACTGGGTTAAGCGTAATCTAAAGCATGAAAATGAGGCTTATGCTATGCTGCTGGCATGTAAATTTGTGCCAATGCAGACTAATAACCTTGCGCTGGAGAAAGAAAATGCTATTGACTTTTATAATTATTACATCAAACAAGCAGGAGAAGGCTGGAAATTTGAAGAAAAAGATGATATGAATTTCTTTAAATTAATGGACAATCCGTTCAGGTTGTGTGCAAAGATAGATTTCTCCGACGAACAACCTGACAGTTTTGATATAAGTATATATGGTCAAGCCGGTGAAGAAATTATTGATTTTGATGAAATATATGATACTATTCAAAGCGGTGAAAAGTATGCCAGAATAAGAAGTTTGGGCTTTGTTGAATATCCTGCACAGAATATCTATTCAATGATGCGTTCATTCAATTCATTCGATGTATTCAGAAATCCGGATAATCGGTTTACGGTAAAAACTTATCGTGCAGGTTTAATCAATGAACTTAAAAATTTGGGTGTTGAACTTATTTTAAGTGACAGGTTCAAAACATTTTGGGAACAGATGTCAACTTTTTCTACCGTAGAAGAATTGGCACTTCCTCAAGGTATCAACGCAGAATTTCGTGAATATCAACTTAAAGGTTTTGGTTGGCTGTGGTTTATGTATAAATACGGGCTTAACGGAATTTTGGCTGACGATATGGGGCTTGGTAAAACCCTTCAGGCTCTGACTGTTTTACAAAAAGCAAAAGAAGAAGACGGGCCTATGCCTGCATTGGTTATCGCACCGACAACAGTTGTGTTTAACTGGGAATCTGAAATTCAAAAATTTGCGCCGACCTTGAGTTGTTTAAAACTGCAAGGTGGAGAACGTAAACAGTTTTTCAAGAAAATTCCCGAATATGATGTGGTTATTACAAGTTATGCCCTATTAAGACGTGATATTGCAAAATTAAAAGATATCAATTTCAGATATATAATTTTGGATGAATCGCAAAATATTAAGAACGCAACTTCTCAAACAGCACAGGCTGTTAAATTATTGACATCCCAACACAAATTGGCACTTTCGGGTACTCCGATTGAAAATAAATTGGAAGAACTATGGTCAGTATTTGATTTTCTTATGCCTGGATTTCTGTTTAGTATGGCTGATTTTAATTCACGTTATGTTAATCCTATTATGGAACGTCAGGATAAAATTGTTGAAAAACGCTTGAAATTACAAATATATCCGTTTATTTTGCGTCGTATGAAACGTGATGTTGCTAAAGACTTGCCTGATAAGGTTGAAAATATTGCTTATTGTGAGCTTACTGACGACCAAAAAGATTTCTATTTACAAGTTTTGGATTCAACGAAAGAAGAATTATTTAAGTCAATCGAACAAAACGGACTTGAGAAAAGCAGATTGTCAATATTCTCCGCGCTTCTCAGGATGCGTCAAATTTGTTGTCACCCTAGACTTTATGATAAAAATAATGTTAAAAATGTTATTTCCTCAGGTAAATTTGAAAAACTTAAATCCATGCTTGAAGAAATTGTTTCCGAAGGTCACAGAATACTTTTATTCAGTCAATTTGTCGACATGTTAGATATCGTGAAGGCTTGGCTTGATAAGACAGGCATCAAATATGAATATCTGACTGGAAAAACAAAAGACCGTCAGGGTGCTGTAGAAAGATTTAATACCGATCCGACAATTCCTATATTCTTAATCAGTTTGAAAGCCGGCGGTACGGGATTGAACTTAACGGGTGCTGACTATGTAATCCATTACGACCCTTGGTGGAATCCGGCGGTTGAAGATCAGGCAACAGACCGAGCTTATCGTATCGGGCAGACGAAAAAAGTATTTGTTTACAGACTTATTACAAAAAATACTGTTGAAGAAAAAATCCAAAAACTTAAAACAATTAAACGTAACCTCGTTGATAGCGTAATTTCTGTTGACAGAAATATAACAAAATCTCTCACGATGGATGATATTCGTGAAATTTTCTCTGTTGATTAGCGGAGTGTTTTTTAATACTAACAGATGGTTATTTGTTTTTGTATATTGTAAGCGGTTGCAAAATATGTTAAAATCTTTGTATGAGAAGATTTGTTTATTTATTAGCAGTTTTAATGATTACGGGCAATACGGTATTTGCGGTTACAAATATGCCGTCCGAGCCGATTTGGAATGTTCCGAAAACTACGGTCAAAAGCACTTCATCCGGTTCGGTTTCAACATCTTCCAATTCGGTTGAAGCTGTTGCTAAAAGTTTGGCTCAAGCAGGTCAAAGCAACAATAATGCAAAAATGAGCGAGTTGTATATGAAACTTTTAGACATGGGTGCTACAAATGTCAGAATTGAGGAATACGAGAATGGTTGCCCATACCGAAAAGGTATTACACCAATTACTCTTGACGGGAAAACATATTCCGGTCAAAAGTGCACTTTGGTTAAATATACATATCAAGGAAAATCAACCGGTACAGGTGTTTGTAAGTAATATTACGCTTGTTTAATTCCTTCTTGATTTTATAAAATAAGTTTCCGAAAACAATCAGAAACTTATTTTATTTAATTATTTGTTTGTTATTTTTATTATCCTCGACATAATTCGTAAATTCTAAATTCGCTTGGTTCCAGCTTGTCGAAATGAATACTGTCCATGTTATCAATTTTTTGCGGAACAAAATCCTTTTCGTTAAGGATGTATTCATTTATCAGATTGTAATCGCTTGGTATGCAAATCTCTTTGTCAAAAACTGCATATCCTTCTACGATTTCTCTGTAATTTTCACCGGTAGCGGCTGTTTTTGTAACCTTTTCAGTCGGATATTTATGGTTTGATACAATAAGATATGCTTTTTTCATCGGTTCTTTTGTAATTAACCATGCGCTGAAACCGTCTTCATCATCAACAATGATTTGCGCTTCCCCTTGATTTATAATGGAGTTATTTTTTACAAATCTGTCAATCGCATCAAATTTTGTGTAGAAGTCTTCATTATTTGAGCGTTTCATCGAAACTTCTTCACCTATTGTGTATTCTACCCCACCTTGAGTGAAACTTTCATCTCCGTCAACATACATCATAGGTCTTTGAGCGTATCTTCCTCCCGGCAGGAATTTATATTTAAACCATTTATAAAGCGCACCCTGTTCGCCCAGTTGAGCAGGGTATTGGTCGATACAATGAAATTCTCCGTCTTGGTTATTGTATGTTTTCAAAATTGACAGCATATTACCTTTTTTAAATTTTATATTATAGCTTGCCAAATTTTGGTTGTCATCAGTAATTTTTTCCGGAGTTTTGTCAAATTGTGAAATAATATCATTACCCCAAAGAAGATCAAATTTCATATCTTGATGATATTCTTTTAAGAAATTATCCCATAACATATATTCTGCTAATGTTGCGAAATATGGAAATTTTTTCTTCATTGTAGAATTTAATTTGTTGAGGACATATCTTGGAGCTCTATAGCTAATCGGCACCCCGTTTCTTTCCGAAACCTCATCTACAACGTGGTCGATATGGTCAACTCTAAATCCGTCAAAGTTGTAATCTTTTTGAAGTTGTATCATATTGCTTATGAATAAATCAATAACATCTTCATTAAAGCGTCCGTTTTCAAGATTTACAAAATAGTATGGTGTTTGGCAATCAAGGTTTGCGAACGCCGAAACATCATCTCCTTTATAATCAAAATGTTTGAACATTGGATAACCACCGCATTCACTCATTCCGTCATAAATCGGCACTCCCGCAGAACACCATGCTCCGCCCGGTGCAGGCCATAAACCCTCGTTCATTAACAGTTGGATTGATTCAAGTTGTTTTGTGATATCACTTTCTTCCAGTCTTTTCTTATCATTTTTAAATTCGTGGATTTTAGCTATCAAATCCTTAACTCTTTTATGAATTTTTGTTTGGTAACTTCTTGAAAGCATTGCGTTAGAAAACTGTTTTTTATGCTCAATCATAATGCCTTCAAAATTGTTATATAATTCTTGGAATGCAGGGCTCAAATCTCCTGAATTGCCCTCTAATCTTTGAATATAAATATCTTTTACTATTTGAATATCATCTTGGTCATGGTCTTTTGACAAAAATTCGGCAACTTCGTCAACTTTTGCAGTCAATTGTCTTTGAAGCTCTGTTATGTCATACCATCTTGCGACTTGCGGGTTTGCAAGAACAAATTTTGAAAACCTGCCGGTTTGCGGCAATATATCATAAATAACAGGGTGACCTGCAAGTTGAGCCATTTTAATAAATGTTTGAACTTGTCCTTTTGCATCAAGTCCTGTCAGTTCTTCAACCTCGTTATCTTTTAATTTTGAGCTGACTTCGCTGCTTTTAGGAAGATATGCGCACCCAAATTCTCTCGGGTGAAACGGAATAAGATAAATTGTTGTGTTATAAATATGATTATCTTTGTTTCCTGTCGGTAAAATTAAAAGTTGTTTTAACCAATCAAAAAACTTACCGGTATCGGAAGAAATGTTGCCGTTGCCCAAAGCTGCAAGATTAATCAGTTTAATATTGTGTCCTTCTTTTTTGAACCAATCGGAATTTTTTTCTTGATTTCTTGCAAGTACACTTATTTGATTATTTTTAAAATGGAATTGTCCGTCTTTAAAAACATTGTTTTGTTTCCATTTTTCTTCTAATGCGTAAAGAGTTTCCTCATTAGTTAATTCTTCTAAAGCTTTTTGATACGAATATGTTAAATATCCGTATTTTTTTATGTGCATTGATAAATATTTTTTTCTGATTTCAGGAATACTGTCGTATGAATATACTTTTTTTAATCCCTCTAAAACATTGTTTAATTGTGCATCTTGAGCACATTGATTTTCATTTTTCTTAAATAATAAACTTAACATAAATATCTCCTGTGTATAAAAATTATATCATAAGAAATTTTTATTTTTACAAAAATAGAGTTATAATTTAGTGTAAATTTACAATTGAATATTATCTGACTGGGTAATAGAATAAAAATTTTAAAGATATACATTTAAAAGTGTTCAACAAGGGTTAGCCTAAATATACAAGTTTTACATGGAGAATAAATTATGGTTACAAAGCAAAAAGAAATTTCAATTGTCATTGTAGAAGACTTTAAATTAACCAGAGTAGGTTTAAGATGTGCCCTAAATGCAAATCCTGATTTGAATGTTGTTGCAGAATCCGAAGATGCCATTGAAGGTTTAAAGCAAATAGAAAAGTTACGACCGGACGTTGTGTTAATGGATTTGGGATTGCCAATGATGAATGGTATTGAGGCAATGGTAAAAATCAGAGAATTTTCATCTGATATTAAAATTATTGCTTTAACATCTCACGATAGAGAGGAAGAAGTTGTTGCCGCACTCAGTTCCGGCGCAAATGCGTATTGTTTAAAAGATATTGACCCTGCAAAATTGGCTGATGTAATTAGGGATGTTGCTCAAGGTGTTTGTTGGATAGATTCGGTTGTTGCAAATCTTGCCTTAAAAGCAATTCCAAAAGTAGAAAATGTTGGACTTCTTGGTACTCAAGTATCTAATCAAACAAGTATCCCGTTGACGGAGCGTGAATTTGAAGTCTTGAAGCATTTGGTTGCAGGTAAAAGTAATACAGAAATTGCAAAAGAATTAATTGTCAGCGTTCATACTGCAAAAGCTCATGTTTGTTCAATTTTACAAAAAATGTGTGTAAATGACAGAGTTCAAGCTGCCGTGAAAGCTGTAAAAGAAGGTATGGTCTAATTTAGTGTACTTATATTAAATAAATAAGTCGGTAATCTTGGTATTATCGGCTTATTTTATTATCAAGATTAGAGTTTACTTGAATCCAAAACGTACTGGGCTGCACCGGATGCAGGTTCTACACCCATATCGTGAAAAACTATAGGAAATACATCAACCAAACGGAATGCGTTATTGATGACGATACATTTTGAACCGGCGTCAACTTTATTTTCGCCGCTATGACAATTTACTTCTCTGTTAGGCATTGAAACTCCGTTTACATCAATAAAACCTACACAATGTTTTAATGTTACGCCGTCTACAACTCCCGTAAACACATCTTGAACAGGTCTTCTTCCTATTGGTAATTCACATTTGTCTGCGTTAGGGTTAAATGCAATAATTGTTCCGTCTGCTAAAGTGTATGCTAAATAATTGACGTAATCATCAGGGATTGTTTCTCTTGTGTTAAGAGAATACGGAACTTCTGTTTTCCCGTTATTCTTTTTTAAGTTGGTTACTTTTCCTACGTACGTTGCTCCGGTTAACGTGCCGTTTAGGATTGCGCACATACTCATAACCGATTCGGGATGTTCTTTTGAACCTAAACTTGTATCTTCTGAACAAGGAGTATCCACGCTGGAAAATGCAAAATTATATTTTGCTTGTGACATCAGTCCGGATTGATTTAGGGTGGAAACGACTTTTTTATATTGCGAGCGAAACTTAGCCCCATTTGTGTATGCGACTACAATCGGTATAGACATTGCTGCAACAATTCCGATTATTGCCAGTGTTACTAAAACTTCACCAAGAGAAAATCCGCTTTTTTTGTCGGTAAAATTCCCATAATCCGACAAAACAGAACTAACCTTTTTCATAAATCCTCATATTTTACTACGTTATTATAATTATCTTTGTTTTTTATTTTTTGTCAATCATTTAATAATTCTAATACGGTTTTTGCACTTAGTCCGATTACGTTGTCTAAATCTCCGTCAACTTTTCTGACAAATCCTTCAGGTAATTCCTGTATTCCGTAGGCACCTGCTTTGTCAAACGGTTTGAAATTTTCTATATAAAATTCAATTTGATTATCCGATAAATCTTCAAAAGTTACATAGGTAACGGTTGATTTGACCTTGTAATCAAGTGATGGGGTTTTTATAACCGCAACGGAAGTTACAACAAAATGAGTGTTGCCGGATAGCATTCTTAACATTTTGTATGCGTCTTGTTTGTTTTTTGGTTTTTCAAGAATTTTGTTGTTAATAACAACAATTGTATCAGCTCCGATAACCTGCGCGTCATCTTTAATTTCACGGGCTACCGCAAGTGCTTTTTGGTATGCGGAATTTTCAACAAATTCAAAAGAGAAATCCGTCTTATTGTGTGGTTCCACATAAGAAGACGGAGAGATTTTAAATTCCAATTTTAGTTGTCTAAGAATATCGGATCTTCTGGGAGAAGAAGATGCCAGGATGATTTTTCCCATTGTGTGTCTCCTTGTTTATTCCAATTCTTGCGCAAAAACGGGTACAATTCAACACGAAACTTTTTACTGTCGGCCCATAGACCTTTGATATCTTGCAGTTCTTGCATTGATTGCATAACATGCGATATTCAATCTTTGTCTAAGTTCCATCATATTTCTTAATGTAGAAGCATAATCATTCATTGCTTCCAGCATTTTTTCCGGGTCAACCATTGATTCCGTATTTTCGTGGTTGTCCACTTTTTCTTCCTGATATTTTTGTACAAGCATCTTGTCAATGTAATCTTCAGCGCCAACGCCCATGTGGTGTCCTCCCTATTGATTTTTTAATCATCCTGTTCCTGTAAATATGTATCCTAGATATTCCTTATATATCTATAAAGTTTTTTTGATTATCAAAATTGCTTTTTTTGAAACTTTTTCTTTACATTTGTTTACATTTTAGCAATTTTTAATATTGAGGAGTATTTAACGAAAAGCTATGGATGTTATTAACAGTTATAAGAGTTATAAAAAATATTTGCCTGAATACGCTCAATGGCGTGATGAGCAGGACTTGGAACGAGAGAGAAGAATTGAATATTTAAATAAAAATCCTGATAAGATGAACCCTGAAGACATTGAACGCGGGAAAATTTTATTACGTGCAATTGATGTTATGGATGAGTATTCTCAGTCAAATGCAGAGGATATGGAAGTTGCAACGGATTTTGCAATGGGGCAAGTTGTCGGGCTGGCATCAATGGCAGGTACATTTGTCGGTTTTTCGTTAGGGCAGGTTAAAGGGGTACAAAAATTTATATCAAAATTTGTCAAGGACCCGCTTAAATGGCAGGTTGTGCTAAATATGGTACCGTCGATTGTCGGCAGTACAATCGGTACACTTGCGGCTTTTCCTGCGATAATTTGGGCGACTAAAGCAAAAGTCAGCGCTTCAAGAAAAGGACGTTTTGAAGCTATGAACAAGGATTTACAAAATCCTGCGCTTTTTGCAGTTTTGACTCCTGAGCAACAGAAAAAAGTTGATGAACTGGCAAAAGGTATTGAGCTTGAAGACCGAGAGAAAAAACGACTTGAGCAAAAGAAAAATTTTAGTCTAAATCCGGCAGAATCATTTAGAACTCTGAAAAAATACTATAAGGAAGACGGTGTTTATAAAGAACAAAAAGCGGAATTTGATAAGAAAATTCAGGAAAATAAGGGAAATTTTAATCAAAAATTAAGCGAAGAACAAATAAAAAATGCAAAGCGCGATCAGCAAATTTTAGCAGAAATGGTAAGAAAATTGGATGTTGCATCTCAGGACTATGCCGAAAATACCGAGCTTGCTACAAATACAGTTACTACTTTGGCACTTGGTACAGGCGGTCTTGTCGGCTGGATTTCCAATAAAATAATCAATGGGCTGAAAATTAAAAGCCGCGGCGCAATAAAAGCTATTCCTTATGTTATAGGTGCAGCTATTCCTTTAGCAATAGGTATTTATGCTGCAAAACTTCAAAAGCAGGCATCTCGTATAGGAAGATTTAAAGCAAAGCAGGAAATGTTAAACAATCCTGCCGAACTTGTTTATGTTGACCGGAAAGATACCGCATCAAGTAATATTAAATCTGTTGAACACAAGAAAAAACCTAATATATTTATCTTTCTCAAGCAGCTTCTAAAAGACAATAAAGAGTATACCCAATATTTGAAAAACGAAGGTGAACTTGAATTAAAACGTCATAAAGCGGTTGAAAAACTTAAACTTACAGATGAACAAATACATCAGGCAAAAGTTCTTCAAAATAATGTGTTCAAAACCTTTAATACTGTGGATGAAAAATCGCAGACCTATTCGGAAAGCGTTGAAGCAATGGGGCAATCTGTTAAACAAGGGGTTGCATTTATCGGTAGTATGGTTGCTACGGTTTTTTCTTTACGTAATATTTATAAAGAGTTAGATAATATTACTGCCGGAGAAAGTGTAAAAAAACAAAACTCAATTATTAAAGCTGTGACAAAAGCGTTAACTCCATTTGTTTGGGTAGTTCTTCCGATAATTGCTGTTGATATTTACACAACACAAGCACAGAAAAAAGCATCACGTGTTGCTGATATGCTTGCATTAAAAGAACTTGGCGATTACAGACACTACGCAGATTTTGCACAGGAACAAAAACCGCCGCAAGTCCAAAATTCATCAAATATGCTTGAAAAATTTAAAAATGTTAAATAAAATATTTTAATTAACAAAAAATATTTTTTTGGATTATTATATATATAGTAGAAATTAGGAAATAAGGTCATGACACAAGCAAATAAAGAAGAAAAAGTTATAGGTATACCCCGCGCTATGTCGTTTTATAATAATTACCCGTTCTATTACGGATTTTTTAACGATTTGGGTATAAAAATTATATTATCGGATGTTACTACAAAACAGACAATGTCAGAAGGTGCAGGGCTTGTTGTTACGGAAACTTGCCTTCCGATAAAAGTTTATATAGGACATATATTAAACCTTTTGAATAAAGGTGTGGATAAAATTTTTGTCCCGTCACTTCAGTCTGTAGATAATAAAATTTATAACTGTTCCAAAATCAGAGGATTGCCTGATTTGGTCAGAAATGTTGTAAAACAGCCGTTTACGATGATTGAGGCAACATTGGATAAATCCGAAAAGCATCAAGGGTTGTATGAGTTTTTGGCAGAAGCGGTAAAACCTTACGGAATTACCGATATGAATGTCATCAAGCGTGCATCAAAAGCAGGCTGGAGATGTTACAATAATTTCCATGTTATGACAAAATCCGGTATGCCATATTCAAAAGCCTTGAGTTATGCACTGCAAGGTAAAGTTGTTATTGCCAATAAAACTAAAGAATATCCGATTTCTATTGCTCTTGTCGGTCATGGATACAATATCTATGATGAAAGAGTTTGCATGAAAGTTTTGGATAAACTTGAAAAAATGGATGTTGAAGTTTGTACATCGCTTCAATTATCTTCAGAACAATTAGATGAAGGTATTGCAAGTTTGGGTAATGAAAAATATTGGGCGAATGAAGATGAAATGACGGGTTCGGCAGGACATTTTCTGAAAGATAACAAAGTCGACGGAGTTATTACGATTACTGCGTTTGGTTGCGGGCCGGATTCTTTGATGGTAGAAAGAATTACACGTCGTGCAAAACAGTTTAATAAACCGTTGTTAAATCTTACAATTGATGAACAAACCGGTGAGGCAGGATTTGTTACTCGTTTGGAGGCGTTTGTTGATATGTTATTCCGTAAAAAACGCGCAAGCATTGTTAATAAATTAAATATAAAAGAAAATCAAAGTGAGTTTTCTCCAAATATTGAATTTATTGAAACAAAATAATAAAATTATCAATTTATAAAAACCCGTAAGACTTATTCTTACGGGTTTTTAGCATGCTTAATTTTATATAAATCATGCCAAAATTTGTTGCAGTAATTTTTAATTGTCAAACAAAATTTATGAAAATTTTTACAAGATTTCATTAAATTTTCTTCATTAAGATTTAATAACACGAATTTTTCCTTACAAATACTAGGGGCATGGTCAAATGTAAAATTTTGATAAAAATTCTTTACTTGATATCCTCAATCTTTAGGACTACATTAGTATACATAAGGAAAGCCGAATTAAAAATCAAAGGCTACCGGATGAGTGGAAGGGTTAAGTTGCCGAAAGGTAACAGAAAGTACAAAAGAATAAAAGTTGGACGTAAAGAAACAGAGGTGATGGTGAAGTAGTCCATTTAGGGAAAAAGAGATTATTGAGGTTAAAGTTTAAAAACTGTAGATTAGGGATATTTTATTTTATTATCTAAACTAAAGATTGTATATCTGGTTTATTACGGGAGTAGGTAAAGACTTAGAAAAGAGAGTTAGTAAGGATAGTTGTAAACTTTTTACTTGGCTTGCGCTTGCATAAGTGCAGGCTTTTTTATATCATAAAATTATGAATGAACTTGAGCCTAAAAAAGTAATTGCATTGATGTCAGGAACTTCTTGTGACAGTATAGATGCCGGTTTGTGTGAAGTGTATCCTGACAAAACAGTAAAACTCATACACGGAATAAATTATAAATATCCGGAGCATATCAGGGCAAAAATTTTTCAATTTTTTAGAGGCGAGGGTTCAATTAAGGATATATGTCAAATGAATTTTGCGGTGGGTAAATGTTTTGCTCAGGCTGTAAATGTTTTAATTGATGAATTTGGAAAACCTGATTTTATTTCCAGTCATGGGCAAACTATTTATCATTATCCGTTTGATGAATTTTTAGATGGAATAAGTTTGAAAAGTACGTTTCAAATAGGTGATAGTTCCGTTTTGTCATACGATACGGGATGTTTGGTTGTTTCAAATTTTCGGGAAGCGGATATTGCAGCGGGCGGTCAGGGTGCTCCGTTGGTATGTTTTGCTGATGAAAAATGGTTTAAGCATCGCGATAAAAATTATGCAATTCAAAATATTGGCGGTATATCAAATGTAACAGTAGTTTCAAAAGATTATGACACTTTTGGTTTTGATAACGGAACCGGTAATATTTTTATTGATTATTGCATGCAAAAGTATTTTCAAAAGTCTTATGATAAAGACGGCGAGGTTGCAGCTTCGGGTATTGTATCGGATTCTTGGTTGGAGTGTTTGTTGCAAGATGAATACTACTTTATGGAGCCTCCAAAAACAACAGGCAGGGAATATTTTTCAAATGCGTATATTGAAAACATGCTAAAGTTTGCGCCTGAAAACCCTGCGGATATTGTTGCAACGGTTACTGCGCTAACAGCAAAAACAATAGCTCAAAGTTATGAAAGATTTGTCTATCCTAATGTTGGTATTCACGAGGCGGTAATCTGTGGCGGTGGGGCTTATAATAAGACTTTGATGAAATTTTTGAGGACGTATTTGCCCTCATATATAGATTTGAAAACTTGTGAAGATTATGCTATTTCAAATAACTTTAAAGAGGTAATGGCATTTGCGCTTTTGGGGTATTGCGCATATTATGGAATTTCAAATAATCTGCCGTGTTGCACCGGCGCAGCAAAACGAGTTGTGATGGGCAAACTGACTAAGGTTTAAGTGTCTTATATAAGTTTGATAAAATTTTGTATATAGTCTATGTTTGTAGTATAATGGATTTTGTTGTTGTGGAGAATTGTTTTGTTTAATCTTGAGAATAGGCGATATATTGGAAGCAAAGCAGATTTATCTGATTGGATTATGGAATTAATCCAAGAAAATTGTAGCGGAGATGTTTTTGCGGATATTTTTGCCGGAACTGCTATAATATGCAAAAAGGCTGCAAAAACATATTCTAAACTGATAATAAATGATTTTTTATATTCAAATAATATAATTTATAAAGCATTTTTTGATAATAATGGTTGGGATAGAGAAAGTGTAGAGCAATATATAGCAAAATGGAATGAAGAAAACGCTGAAAAATTAAAGGATAACTATTTTTCACTTAATTTTGGCGGAAAATTTTTTAATTTATATGATGCAAAAAAGATTGGTGCTATCAGAGAAGACTTACACTCAAATAATATGTTTACTGAAAAAGAAAAAAATATATTGCTTGCATCGTTAATATATTCTATTGATAAAATTGCTAATACTGTTGGACACTATGAGGCATATTTTCACAAAAAAGACTTATCTCCACAATTTACATATCAAATTATTAATCCAACTCCAATCAAAAACATTGATATATACAGAGAAGATGTTAATAAATTATCAAAAAATTTAAAGGCGGATATAGTTTATATTGACCCCCCTTACAATTCAAGACAGTATAGCCGTTTTTATCACGTGTTAGAAAATCTTGTAAAATGGGAAAAACCGAAATTAGAGGGTGTTGCATTAAAACCTCCGGCGGAAAATATGAGTGAATATTGCAGGACAAATGCTCCACAAGTATTTAAAGAGCTTATAGAAAATTTACAATGTAAATATATTGCTGTTTCTTACAATAACACTTATAATTCAAAGAGTAGTTCATCAAAAAACAAAATTTCTTTAGAACAAATCGAAGAAATATTAAGTTCAAAAGGAAAAACGGCGAGATATGAGCACAATCATAAATTCTTCAATTCAGGAAAAACAGACTTTAACGACCATAAAGAGTTCCTCTTTATTACAGAAGTCAGATAACAATTTAATACGTTCACCATTTTTTTATGTAGGCGATAAATATCGCATACTTAATCAAATACTACCTTATTTCCCGACACAAATAAATACTTATGTTGAACCCTTTGTTGGTGGAGGTTCTGTATTTTTAAACGTTGAAGCTAAGAAATTTGTCTTAAATGATATTGATAAAAATATGATAAATTTGCATAATTATTTGTGTACATGCTCATCCTGTCCTGATATATTTTTTGAGCAAGTTACAAATAGAATATTAGAACTCGGATTATCTCGCTCATTTATGGAAGATATTGTTCCAAGTGATTTAAAAACGGAATATCCAAAAACGTATTATGCGAAATATAACAAAGAAAGTTATGCACGCTTGCGTAATGAATACAATGAAAATCGGGAAAATGTTTTAGACTTGTATTTATTATTAATATATGGTTTTAACAGGATTTTAAGATTTAATTCTAAAGGTGATTTTAATTTACCTGTTGGAAATGTTGATTTCAATAAAAATGTTGTAAATGCTCTTGATACTTATTTTAGAAATGTTTGTTCAAAGCCTATTCATTTCTTTAATTTCGACTACAAAGAATTTGTTAATTTGCTTACGTATAAAGAAAATGACTTTATCTATTTAGATCCGCCTTATTTAATAACATTCTCCGAATATAATAAACTTTGGAATGAAGATAAAGAAATGGAATTATTAGATTTGCTCGACGAACTGGCTTGTAAGAAAGTAAAATGGGCTATATCAAATTTGGTTGCGGATTACAATAAAGGCACACATAATGAGATTTTTGATAATTGGATGCAAAAATACAATGTTCACGAAATAAATAGTTATTACATAAGTTTTAATAATAATAGAGTTCGCCCAACAAGGGAAGTATTAGTAACAAATTATTAGAGGATATTATGCCAAGACGAATGACTTCCAAATATAAACAATTGCAATTTGATACTGCAATTAGGAATACTGAAAGATATAAAAATATACTGTCATCTATAGTAGACTTTAACAATAAAAATCTGGATGATAGTTGTTTACTTGATATTATGTGCATAATGTATCGTAAAGGAATAGTCACAAGTAATGAAATTGAAATAGATGATAATTTATCAGATACTAATTTAAAAAATATGATAATTTCTGTTAATAGTTCTCGAAGAGCAGATGGTGGGTTTCCCTCAGGTTATCAAGCGAGATTTTGGACATATATGAGAACCTTAAGTGAATTGGGGTTTGTATATGCTCAATATAATGAACCGTTGAAGATTTCAAAAATTGCAGCATTATTGGCTAATAATACAATAGATGACCAAGAGGCTTTTTCTGTACAATCTTTAATATATAATAGAAAATCTCCATATAAAAATGTTTTAAACGATTTCAATTATTTCAAATTTATTTTACAGGTTTTAATAAAATTAAATGAACGTAATATGAAACTGAAATATACAGATTTTATTATCTCTATGTACAATCATAATGGAAATATAGAGGAATATTTGCAAGAAATAACTTCAAATAATATTACAAGAAATAATATTTTAGAATATTTAAGTAATATTTATGGAGAACATAACAGACCTCAAACTGTATTAAAAGATTATCCGGATGTGGTGTTACGAATATTGAGAATAATGGGATATATAACAATATCATCACATGGTGGAGAACTTTATATTTCGATTAATAAAAATAATATTGACTATATAGAAGATTTGTTGAAAATGGAAATAAATTGTAGTGAAGAAGAAAAAGTATCACCACTTTCATATTATAACCGTTCAAATACATATTTTAACCAATTTATTAATTTTATACATGCACATCGAAAACCGGATACGATTAATGAAAAAATTTATAAGTCTAAGTTAGATGAAATTGTGACGACGTTTGAAATAGATGAGCATAAAATTATCAATTTAATAAATTTATTAATTACTAATTCAAGAGAATATCCGATTATTGAATTTAAATATATTCCTGATCCCCTAAAATTAGAATTTTATATAACAATCTTACTTTATATAAAATTTAAAGATAATATGTTTATTAAACCTAACTATAAAATTGATGATATTGGAATTCCAATATCGCATGCTCCAGGTAATATTGGAGATATAGAAGTCTTTGGCAATTCAATTTATTGGTTAATAGAGGTAACTTTAATTAAAAGTAAAGTTCAACAGTATAATAATGAGACTACAAGTGTAATACGCCATATTAATCAAGCAGTTATAGATGAAAACACGGATAAGTATTTATCATTCATTGCACCTATAGTACATATTGATACTGAAAGATTTTATAAGGTTGCACTAACTTTATCAAGAGCTGAGGGTAATGTTATATATCTAAAACCATATAATATAAATCAATTTATAGAATCAATAAATTCTAATATTTTTGAAGATATGAAAGAATACACGGATTCAACAATAAAAAGTATTAAAAATATATCATTGTAAGGTCTTGTTGGTTTATATAAAATAAGAGAAAACTTAGATATTCTAACTTTCAACATAAATGATTTTATAGATAATATAAAGAAAAAGCAAACTGTCCAAGAATTAATGAGAGTATAGCAATTATTTAAATTGGTAATTGTAAACAAATGTTACAAATAATCCTTTTTGTGAAATTTGCTTTTGAAAAAATACTTTATATCTCTGAGAGCAAAAAATATAAGGAGACGAGAGATGGCATTTTTAGCATTGGCAAGTCAAAAAAGTTTATTGACTTTGCAGAAAAACTTTTTACAGTATCAGTATGTATCAATTCAGAACCAAATTCAGTATGCAACTGCAAGAATGACTGAAGTTGAAAGAAGATATTCGGATTCCGAAGATGATTATACGGAAGATGCTGATTACATTTACTATGAAGATTTAAGTGATCAATTGGAAACCGAAAAAGATTCGCTGGATTCTCAATTAACTGCGATTGAAAACGAAATTTCAGGTTTGAAAACACTTGTAAACAACAACATCAAGTCAAGTTGTACATTGAACTTAATTGGTTCATAGTAAACATTTATAAGCTTTTTTCAAACAGTTCTACGGTGTTAAGCATCAGTGATGTGATTGTCATTGGTCCGACGCCGCCCGGAACAGGAGAAATGTATGAGCAGATTTGGGATGCGCTATCAAAGTCTACGTCTCCGCGGGTTTTACCGTTTTCATCTTTGAAAATTCCCACATCTACAACTACACAATCGGATTTTAATATTTCCCCTTTTATAATATTTTTTCCCGCTGCTGAAATGATTATATCAGCAGTTTTTGTTATCTGTGCAAGGTTTTTAGTTTTGCTGTGACACATTGTCACGGTTGCGTTTCTTTTTAAAAGCATTTGTGCCATAGGTCTGCCGACGATGTTTGAACGCCCTATTACAACTGCGTGTTTACCTTCTATTTCAATATTATATTCATCCAAAAGTAATAAAATACCTTTTGGTGTGCAAGGGTATACAATAGGTTCTTCTCCTGAAAAAAGTCTGCCAAAATTGTATGGGGTGAATCCATCGACATCTTTTTGCGGTGAAATTGCGTCAATAATATTTTCTTTTGAAATATGCTTAGGTAATGGTAATTGTACTAAAATTGCCGTTACTGAATTGTCATTGTTCAATTCTTCTATTTTTGAGAGAAGTTCTTTTTCCGTTACGTCTGCAGGATAACTTATAACTTGAGAGTTTATTCCGAGTTTTTCTGCTGTTTTTTTCTTGTTGTTAACATAAATTTTACTTGCCGGATTATCGCCCGCCAAAATAACAACCAATGTCGGCTTTGTTTGAAACTTTTCAACTTTTGATTTCAAACTTTCCAGTATTTTTTCTCTTAATTTTTTCCCGTCAAGTATTTGTGCCATAAGTCCTCTATTGTTTTGCCTGTGGAAGATTAAGTCTGAAATAGAATTCTTTTATTGCATCTTGTACAACTTTTGAATTTCTTGATATTGAATTGTTTTTTAATTCATCATCATAAGGAATAACTCCGAGTATATCAAGATTGTATTTTTTAAGGAGTTCATAAACTGATGCAAGGTCGCTGTTGTCAACTTTATTGATTACGACCCCAAGCTGTGTTCCTGCAGCGTATTTTGAACTAAATTCTTCAATACGGTTTGCCAAATGTGCCGATTCTTCCGTAGGATTTGCAACAATTATTGTGGTGTCTACTTCGCAATCAACCAGTTGGTTTAAGTATTTCAAATCAAATTCGCAATCAAAGATTACGATATCATACCGATTGATAAGTTTGTTAACCGCGTCGTTGATGAGTTTGGTAATCGGACATCTGCAATCTTTTGACCCGACGAACCAAGAAACTATTATGTCAATGTTATCATCTATCGGAACAACGATATCTTCCATTGCCCACTCGATAAATTCTTGTTTTGTCATATCTTCGGGAATTCCGGTTTTGTATTCGTGTTTTCCGCTTCTGATACCATAAATTGTGTTTCTTATATCAAATCCGAAGCTGTGTCCTAATTCGCCGGACAAATCATTATCAAACAACAGAATTGATTTCTCAGGAAACATCTCCTTCATAATCTGCATAAAAGCTTTTACAATTGTTGTTTTCCCGCTTCCGCTTTTACCTGTTACAGCCAGTTTTGTTGTCAAATCTATAACCTCTTTTTAAAATAGTGTGATAATCTCTAAGTTATATAATTGCTTTTTAACTATGTGTTTTAAAGCTCCTGCCCCGAAATATGAGGTAATTAGAGAATTATCTATAATAAGTTTCTCATCAATATCTGTTTTAGTCAAATAGTTTATAATTCGATAATAAATATGTATAAAAAAAGAAGGTACATTTGGTTAAACGTACTTTCTTTTTTATAGACTGTGTAAGAATTTCTTTAGAATTATTCAGCAGTTTCTTCTGTTGATTCTTCTTCAATAGATTCTTTAAGCACTTCTGAAGCAGTAACTGAAACTGCCAATTCACATTTAACTTTTGAAGTTAATTTGATTAACATAGTGTAGTTACCGATTCTGTTGATTGGAGCATTCAAAGAAACAGATTTTCTGTCAACTTCGATACCTGCTTGAGCTTGCAATTCTTCGGTTAATTTTTTAGTTGTGATTGTACCGAATAATTTACCTGATTCACCGGCTTTTGCAGAAAGTTTAAGTTCTGCGAATTTGCCGATAGCTTCAGCTTTTTCCAAAGCTTCTTGGTGTAATTTTTCTTGTTTAGCTTTAATTCTTGCTATATTTTTTTCTCTGTTTGCTAATGCGCCTTCTGTAGCGATTTCAGCAGCGCCTTGAGGAAGTAAAAAGTTTCTTGCGTAACCGTCTTTTACGTTGATTACGTCACCTACTTCACCTAAATTTTGTACTTCTTTTTTCAGTATAACCTGCATTTTTATTCTCCTTTTCTATTTATATTTCTTTGCATGTGGCTTTAATGTACTACAAACATAACCGCTTGTCGATAGTTTTTGTAATTTTGTTAACTTAATTCAAAATTTCCCTAATTGTCGGATTTTTATATTTGTCGTTCGGTTTAATTTGTGTTGAAAGGAGAAAATTATGCAATATTTAGATTTAAAACTTCACGCATTGGATGAACACGGAGATAAAAAGGAATTTAAGCTGTCAGATTTTAAGGGTAAAAACATTGTTTTGTATTTTTATCCGAAAGACGAAACACCTATATGTACGGAGGAAGCGGTCAATTTTAATGAGGCTTTAGAAAAGTTTCCAAAAGATACTGTTGTAATTGGTGTTAGTGCGGATGATGTAGAGTCCCATTTGAATTTTATGGAAAAACTCGGGCTTAAGTTTAAGTTGTTAAGTGATAAGGAACACAAGTTGAAGGCTGCGATTGAAGACTTTGTAAAACGTAATTTTAAATATGACAAACTTGCCGAACGGGCAACCGTGATTATAAATAAGGATGGTCATATTGCAAAGGCGTGGTGTGATGTTGATGTGAACGGGCATGTTGAAGAAATTATCGAATATTTGAATAATCAGGAATAATACGCGCTGTAACTTGCTTTGTAAGATTGATAGCGGTAACAAGTGAAATAAAAAGGTTGTGGTTCATTAAAACCTCAACCTTTTTACTCTGTGACGGTGATTAAATTCTGTTTTTGTTGTTTTTTAATCCCTATACTTTAATATAAAAATATGAACGTCTGTAATCTACCTGACGAAAAGAATATATTACAAAAATTTTACCTAATTTACAAAGGCGAATTTTTTAATTAAAATATGAGCAGGAATAATTTAGTAGGGAGAAATAAATATGAACAAAATCCTGAAAACCCTTATGGTTGTAGGGGGGGGTACCTTCTAAGGGAAAGTTTAATTTTGGAGGTACTGTAGTATGCCTTCAAGATTAGAAATAATAGAAAAAATCGGAAAAGAGTATGTTGTTGAAAATATTGAAAATGGTGAGTTTTCTTACCCCAAAGCATTAAAATTACAAGGGAAAAGTATTGACGAAAATTTAGTTAAATCAAAAGATGGAACGGTACATAAAAATCTTGATATACGGTTTATAAAAGATAACATATCTATTTTAGTTGAAACAAAAGATAATTTTGATAAATGGGATAAAGATAAAGTTTTGTTTCAAATGCAATCATATGTAAATTATGAGAAAGTATTAACAGGAAATAAAATTATTGCAATTCTTGCTAATACGGAAGATGAACGATTTAAAGTTTGGTGGGGAAGTGATTTGATAATTGGTGATGCCCATCAATTAAAGAATCAATATGCTTTAAAGTCTTTTGATGAATACGCAGATTTATATTTAGGTAAAACTAATAATAAAGAAATGGTAATAAAAAGCACATATGAATTAAATGATTTATTGTTTACGCACGGTATTGGCGAAAAAATAAGAAGTCAGTTTGTTGGAACATGCCTGTTGGCATTAAAGAATGGGCTTAAATATGAACATCAATTAAAAAAATCTATTATGGGTGGCATTGAAGAAGTAATAACAAATTTATTAGAGAAAGATTTAAACAAAGCACAAAAACTTGTGATATTAAAAACAAAAGTTTTAGAATCACAAGATGTAAGAGCATTAGATGCCGAAAGTTTACAAGAAATTTTGAGAAAAATTGAAACAGATATATTACCTTATATAAATGATAAAAATACACAAGGACAAGATATTTTAAATTTATTTTTTACGACTTTTAATAAATTTGTTGGAAAAGAAGATAAAAATCAAGCATTTACACCTGACCATATTGTTCATTTCATGTGTCAGGTAGTAGGCATAAATAGGTATTCAAGAGTATTAGATCCTTGTTGCGGTAGTGGTGCATTTTTAGTAAGAGCAATGACTGAAGCGATGGATGATTGTGCAAATAAAGATGAGATGGACAGAGTCAAAAAAGAACAAATCTATGGCATCGAATGGGAAGAAAAAGCATTTGGGTTATCAACAACGAACATGCTTATACATAGTGATGGCAATTCTAATGTTAGACAAGGAAGTTGCTTTGATTTAGATGATTTTATTGAAAATGCAAATATCAATACCGTTTTAATGAATCCTCCTTATAATGCTCAAAGAAAATGCTCACAAAAAGAATATACAGCAACATGGAGTAAAACAACAAAAGAAGACCCGTCAAAAGGGTTTCACTATGTTTATTACATTGCCTCAAAAGTAAAAAATGGTAAATTAGCAGTATTACTCCCAATGGCTTGTGCAATTGGAAGTAAAAATGAAAAAGAAATTCGTAAGTTTAAACAAAAAATGTTAGAAGAACATACATTGGATGCTGTCTTTTCTCTGCCATCGGATATGTTTCATCCAGGAGCAAGTGCAAATGCTTGTTGTATGGTATTCAATTTAGGGACAAGACATGAAAATGCACCTATAAAAGAAACATTTTTTGGATATTTTAAAGATGATGGTTTTATTAAAAAGAAAAATATGGGCAGAGTCGAAAAAACGAAACCAAATTCTACTGAGGGTATATGGAATGATATTGAATCAAAATGGCTATATTTGTATAGAAGAAGACAAACAGAAACGGGGTTATCAATTTGCAAAAAAGTTACAGCTACTGATGAATGGTTATGTGAAGCATATATGGATACAGATTATTCAACATTATCAGATTCTGATTTTGAAAAAACGATAAAAGAATTTTATGCTTGTCAAGTATTGGTGGGAATAAATGAGTAAAATAAATACAGCTTACTGGAAAAAGTTCACTTTGGCACAGTTATTTAATATTGATACTGGTGGTGATTTGATATATAGAGATATTATTCCAGGGAAATACCCCGTTATAAGTCATAAAAAGACAGAAAATGGTATTAATTGTTGGACACAATATATTGAAAATAGACCACTGTATAATCATAATGTAACTATATCTTTGGCTGATAGGGGTTGCTTTTCAGCAAAGGTACAACCTATGGACTTTTATATTGGGACACGTGTCAAAGCATTGATTTCAAAGAATTTAGATGTAAATACGTTTCATTTGAAATTTTTAGCGACTTGCATTAATATGGAAACTTTTAAATATTGCTATGGAAGGAATGCAACCGATAAGATAGATGATATTGAGATTAGATTACCTGTTACAAAAAACGATGAAATTGATTGGGAATATATAGAAAACACTATAAAAAGTTTATCAAAAAATTTAAAACAAACCACTAACTCACAGAAACCTGATAATATAAGAAATCATATTAATAATTGGAGAATGTTCAATATTAATGAATATTTTGACATTATAGGTTCTAAAACTACAAAATTAAAAACACTTAACGATGATTATGGTTTGGGCGAGTACCCATATGTTACAACGCAATCGACTAATAATGGAGTTGCAGGATATTATGATTACTATACTGAATCAGGTAATATATTAGTAGCAGATAGTGCCGTTGCTGGATTTGTTTCGTACCAACCTAAAAACTTTTCTGCGAGTGACCATGTTGAAAAATTACTACCTAAATTTAATATGAATAAGCACATCGCAATGTTTTTAGTCACAATTTTAAATTATGAAAATTATCGTTATGCATATGGAAGGAAATTCAATCAAGATAACATAAGAAATACACGTATAAAATTACCCGCAATACAAAAAGATGATGGTACTTATGAACCAGATTGGCAGTATATGGAAGATTATATTAAATCTTTGCCTTATGCAGATTTGATATAGGTTTTATTAGTTGCAATGCAGTAAAATCCTGATTTTTAATATTTAATAAAAACTTCCGGTATAATTAGTTACAGGAGAGTTAGTTAAATTATTTATATGAGGTAATTTTATGTTTTATTTGTTAATATTGCCTTTGTAATATCAAACAGAAAGGTTGGGTTTATGAAAAAGAAAATCAGTTCGGTTTTATTGTTGTGTTTGGTGTCTTTAGTTTTATGCGGTTGTGGCGCAAAAAATCCCGTGCCGAATAAATCAAAAACAGAACAAACAAAAATGACATTAACAGGTATGGATGGGGTAAACTATTATTTTAAACCTATTCCGGAAAATGTTGTAACTTATTTGAAGACAGGTAGTGAGTATAAAGATTTATACACGGACAAAAAGTTTACAATATACTATGTAGGAGCTGATTGCCCTTACGCACAAGCGTTTATTGATGCCATTAATCCTATAAAAAATGACGCGGAATATTCTTCTGCTTACAATTTTTATGCTCAGGAAGCCGCAGGATTTAAACGGTTTGCAACTATGGAAGATGCACAAAATGATGTGAGTTTTTCTAATTTGTGCCACGAGTTTTGTGTCGTAAATCCGGTAAAAGATGAAATTTTTGCAATTGACGGTATCGGATACAAAGAAGCGTCAAAAATTGCGGATATTTTGGAACAGTTAAAAGATTGGTAAATTTTGAATATATAAAAGAGGTTGTGCATACTTTTTGTATGTGCAATCTTTTTTGTTTTCTTAAGTGAATTAGTTATATTATCCGCCTATCATAATCAGGCTTAACCAAATAAACATAATTCCTGACATAATGCCGATAATTGATAAGTGCCAGTTGCCATATTCTTTTGCAAGCGGTAAAAGCGTATCAAATGAAATGTATGTCATAATTCCCGCAACTGCAGCCATTAAGACGCCAACCATAATTTGTGGCACAAATAATCCGAAAATGAGCATACCAAATAGTGCGCCTATCGGTTCGGTTATCCCTGAAAGTGCAGCATATAGCATTGCGTACCGTTTTTTACCCGTTGCGTGATATATTGGAAGTGCAACGGCAATCCCCTCAGGAATATTGTGAATTGCAATCGCAAATGCAACAGGAATTCCAAGAGTTAAGTCCTGTGTGGTTGTTAAAAATGTTGCCATTCCTTCAGGAAAATTGTGAATACAAATTGCAATTGCAGTCATAAAGCCTGCTCGTTTTAATTTGTAATGATTATGTTTGATGATTTCTTCATCGTCAGGATGTAAAAGTTCTTCTGTGTCAACGTGGTCAGGCAGAAAATAGTCAATTAATACAGAAATTGCCAAACCGATTATAAATCCTAAGTATACCATCCAGCGAAATGCGTGTGGAAAGTTTGGTTGGAGCAGTTTTTCAGAGTTTGGAATAATATCAACAAGAGATATGAAAATCATTACTCCGGCAGAAAACCCAAGTCCTAGTGACAATGTTTTTAAATTATTTTTTTTTGTAATAAACGCAATAGCTCCGCCGATTGCTGTTGTCAGTCCGGCTAACATAGTGAGGCTAAATGCGATTCCAAAATTATTCTGTATATTCATGTATTTTCCCTGCTCAATAATATTATCACAAATATAAAAAACGATAGTTTTTATTTGCTTTAAAAATTTTTTTGCAAAATGCCATGACTTTATTGTGTAGCATGTAATACAGCCATTTCGACAAACAAGATTGTGAAGAAATATTAAGCGTAATGCGACTTTTGCCTAATCGCTGAAATCATGTCCCTGACATGGTTTCAGCCCTTTTTTAATTCTTGTGTTTTGTTACAAAATAAATATTTTGGACAAGCTCAAAAACTAGAGTACAATTAAATTATGCTCGTATTGAGCTGTTTCTTGTAGAGGTGAAATAATGTACGAGACAGTCAAAGACAATCTTTTACGGATACAAGAAGAAATTGCACCTTGTAAACCCAGAATAATTGCAGTAACGAAGTATTTTGACGAAAATGCGTTATATGCCGCATATGATGCGGGTATTCGTGATTTCGGAGAATCGAGAGTGGTTGAGGCTTCAAAAAAGATTGCTAACTTAAGCAATGAAGTCAAAAATAATTCAAAGTTTCATTTTATCGGTCATTTACAAACCAATAAGGTTAAACAGGCTGTGAAAGTTTTTGAATACATACACTCGTTGGATTCGTTAAAGCTGGCGGAATGTATTTCGCAGAACGCGTTGGAGATAGGGAAAGTCCAAAAAGTTTTGGTACAGATTAACAATGCGGGAGAAGAACAAAAATTCGGATTTTCAAAACAAGATGTATTTGAAGTTTTTCCGGATTTGCAAAAGCTGGCAGGAATACGGATAGTCGGTGTTATGAATATGGCGCCGTTTGCGGCAACCGAACAAGAACTTGAGAGTCTGTTTGGGGAGATAGTTCAAATTAGGGATAGTTTGAGAGAAAGGTATAACTGCAATCTTGAAGAAATATCAATGGGGATGAGTCGGGATTATAAAATTGCGGCACAGCAAGGTTCAACAATGCTTAGGGTAGGTAGAAAGTTATTTGAGTAGGATAAACGGAGGAAAAAGCGGTGGCAGCAATAGCAGATAGTTTCAAAAAAGTTGTAGATTTCGTAATGGATAATTTTCGTGGTGAAGATGATCCGTTCGTTGATATAAATGATCCTGATTATGAAGGTGACGGATATGATTATGTTGAAGATGGTAATGCAGTAAGAGAAGTAGCTCCTTCTTATGAACCGCTTCAAAATATCACAAAACACGAATCAAAAGTTTTAAGTCATCCGAGTGCAAACAGAGGCGGTAATGAAGTTGTTGTAATCGAACCGCGTTCATTTGATGATGCTGCTACTATTGTTCAACATTTGAAAGACAGAAAAATTGTAATGTTAAATCTTCATCTTTTAGATAAAGAACAATCACAAAGAACAATTGATTTTGTTTGCGGTGCATCTCAAGCGCTCAACGGCAATCCTAAAAAAGTTGGTGATTTAGTATTTGTTTTTGCTCCGAGCAATGTAACACTATCTGCTGATACTAATTCACAACAAAGCAAATTTAATGATTCATTGTGGAGAACATCTTTACAATAGAATGATTTTGGTATGAGAAGAGAGATAGTTTAGATAAACGAGGCAGCATTATTGCTGCCCTTTTTTTATGTGGAAACCTTCTTCGGGTGTGGGATTTCACCTGTTTTGTATCATGAAATATATTTGTGTTAAGATGTATTTATAAATATAAATTGAGAGTTGGTATTATGATTTTTGATAAAGAAAAACTTATTTCAAGTATAAACAAACTTGCGCAGTCAAAGGTTCTCATTGTTGGGGATTTGGCGTTGGATGAGATGATATATGGTGATGCAGAGAGAATTTCGCGTGAAGCACCCGTATTAATTTTGCAACATACAAAAACAAAGTTAATCTTAGGCGGAGCATCAAATGCTGCACATAACGTGGCAACACTAAACGGTGGTAAAGTTGCGGTTATAGGTGTCAGCGGAGATGATTATTATTCTGAGCTTTTATTTGATACTTTTGACAAGGCAAATATTGATTGTTCAAAAATTGTAAAAGATAAAACTCGTAAAACTATTGTTAAAACAAGAATTTCCGGTTCAATAACAACTTCTATTACACAGCAGATTGTGAGGGTTGACAGACAGTCTAAGGGTGATATTTCGCCTGAAACAGAAGAAAAAGTTATTAAAAATATTGAAAAGTTGTTACCTGAATATGATGCAGTTGTGCTTTCAAATTATCATATCGGAACTTTGACAAAACGTGTAATTGATTATACCATCGGGTATGCAAATGAACTAGGCAAGGTTGTTGTTGTGGATGCTCAAAGAAATTTGGGAACATATAGAAATGTTACATCAATGACTCCTAATCTTCCTGATACGGAAAAGTCAGTCGGCTTTAAAATTGAAAGTGAGCAGGAATTAAAACTTGCGGGTAAAAAATTGTTGAGCGAAACAAATGCGAAAGCTGTTTTAATTACTTGTGGTGCTGACGGTATGTATGTTGCGGAACCGAATGAAAAATATACTAAAATTCCTGTATTCAATAAATCGGAAGTGTTTGATGTGACAGGTGCGGGTGATACGGTTACTGCCGTTTATTCATTGGCATTGGCGGCAGGAATTGAGCCGGTCTATTCGGCTATTATCGGAAATGTTGCGGCAAGTATTGTTGTAAGACAATTCGGATGTGCAACTACAACTGTTGAAGAACTAATTTCGGCAGTAAATGATTTAAAGATTTAATTAAGGAGAAATTCTATGGATAAATTGAGAGAACTTATAAAAAAAATCAGAATAGTTGATTTTATTATAGTTGCTTGTGTGATTATCGCTTTGGTTGTAGGATTTGTAACTTATAAAGGTTTCAGACAAACTGCGGATAAACAGATTGAAGCAACTTCAAACATTGTGTTCAAGGTTTATATGAGAGGTGTCACTTTCTCAGGTTCTGAAATTCCTATTAAAAAAGGTGAAAAAACATTTATCAGTATAAGAAATGTTCCTTATTCTGATTTGGAAATTTTGGATGTCAAAGCGGACAGAAGAAAAATTGTCCTGCCTACTTTAAATTCCAAAAAAGTTGTAATTGTAGTTGAAGATGTTGCTCAGCCTGATTTGTATGATGTTGTTGTAACTCTGACTGATAAAGCAAAAATTACAAAAGACGGTGCTGTTGTCGGCGGAAATAAAATAAAACTTGGATTGCCGATAACATTAGAAGGAGCGGATTACAAGTTTACAGGTTCGGTATCAGACCTTAAAGTTATTGATGCTGTTGTTGATGAGACTGTGAATAAAGATATGAATACTACGGATGATGTTCAATAAGTTTTTTGGATTTTTTCAAGATAAATTAAATTTTGTATATGAAAATAGTTTATTTTTGCAAAATGTTGATAAAACAATTTTGTTATTCATTTTGTTAACTTTTGCGGGTTCAACTTTTATGAACTCGGATGCAATCGGGTTTTTGGCTTTGATTGTAATATTTCTTACTTTTGTTAAAATGCTTTTTAAAAAAGGTGAAATTGTCGAGTTTAGAAATTTTGAAATTTGGCTTGTTGCATATTTTATGATAGTTGTAATCAGTCTTTTTGGTTCAACATTGTTTGCATTAAGTTTAAAAGGATTTTTTAAGACTTTTGTTTATATAGGATTTTACTTTTCACTTGTTCAGTATTTGAAAAATAATCGTGATAAAATAATTTGGCTTGTAGCTGCAATTGCGCTATGTACGGCGTATGAATCAATTATAGGATTTTTGCAGACTTTTATCAAACCTGAAGCTATTTCCACTTGGCAAGATACTTCAAGAATAAATCCTGAAGACGTTATATCAAGAGTTTACGGAACATTAAAACCGTTAAATCCAAATCTTTTTGGCGGATATTTGGTTTGCGGTTTCCCTGCAATTTTGGGTTCTGTATTTTATTTTGTCACGGAAAAACATTTTAAATCAGCAATAGTGTCTTGTATATTAACGGTAATAAGTATTTATACGATATTCCAAACAGGTTGTCGCGGGGCATACCTTGCACTAATGCTAATATTTGGTTGTGTATTTTTAATATCCGCAAAATTCTTTTGGAAAACCTACAAAAAGTTATACATAACTTTGATTTCCGGTGTTTGTACCTTGTTTGTATTCGCTCTTACATTTGTAAATTCTTTAAGACTTCGTTTTTTGTCTATTTTTGCGATGAGAAGTGATTCATCAAATTCTTTCCGATTTAATGTTTATCATTCTGCAATAGAAATGTTTAAAGATAATTGGCTTTTGGGAATTGGCGTCGGTAATAAAAATTTCCGTGAAATATACGGATTGTATATGAAAACCGGTTTTGATGCGTTAAGTGCTTATAATATTTATCTTGAAACTGCGGTAGAAAGTGGAATTTTTGCTTTAATTGCGTTCTTGGGATATTTGTTTTTATTATCCAAAGAAGCCGTGCAGTTCATATTGCAGTCAAAAAATACGCAACATATAATATTTGTTTCGGTTGCGTCTGTTGCGATTTGGGCAGTAATGTTTCACGGGTTGGTAGATACGATTTATTTCAGACCCCAATTGCAGTTTATGTTTTGGACATTTGCCGCAGTAATATCCGTACTTACGCACTCAAAAGCTCAAGCTTAGCAAAAATATCCCGGAAATCCCATTCCGTAGCAGCATCCGTATGTCGGCATCATCGGCGGCATGCAACTGTAACAATTGAAAAACATCCACGGAGAAAAATTAGCGCTCAACAGTCCCATTGTTCCGAATTGGTTTGCTTCGTTGCTTCCGTATCCTGCATACATGTTTATTGTATTGCCGACAGGATTGCCCCAACGCTGCATTCCGTATGCAACCTCATTACGTGCAACTCCGTTCATCATATTTCCGAAGAAATTGAATTGAGCTTGTTGCGGTGATACACCATTACTTCTTTGCGTCATATAACTGTTCATTGAAGCAAGTGTGCAGTTGATATTACTTAGTATTCGCATGTTTTCAGCGAAACCCATGTTGAATCCTCTTGTTTTGTACTGTTATATATATAAAGTATTATTTGCATGATTAATTGACAAATTACTTATATATTATTAAGATATATTAAGTATATATAAATTATATAAAATAAGATTGGTAATTAAGACTATAATTTTTTATACATTATGGTGATTATTTTATTTAAAGCGGCTTGTACAATCATTATATAAGACTTAGTGGAGTAAATTATATGTTTATTGGAAATAGTTGTAATGATTGCAGTCGATATAATCGCATGGAAATGAAAAATATTGATCAAAATATTTTGCCTTGGCTTGAAGATATTATTGAAGAAAATAATAGCCGAATTGAACGTAAGGAGTGGAAAAGTAAATATAACAGTTATGTTGTATATGATTACGAGCCGTTTTGTACGGAAGGTTTTGAAATTAATCTGGTGATTTCATCACGAGATGATGCGTATTTGAATTTTATAAAATATTTGTATGACGAAAAAATTTCAACTATAGAATATTTGAATAATTGTATAATGATATGATAGCAGGTAGGGCAGACTTTGGTCTACCGATAGTGAACTAAAAGATCCTGAAATAAATTCAGGATGACACACGCGTTTTGTATTTGTGTATCCCACCAATGTTGCCCTGAATAAGTCAGACAAAATATAAAAACCAAACAAAGATGTCACCCTGAACTTGTTTCAGGGTCTATAACCAATTCTACAAAGTAAAAGATCCTGAAATAAATTCAGGATGACATACGCGTAAAACTCTGACCAGACCTCACCCTAACCCTCTCCTAACTTAGGAGAGGGTAGAAATAAATTCAAGATGACATACGCATTTTGTATTTGTGTATCCCACCAATGTTACCCTGAATAAGCTGAACAAAATATAAAAACCAAACAAAGATGTCACCCTGAACTTGTTTCAGGGTCTATAGCCAATTCTACAAACTAATAGATCCTGAAATAAATTCAGGATGACAGAATTGCAGGTGTATAAAAAACAGAGAAGTGCAAAATGCACTTCCCCGCTTGCTATATTTATATTTATAATATGTAAATCGTAATTTTTTTATTCTTCAGGTTTTTGGAAACATTCTCTGCAAAAAACTTCTTTACCCGGAACCGGTTTAAACGGCACTTGAGTTTGGGCTCCGCATTTAGAACATACTGCATCGTACATTCTTCTTTTTTTGCGATTGTTTTTTCTGCGAGCGCTTCTGCATTCCGGACAGCGTTTTGGCTTGTTTACCAAACCTTTTTCCGCATAAAATTCTTGTTCTCCGGCTGTGAAGACAAATTCTTTGCCGCAGTCTTCACATACTAATTTTTCGTCTTCGTACATTGTTTTTCTCCTGATTGTGTACTTTTTCTTGCAACGACTGTTACATCATATCATTGTACACTATTTTCAGGAATTTGCAAGGGGGCAAGGCTTATTATACAAATTGCAAAATCCATAGAATCAATGAACTGATTAAAAACAGTTGTAAATTAGATGTTTCCGGTTGAGCTGTTTCTGTCATCCTCAAGCTGTTTGATATCTATGTTTGAACTGTCTTCGTCGCCATAGTTTATTGCAGGAACATCAATTTCAACATTAACGTCCGCATCAACCATTTCGATATCATTTTTATCAAATTCTTTTGTTTTGCCGTCCTCAAGTTTTACTGCAACTTTTCCGCTCATAAACTGAAGATAACAAACTTTTCCAAGTCCCTCCGTTGTCATAACAGATGAACCGATTGGCGGCATTCCTTTGGCTGCGTCTATGTAATTTGAGTATTCATAAGTTAAACAACACAAAAGCCTTCCGCAAGTTCCGGAAATTTTTCCCGGAGCAATTGGCATACCTTGATCTTTTGCCAGTTTGACATTTATTGTTGCAAATTTTCTTAAAAAACTTGAACAACAGAACGGTTGTCCGCAAATTCCAACCCCCTCAAGTATAGAGGTTTCATCCCTTACGCCGATGTGGCGTAAATCAATTCGGACACGGGTAAATGTTTGTGTTAAATCCTTTAGAAGTCCTCTGAAGTCAACCCTTTCCGGTGCTGTATAATAAAACGTAATTTTTCTTCTGTCAAAGGTAATTCGGCATTGAACCAAGTTCATAACCAAATTGTGTTGCTTAACAAGTGCCTGACATTTGAAAAACGCTTCCACTTCTTCCTTTTTTATATCCTCAAGAGTTTGTAAATCCCTTTGCGACATTACTCTGATTAAAGGCAACGGCTCCGGTTTATTTTTGGATTTTTCCCATAATTTTTCAATTTCCGGATTAACAAGAAAAACTTTTAAGGCTTCTTCCCCTTTTTCTGTTCTTGCAATAACCATTTGCCCTGCTTCAAGGTGAACATTTTCAGGAACATTTAGCGGATAATATGTATTTTTTAAATATCTTACGGCAAATCTCATTATACGTATCTTTCTTCTTCTTTTAGTTTTCTGTTCATCAATTTAGACAATAATTCTTCCGGTGTTATATCCGTGTAGACAGCTTCGTATATTGCTGCCGATACAGGTACTTCGATATCAAGTTTTTGTGCTAATTCACAGATTGCTTTTGATGTTTTTACACCTTCTGCCACAGAACCAAGTTCTGCAAGTATATCATTAATTTTTTTACCTTTGGCAAGCATTGAACCTACGGTATAATTTCTTGACATTGGGGAAGAACAGGTGGCAATCAAATCACCCATTCCCGACAAGCCGTACAACGTCGACGGATTTGCGCCAAGTTGAATACTTACGCGTACAATTTCTGCCATGCCGCGAGTTAAAAGCGTTCCGGCACAGTTGTCACCTAATCCCATTGTATGCGCAAACCCTGATGCTATAGCGATGACGTTTTTCAAACTTCCTCCAAGTTCAACTCCGATTACGTCAGTATTGGTATAAAGTCTGAATTTGTTTGGAACATTGCAAGCGTGTTGAACAAATTGTGCTGTTTCTATATCTTCGCAAGCTACACAAGCCGCTGTAGGTTTTCCTTGCAGTACTTCTTTTGCAAGTGTAGGTCCTGAAAGAATTGCAAGTTTTTGTTCCGGCAGAACATCTTTTATAACCTCTGACATTCTCATAAGTGAAGGCAGTTCAATGCCTTTTGATGCGTTAACAAGTATTTGGTTTGGTTTTATCCCCGCAAGTTTGAGGTTTTCACACACATCGCGTGTTCCTGAGGTGGCAACGACTGATAGTATAATATCAGCCCCTGAAATTGCCTGCTTGAGGTCTGATGTTATTTCGATTTTATCTGCAAGTTGCACTTCTAAAGGTTTTGAACAATGTTTGTTATTTATCAAATCTTCTGATAAATCTTGCGCTCTCCCCCATACCGTAATATGTTCAAAATTATCGGTTAAAAGCCAAGCTAATGTCAGCCCCCAACATCCTGCACCAAGTACTGTTAATTTCATTTTTTATCCTCCTGTTAAGTGGAATATCCTTGTAATTTATACGGCTGTTTCTGCGTTAATAATTCTTCTTAGTACGCCGCCGTATTTTTTTAGTTCGTGTCTTGCATCTTCAACATTTTTCTTCATTGTTATCATAATGATTGAGGTTTTGATTTCCCAATCACATTTTAATAGTGCCGCAAGTGCTTCGCTATTTGATACATGAGCAATTTGAGATACAATTCTGATTGCTCTGTCTTTAAGTTTTTCGTTTACTGCTTTCAGGTCAATCATAAAGTTTTCGTATGTTTTTCCGATTTTAATCATTGCACCGGTAGAAAGCATATTCAAAATCATTTTTTGAGCAGTTCCTGCTTTCAGTCTGCTTGATCCGGCGATAACCTCCGGACCGACTTCTGCACAGATTACGTGTCCCGCCTCTTGTGCAATCATTCCTTTTGAATTACAAGTTACTGCAATAGTTGCAGCACCGACTTCATCTGCCTGTTCCAAAACCCCCAGTAAATATTTAGGGTTTCCGCTTGCAGAAATTACAACACATACATCTTTATCAGTTAAGAATTTTGCATCCTCTTTTCCGGCATCAAAACTGTCTTCTGCACCTTCAACCGCAGTTAACAAAGCTTTTTCTCCTCCTGCAATTTTTCCTTGAACCATTTCCGGCTCAACGCTAAACGTAGGTGGGCATTCTGAGGCATCTAAAATTCCAAGTCTGCCTGATGTGCCTGCTCCAAAATAGAATAATCTTCCGCCTTTTAAAAATGCTTTTGCAATAATATCAATTGCTGCAGCAATATTTGCAGCTTCATCGCCGACAACTTTTGCAACAATTAAATCTTCTTCATTCATCTTTCTGACCATGTCTATTGTTGATAACAGGTCTATGTCTTTAGTATTCTCGTTTCTGTATTCTGTAATTACTTCTGTCATACTTAACTCCTTTCCAAAAATCACGCAATTGCGGTTTTTGGTATTACACTAATTTAACCAAATTTGCCATTTCGATTGCAGTTTTAGCAGCGTCTGCCCCTTTATTTCCGGCTTTTGTTCCGGCTCTTTCTATTGCTTGTTCAATGTTGTCTGTTGTTAATACTCCAAATATTACAGGAACACCTGTTTGTAAACTTACTTGTGCTACGCCTTTTGAAACTTCAGCGGATACGTAGTCAAAATGAGGTGTTGAGCCTTTGATTACGGCTCCTAATGTTATTATTGCGTTATATTTATTTGATTTTGCACATTTAGAGGCAATAACGGGGATTTCAAAAGCTCCCGGAACTTTTACAACGTCAATATTATTTTCAGAAACTCCGTGTCGTTTTAGTTCATCCACAGCACCTTCAAGCAGTTTTGCACCTATAAAATCGTTAAATCTTGAAATTATTATACAAAAATGTTCATCGTTTGTTGTAGTTAGTTGTCCCTCAAATATTTTCATAATACCTGCTCCTTAAATATATCCTTTTTATAAATAGATTTTACAATATTCAAGGTTATTTTACAAGAACGGCGCCGAAAATCTTATAAAAAATATATAAAGCAACAAAAATTAATAAAATTCCGCTGAGTTTCATTATGCTTTCCGAAAATTTGTAGAAATTATTGTTTGATTTAATTTTTGAGGTAAGAAACCCTGCAATAATAAGGATTAAACCTTGTCCTATTGAAAATAAAAACAGCATAATAACAGCCTGAGTTACTTTTGCCGAAATTGATGCAAATGCCATTATACTGGCTAATATCGGGGTAGAACAAGGTGTTCCGATTAGTGCAAAAACAGCACCCAAAATCAATGGGTATAAAAAATCGTTGTTGACTTTGTTTTGCGGAATTTCTTTTATTATAACCGGAAGTTCAAATTCGATTATTCCGAGAATTTTTAATCCCATAATCATAATTATTGATGCAATAATCAATGCAAAATAAGGATTTCCCAAGAATATTTTACCGGTAAGAGCGCAAATTATACCTATTACAGAAAAAACAATGCCTGTCCCTATCACAAATACAATCATTTGTAACAGAGTTTTCAACGGTTTTTCTTTGGAATACCCGCCGATATAACCGATAATCAACGGGAGCATTGAAAGTGAGCAGGGCGATATTGAGGAAATTAAACCGCCTGCAAAAGATGCCAAAAATAAAAGATATATATTTGTTTGATTAGAAAATAATTGAGTAAGATTTTCCATTATTTTAAACCTTTGATATATTCTTCCATTTCATCTTCCGGTATTGAACCTTCGATACGTATGTACGGTGAACCGTCGGAATTTAACATAATTATTGTCGGAACAAGTGTTACTCTATATTTTTTTATCATTTTGTTGTTCATATCGTTGTTATTGTCAACAATAATTTCTGTATATTCAAATTTTTTAGAATATTTAGGTAAAAGTTTTTTGAAAATTCTTTCAACTTCTTTGCATTCGATGCACATATTTGACGAAAATTTTATAATTTGCGGCTTTCCTGAGGCATAAGCTACCGTAGAAGAACTTTTATCAAAAGTCAGTCCGAAGAAAGCAATAATCGGTAAAATCAATATTGCTAATGATGTGAAAAGTGATTTTTTGTTCATGTTTTTCTCCTTTTGTATTTAATATATCATAGAGTTATAAAACTTTAAAGTAGATAGTTGGGCGGGTGTTGGTTTATGTTGGCACAATTGTATGATAATACTTGAGCTTGGCTGTAAAACATGTTATAATTAATATATAAGTTGTTAAAAACGAGGATTGGTTATTGAATATGAAAAAGTTTGGATTTACATTGGGTGAAATTCTTATTGCTTTGGCGGTAATAGGTGTTGTTGCGGGGCTTGTTTTGCCGCAGCTTGTTACCGGTCAAAAGGCTGCACAGGCAAGAGCTCAATTTAATACGGCATATTCTCTTTTGGCAAAGTCTATTGCGGATATGGATGCGGATAATGTTTCTGTAGATCCTGCAAGTTATGGTGCTTCCCAAGCGTTGTATAAAATCTTAAAAGAATATCAAAGAGTATCAATTGATTGCGGTGATTTCAATTCCCCTGCAAAAAATACCAGCGTTTGTATAGGATTTAGCAAAGCCAATGCATCTACCGCTCGGGATAATTATCACATATATAACAGACACTCTAATTCGAAAATAGATATTAGGTATTTATCTGACGGAGCATTTGTTATAAATAACGGTATGCTGTTTGCCTTTACTAATCCTGTAAGGTATAAATGGATTACTATAGATATCAACGGTAAAAATAAAATGCCAAATCGCTGGGGTTGGGATTTGTTCACTTTTGAACTTGTGAAAGGTGATATTTTGCCTGTCGGTGCTCCGGGTACCTCTGCGCCATATAGTACAAATCCTCAAGCATACTGTAATCCTGCGGGACAAGGTTCCATTAATGGTGTAACTTGCGGGTATTTTGCAGCATCAAATGAAGATTATTTTAAAGATTTGTACTTAGGGCATTAAAACGTTACATTTCTTTACTTAATCGGCAAAAAATATTATTTTCGGATTTTCTATGATTAGAAAATTCGGAGAAATAATTTATGTCTATGAGTGGTGTAAGTAATAATAACAGCGTAATGCCTTCAAACAGGTCGACTGCTGCAGCTTTATCGGTTGTGGGGATGAGTGCATATTTTTTGCCTGTCACAAAAGACAGATTTGTAAGAACAGCATATAATGTTGTAAAAAATCAAACAGAAGATACAATTGAGCAGTTAAATGATGCGGCTTTGGCGATTACTAAAAAAAGATTATCCGCTGAAGATAAGGTATTTTTAGTCCAAAACGGGGTAGATGAAACTCTTGATGCAATAAATGCTAAAATTTCCGAATTAACAAAATCTATTACGGATAAGGATATCGTAAAAAATTTGAAACAGGGGTTTGAAGATAATTTTAAAGACTTCAAAAAGTCGGAAGCGTTGATGGATGTGGTTGCATCTAAAGCATTTTCAAAGATTAGGTGGACTAATTTTGCATGGGGAGTAGGGATAGGATTTATTTTAGGTAACGCAATCGGAGGTAAAAAATCGTCGTAATCCGCTTACGGAGATTTTGTATTTCTTCTTTCCTTGTATGATGAAGAAAAACGCTTATTTTCTTTTATAAATTTTTTTCGTGTTACAATAATTCTATGTGCAAACATGGAATTAAACATTACCTTAGGGAACTTTTAACTATAGCAATGCCGATAATTATGGGAAACTTAGGATTTATTCTCATTGGTATCGGTGATGTTGTGGTCGCAGGACGACATTCCACAGATACGTTTGCGGCGATTAGTATTGCAACGGCTATTATCAACTGTATTATAACGTTCGGGATAGGTTTAATTTCAAGTATTTCACCGTTATTGTCTAATTACAGAGGCGAAAAGAAACAAATTAAACGATATTTTTATCCGTCAATCAGGTTTTCTTTAATACTTGCAATATTGGCGACAACTTTGATATTGGCGGTTATTCCGATTATTCCGTTTATGGGTTTTGAGGAAAGGCTTGTTAAACCAATTCAGGATTATATGTTTATTTCGGCATTTAGTACGTTTGGGGCGTATTTGCATGCAGCGCTGAAGGAGTATTTGCAGGCTTTTGAGATAGTTTTATTCCCAAATGCTGTTACAATTTTTTGTGTGTTTTTAAATATTATATTAAACTTAATTTTGGTTTTCGGATTTTGGGTAATTCCGTCACTTGGCGTGATAGGGCTTGCTGTTGCAAGTTTTATTGTCAGATATTTCATGGGATTTGCGCTATTAATATATTGCTTAGTGAGAATGAGTATGCGTGATTACCATGAAAAAGGTTATTATAAAAATTTGTTAAAAATCGGCATGCCGATATCTTTGGCGGTATTTATAGAATTTGTTGCATTTAATTCTATTGCAATATTTATGGGTAGAGTTTCCGGAATTTATGCGGCGGCTCAGAATTTGGTTTGTTCGCTGACAACAATTTCTTTTATGGTTCCTTTTGCAATTTCGAATGCAATAGCGATTAAAGTTGGTTTTGCAAACGGGGCAAAAAATATTGAGGATTTGAAAAAATATTCTGTTATCGGAACTTTTTTGGCTGTAGGGTTTATGATATGCAGCGCTGTTACATTTGTGTCATTCCCTAAGGTAATCGCGGGCTTATTTACTGTTGATGCAGAGTTGGTAAAAATAGCTATTCCTGTAATGTATGTGTTGGCGGTATTTCAAATTCTTGACGGATTGCAAATTGCACTTGCTGGAATATGTAAGGGGGTAAAACAAACGGATATTGTTTTACTTGCTAATTTTGTCGCATATTGGTGTATAGCAATTCCTGTAGGTTACATTTTAGCTTTTAAATTCAAATTCATGCTTACAGGTTTTTGGGTTGGACTTGTTATGTCTGCGGTTGTTTTATGTCTAATTATGATTGTAAAACTTGTCAAATTTTTCAACAGAGAATACAAAAACAAGAACCTTGAAGTTGGTTCTTGCTAGTTCGGGGATAATTTATTTATAAGTTTGATTTCTAAAACATGAAAAACAACAGTGTAAACATGCAACCAAGAGATGCTGCACTGAATAAAAACCATGTGTGCATAACAGGGTGTTGATAAGCCCATATTTCTTTTATTGTAGCGGTTGCATTGTTTATTGTTTTCATGTTTTTCTCCAAAAATAACTCGTGGTTTGCTATATATTCTATTCTCTACATTTTTGAGAAAACAACATCACCTATTCGGTTGATTATTAATTTAGTTTATCTTATCATTGATTTATGGGAAATGTTGAATTATTGATGCCTGCGGGCAATTTGGAAAAATTAAAATATGCCGTCAAATATGGTGCGGATGCTGTATATTTGGGGGTGGTAGATTTTAGCTTGCGTGCAATGCGCAAGGGTGAAATAATTACTCTTGAAAATTTAAAGCGAGCTGTTGATTTGGCGCATGAGTTAGGTGCAAAAGCGTATATGACTTTGAATATTTTTGCATATAATTCTGATATAAAACATCTTGAGCAATGTTTGGAAATTATTAAAGATGCAAATCCTGATGCTGTTTTGGTCAGCGATTTCGGAATTTTACGTTTGTTAAAAAAATACATGCCTGATACGGAAATTCATATCAGTACGCAAACAAATATATTAAACTACGAATGTGTGAAATTTTGGCAGGATATGGGTGCAAAACGTGTTGTACTTGCACGGGAATTGTCAATTCCTGAGATTGCGGAAATAAAAAAACAAGTACCGGATATGGAGATTGAGTGCTTTATTCATGGTTCGCAATGTGTTTCATTTTCGGGAAGATGTTTGTTGAGTGATTATTTTACAAACGGAGAGCGAAAAGCCAATTCCGGTAACTGTTCGCAGCCATGCCGCTGGAGTTATAAACTTGTGGAAGAAACCCGTCCGGGACAGTATTATGAAATTAACCAAGATAATCGCGGTTCTCATATTCTGAGCCCGAAAGATTTATGTTTGGTCAAATCTTTGAAAGATATGATAGATGCAGGCGTTGATTCTTTCAAGGTTGAAGGAAGGACAAAAAGTCTTTATTATGTTTCTGCGGTTGCAAAAACATATCGTAATGCAATTGATGAAATTCTTAAAAATCCTGATGCGGATATGGAAAAATATTTTTTGGAACTTAAAAAAGTCGGTAACAGAGGTTATACTACAGGTTTTGCGCTTGGTGAAAATAAGCCTGACAGTTATAGTTATGATATTTCAAAGGGCTTGGCAGGTGCGGATTTTCTGTTTGAATTTCGCGGAAAGAAAGTCGATTTTGAAAGCGGTGATAATTTATACTTTGTCAAGGTTAAGAATAAAGTATTGTTGAATGATGAAGTTGAAATTATTACGCCAAAAGAGCAATTTCATTCAAAAATTCTTGAAATTATTGATGAAAAAGGTGAAAAACTTGATGTTGCAAATACAAATTCGGAAGTTTATTTTAAATTGGAGCATGAACCTGTAGATTATGAAGTTGCTTTGGCAAGGACGATAGGAGTTAAAGAATATGTTTCTTAAACCTGATTATAATCTTAAACGGATTTATGATATTGATTTGGATGAGTTGGAAAAAGACGGTATCAAGGCGATGTTGTTTGATTTGGACAGCACTCTGATGGCGTCAAAGTCTGCAACTTACAGTCCTGAAATATTAAATTGGCTTGATGTTGTCAGAAAGAGATTTTTTATTGCCGTTGTTTCAAATAATAAGAATGAGCAATATATCGCAAAAGTAAGGGAAATTTCGGATTTTCCGTTATTGTTTAACGCTTGTAAGCCGAAAACAAATATTGTTTCCGAGTTTTTGAAGAAATATGAAGTAAATGTTAAGGAATGTGTTTTGGTTGGTGACAGACCTTTAACTGATATTTTATGCGGCAAAAATCTCGGTTGCAAGACGATTTTAGTCGATTCAATTACCGCTGAAACAGAGGCAAAGATTGTCCGTTTTGTAAGAGCGTTGGAAAGAATTTGCGTTCGCCGCTAAAATTCGTTTAAATCTTTAGATTGAACTTTAATAGTTAAATTTACAATTGTTACAAAATAAAAACAGTCTTAAACGCTTATGTGTGGCTGATTTACCTATTATTTTCAGTTGTAATTGATAAAAATTTGCATTTTTTGCCTAAAAGCAAAGATTATGTTAATATCATGTAAGGAAACTGTTTATTTTGGGAAATTCCTATAAATGGTTGATACTCAAAAGGCAGAGCTTTAATATAATACTATTGTATATTAATACTAGATGGGTGGAGATAAAGTGAACATAAACTACTATAGGAATGAGAATTGGGTAGACAATACCTTCAGCCGTAAGGGTAAACGGGTTTTAACTCTTTTGGTTATGGTGATGGTTGTTGGTTTAATTGCCGGCGGATGCGGCGTTTTACAGAATTTTGCACCAAAGGCGGAAGAAGCACCGGTTCAGGATGTAGTACCGGCTCAGGCAGCTGATAATTCCCAAAAACAAGAACAGGTTGAAGTTCCGGATGACAGTGTGGAAATCGAAGTTGAATCCGATAAAGCGAGTACGATGGTTTCGTATGATGTAACCTCAATCGGCAGATCCGATCCTTTTATGCCGTCGGGTGAAATAAGAGCGTTTGAACAGGCAAGATCATCAGCTATAGCTGAGGCAAATGCCCATAATGCTAAAATTCGCCAAATAGAAGAATTGAAAAATGTTGCGATTCGTCAACCTGATGATATCAGTCCGTACAGTTTCAATTTGCCGGTACCTCCGACAGCTTTGGCACCGTCTGATGCTGCGGCGGCAAAAATTACCCGTACAAAGGTTGTTGGTATCATGTTCAATGCTACAAATCCTTCGGCGATTATCAATGTTGATGATAAGGATTATTTGGTACGTCAGGGTGACAAAATTATGGATCAGGAGTACAAAGTTATACAGATTAACAAATCTTGGATAACTGTCGGACTCGGTTCAAACATATATTCGGCAAGTATTGGAGAAATGTTCTCTAAAGACGAATTTGATAAAGCACAAAACGATTTGTATAATTTGAAAAACAGATTTGGTGGTAGAAAAGGTTAATAATAAATATAATAAGCAGGAGCAGATATGAAAAATAAGATTAGAGAAAAATTTGTTGCAAGTATCATGTTGTCAGCGTTTGTGATAACAAACTCAATGACTGCAGCATTCGCAATTGATAATTACTATTCAGGTTATGAGGCATCAAAGCCGGCGTTGAGAACGGGTGCAGATGTATCATCTCTTGAAATGCGTTCGGCTCTCAGAATTGCAAATGCGGATTCTGTTGTGAATTTGAGTTTACGTGATGCTGATATTAAACAAGTCTTGAGAATGTTTGCCGACCAAGCAGGTATGAATATAATCTTTGCTGCCGGTGTTGATGGCGAAGTAACAATGGATTTGGTTGATATTCCGCTCGAAGAAGCTCTTAAACTTGTTGTTAATACAAACAATTTATTCTATGATATTCAAGCTAATACAATTATCGTTTCTACAAGTGAAGCGGCAATGTCTTTTGCTGATAAAAGCATGAATCTTATTCCTGTTAAATATGTTAATGCCGGAGCTTTGGCATCGTTTTTGAATACAAATGTTTTCAAAAAAGACGGTGTAAATCCCGGCTTATCAACAAAACCTGTTGTAACTGTTAACCCTGCAACTAATGATTTGATTGTAATGGGTACTGCAAATGACGTTGCAATGGCAAAGAAAATTGTTGAGCAATTTGATAAAAAACCTACGATAACAACATTTAAAGTAAACCACACAACTCCTGCAGAAATGGCAAATATGATTTGTTCGACTTTAATTCCGTCAACAATTTCAAGCGGATCTTCAAGTGAGGGCTCAAGTTCAGGTTTTGCTGCAGGTGTTCCTACAGGGTTTGCATCAGATGAAAGCAGTGCAGCAAGCAGTGGCGGAGGTTCAGGTTCTATTGCCGTAGGCGGCGGTCAGCTGGTATGTTCTACCGCGATGGAGGTTTCATCTGATGATTTGTCAAGTTTACCGTTTGTCAATTTGTCGGTTTCTTATTTCCCGACACTTGGTACAATACAGGTAATCGGTGGTTCTGATACTCAAATTGACATGATTAGAGAATATATTGCCGCAAATGATAAAAAAGCACCTCAGGCTTATTTGGAAATCCAAATTATTTCATTATCAGAATCAGGAAGTAAAACTTTTGACAATACTTGGACGTTCTTGAGTAAAAACTTCTCATTCAACGCAGGCGGCGGTCAGGGATTTTCAACAAATCCTTTCTATCCGGTATTCTTTGCAGGTCATGGTTATGCGATTCTAGATCAGGAAAGTTATAGTGAAGAAACAGGTTATGAGATTAAAGGTATCCAAACTAAATACTCAGGTTCTCCTCAATTAGTATATGCAGTTAACTATTTGGTTGAAAACAAAAAAGGTCGTGTGTTGGCTAATCCGAGAGTTCTTTTAACAAGCGGTCAATCTTCAACTATTGACTTGACATCAGACTATATTTCAAAGGTAGAATCTCAATACTTGGATAACGGTGCATCTGCTGCAGCTCAGGTACAAAAAACTTATGAAATCAAAGACGATAACGGTATCAAAGTTCAAATCACTCCGTTTATCAGTCCTGACGGTTATGTAACTTTGGATATCAAACCTGATTATAAGACTATCGCAGAAAGAGTTTATGATACAGGTGAAACCGGAGATCAAGAATTGGTTGCTACTTTGCTACAAAGACGTGACCTTGATTTGAAAGGTGTTCGTATCAAAGACGGTGAAACTCTTGTAATCGGCGGTATGATTCAAGAAACAGAATCAAAATCCGTTAAGAAAATTCCGTTCTTAGGCGATATTCCGGTTCTTGGTATGTTCTTCAGAAGTACAGCTACTGATAAATCTAAGGAAGAAATGGTTATCATGTTGACACCTCAAATCGTTGTTGACACAGAAGATTCTTTGACTGATGATATGATGCTTTAATAAGTGTAAATATTGGTTATAGAGTAAAAATGGTTAAATATAGTATAAATAAGTAACAGTAATAAATGAACGCATTAATATTAAGATTAAAAAACAGTATAGATCAGAACGTATTGAATAGTATTGACAAAAGTGTAATTGCGCAATACCACTTCGTACCGATTAGTATTAAAGATGATTTCTTATTTGTTGCTGTTTCTAAAAATTCTAATAAAGATGAAATTAGTTCTATATTAAAAAATACATTTTCTCAGTCAATCAAATTTATGCTTGTTGGTGATGATGATTTAAAAGAATTAATGGCATCTTTTTTGCCGGCAGATTTGATTTCTTCTGTTCCTGTCGGAGCTCCGGCGGAAACTAAGGAGGCTTCACCTGCACCTTCCGATAAATCTTCTCAAGGCGGTATTCACGGCAAGTTAGGTGAAATGCTCATCGCTAAAGGTATCATCTCAGAAGTAGATTTGATGAAGGCTTTGGCTAATTCGAAACGTACAAATACTCCTATCGGTTCAATGTTATTTGAAATGGGATTGGTATCGTTAGAGCAATTGAAAGATGTTTTGCATGATCAAACGGGCTATGAAATAGTTACGACTGATCAATTGATTGACCAAAAGCGTTTTGTAAATATATTGCCTGAAGATTTTATTCGTTCAAATCGTGCAATTCCTATTTCATCTGATGGCAAAACTCTTATCATAGGTGTTGTAAAACCTATGAAACAAGATGTTTTGAAAGAAATTATCTATTTGACAGGTCAAAATCCTAAGCAGTTATTGATGACTCACTATGAGTTTCAAAATGCTTTAAATACATTTTTCTCGTTACAGAAAAAGCAAACAGATGAAATTATCGAACAGATTAAAACCGAAACTCTTGACATGGATGATGAAACATCTTTGTCGGATATGGTTGCGGATGAACTTCAAGATACCACAGGTTCGGTTGCAAAGTTCGTTAACCAAATTATTACAAACGGTATTGATAACAGGGTTTCCGATATTCACATTGAGCCAAGACTTTCAGGATATATCGTCCGTTACAGAAAAGACGGTATGTTGCAGAAGGTTTTGGATGTTCCTGCAAAAGTAGAAACTTCGGTTATTGCACGTTTCAAGGTCATGGCAAGAATGAATATTGCAGAAAACAGACGACCTCAGGATGGTACGTTCTCAATATCTTATAAAGATTGTTCTTACGACTTTCGTATCAACACACTTCCTGTTTCCGGCAAGGAAAAGGTCTGTATTCGTATCTTGGCACCTGCTGTTTCCTTAGCATCCAATGATAAGGAAATAAAACTTATCGGTGCGCATCCGGAAGATGTACAAAAGGTTAAAAAGATGGTTTCTTGCCCGAACGGTATTATCCTAACGTCAGGTCCTACCGGTTCCGGTAAAACAACAACTCTTTACTCGGTTTTGAAAAGTTTGAACGATGAGTCGGTTAACATTACAACAATTGAAGACCCGATAGAAATTAAGTTGGAAGGTATTAACCAATCACAAATTAACGCAAAAGCAGGTATCACATTTGCATCCTGTATGAGAGCAATCCTTCGTCAGGACCCTGATATTATCCTTGTCGGTGAAATCCGTGACTACGAAACTTTGGAAATTGCGATTTCTGCTGCGTTAACAGGTCACCTTGTGTTAAGTACCGTCCACACTAACTCGGCTGCTGCTACGGTTACCCGTTTGATTGAAATGGGTGCTAAGGATTATTTGGTATCTTCAACTTTATCAGGTGTAATTGCACAACGTCTTGTAAGAAAACTTTGTGATGATTGTAAGGAAGAATATTATCCGACAAAAGAAGAAGCCTCTTTAGTTACAACTGACCCTGAAATGATTGAAAAATTAACAAAAACCCCTATTTATAGAGCAAAAGGTTGCAACAAATGCGGTTTTCAAGGTTATAAAGGACGTTTGGGTGTTTACGAAATCATGCAAATTACTAAAGAAATTAAAAAACTTATTGCTCAAGGTGCGCATGATTTGGAAATTGAAGAAAGTGCTGTTGGAAATGGTATGACGACATTACACAAGTCTTGCTTACAGCATATTATGAACGGTCAAACAACGGTTGAAGAATTCGTCAGAGTTCTTGGTATGGCGGGAGAATAGGTGATTTATGGCAATTTATAATTATACCGCAATAAAAGACGGAACAAATGAAATTGTAAAAGGTAAAGTTGAAGCCGATGATTTGCGTGAAGCACGTGCGGCAGTTAAACAGTTAGGTTTTACCCCGACAAATATTGTCGAAGAGCAAGCAACTAAGAAAAAAGATGATAAAAAACGTCCAACCGGTAAGATGCCAAAACTCGGACTTGCCGACCAAATTGATTTTACATCTACTTTGCAGATTTTGGCAGCGGCAGGTATTCCGATTATTGAATCCTTGCTGTTTATTGAAAACGATGCTGCAAAGTTAAGAATTAGACAGGTTGCAACCGAATTAAGACGACAAATTATGAACGGTGGTACTTTTGCCGGTACTGTCGCAAAGTATCCTGAACAATTCGGTCAGGTTTACATTGGTCTTGTCAGAGCCGGTGAAGATTCCGGTGAACTTGAAAAAACTTTGGATCGATTGTTGGAATTGTTGAGTAAACAGGCTGCTATCAGAAGTAAGGTTATCGGTACTTTGATGTATCCGGTATTCGTTATCTTGTTGGCTGTATTCATTATCATTGTCATGTTGGTATTCGTATTCCCTGTATTTAAAGACATGTTCGATTCTATGGGTATGCAATTGCCTTGGATTACAAGAGTTTTGATGGAAATGGGCTTGTGGATGAAAAAGAATTGGTACATGATTCCAATCGGTTTTGCTGCTGTTGGTGCTTTTATCAATTTCTTGTTCAGATGGAAACCGAGTAAATGGAAAATTGATGAAATTGTTTTGAAAATCCCTGTTTTGACAGATTTAATACAATATTCAAACTTTGCTAACTTTATTGCGGTTATGCAGGTTGCTTATGATGCGGGTGTTCCGATTTTGGAATGTTTGTATCTTTCTAATTTGACTTTGACAAACCATACTTTGGAAACAAGAGTTGAAGAAGCAACCGTAAGAGTTCAACAGGGTCAGCACTTGTCTGCGGCACTACGTTCAACAAGAACAATGCCTAAAATGATTTTGTTTATGATTGCAACAGGTGAACAATCAGGTCGTTTGGGCGATATGTTAGGACAGGCAACAAACTATATTGATAAACAATTGGATACAATTATTGATGTTATGACAAAAATGATTGAACCGATAATGTTGGTTGTAATCGGTTCTATCGTACTTGTCTTGGCTGCAGCGCTTTATTTACCGTTGTTCGCATCTTACATGGGAATGTAGTTCTTGCGGTATCGGGCTGCCTAAACATACAATATTACCTCTTTTTAAAGGAGAAAATTACATGTACAAAAATACGGCAGTTATAACCGGTACAACTTCGGGGCTTGGCAAAGAACTTTTGAAAGTCTTTGTGGCTGCAGGTTGGCGAGTATTTGCAGGATATAGAAATAAAGATTTAATTACTTTACAGGATAATGTTGAATATTTCTATATTGATATGGCGGATAGAAACTCAATTTTTGATGCTGCTGAAATAATTATGTCTAAAACCGATAAGGTTGATGTTTTAATAAACGCGGCAGGATGTGTTGCGGCAGGACCTGTTGAATTTTTGGATACGAATAGGTTAAGGTATCAATTTGAGGTTAATACGTTTTCTCATATAGAATTTATGCAAAGATTGTTGCCGGTTTTGGATAATTCAAGGATTGTTAATATAAGTTCAATGTCCAGTTTTGGTCATTTCCCGTTTATTAGTCCTTATTGCGCTTCAAAACGTGCTTTGGATATATTTTTCAATGCCTTTGCTATCGAAAACCACAGAAATATAAAGGTCATTTCAATAAAACCCGGAGTAATTGCCACTCCGATATGGGAAAAGTCTGTTAATGCCAATGCTAAGACCTTGTCGGATTGCGTCGGGTATGAAAAAGAGTTGGAATTTATAAAAAATAACGCACTTTCTAATTCTCGGAAAGGTTTAGATGTAGCTGAGGTTGCGGAATTTATTTATAAAATTGCGATAATGAATAATCCTAAATCTTCTTATACTGTCGGAAAAGATGCGAAATTCGCAAGTATCCTGTCTTATTTGCCGCAGGATTTGCTGAATAAATTAGTGAAATTCGGCTTAAAAATGCGAATTGCAAAGAATGCGTCAAAATAATAACCTTATGATATAATAATATTATGGAAGATAAAGAAATTGATAAAATATACGAACTTATAGATAATTCGCAATACGTTGAAGCGAAATCCGCACTTGCCGAAATATTGGATAAAGATGTACATGATGTTGATGCTCAGCGCCTTTTGGCATTGTGCGAAGTCAATATGGAAAATTATGATAATGCAAGATATATTCTTGAAGATGTGGTGAAATATCGTCAGGATGACGCGTTATGCTGGTATTATTTGGGGTGCTGTTATGATGCACTTGAGGATGCAATTTCGGCAAAACATGCTTATCTACAGGTTTTAAAGTTAAGACCCGAATATGTTGATGCGTATAAAAGTTTGGCGATATCATATATCAAGTCTGAAAATTATGATGAAGCGATTGAAACTGCTAAAAAAGCTTTGGAATATACGGGAGATGATTATGCTGTCTTTTATATTTTAGGTACAGCTTGTATGGCGGGTAAAAAATTTGAGGATAGTGTTTTTTATATAGAAAAAGCATTAGAGTTGGATCCGCAAAATTTGCAGTTATATAACAATCTTGGTACATCTTATCTTACTATAGGAAATTTGGATAAAGCGCTTGAAGTGTATTTCAAAGCATTGGAGATTGATGACAGTGATTCGTTGACGTATTTTAATATCGCATCAATACTCCAAATTCAGAATAAACATAAAGAGGCTTGTGAATATTTTGAAAAAGCTCACGAGCGAGAACCGGAAGAAGACAGTTATATTGTGGCTTGGGCTTTGTCAGAGGTTAAGGCGGGAAAATTTGAGCAAGCAATTGAACACTATAAATATTTGGCTGCAACTTATCCGCAAAAACATACTTATAAATATAATTTAGCATGTTGTTATCAGGTAATGGGTGAATACGATATTGCTATTTCGTTGTTAAAACAACTTGCGATGATGAATCCTAAAGCTGCGAATATATTAAAGAAATTAGCAAATGTGTATATTTTAGCAAAACAATATTCAAACGCTAAAGATATTTATGAACGTATCATTAAACAAGGTTCGGTTTCTTATGAATTGTATTACGAGTTATCTCAACTTTGTGTAAAAACAAATGATACGGATAGAGCTGAACAAATTTTAAAAAAAGTCTGCGGTTTAAATCCGGAATTTGCGCCTGCACATAAAGATTTGGGTGTTATTTATTTGAACAAGCGACTTTTTGATTATGCAAAAGACGAGTTTGAAAAAGCGTACGCTATTGCTCCCGATAATTATTCAATTGTAGTTGAGTATGCAAATTATCTGCATTCGGTGTCTGATTTTAAAAATGCGGATAAGTTATATGAAAAAGCAGTTTCAATGCAGCCGGAAAATCCAAATGCTTTGGCATTTTCAGCTTTGAATAAAACTCATTTGAAACAAATTGATAAAGCCAAAGAACAGATTGATAAAGTATTGGAACAATGTTCGGATTCTGCGTTTTTATTATTTATTGCAGGCAGAATTTATTACCTTGCACAAGATTTTGAAACTGCAAAAATGTATCTAATTAAGGCGTTTGAGATAGATAAAATACCTGATGTTCAGAATTTACTCGGTCTTTGTTATTACGAACTCGCCAATTACGAGCAGGCTCGTCTAATCTTTGCTAATATGGAAGAAAAAGTTCCGATGAATGTAAACGTGTTATTAAATTTGGCAAAATGCTGGGATAAACTCGGAAATGCTGATGAAGCCTTGAAATATGCTCAAAAGGTCGTAGATTTGTTTGATGAATGTGAAGAAGCGCAGGAGTTAATTCGCAAATTATCTTAAAAAATATTGATTTTAATTTTTTATTGTAATGTAAAATTTCTTCATAAACTGCTCACTTTCTGAAATACACAGATAGTAAGTCTTTCATGAAATTGCAAGGTTTTTTTAATTTTCATTAACAAATTTTTTGTAAAAATTTTTTTTGCTGATGAAAACTGTTAAAATCGACTGATAGTCAACAATTCAAAAATTTTTTAAAATTTATTGTAAAAACTTTGGCATGCACAGTTTTTTTTGTTAGAAAAAATAAAAAGATTGTTTTATTATATGAATACGAATTGGGAATTAAATATGAAACGAACATTTGTCCGGAATAAGAGGAGAGAGAAAGACAAATGGGGATTTCTGTTAAATTTTAGGTTAATGTGAATCCTTTTTTGTTTCAGAAATGAAATAAGCGGACTTTTAAGTCCGTTTTTTTTATTTCTGATGACAGGCTTGTTATGTCGTTTGTAAAAAAAACATGTTCTTGTTATGATGTAGCTATGAAAGATATGTTAGATAAAATATTACAAATAGAAAAGAAATATATTGAATTAGGCGAAACTTTGTCTGATCCGGCAGTTATTCAGGATTATAACAAATTCAGAGATCTTTCCAAACAAAGAAAATCAATGGAAGAAACCGTTAATTTGTATTACGCTTGGAAACAGACAACAGAGGCCATAGAAGATGCAAAACAGATGCTTCATGAAGAAAAAGATGAAGAAATGCGTTCGTTTTTGAAGGCTGAAATGGAGGAAAATGAAGCAAAACTTCCTGAGTTTGAAGAACGAATGAAAGTTCTTTTACTTCCTCGTGATCCGATGGATGATAAAGATATTATGCTTGAAATCAGAGGCGGAGCAGGAGGCGATGAGGCAAATATTTTTGCAGGAGATTTGATGCGTATGTATTTAAGATACGCTGATAAAATGGGTTGGCAAACCCAAATTTTGAGTAAAACCGATTGTGAAGCCGGCGGAGTTTCGGAAGTCATTATTTCTATGAAAGGTGACAGTATTTACTCAAGATTGAAATACGAATCCGGTGTACACAGGGTTCAGCGAGTTCCGGCAACGGAATCTCAAGGCAGGGTTCACACATCTACCGCTACAGTTGCGGTAATGCCGCAGGTTGATGATGTTGAAGTTAATCTCAATATGAATGATGTTGAGATTACAACGGCTCGTTCAGGCGGTGCGGGCGGTCAAAATGTCAATAAAGTAGAAACTGCTGCAAGAGTTTTTCATAAACCGACAGGAATAATGATTTTCTGTACGGAGGAGCGTTCTCAGTTACAAAACAAGGAACGCGCTTTGGAAATTCTTAAAGCGAAACTTTATGATATGGAAGTTCAAAAACAAACCAAAGAAATTACCGATTTAAGACGTTCTCAAGTCGGCTCCGGCGACAGATCAGAGCGTATCAGAACATACAATTTTCCGCAAGGAAGATTGACTGATCACAGATTAAATCACAACTTGAATGTTTGGACGGTAATTGACGGTGAGTTGGATGAATTGATTGATTTGCTTGTTGAATATGACCAAAAGTTGAAACTTGAAAAATTAGCTCAAGTAGGTTAAAGGCGGTAGTAATGACCATAAGACGCTGTGTTGGCTGTTGGCAAGAAAAAGACCGTAATGATTTAATAAAAATCACCTCAGTCAATAACGGCGAAAAAGTGATAATCAATCCTGATTCTGTTACATTTGGCAGATCTGTATATCTTTGCTATAATAAATCGTGTATAGAATCAGCTTTTAAAAAAAATAAATTGGGAAAGCATTTAAAATCATCAATCCCAAACGAATTGAAAGGACAGTTACTAGATGAGTTACGAAACTATTAGAATAAGTGAATTAGCAAAAGAACTCGGAATGACGAGTAAAGAGGCGGTTGAAAAATTCGCTCAAATCGGTGTTACCGGAAAGACTCATTCAAGTACTGTTACGACAGATCAGATAAAAAGATTGAAAGATTTTATTGCAGGCGGCGGAGTAAAAAAAGCTCAAAAACCAAAAGCCTTTGTTGTAAAAAAAGCAAAACCGGCACCTGTTGATAATGTTTCGGAAACTGAAGAAACTGCTGTTGAAGAAGAAACAATAAAACCAAAAGTTAAGGTTGAACGTGTAGAAAAACCAAAACTTGAGAAACCTAAAACAATTAACAGGCTTGAGATTGTTCGTCGTGCTCCAAAACCTGAAACAAAACAGGAAAAACCGGAACGCTCGGCAAAGTCTTCCGCTCAAAGAGGTGACAGACCTGCCAGAGGTGAAAAATTCCAAAAAGATATGAAAAACTCTGATGCTCCAAGAGAAAATGTCGGAGAAAAGAAACCTATTTCGCGCAGAATAATTCCTCAGGAAATATATGAAAATAAATCCGGTTCACAAAATTCAAAACGTCGTTCTGACGGAAAAAGAAAAGATAAGGAATTTTCTAAAAAAGAAGAACAAGAACGGATTTCATTAGAAAAAGCTGCAGCTCAACACCATAAAAAGAAAGTTCAAAAAGCCGAAGAAGTTGAAGAAGTAACTCAAATTGTTGTAAATCAAGCAATGACAATTTCCGAGTTATCCGAAAAAATTAAGAAAACACCTGCAGAAATCGTAAAATTTTTGATGTTGAACGGTGTTATGGCGACCGTTAACCAGCTTATTGACGTTGACGTTATTAAAAAAGTTTGTGCAGAATACGGTTTAGAAGTTTTGGAAGAAGATTTGGATGCCTATATTGAACAAGAGCTTGAAAAAGAAGAAAAAGCAAAGGCATTAACCGAAGTTGATAAAAAATTACTTAAAAAGCGTGCGCCGGTCATAAGTATTATGGGACACGTCGATCACGGTAAAACGACATTATTAGATAGTATCAGGGCTTCAAAACACAAAATTGTCGCAACAGAGGTCGGAGGAATTACTCAGTCAATCGGTGCGTATACCGTTTACTTGGGTGATAATAATGAAAAGAAAATTGTATTTTTGGATACTCCGGGTCACGAAGCTTTTACCGAAATGAGGGCTCGTGGTGCGAAAGCTACCGATATTGCGATTTTAGTTGTGGCTGCAGATGATGGTATTATGCCGCAAACGATTGAGGCGATTAACCATGCAAAAGCTGCGGAAATTCCAATCATTGTTGCCGTTAACAAGATTGATAAACCGGGAGCAAATCCTGACAAAGTTTTACAGCAATTAACCGAACACGGTTTAGTACCTGAAGATTGGGGCGGTGATACTATTACCGTTAAAGTTTCAGCTTTACAGGGTACAGGTATTGACGAATTGTTAGAGTACATTTTGTTGGTGGCAGATGTTCAAGATTTGAAAGCTAATCCAAAAGCAGAAGCATCAGGTGTAGTAATTGAAGCAAACCTTGATAAAGGTAAAGGTCCTGTTGCGACACTTTTGGTTCAAAACGGTACACTACGTGCAGGAAATTGTATTGTTGTCGGTACTGCTTGCGGCAGGGTAAGAGCGTTGTTATCAGACAGCGGTGAAAGAATACAAAAGGCTGAACCGTCTACTCCGGTTGAGATTTTAGGTTTGTCAGAAGTTCCGCAAGCGGGTGATTATTTTGAGGTTGTTCAAAATGAAAAAGAGATGAAGGCAATAGTTGCGGACAGAAAAGAAAAAGAACGTGACAAACGTCTTGAGGCAATGCTTCCGGCTCACATCAGAAAAGAATCCGTTGCCGGAGATGATACAATTCCGCAATTGAATTTAATTATCAAAGCGAATACTCATGGCTCGGCTGAGGCTGTAGCTCAGGCAATTGCAGGGGTTGAATCCGATGAAATTACGACAAAGATTATTCACGTGGGTGTCGGAGATATTTCAGAGGCTGATGTAATGTTGGCTTCTGCATCAAATGCTTTGATTTTAGGATTTACAGTAAAAGAAGACGCAAATGCTTTGGCTTCTGCTGAACGTGAAGGGGTAACAATTAAAAAATATGATATTATTTATCAATTGTTAGAAGATATTGAGAAAACATTGTTATCACTTCTTGAACCTGAAATCAAGGAAGTTGAACTTGGTAAGGCAGAAGTTCGTCAGGTATTTACAATCGGCAAGACTAACAAAATTGCCGGATGTTATGTAACAGAAGGTAAGATTGTTCGTTCAAAGGATGCTGTTTTATATCGAAACGGCGAAGAAATTTTCAGAGGTGCAATTGATCAGCTAAAACGCTTTAAAGATGACGTAAAAGAGGTTGCACAAGGTTTTGAATGCGGTATATCATTTAGTAAATTTAACGACATTCAAGTCGGTGATATTATCGAAGTTTCTACAACCGAAGAAGTTGAAAGAAAATCGCTCTAGAAATAAAACCAATATATTTTGTACGTATTCAAGATTAAATTAGATTTTGGCGGTAAAATTTTTTATTTCATGTTATAATTTTTATTACTAAGGAGAAAATTATGACATTACGAAACGAAAGAGTTAGAAAAGAATTGATGCGTGACATATCTGAAATTCTGAGGAAAGAAGTCAGAGGTCTTGAGGGTGTTGTATCTATTGTAGATGTTGAAGTGGCTCATGACAATTCTTTTGCAAAAGTTATATATAGTGTTTTAGGTTCAGAAGAACAGATTGAGAAATCAAAATCTGTCATTGAAAAAAATACTCCAAACATTCGCTATCATGTCGGGAAAATGTTGCGATTACGTTTGACACCTGAGTTGCGTTTTGTTTATTCAAACGGCTTAGAAGAAGGTGCAAGAGTTACCGAACTTATAAATAAAATTTCCAGAGGCGAAATATAATTGTAGTTTTGTATAATGAGGATTGACTTGTAAGATGACCGGAAATGCCGGATTGACAGGGTTTATAAATATCAATAAGCCAAAGGGTATGACTTCTCACGATGTAGTTGCACAGTTGCGCAGGGTTACAAAGATAAAACAAATAGGTCATACCGGCACTTTAGACCCTTTTGCCTGCGGGGTTTTGCCTGTCGCAATCGGTAAGGCTACAAGACTCATAGAATATCTTGATGACGATAAAGAATATTTGGCGCATATTCAGTTTGGCAAAAACACGACAACGTATGATTTAGAAGGTGATATAACTCAAGTTTTTGACAAAAAAGCTACCCAAAATGAAGTCGTCGAGGGGTTGAAGTCTTTTGAGGGCGAAATTACACAAATTCCTCCTGTTTATTCTGCAATCAAAGTAAACGGTAAAAAACTTTATGAGTATGCAAGGCAGGGGCAGGAAGTTGAGATTAAGTCAAGAAAAGTTTTTATTTCAAAAATTAGTTTGGAAAATTTTGATTATAAAGCTCAATCCGCAAAGGTAAGGATTTCGTGTTCAAAAGGAACATATATTCGCTCAATAGCTTATGATTTAGGTAAAAATCTTAACTGTGGCGGGTATTTGACGGCTTTAGAGCGTACAAAAGCGGGGAAATTTTTAATTGAAAGTTCTGTTAATTTAGCGGATTTGACTGATTTAAATTGCGTAAGTGAAAAAATAATAAACCCGTTAGATGTTTTGGATTATCCGATTTACAATTTAACCGAAACCGAAAAAGAGAGGGTAAGTCATGGTAATTCACTTCAAAATAAATGTTATAAAACTTCAGATATTGTAATTTTTGTTTATAGTGGTAAAATATATGCTATAGGTATGGCAGATAAAGATAAACTTTTGGTTAAGAAAGTATTTGAGGTTTTATGAAGAAGATTGTAGTATCAATGTTAACCGCTTTAGTAGTAAGTTCGGCAGCTTATGCCGAGTGCGGATATGAATGTGTTGCTCCTTACGATATGAATTCAAAATTCAGAACGGTTACTGCTGCTGTTACGGGTATGAATTCAATTACGGAAAATCGTGTAGAAGCAGCATTTAAAAAAGAGATTTTAAAAATCGCATCGGCAGAAGAATTGAAAGTTGATATTGATTCATACAGTCCGAGAGATTTGAAAAACGGTATTTTTAAGTCAATGTCTTTGAACGGCAAAAATATTGTTATTAATGATATTCATTTAACTTCTTTGGAACTCAAATCTTTATGTGATTTCAATTATATCAAAACTTCAGGCGGAAATACGGTAGTTAAGGAAGATTTCCCGATGTCATTTAATATGACTATTACTCCTGAGGATTTGAATAAGACCATGCTGCATTCAAGATATCAAAAAATTATAGATGATTTGAACACTCTTGGAAAAAATTATGCTGCAGGGTTGAAAGTGTCTTCAACTAAGGTTTCTATAAAAAATAACAAATTCTATTTTATAGTAGGTTTCGAGGTTCCTTTTGTTTTAAGAGAACAAAAGATTGTAATTCAAGCAGATGTAAGAATTAGAAACGGACAAATTGATTATCAAAATTCAAGATTGGTATCAGGACATTTCAGTATGGATTTGAAAAAAATAGATTTTCTTATGAAATGTTTAAATCCGCTTAATTTCTCTATAAATATTTTGAAAAACAAAGATGCAAAAGTTACTGTAAGGAATGTAGAAATAAAAGACAATGTAATAACAGCAAACGGAATTGTAATAATTCCGAAGGACTAAGGATGTAATTATGGATAAAAATCAAAAAATTCTTCTATTATTTATTGGTTTTTGTATGGTAGTTGTAATTGGTATAATTGCTTTTCAGGTATTTATGCCAAAACCTGAAATTCAGCCTTCCGAAGTTGAGGTTACCGAGCGTTCTGTAGCTGAGGAGATTGTTGAGGATGAAAAACCTCAGCAACAGGAAAAAGAATATGTAAATGTATATTTCATCGGTAAAAATGAACATAACGAAGAAGTTTATAAAGCTGTAAAACGTGAATACAACAAGGATATAGACGGTTCAAAGTTAAGATTTGCGGTAAATGCTTTAATTCGTGGTCCAAAATCAGAGGAAAAACAGCGCGGAGTTTATACTGAAGTGCCGGCTGCGTCTGATGTAATCAATATTACGGAGCAGTCCGATAAAGTTATTGTAAATTTAAATTCGGCATTTGTAACAGGTGGCGGAACGGAAAGTCTTTATAAAAGACTTTATCAGCTAATCAAGACCGTAAAATTAAATTCCGATGTGCCGGTTTACTTGTATATTGACGGGCAACGAGCTGATGTTGTCGGCGGAGAAGGTATTATGCTGTCACAGCCGTTGAGTAATTCGTCATTGGAAAATTAGTTTATTGTAGCGAGTATGGAACAGAAAAAAGATTTAGATTATTATTTGAATTTAAATTGGACGCTTATAGAAGGGCAGGATTTGGATTTTGACGGAAATCCTTATTATTATATTGAAATCAAGGAAATCCCAAGTTTTACGTTTTGTGCAAAGACATTGGCACGCGCTCGTGAAAATTACAAAAAACAATTAAAATTATCTTTGCAGGTAATGTTGGAGATGGGTGAACATATAACAGAACCCGGTGAAGACCCTGAAGATACGGATTGGTAAATCTAAAAAGTGTATCCTGCAAAAATTGTTAAATTTAAAAATGTTAGCTGGTTTAGTTATTTATAAATAAAACCCGAATATCCGCCTGAACCGTTTGGGTAGATATCAATAATAGCATCTGCTCCTGAATGTTCAGGAAATTTACACATATTGGTTTTAGAATCCCAGTAAATATCTTTGTATTTTTTCTGATATCCCATACAGCTATACATATCTTGCTCAATCCATTTCGCACGGCGTATACGTTCGTATTCCGCTTTTTCTTCTTCTTTATACTCTTTCCATTCTTCCGCCGTCATACCTTTACAGATATTGCGTTCTTTTCCGCATGTACCGTAACAATGATACGGAGTAGGATTCATACCCTCTTTTTTAAGCATATCATAAATGCTTTTACTTTGGCTTGTAGCCATAACGGGCATATTTATAAAAAGTAGTGTAATTAGAATTGCGTTAATTTTGCTTCTTGTAAACATTTATATTTTGTCCTGTATTTATCATTTTAAATTTTGGTATATTTTTTATTGACCAATTCATCCGGCAAGAACTGTTGTTCAACATCAGGTGCTGAATGTGAGTAAATATAACCGTTTCCAAACCCGTATTTTGCTGCATCTTTGTAGTGTGCATCTCTCAAGTGCATTGGCGGAGGGAAATCTTTTCCGTTAGAAATGTCTGACAATGCCTCGTCTATTGCACAAATTGTTTCATTGGATTTTGGTGCTCTTGCAACATAAATGACAGCTTGTGCCAACGGAATACGACCTTCCGGCAGACCTAAAATTTCGACGGCTTTGTAGGCATTTAATGCGATATTTAGTGCATTTGGGTCGGCGTTTCCGACATCTTCCGATGCACAGGTTATAAGCCTGCGGGCGATAAATCTCGGGTCTTCCCCCGCGATAATCATTTTTGCCAAATAATATATTGCAGCATCAGGGTCGCTGCCTCTCAAACTTTTTTGAAATGCGGAAGCGCAGTCATAGTGTTCTTGTCTGGAGTATCTTGTGTTGCGTTGCTGACAAATTTCTTCAATTGTTTTTACTGACAAAAATTTTTTATTTTCTTTTAAGTCGCTTGCGAAATATGCGTTCTCTGTTATATTAAGTGCATATCTTGCATCTCCGCGTGCGAGATTTATTATAAAATCTAAAACTCCGCTTTCACATTCCATTGGGGTGTAATGTGTTGCCAAGTATGAAAATCCTTTTTTAATAATTTGAGCCATGCTATCATCATCAATTGAGTTTAACCTGACGACTTGAATTCGCGATAGCAGAGCGGGAACAACTTGAAATGACGGATTTTCTGTCGTAGAACCTATGAGGAAAAGCGTTCCGTTTTCAAGGTGTGGTAAAAGTGCATCTTGCTGAGTTTTGGAATATCTGTGAATTTCATCAATAAAAAGGATGGTTTTTTGTCCGGCACGTAAACTTTCTTTTGCTTTGTCGACCGCATCTTTGATATCTTTTACTCCCGATGTAACCGCAGAAATTTCAATAAAATTGGCATTGGTTTTTGTAGCAATTAACCTTGCCAATGTTGTTTTTCCGCAACCCGGAGTTCCCCAAAAAATTAAGGAAAACAATCTGTTAGTCTTTAATAAATTTAATAAAGGGCTGTTTGGTGCAATGACATTACTTTGCCCGAGAAAATCCTCAAGGGTTTTTGGCCTGAGAATTTCAGCCAATGGAATTTGTTTATTTTGATTTTCCAGTTCCGTAAACAGATTGTTCATAGTATAATTATAACGTAAATAAGTTTAAAAGGATAATTCTTTTACTTATACAAGGATAGGTTAGGGGGATGTTTGTTAGGTAAGAATTTTTACATAGTTATAGTGTCGGCAATAATTCTGATTACCGGAGTGTTTTTTGCTTGTAAACCTCGTTTGGAAAATGATGAAGTCGTTTTTTGGACATTACAAATGAATGATTTTGCACCTTATATTAATAAAGTTATATCGGAGTTTGAAAAAGAAAATCCCGAAGTTCACATAAAATGGGTAGACGTACCGTTTTCGGAGGGAGAAAAAAGAACATTGGCATCTGTATTGAGTGATAATCCGCCTGATTTGGTTAATCTAAATCCGGATTTTTCTGCAACTTTAGCCCACAAAGGCGCGTTGTATGAAATCCCGCTTGAAAGCACAAGGCAATTTAATAAAGAAATCATGGATTCATTAAAGACCAATGGTAAAGTTTACTCAATTCCTTGGTATGCAACAAGTGCCGTTACCATTTATAATAAAGAAATTGCAAATAAGGCAGGTGTTACTGTTCCGGCAAATTATGCACAAGTTGCGCAATATGCAAAAATCGTAAAATCTAAAACCGGAGCTTATATAATGTTGCCAAATATTACCGAAAATGACACTATGCTAAAGATTTTGAATAAATATGGTGTGGCGTCTTCAGAGTTAATAAATTCGGAAAAGTCGGTTGAAATTTTTGATTTGTTCAAATATTTATATTCAAATAACTTAATTCCGAAAGAAACAGTTACTGTTACGCTTCAGGAGGCTTTAGAAAAATACATGTCAGGAAGTGTCATGTCAATCGGTGCGGGTGCAAATTTTTTAAATATGGTAAAAGAAAATGCCCCGTCAACTTATGCAAAAACTGATGTCGCTCCGCAGTTGACGGGTGAACTTGGGCAAAATGATTTTTCTTTGATGAATTTTGTGATACCGCTTAGGGCAAAACATAAAGAGCATGCTCTGAAATTTGCTTTATACTTAACAAATAACGAGAATCAACTTGAATTGGCAAAGATGACAAATATTCTTGCTGTGAATGAGCAAACTTTACAAAATGAGTTTTATACAAAATATGATAAAGATGATTTAATGGCGAAATCCCGTGTTATTAGTGCAAATCAGCTTAATAAAATTACACCGTCATATAGAACGTCAAAAAATCAAAAAGAGATTAATAATATAATTAATAATGCAGTTCAGGAAATTTTGCTGGATAAATCGGATACAAAATCAATTTTGGATAAAGTATCAAAAGAGTGGAAAATGTTAGAAAATTAAGGAGAGAATAATGAAAGTATTAGTATTTGATAATGAATTAAAACTTATTGATAATTATGAAAAACCGGTTCCGAAAGCCGGAGAAGCATTGGTCAGGGTGACATTAGCAGGAATATGCAATACTGATTATGAAATTACGAAAGGTTATATGGGTTACGTCGGAATATTAGGGCATGAGGCTGTTGGGGTTGTAGAAGAAGTAAATTCGGATGACAAATCCCTTTTAGGAAAGAGAGTTGTTCCGGAGATAAGCTATGGTTGTAAAGATCCTTCTTGTACATGGTGTGCTAAGAAATTATATCGCCATTGTCCGAACAGACACACGTTGGGTATTTGGCGCAAAGACGGGGTTTTTGCTCAATATTTTACCATGCCTTTAGAAACATTATTTGAAGTTCCTGCAAATGTACCTGATACTCAGGCTGTTTTTGTTGAACCTCTTGCTGCTGCGCTTGAAATAACAGAGCAACATCATATTAAACCTTATGAAAAAGTTATTGTTTTGGGCGACGGCAAACTTGGTTTAATTACGGCGTTGGCATTGCATGCTCAGAATTTGGATGTCATGCTCGTCGGAAAACATCAAAATAAACTTGATATTGCGCATGCTCAAGGTGTAAAAACAACATTGCTTCAGAATTTGCAAATCGAAAAAATATATGATGTTGTAGTTGAGGCAACCGGTTCAATATCAGGATTTGAAACGGCTTTAGCTTTAACAAAACCTCGTGGAACATTAGTTTTAAAAAGCACGGTTGCGGCGTCTAAAGAGTTTAATCTTGCACCTATTGTAATTGATGAAATCACAGTCTTAGGGTCTCGTTGCGGTCAATTCCCTCCTGCATTAAGACTTTTGGAATCTGAAAAAGTAGATTTTTCACCGTTGATTTCGGGTATTTATTCTATTGATGATGCTCTTGAAGCATTTGAAAAAAACAAAGAAAAAGATACTTTAAAAGTTCTTTTGAAAATGTAGCCTAAATTCTCCCTATCGGGAGATTTTAGCCATACTGAAAAGGCGCTATATCACTAAGTTTTAACCAATGTAAAGAAATTTTAAAAAAAAATTTAAAAAAGTGCTTGCATTTAAAAATTTTTGATATATGATAATAGACGTGCACGGAGCACAGATAAATTTTGAAATTATAAATAGCAATTTAAAAATTTATTAAAAAAAAACTACTTGACAATAAAAATTGATGTAGTAGGATAAAGGAACCGCGAGTGAAACGGTTTTAATTACCCCAATAGCAAGTCAATACTGATTGATAGCGTTGGAGGCACGAACCTCAGGACATTGAAAACAGAATAGCTGAAGACTAGATTTTCGGAAGGAAAT
>JBJEGJ010000057.1:0-26258 GCA_051874955.1 Candidatus Gastranaerophilaceae bacterium
CGACCTTCGGGTTATGAGCCCGACGAGCTACCAGACTGCTCCATCCCGCGATATTTAATTTTCATATTGAGAGAACTCCCTCAACATCTATATTATGCTACGTAAAAAATAAAAATCAAGCACCCCAATTTTTTAATTGAAAATAATTTATCCCTACAATTATTGTAGGGATGTTTGTAGGAGCAGTCTTTTGAGAAGTTTTAGGTGCAAATTTCATATAGAACCACAGTGAAAAGATGTTAAGAAATGTTTGCAGTTTAAGTAATCTTAAAAAGTTAAGTAAAGTGCTTCTAAAAATAATAATACAGCAGCCAAGACTCCGAATATTAAAGAAGGTATAAAAATAAATGGATATGCGTTTTCATAAATATTATAAATTCCAACCCAATATTTTTTGTCTTGCTTTTCTAGTTCATCTAATGAAATTTTATTAGTAAAATGTTGTTCCCAAAGCTTACCTTCATGTTTATAAATCAACATACCCATTAACATTTTCCATATTTCATTCAATACAAATAAGGATAAAGATATAAATAAAAAACAAATAAAAATAGTTTTTCTTTGAAATGTTAAATAGTTGTGCATAGTTGAATATATTGTCATCATAGTTATATAACCTAATGAAAACACTAAAGTTGTATATTTACCTTCTTCCTCTGCATTCCTTTTATAATGACTAAACATTAATTTTGCTTTATCTAGACAATAATTACAATCTTTTTCTTTTGTAGCTTCTTTTTGCATATTATACTCCTAATCATATTCCTAAAGTAACATAAACATAGTATTAAGTATTCTATAAATACCAATAACACTGATTATATCAAGCAAGGAAGTAATTCTAAACTACCCCTTATGAATCGACGAGCTACTAATTATTAAAAATTTTTACGTAAACCTTAAAAAAAAGTTAATATTTTATGAAAAAGTTGACACGAAGATTAGAATATAACAAAGGAGCAAGAATAATATGGAATATGATTACAAAGTTGGCAAAGAACGTATAATTGAAATTTTGGATAATGACGTTGAAGTAGAAGATAAAAAATATGTTCCTTGCGAAAATGATTTTACATTTGACAATGCTTATAAATGTTGGATTACATCAATATTTGTAGATATACGTAATTCAACTGAATTGTTTAATTCTTCTGATAAGAAAAAAGTCACTAAAATTGTACGAAGTTTTACTTCTGAAATAATTGAGATTCTAAATGCAAAATGTATTTTAGATGAACCATATGAAGATATATCTATTGAAGAAATAGGTATACGTGGTGATTGTGTTTATGCTGTGTATTCAACCCCTCAACAATCACAAACTTACGAAGTATTAGATAGAGCTTTTTATATTAATACTCTTATTAAAATGCTTAATGAACTATTTGGAAAATATAAATTAGGTAGCATAAAAGCAGGAATAGGAGTTTCAGTAGCAGAGGAGATAATTATTAAAGCCGGCAGGAAATATTCTGGAGTAAATAGCAAAGTATGGATAGGCGATGCTGTAACCAAAGCTTCTAAATTATCAGGCTTAGGTGATAAAGGTGATATTCAACGTATTGTGATTTCAAGCTGTATGCATCATAATATTATTGATAAGTTTAAGAAACATAACGGAGAGGAAAAAGCAAAAAGTTATTTTACAAAAGTAACTGATAATAAATTGGGTACATATTATCATTGTGATATCATAAAAACAGATTTTAACGATTGGATTAATGGAGGCATGAAATAATGAAAACAAAGCCTAATACTGAATTTGAAAATATTAAATTAAATGAATATTTGATAAAATTTTTTGATAATATAATGCAGCAACAAAATAAAATGGATATATTAGCCTTTTTATGGTAAGATTACCTTATAAATAATACTTACTTGATAAAAGTATTATAAAGGCGGTTATATGATACGATATTCAAAAAAAGATTACGTTCAAATGTTCAATATTCTTGATGAATACCTAAAAGACAAGGTACAAGAAATTGATTTAACTATTTTAGAGGCGGTAAACGCACACAAAAATGGTAAAAATTTTAGTTTTGAAGAACATTTAAAAGGCTTTATTTATGCACAACTTAGTGCATTGGTATCTTGGAAAAAAATTAAGGATAATCAATCAAAACTTGATGAGATATTTTGCAACTTTGACCGCCTGCAACTAAAACAAAAATCGGCAGAAGATTTAATCAATGAGATTACGGCTATAAAATGTCATAATCCTTATACAACTAAAAACCAAATGCGGTCATTAAAAGCCAATATCGAAACTTTTGAAAAAATCGAACAAGATTTTGGAAGTCTTGAAAAATTTATAACACACAGCACGCCGTCTAACATTATCAAATTACTTGCCGATAGTAATAGCACTTATAAATTAAAGTATGCAGGTGTGGCTCTTGTGTGTGAATATTTGCGAAATGTTGGTATTGATATTATCAAACCTGATGTACATATTAAAAGAATTGCCTCCACGGAAAGATTAAATTTAGTAACCACAAAAAATGATTATAAGATTATAGATGAATTTCAAAAACTTGCACATGAAATTGGAATCAGCCAAGTAAAAATGGATTACCTGCTATGGAATTATTGCTCAAAAGGATTTGCAGAAGTTTGTACCGCTACACCAAAGTGTAATATTTGCGTAATTAAAAATTATTGTAAGGTGGGAAAATGAGAATTATTGATGAAATCGAAGAATTTATAAAATCAATGCCAAAGGATTATGAATTTACAGCAACATGGTTTAAAAAAGAATTAAGCAAACAATATAATCGTTCTGAAGATAGTTATCTTCCGTCAGATTACTGTCATAATCGTAAAAACAATGGAATCAACTATGATAAACAACCTCATTATTTTTTATATTTAAGGCGAAATAAATATAAATATGTTGGCAAAGATTATGTTTACACTGGCGAAGTTGAACATAATCCAAGAAAAGTTAAATAGTGTTTACGCGTAATATACACTACTTTACGGGGTGTCTGGTGTAGAAATATGCTAGGCACTTCTTTATTGAACATCTTGCAATCATTTTTCATTGTGTATAAATAGTTTTAACAAGCTATACAAATAAATAGGAAATCAATAATGCAAAAACTTATTACAATAATGTTTGGTTGGATTTTAATTTTAATATTAGCTGAAATGTTTGAAATATTACAACCTGTATTTAGTTTTGTAATATTTCTTATAAAGCATATATGGATAATTGTAGTAGAATATCTTAATAATAAAGGAGTTGCGCTTAAAAGTATCAAGGAAAATATTGATACCTCAACTAATTTTGGTAAGTTAATGATTACATTCTTGGGTGCGATTTACGAATTTGAGCGTGCAAATCTTTTGGAACGCCAGCGCGACGGAATTGCAGTTGCGAAAAAACAAGGCAAATACAAAGGGCGCAAGAAAGTTCCTAAGCCTGCAAACTTTAAAGAGGTTTATCAAAAATGGCTTAACCGTCAGATTACATCAATATCTGCTATTCGTGAGTTGAATATTAGCGAATACACATTCTACAAGTTCGTAAGAGAGGAGAATGCAAATGGCTAAGAGAAGACTAAACGGAGAAGGCTGTTTTTCAAAGAACGGAAACGGCTTTGATTATAGATTTCCATATAAAGATAATAGCGGCGAAACTAAGTATAAGTACTTATGGGCAAAAACAGAAGAAGAATGCTTAGCAAAAGCGGCAGCTTGGAAAAACGAGCAAGACGGCATATATACACAAGATGCCAATGGAAATTGGACTATCGAACAATATGCAAATTATTGGTACGACAACTATGTTGTAGGCAAAGTTAAAATCACGACACAAAGCGACGACCGCAGTATTTTAGATGCTCATATTATTAAAGGCATAGGACAATATCGTTTAAACAAAATTACAGGTCAAGCATTAAACCGTTTTTATATTAAATGCGCAAACAAAACTAATGCAAAAGGGGATAAATTAAGCCCTAAAACAATTAAAAACATTTATACAGTTGCAAACAGAATGTTCAAATGCGCATATAAAAATGATTTGATACCTAGTAATCCAAACGAAAAGGCGGAACTACCTAAAAGACATAAAACTTTTGTCACAACATTGTTACCAGAAGAAGCAGAGAAGCTTGCTAAGTCTTGTATTCAAAGCGGTACTACAATGGATTATCTAATTGTATTTTTGCTTTGTACAGAGGTAAGATTAGGCGAAGCTCTTGGTTTGCAATGGTCTAAAGTTAATTTTGATAAAGAAGAAATCAGAATTGACCAACAGTTACAAGCTGTACCAAATACAGACAAAAATTCAAAAAGAAAATTTCAGCTCCAAATTATCAAATCAACTAAAACACGACATTCTAACCGTACTTTGCCAATGTTAGAAGATATTATGCAACTTCTAAAGAAAGTAAAACGCAAACAGGCTCCGAATTTGCTTAGATTAGGGACTGAATATCGCCGCGACCTTGATTTAGTATTTGCAAAAAGTGACGGATATTTTATTTGCGATACTGTTTTCAGAAAATACCTTAATAATAAGCTTACTGAGCTTGGTATTGAACATTTTAGAATACACGATTTAAGGCATTCATACGCAACAAGACTATTTGAAAGCGGACAGTATGAAGCCAAGACCGTATCTCAAATAATGGGACATAGTTGTGTAGGTATAACATTAGATACCTATACTCATGTTATGCCAGAAAAATTGCGGAAAGAAATTAAAAAATCTTCTCTTATATTTAAAAGATATTTTAATAACATTGAAAAAGAAATACCAGACGAAATGCTGCCGCAAAAAGACGATTGGGGCGCATAAAAAATAAATAAGTTGTGGGGATAAAAAGACCTATAATTATTGTAGGTCTTCCCTACAATTTACATCAAAAATTAAGTATTCTATAAATACCAATAACACTTATTATATCAAGCAAGGAATTAAAACTAAAAAGCGTCTTATGAGCCGACAAGCTACCAGACTGCTCCATCCTGCGATATTTAATTATCATATTGAGAAAACTTCCTCAACATCTATATTATCCCCCGTAAAAAATAAAAATCAAGTCCTGCAATTTTGTGTTTATATATCAAATTACGTTAATGGGGTTTATTGGGGACATTTGAATTGTAAGTAATTAGCCTGTATTACCTAAGTTGTTTGGCTTTTGGCGACTTTTTACAAATTGACTGAAATTATCCAAAATATACTTTTCTTATACTTTTTTGTCCGAAAAAATCCGCTTTTTGTCTGTAAAAAACGCCAAAACTAAAATATAATCGGGATTTTAGGCAAGGATAAGAAAAGGATAAAAAGTCCAATTTAAAATTGCTATTGTTTAAGTCTGAAGCAAGCCGGAAATGTTTATATGGTTTTTCGGACACTTTTGAAATCTGTTTTTGAGATATCTAATCGCCGTGTTTGGCTTTGTGTTTGAGTTTTATCCGCTTCCCTCAGATTGAGAATGAGGGTTTGAAAATGTCCGAAATGTCCGATTATTAGGTCTAAAATGTCCTCTATTTTTCTTAGAATTTTTATAAAAATACCCAATATGCCTATTATATTTGAATTATAGCGATTGACAATAAGTGGACTTTTGAGGGATTTTAAGCTTTTAAAATCGTGCTAAACTGGGGAAAACCTAGAAACATGTGCGTTTTAGAATTTTAATTATTTTACATAATTCTATGATATTTACCCCTAAGTCGAAAGTTTTCTTTTTAGGGGGAAGTTGCTTCCCTAACGTTATTTATAAATACTTCAGACGATTCTATTTCAAAAATACTAACTTACTTTTCCAAGACTAAATGTAAAAAATATCGGAATAATTTTACCCCTTAAAGCAGGAAGCAGAATTGAGAGAAATTACAGATTTTTGCATAATTATGAATTCAAACTGTGTTTAAATTGCGTTTAAAAGGTGTTCAAAAGTCGTTTTATAAAATTTTCTGCTTAAAATTCAGATATAATCGGACACAAAACAACACATTTCCCCCTCAAACACTTCCAATTTGAGAGAAACCAGTCTAACATACAGTAGCATCAATAATAAATAAGGATACAGTATGGCAGACATTAATAATAATGATATTTGGATTGATGTTGAGACTTTAGCGAAACTCAAAAATATTACAAGACGGGCAGTTCGACTTGCACTAAATCAAAATAAATATGAATACAAAGTTGAAAATATTCGCGGAGGCAAAACATACAAGATTAAATTATTAACGCTTGAAGAGGAGCTTCAGCTTAAATATTTTCAGGAATATTATGATGATTATAAGACTTGTGAAAATGAGGTTATTGAACTAAGCAATCTCAACATCAAACAAGAAAAACTAATTTCTGAAAACCAAAGAAGAATTGCACTTGCAAAGTATGATTTAATCTATGCCTGGCTTGAATTTAGGAAAGAATATAAAAGGAATAAATTGAGAACCAACGGCAATATTCCCGATAAAGAGTTTTTGCAATTATATAATACAGGAATGCTTCAGGAAGAAATTTTTAAGACTCTTGGTAAGGTTTCAATCGGTTCTCTTTATCGCTGGCGAGCGCTATTAGATTATAACAAAGATTGGACAGCGTTAGTCGGGCAATACAAATATTCAACAAGAAAAGAATATAGAACAACATTAAATGAAGAACAGATTAAAATATTTATTCAGATTTTGCTCTCCCCAAGTGCATTTTCAATAGGTAAAGCAATTTCTTTAACTAAGCATATTTTAAAAGAACGGGGACAAGAAATCTTGCCAAAAGATATTACATTCAGGCGGTACGCAGAATGGTTTAGGGATAACAATTTTGACAAGTGGACTCTGGCTCGAGAGGGCGAAAAGGCATTAAAGGATAAAGTAAGTCCGTTTATAGTTAGAAATGCAGCACTACTTAAACCCGCACAAGTTTTGGTTGCCGACGGGCATACACTCAATTTTCAGGTAATTAATCCGTTTACCGGTAAACCATGTCGAGCAACTTTGCTTGGATTTCTGGACTGGAAATCCGGCGGACTTGTCGGTTATGACATTATGCTTGAAGAATGTACTCAAAACATAGCTTCAGCTTTAAGAAATGCGATTTTGAAAATGGACCACATTCCTGAATATGTTTATCAAGATAACGGAAGAGCATTTAAAAGCAAATTCTTTAACGGGGATAAAAAGTTTGAGGAACTCGGTTTCACAGGAGTCTACAACAAACTCGGAATAAAACCTGTCTATGCCACTCCATATAATGCTCGAGCCAAAGTCATCGAGCGTTTCTTTTTGGATTTTCAGGAAAGTTTTGAGAAGCTCATTCCAAGCTATATCGGTACAAGTATTGAAAACAAGCCGGCATATTTGATGCGAAACGAGAAGTTACACAAAAATATTCACGAAAAATTCGGTTTCACTCCGACTATTGAGCAAGCTCTCAAAATGATTGAAAAATGGCTTGAATTTAAGCACTCGCAACCTTGCCCGAACGATAAAGATAAAACGATTCAACAGGTGATTGATGAAATCGAAAAACAAAATATTGATGAAAATTCGCTTGACGATTTGATGATGGCGCAAGAAATCAAGAGCATCGGCAGAAACGGAATCAGGTTTTTGAAAGCGGATTATTTTGATGAAGCTTTATACGGAATTAAAGAGAAAACAGTTATTAAGTATAGCTTGTTTGATTTATCGTATATCAAGGTTTATTCGATGAAAGGTGAATTCATCTGCAGAGCAAACCGAGTAACAGAAACGCATCCACTCGCCGCTCAAATGTATCTGCCAAGACGACAGAGTTTGGCTTGCAAATAGAAAAACCGAGCCACAGACATCAAACAGATTGCATAATTTGAATATAACAAAAAGAAAAGATTTGACTGATATCAAAACCCTATTTTCTAAAGACGAAGAGCAGGAAGTTTACGAAAATGCATCACCAAATGCAAAACGCAGAATTGTTAAATATTATACCATTTTGAAAATCGCAAGCCAATTTGACAACAGATGTATTGATGCATTTTTAAAACAATTCTCTCGCGAACACCCTGAATACAAAATATCACCCTCAACTTTTTACAGGATCCGTTTAAAATATGCTCAATACGGTGTAAGAGGACTTATTCCAAACTATGCACCCGGTGCACAAAGTGCGGTACCGCAGGATATGTATGACGAATTTAAAAATTTGTACTTAAAACCCAATGCCCCATCAGTAAAAGAATGCGTAAGGCAATTGATAAATACTTATGATAAAATGGCTATTCCTTCGGTACAATGCTTTAGACGGCTGCTTAATAAAGAGTTTACTCCGGAAATTGTAGCCCAAATGCGAGAAAAATCATACCGACTGCCTGATTTAAATTTTTCACAAGAAGAAAAACTGAAGATTGATGAAATATCAAATAAATCATATGAGAATTTTATAGACGGAGCAAAAGAATATTTAAGCTATCTGGCAAAACTCAGACAAACTCGAGATATTCAGGTAAAAATTAATGCGGTAAGACTTCATATTATTCCGTTTTTTAAGAATTATAAGTTCGCAAATATTACACAGGATGTCGTTTTTAGTTTTCAAAATAAAAAGATTTTAGAGGGTTATTCAAGAAAATATTTAATAATTTTTTCAAAAGAACTTGAAATTATTATTAAAAAATATTCTGATATAAATAAATTCAACTTGAAATTTTCAACTCCGCAAAAACATAAAAAACATCATATTTTAACAAAAGAAGAAACCAATACAATAATAGAAAAATATTCTCAACAGCTTTGGATTTTGTGTCTTGGAATAACCCCGATGGAGCTGTATAATCTTGATTTTGGCGATATAGATTATAAAAATCATACTGCTTTAATTCGTAGCTCAAAATATACTATTTATAATCATAATCACAAAGAAAATTTAGACAGAAAACTCTACATACCTGATATTCTATTTAACAAAATACCAAAACCTCAAAAAGGGCGAGTGTTTTTAAAGGTTAATGTTCAAAACTATGATACGCTTATAAATACGCACGTTTATTTATCAGTAAAACACAATATTCCTCTAAATGTTATATGTAAAAATATAGGATATACCTGCTTTGATGACTTTTTAAACAGATTCAATTTTGCACTCTCGCACGATTTTATTCATAAAATAAACATATTGGACAGTATTTAACAGTTTTCCTGTAAAAAAATGTGATTTTACTCCAAACTTTCCTGTAAAAAAGTGTAAAAACTTATTGATTTTTCCTGTAAAAAAGTGTAAAATTAAAACAAAAGAGGTGTTGTCATGCAAAGAACAGCCATTGAAAAACTAAAAAAGTGGAAAGATAAAAAAGGTCATAAACCGCTAATTATTGAAGGTGCAAGGCAGGTTGGTAAAACTTGGCTTATGAAAGAGTTTGGGAAACAGTATTATGAACAAGTTGTTTATTTGCATTTTGACAATAATCCTGAGCTTGCTGCGGTTTTTGAAAATGATTATAAAATTCCGCGTTTAATAGAATCTTTTGAAATTTTATCAGGTATAAAAATCAATCCTGACAATACTTTAATAATTTTTGACGAGATTCAAGAATGTCCGAGAGCATTGACCTCACTTAAATATTTTAATGAAAATGCACCAGAGTATGACATCGTAGCAGCAGGAAGTTTGCTCGGACTTATACACCATGAAGGAACAGGCTTTCCTGTTGGGAAAGTTTCATTCTTAAATCTTTATCCGATGGACTTTTTTGAATTTGCAAGAGCTCTGGGCGAAGAAAGATTTATTGAATTAATTGAGAAAAAAGACTTCCAAATGATGAGTATATTTAAAAACGAGTTTGAAAAACTTGTCAAAATGTATTGCTACATTGGTGGTATGCCGGAAGTTGTTCAGGATTTTATAAATAATAGCGACTATAAGAGAGTTCGAGAAATACAAAAAACAATTCTTGCTTCTTATGAAAATGATTTTTCAAAACACGTTCCTGCTAATACGGTTGAAAAAATAAGAATGTTATGGCGAACAATTCCGTCTCAGCTTGCAAAAGAAAATAAAAAATTCATATATAGTGCTATAAAAACAGGTGCAAGAGCAAAAGAATACGAACTGGCTTTGCTTTGGTTGAAGGATGCCGGGTTGGTTTACCAAGTTAATCGTATTAAAAAGCCGGATTTACCGCTTATTGCTTATCAGGATTTTGAGGCATTTAAATTGTTTGTCGTTGATGTTGGCTTATTGTCTGCTTTAACGAATTTGGATGTTAAAACTATTTTGGAAAAAACTCAAATTTTTGAGGAGTTTAAAGGTGCAATTGCGGAACAATATGTTTATCAGCAATTAAAAAGTGCGGATGACGATATGCCAATTTATTATTGGTCAAACGATTCAAGTCGCAGTGAAGTTGATTTTGTTATTCAACTTGACGGATATGTTATTCCGGTTGAAGTAAAAGCAGAAAAGAATTTAAAAGCAAAAAGTTTAAAGAATTTTATTCAAGATTACAAGTCCGTAAAATCTGTCAGAACTTCGCTTGCCGATTACAAATTAAATGATAATAATTTATATGATATTCCGCTTTATGCCATTGGAAAAATTGAAGCTATTGTTGAATAATTTGTTTAATATTATAAGTCATCTGTATTTATCAAAACTCCTTCTTTTCTAAAATTTGCGTTTTCATTCCCATAACCCAGAGGATTAGCAATAACTCGTGCATTTCCAAGTTTGTAATCTACTGAATTATGAACGTGTCCGTGACACCACAATTTTATGTTTGGATATCTTTCAAACAAGTATTCAAGACTGCTAGCAAATGCGGCACTTAATAAATCGTTTTTGTATTCTTCAGAAATGCTTTTTAAACTTGGTGCATGGTGAGTTGCTATAACTATTTTTTTATCTTTGTATTTTTGACAGATTTTTTCAATATAATTGATACTTTTTGTATGAAATATCAATTGATCTTCAGTAGAAATTGTCCCTAATTTCCCCTTTTCGTACAATTTTACGTTTCTAAAATCGTTCAAATATTTCTGCGCTATAAATCTGCATCCGTCATGATTTCCATATAGATTAAAATCAGTAAATAAAATACATCCGATAAAGCAAATATTGTCAATAAGTACGCTCTGATTTTCCAGAAAATAAACAGGCCCTGAGAATTTATTTTTAAGATATTTTAAAGATAAATTCAAAGATTCTTCTTTGCCATAAGTTGAATGAGCATACCCTAAATGGTTTCCGCCAATAATAATTCCTTGTTTTATATTTTCATTTATCCATTTTTCGGTGGTAAGCCTATCGCCGGATATATCACCGCAACAAATTACAAAATCATCCGGAGCAAAATTAAAATTTGTGTTTTGTTCTGAATTGATATCGCAATGTATGTCAGATATGATTCTTAACTTCATAAAATCCACCTTTAACACAATTGATGTATCAAAAGCAAGAAAAAGTAAAGTTGAATTTATAGTCTAAAATTCAATTATGTCCATATCTGGCATAATCCTCGTTTATGATAATATTAAATTGAGGTAGATATGACAGAAATTCAAATTTTAAAAGGTGATATAACTAAGTTAGAAGTTGATGCTATAGTAAACGCAGCAAATACAAGTTTATTGGGCGGAGGCGGAGTAGATGGTTCTATTCACCGTGTCGCAGGCAAAGAACTGTTGGAAGAATGTCGAACGTTGAACGGTTGTAGAACTGGGCAATCCAAAATTACAAAAGGATATAATTTACCAGCAAAATATGTTATTCATACAGTAGGACCCGTCTGGCATGGCGGCAAAAGTAACGAGAGAAAACTTCTAAAATCTTGTTATGAAACAACTTTAATCCTAGCAAAAGAAAACAGAATTAAAACAATTGCTTTCCCCGCTATATCTTGTGGAGTTTATCGCTTCCCACTAGAAGAAGCTTGCAAAATAGCAATAGAAACCGTTAAGGAATTTATTTCACAGAATGAAGACCTTGAAAAAGTCATTTTTACAGATATTAATGATGCAATTATTGAAATTTATAAGAGGATTTTAAGTAAATAATTATGGATATTATAGATAGACTTGCAAAATCAAAATTCAGGAGCAGATTCAAGCTAAGAGCAAAGAGCTTGAATATATCAACGAAAAAGGACTTGATACTATTTATTCTCATGCCAGCGATTTTATTAGGGATAGAGTTGCTCCGGCAGAACCCGCGAATGATGGTAAACAAACCCCAATACGTAGGCATCCTGTTATTATTGCGCAACACGCAACTGCTACATGCTGCCGTGGCTGTATTGAAAAGTGGCACAAATTCTCTCAACACAGAAAATTAACCAAAACCGAACAAGAATATCTTGTTTCCGTAATTATGAAATGGATAAACCGCCAAATTAATTCATAAAACTGTAATAATACTTAACGCAAAGATTAAATTTCCCTTAATTTTTTCAAGAATAACTATAACTACAAATACAATAATAATATCAATTATAATAGTTTAACTATTGATAATTGAGTGTACATTGTCAAGATACATATCTGACCGACATATGTTTCTACACTCTGTTTGTTCAACCGCTGCGGTTTCACAAACACGCGTTCCGAAACATAGGTCGCCAATATTGTTAGCAATAGCAGCAATATTGAGATTATCAGTAATATGGTTGTATTATAATTTAACATTATTATACTCCTTATTATTACATTTGTAAGTAGCAGAAATAAAGGCAACCACTTCGGTGGGTTGATATACCTGAGGGGAGTTAGGATGTTCTGCGGTCCGAAATGAGTTAACTCGCCCTCTCAGGAGGACAATTGAAAAAACAACAAAAAAGTTGGTACTCAAAGGTCAAGAATAGACTTCATTTAGATGAAAAATGCAACAAAGCTAAAGCGGAAAAAGTAGTTCAGCCAGCAAATATCCCAGAACATAAATTTTTCCCTTTTATTCATTTTCAAATAAAACGGTTTAAGCTTTCAAAAAAATTAGAACAAAGAGAAAATGAACTCTCTGTAATAGATCCATACAAAAAAAGAGACATATATTATGCTGGACATTTAGATTCTTACATATATTCTTACTACAATGAAAAATTATTAGAATATTATGAGAAATTTTTACAAGATAATTATTTAAAATGTAGTATTGCATACAGACATATTGATAAAAATAATGTAGGGACGGGCAAATCTAATATTGATTTTGCAGCAGAGGCATTTAAAGAAATCAAAAACAGAAAAGAATGTTACGCTATTGCTATGGGGGTGGATGAAATAAAATTTTCAGGAGGCGAACCTTTGCTATGGAAAGATATTGATAAAATTATTAATTTTATATCTAAAAATAATATTAAGACTTGCATATATACAACAGGAAATGTTAATCAATTTAATGCTGCAATAGCAAAACTCAAAGAAAACGGGCTTGATAGAGCAATTTTTTCATTATTTTCAGCAAAAAAAGATAATCATGAAAAAATAACAAAAAAAGACGGTAGTTATAACAATACAATTTCTGCAATTGAAAAATGTGTAGAACTCGGAATAAAAACAGAGATCCACTTTGTTCCTATGGCAAGTAATTATAAAGAACTACCTCAAATTGCGTGGCTGGGTAAAAGACTTGGTGTCACAAATATCAGTATATTAAGATTGGTTCCTCAAGGGCGAGCAAAATCTCAAAAAGATGAAATATTATCAAAAGAACAGAATAAAGAACTAAGAAATATTATCGTAACACTAAGAAATAATGGATACAATATAAGAGTGGGATCCCCATACAATTTTTTAAATTTACCAGATAGCAAACCATGTAATTCTGGTACAGAAGAATTAACAATAAGACCTAATTTGACTATTTGTCCATGCGATGCATTTAAGGGTGTAAAACCTGGTGATTTGGGAATTAATGACGAATATTATTCATTAGAAAAACATTCATTAAAAGAATGTTGGGAAAAATCATCTTTCTTAAATTATATAAGAAGTTTTTCAATGGATAAATTTTATAAACAATGCCATAATTATGAAAATTGTCATTGCGGATGTCTTGGTCAAAAATGTCATATCTCTGGTTCATTAAAACATATTCCTGATCCAATGTGCTTAAATACAAAATGAAAGCAAAATTAAAAACTACACATAACTTATCAAAAAAGTATCAGTAGCTTTGAGAATGAATTATCAGAGAGTTTTGGAATTTGTATCAGGGAGTTTTGAAATTTTTCCCTTAAAATGCTTACAAATTGAGAATTCTCTCAAACTTCCAATGGTACTTTTCTCAATCTCTCTGATAATCTACAGTAGTATTCTTAAAGTCTCTGATAATTTACAATCTACAACAATAGTCGTAATTATTGTTATTATTTAATTATAGGTACTATTTATTTAATTTCTCCCACTTTTCATGTCAAAATCGTGATAATTTGTATCAAAATCCGTGACACTCAGTAGGTTAATTAAATAGTTTATTCAGTTGTCATACACAATTTAACTCTGTTTCAGAGACATATCAAGTGTTTAAGGTAATAATTAAGCACTTTTGTATCATTTCAACACAATTTTGGACCATTCTTTTGTAAGAGCATCCAAACTATATCTGGCATTAGCAGGACTCGTTGATGGCATTTTATGGCAAGTATATTTCTCCAAAAAATCAGGAAAATATTTCTTAAACGCAGAATATGATTTATTCCCGTTCAAGCAAATGGTCTCAATATTTGGATACATTTTCAAAAGTTTCCTTATATTGTTTGGTTTTTCATTTTGTATATCAGAATCCAGACTGCCTTCACGTTTGCATGATTTTATTGTGTCCCAAAGAGCAATATTGTTATTTAGAAGTATTTGTAATTTTGTTTCATAATCAAGCTCTGATAATTTAGGTTCATTACAAATGCTGCCCATAACTTTCCAAAACCTGTTTTGCGGATGTGCATAATATTGTTGTTCTTCAAGTGATTTTGCTCCCGGCATTGAACCTAAAATAAGAACTTTTGAATTATTATCTATTGAGGGTTTGAAGCTTTTGCAATTATTCATAAGAAAATATTAACATTAAAACACATATCAACACATAACTTATTAAACAAGTATCAGTTACTTTGAGAAAGAATTATCAGAGAGTTTTGGAATTTGTATCAGGGAGTTTTGAAATTTTTCCCTTAAAATGCTTACAAATTGAGAATTCTCTCAAACTTCCGGGGGTAGTATTCTCAATCTCTCTGATAATCTACATCCATAATTACAAAAACGAGTTCTTTTTGAACACCATTTAAACACTTTTTAAACGGCTTTTAAATGCCATTTAAATTTTTGCAAAATTTTGAAATTCTTCCAACTTGCATGTCAAACTTGCGATACTTTATCTCAAACTCCCTGATACACTACAAAAAACCTCAAAACGTGCATAAATAAAGGACAGATCTAAAGCCTGTCCTTTATGGTGGAGAATAGGAGACTCGAACTCCTAACCCCCTGCGTGCAAAGCAGGTGCTCTACCAATTGAGCTAATCCCCCTCATCAGGGTCGGGGTTTTGTCCCTTCGCATTTTCTATTCTACATGCTGATTTTTTTTTGTAAAGCCCTTTTTGAAAAATTTTTATTTTTTACGCAAGCACTTGAGCTAAATCATCCTCAAGTAATCTCGTCTGAAATTCTTCACACTCCAATATTAAGTCAAATATCTGCCCGTATCGCTTGCTGTGCAAGACTTTTGCTATATCATCAACTCCCAAAAATTCAATTGTATAATACATTGAATTTCGCTCTAAAATCCTTATAAATCCCACTTCTTCATATAACGATAAAAGCATCTCAAAAATTTTAACAGATTTTCCCAAAAAACTTGAACATCTTATCAGCTCTACTTTCCCTTCGTTATTATGTGCCGCAAATTTTAGCATGCCTGTAAACGTCTTTAAAAACTCGCTTTCATCAAGAATTTTTGGCTCATAATTCATAAAATGCAGCCCTTTTGCCTGTGTTTTTTCTAAAATCGTATCCAAAGTTTCTTTGTCTGTCGGATAGTCGTAAAACATTACAACATCACATTTTGGGATATCTTGCCTTGTAAAAGTCCTTGATGAAATTTCCCCGTAAGGTTTTATACTCTCCAAAACCTGCTTACTCTCTGCAAAAATTTTTATATTATACTTTGAGTTTTTAATATAATCGTTTACATTTGGCATTATCCCGACTTTATTACGATTATCATAAATTTTATATTGTGGTTTTATCTCAATTTCTTCCTCTGTTAATGCCTCCGAATGTACATCATCAATAATTAGTTGAATAGAGATATTCCCGTTAAACTCATTAATCTGTGGGTGGAATGCAATATCTAAACTATCTCCGGACATCAACGAAATATCGCCCTTTTTCCACCATATTGCCGTAAATTCATTTGCATCTTTGGCAACCGTTAATCTTAAATGTGAATTATCCGTGCCCATAAGACGTTTTTGCTTAACTTTTAAATTATTTATTGCAAAAATCGGGCTTGGATTAGATGCTCCAAATGGTTCTAATTGCGAAATTTCATCAACTAATTCGGTAGTTATATCTTGTACATCCAGCATTAAATCAATGTTTATAAAAGGTTTTAAATCCTTACTTTGCGTATATTCTTTCACAGTTTCACAAAGAGATTTTTTAACAATTTCAAAAGGGTTTTTTGCTCCGGTGAAACTTAATCCCGCAGCCAATTTATGTCCGCCAAATCCGTCAAAAAGTTCTGCGTTTGCATTGATAACATCATATAACGGCACACCCTCAATACTTCTTGCTGAACAGCGATATTGGTCTTTTTCAGGGATATAAGTCATTAAAAATACCGGTTTGTAGTATTTTTCCATAAGTTTTGACGCGACAATCCCGATAATTCCGATATGCCAACCTTCTTTACAAAGTACAATTGCAGAGTTTTTATTTCCCTCTTTTTTTACCATCTCGTCAGCCTGCAGAAAAACTTCTTCACAAAGTGTTTGACGTACTTTATTAAGTTCATTCAAAGTCGTAACAGCTATTTCTATCTCTTGAGGGTTATCAGAAATTAGCACCTTTAAAGCTGATTCAACAGTATCAAGCCTTCCTGAAGCATTTATTCTTGGGGCAATGCCAAATGCAATATTTTCAGACGTAATTCCGTTTGCAATATTATATCCTGCGCTTTCTAAAAGTCTTTGCAATCCGTAATGCTTACCTTTAGAAATGAGTTCAAGCCCTTTAGTTACAAAATATCTGTTTTCCCCTAATAACGGAACAACATCTGCAACTGTCCCAACTGCAACAAAAGGCAAAATTTCATAAATAAATTCGCTTTTTTGGTAATTTGCCAAAAGTGCTTGAGCTACCTTGAATGCGACTCCGCAACCGGCAAGATATGTCAAATACTCAATCTGTTTTGACGATAAGTTGTTATTCAAGGCGTTTGGAGCTTTAGGATTTATGATAGCGTATGCTTCTGGTAAAACATCCGGAGCTTCGTGGTGGTCTGTAATAATAACATCTATCATCTTAAAACTGTTGACAAACTTTACGGCATCAACATCTGAAATCCCGCAATCAACCGATATGATGACTTTGGGCTTAATCGTTGTCATGAGTTTAATTAAAGCTCCTTTGTCAAACCCATGACCTTCATTTTCCCTATCCGGAATAAAATAATACACATTAGCGCCCAGATATTTTAGGGTTTTATACAAAATAGAAGTTGAGGTGACACCATCTGCGTCAAAATCACCGTAAATAACAATTGTTTCAGAATTATCTACAGCATTACTCAGTCTTTTTACGGTCTTTTCCATATCAGAAAATACAAAAGGAGATGTAATATCCATTTCCAGCGGGTTTAGAAACTCATTTATTTCTTTTTCCGTTGTAATCCCGCGTGTATTCAAAAGCCTTTTAATAAGTGATTTTTCTTGTGAGTTATTACTGCTTAAAATCCAATCTTTCTTCATTTTCCCAAGTCCTATCTATAGTTAGAATAATAACACATAAATATCAGATATTAAATTATGTAAACTTCTTTTTCTTTAATAAAAAATAGATTAGAATGTGTGTAGGGTTTACAACTATTGTGGAGGAAAATTTATGAATAAACTATCAAAAGTGTTAGCATCGGCATTTGGAGTAATGGTAATTACTATGGGTGCGGCTATGGCAGAAACGACATTTACACCGTTAAATTTTGATGATAACACAACGATAAAACCGGTTTCAAGCAGAACGGTATCTACAACTACAACAAAACCAAAAGGAACTGACATGTTGGACGCAAGTCAGGTTACTGCGGGGACAAAAATGCAAAATTCCGTAATTCAAATAGATAACGCGCAAACCGAATTAAGAAACAAATTACTTGATTGCAGAACAAAATATGCAGAAGTTGATGCCAGATATAACACAACAAAAGCAGAACGAAAAGCTGCAAAAAAACAGGTAAAATATGCAGAAAAGAAGATAAAAAATCTTGAAAATGCAAAGAAAAAAATTAACAAGAATTTTCAAAGAAGTATGAATATATAATTAAATTATTATTTAAAGAAAGGGAAAGACTGTTTGAGAAAAATCAGACGGTCTTTTTTTTTGATAATCAAGGCACTTGATTTTAAATTTTTTTTATAGTACATTAGTTCATGCGAAACGACTAGCCAAATAAGCAAAAGTTTGTTAAGCGTATGGGCTGCTAGCTCAGGTGGTTAGAGCGCACCCCTGATAAGGGTGAGGTCGGTGGTTCGAGTCCACTGCGGCCCATATTTTTCAAAAAAGACTGTTATAAACGGTCTTTTTTTATTGCTATTTGTAGTGTGTCAGGGAGTTTGAAATAAAGTATCGCGAGTTTGTGATATTTAGTCGGAAGAATTTCTATTATGTGTCAGGTATATTAACATAAAGTGTTGCGGGTTTGACATTATAATTTGGAAGTCCGTTTTGCGTGGGCAGATGGTGCGATTATTTTGGGCAAAATATCAGACAGTCCGTTTTCAAAAATCGATTCCTAAACACTTCGAAAAATTAGGAAAAAATTTTTTTTCAAAATTCCTTGCTTAACATGTTTGCTAAATAAAAACTAAAATCATCTTAGCAAATTTCAGCATCGCCAAATCCGAATTGTTCTAATGAGTTTTCTTTTGCTTGCACGCAAATATATTGAAGGTCAGTTATTGCTTCCATTGTTCTCTTAGCATTAGGTACAACTTTAATACAGCTTCCCTCTTTTACATTGATAGTCTTGTTATCAATTGTCATAATTCCTTCGCCTTTTAAAAAGATATAAATTTCTTCATTTTGCTTATGCTTATGAACAAACGGAAGTTTTACTCCGGCAGGCATTGCACTAACAGATATCTCGCAACTTGATAACTTCAAAGTATTATGCAAAAACGCCTTTCCGTTTTCAAAATTATTTACAAGTTCATTAAATTTTCCTATTTCTAGGACATTAAAATTTGTCATAGTTTTCTCCTTTACTTTTTATTTTACAAGAATATAATAATATTATAGGTAACTTATGTAAAGTAAGCACAATAAAGTGCTATAATAACCAAAATGATACTATTGTCTATTTAAAGGAATTGAAGATATGAAAAGTAAAAAAGAATTACCATTATGTCCTGTTGAAATTACATTGAGCATGATATCAGATAAGTGGAAAGTCCTGATTTTAAGAGATTTATTGGGAGGAACTAAAAGGTTTGGAGAATTGCGCAAGTCTATCGGAAATGTATCACAAAAAGTTTTAACTTCTAACTTGCGAGCAATGGAAGAAGATGGACTCATAAAACGCAAAGTTTATGCTGAAGTTCCTCCAAGAGTTGAATATAGCCTTACTGGTACGGGGTTAAGTCTTAAATCCGTATTACATGCTATGGTTGAATGGGGAGAAAATTACAGGGTATAACTAAACAGGACAAATTGAAAATAGGTTATTGAACGGTTTTCATGAACACCCCCGTTGTGTTTAGGTTTGAGGCACTTCCCTCAAAATTGAAAATAAGTAATTGAAAGTCCGAAATGTCCACTTTCGATTACCTGAAAATCCGTTTTAAATCCTTTTTAATTGCCGTTTAATATTGATTTTATCGGGGTTTTAGGCATTGATTGAAATCGGACATTTCAATTACCTTTTTTAATTACTTCCCACAAAAGCCGGAACTGTTTACAAAACAATAAAGACGATAAATTTCCCGATTTTAGTGGGAAACGACTTCCCTCTCATTTCAATTACCTTTTATAAAATTTCAATACTTTCTGTCATTTACATCAGACTAAACTGAAACCCTTAACAGGGAAGAATTTGCGAGAGATTTTGGGGTAATTTTCAACATTCAAGTTATAGAATACAAAAATTAATGCGCAGGTAATCGAAAATTCAAAAAATATGTAATTGAAACCTCTTAAATTTTAGATAAATTCAGACACAAAACAATACATTTCCCTCTAAATGAGTTCCAATTTGAGAACATTCAGTCTAACATCGGATAGCTCAAAGGAGAATTCTATGGAAAACAGCATTTTAAATAACATACAGACCGAAAATACTTGGATTGATGTTGAAACATTAGCAAAATTAAAAGGTGTTACAAAAAGAGCCGTCAGGATATCAATTAATAAATATGAATACCGAGCAGAAAATACTCGTGGCGGAAAATCATATAAAATTAAATTAAGCAGTCTTGAAGAAGAATTACAAATTAAATATATTCAGGAATATTACAATGATTTTAAATCAGATGGCAATTCTTTTAAATAAAGGCATCAATGGTTGCATACCTTCTTTTAATCCCCGCCATAAACCTCTGAAAAATGCCGTTATAGGTTTCCAATACTTGTATATGACAAATACAACAGCACCAATTGCAAGTGCAATCCAACCTATCGGGGAAGTTAAAAGAGTAACCGAAAATGCTCTGAAAGCCATAATTGCTTTAATGATACTTTCATCATAGTGTCGAGCATTGTTCCTCTAACTCCGTATTTTGATTATTCGTGTACTTAATAGCCTCTTTGCACCAGTATGCAATTTGGGGAATGGACATTTTTCCAATCTCGGAATACTGCCATCCCGTTATCTTGCACAGATGAATTATTGATTGAGAATCAGGCAATACATCTATGCAATTATTTGTTCGAGGGGTTTTTGAGTTTCTTCCTTTACCTCTGTGGCTTTCGCCTCCGTAAACTTTCCCGATATTTCTGCCTGAAGAGCGATTACATCTTCCAAGTCAAGTTCTAATATATCTTCGTAAACCAACTTCTGACCGTCAATTTCAGCAAGTTCAGCAATAAGAGCATAAGGAATCTCTTCAGATGTCTTTGCTTTTTGTTGTGCTTGCAGGAGGTCAAATCCTCTTCCTTTTTTCAAAGTTGCAATTTTTCCTGATGGTAATGAAAGTGTTTTTGTCATAATTTTTACGCTCCTATATTTTTCTTATATTTGGTTAACATATCAATTCCGCCCACTTTGTAGATATTTTCAAGAACATCAATCTCAAATAAAGGCACACCATCGACCACGAGCTTTGCATAAGTAACTGACATTGATGTTTCATACTCTGCATTTTCGTGCGGTTTAATTGTGCCAAGTGGAAATTCTTTAAACGTTCCGATAATAAATGCCGTAGCCGGAACCTCTTCAATTCTCCCTGTGCCGTTGTAAGTTTCAAGAGAAGCACGAACCTGAATCATTGAGGCAGTAAATGGTGTCGCTGATGCAAGTAAAACTTCAGGATAAAGTGCATCAATAAGTGCGCCACGCCCGATTAAAGTTCTGATAAAGGCATTAACAGATTCATTGATTGAATCAATCAGACCGTCATCAATAGGGAAGTCGATAAACTGTAACATTGAATATTCAACACTCTCGTGAAGAATATCAGCAGTCCTTCTAATATTTATAAAATTAGTAACGTGTGTTGAGCTTGGATAAGCAGATGAACGGTTGCCCCAAGTCCTAAAGCCTGAACCATAAGAATTAAATACCGTAACAACACCTGCTTCGTTTAAGGTATTAACTTCGCTTGATGGATCATTTATCATTGAAGTTAATTGTTTTTCAACACCAACAATTCCGTTAATTGATGAATTTGAAGGACTCCAATGGTAACCTTTATCAATATCTTTAGCGGCAATTACACCTGCCAACCTTTGGGAATATGGCTCTAAAACATTTGAGTCTGTTTTAGAGTCATAAACTTTAAGGTGAGGGTAACACAACACAATTCTATCGGAGGCTATATTGAAGTTTATTTGTCCTTCCGGCCCCCTACCTGTAATTACTTCTTGAACTGTTGTGCCGACCGGAGCATCAACTAATCCAATTGCTCTGATTTTATCGCATATAGTTTTTAGAGCTGAAACAACTGCGGTGTCTTCGCAATAAACAGGTGCAATTATAGTTTTTGGGAAATAACCAAATAGAGAATAGCAGTCCTCAAAGGCTTTCATGCCTGTTCTTTTACCTGTTAATGCATTTACTCCACCAATAATATCTGCTTTTTTAACATCAGATACGGTTTCGTGTTGTGTAGGATCAAAGACATTAACAACAATTACAACACCTGCGCCCTGATCAAAAATTGCTTGTAGTGCTTGAGGTATTGTATATCCGTTTTTAGGTGAGCCGAAATATTTAACGGCATCAATTTCATTTAATATTAGCGTAGGTTCATTTACTGTTCTTAAATCAGTATCAACATCTTCAAGTGGTGCTGTTCCTACAAGTCCGACTACTGCCGTTTTAACGGTTTTAATCGTTCTTGCACCTTTTTCAATTTCTATTGTTTCAACGCCATGTAAAAAACTTGCAGGCATTATATGCAATTCACGAAAGACTTGATAAAGTTATGATTGAAAATCGTGACTTTGAAACTCTTATTAAACAATATGATTTTGAAGATGCATTCTTCTATTGCGATCCTCCGTATTCTCAAGGCTGTGGTTATGATGTAACTTCAACCAAAGACTTTGACCACGAGCGTTTAAGAGAAGTTTTAGGAGCGGTCAAAGGTCGTTTTCTATTGTCTTATGATGACTCACCTAAAATCAGAGAATTATACAAAGGTTTTGAAATGATCGCAGTCGAAAGATTAAACGGAATCAACAACAGAGAGGGAGTTGAAAACCGAAACAAAATGTTCAAAGAGTTATTGATTGCGAATTACCCGATAAAGGAATTATATGAGCGACAAGCCGATTGAGATTGAATTTGATAATAAAGAAGTCCACGAAAAACTTCTTGATCTTGCAAAAAAGACTGAGAACCTGCGCCCTTTAATGAAAAATATTGCCGGCATATTTGCTTATTCAACCGAAGAGAATTTTAAGAAAGAGGGCAGACCTGAAAAATGGCTTGATTTGGCAGAATCAACTAAAAAGCAAAGAACTAAAAAAAGAAAGTGGCCGGGACAGATTTTGCAAGTTGAAGGTAAACTTGCCGCATCAATAAACACTTTTTATGATAATGATTCTGCGGTTATTGGATCGAATTTAGAATATGCCGCCATTCATCAACTCGGAGGTCAAGCCGGCAGAAACAAATCTGTTGAAATCCCTGCAAGACCTTATCTGAAACTTACAGACGATGATTATAACGAGATTAATCACGAGATTGAAAAATATTTAAAGGAATAAATCCGTTTTTATTTATTGCCTCAACTATTTTATAGGCTATTGTTGCCCGAAAATTAAGGAGTGTAGTAAATAGAAAGGAGTAAAAATATGACTACAGTTGAACCAATTAGAAACAAAAAAGATGTCGAAAAAGTCGAACGATATCTTCAAAGACAAAGTGCAAGAGACCATTTAATTTTTGTATTTGGTACAAATAGCGGTCTTCGTATTTCTGATATTGTCGCACTCAATGTCGGTGATGTCAGGAATAAAAACTATGTTCAGATTATTGAAAAGAAAACCGGCAAAACAAAGCGTTTCCCTCTTAATTACAAATTAAAGACATTAATTGCCGACTTTGTTAAAGGTAAAAGGGACAAAGAACCGCTTTTTAAATCTCTGTGGGGTAGAAGATACAACAGAATCACAGCATATTATATGATACGAGAAGCCTGCAAGAATGTCGGACTTGAAGAGAAAATCGGCACACATTCTATGAGAAAAACATTCGGATATCACCACTATCAAAAGTTTAAGGATGTTGCATTACTTCAAAAAATCTTTAATCATTCAAGTCAGCAGATAACTTTGCGTTATATCGGAATTGAGCAGGATCAAATTGATTACTCATATAGTAACTTTATTTTATAACTCGAAACCCTCTCTAATAAAGACTTTGCATTACATTTTGAATAGATTACAAAATATCCATAATGTATAAATTAAAACCCGTAAATCTTAAAATTTGCCATTCTTATTGGATTTTTTAGTAAAAAAAATCTTTTTCAAAACTTAATGTATCAAATAAATTTTACTAATTCAATTAGCCAAATGTCTAATAATATCGGCACAAAAAAATTGCATTACTTTTTGGATAAAAAGTAATCCGATAAATCTCTGAAAGGCTTTCCATGTATAAACATAAAGCAACTATGACAGATCGCAGACATCAAATACTATTTTTAATTGCAAAAGGCTATAATAATAAGCAAATTGCAAGAAAAATGGGATTGTCTATTTCTAATACAAGGATGCAAAAATGGCGTTTGTATTGCTATCTTGGGGAAATTCATACTGCTATTGATGCTGTTTATATGGGATTGCAAATGGGCTTGCTACGAGAAAGTGATTTAGCAGAACCAATAAGAGAGGAAATATATGACAACGAAACTGAAAAACAGATGTACGGTTACACTCCGGCATGGTGATAAAACGATAGGCACGTTTAGACCTGATCAAAAGGTATTCTATTCCCTGCAAAAAGAATTAGAGCCATATAGAACTTTATATGAAAAAGCACAAACAATTAAAAATAAATACAGGATTGTTTTAAAGCAAGAAGATGTAAAAATGGGAACATATAAAGTTAAACAAAAACACTTTTTTGAAATTAAAGAAAAAATCGACAAATACCGTTCACTACCTGAACCTAAAAAGAAAGTTCGTTGCGTTGAAACAGGAGAGATCTTTGAAAGCGCAAGAGAAGCAAGTAAGTGGGTGGAGTTTGTTAGAGAAATTGATTATTGTCACCACGATTATATAAAACTTGTGTGCAAAGGCAAACATAAAACTTGCTTTGGCTATCATTGGGAATTTGTAAATTCATAATAAAATAGAGGAATTTAATTCCTCTATTTTTATCAGTATAAACCTTTATCTACTAACTAACTTAATCCTGATAATGACCTCATTACCAAATCTACATCTTGATTTTCCAATTCATGGATAATATGCAAGTATGTTTTTTGTGTTGTTGTCATACTTGAATGCCCAAGTCTTCTTGCTACACTTGCTATTGATACACCTGCAAAAAGTAATAATGATGCGTGTGTATGTCTAAGTCCATGAATTGAAATTATAGGAACTTTTATTGCCTTACAATGCCGTTCTAAAATTCCATTAACTGTAGAATTATAAATTTTCTGTCCAGTTTCTACGAATATAGGTTCATCTTCAGGTTTGAATTTTAATAATTCAGAAAATTGTATAACTGTTTGCCAATCTATTTGAATTTTTCTTACCGAAGATTTATTTTTTGTTGGCAAAAAACCTCCATCTTCTTTATAATTCCAAGTTTTATTAATCGATAAAGATTGATGCGCAAAATCAAAATCCTTTGGTGTCAAAGCAAGTGCTTCAGAAAACCTCATGCCAGTCTTTGCAACAAGTAATATAAACCAATCCCAATTTATTTTTTCACCTAAATTAAGATGGGTTAATAACGTATGTAATTCAAACTGATTCAGGTATTTTATTTTCTTGATCCTCGGTGTTTTACCTTTTATGATTGCTTTACGAGTTGGATCTTTTTCTATTAATCCTTCATCAACTGCATCAAGAATTGCTCCTTTGAGTTGATGATGAAAGTCCATTGTTGTTTGTCTTTCGTGTAACTCTGCATAATCATTTATCAATTGTTGATATGCTATTCTGTTCATTTCACATATCATTAATGATGGAATAAGCCTTTTTAACCATTCGTAAGTCATTAAATACTTATCCATTGTAACTTTTCGGATTGCTCCTTCTTTGTAAACTCTGATCCATTTTGCATAATACTCGCAAAACAAATCAGTATTTTTTGTTGTATTCAACATAAATACTTCTCCTTTTAATTTATGGTTTATACTGACTAAAAACTTACGCTGATGAAGAGTGATAAGGTTGTCAATGGCTGTAAAAAACTTACCTAA
>JBJEGJ010000058.1:0-10139 GCA_051874955.1 Candidatus Gastranaerophilaceae bacterium
CTTTGCTCTTACGAGTTTCGCTCGTTTCACTCGCTCACCCTACCGAAAATCCGCAAGTTCAGGATGACAAGTGTGTTAAGTGTGTAAACAAACAGTTAGTATGACAGAATGAAACAGACAGTTTGACGGTTTACGGTCAGATGAAATTTTAATTATCGATTTTAATTCAAATTATTTTTATTAATAAATCATCGTGGGTGATGTCATAAATCCTTGTTTGTTTGGAACGTCTTTATTAGTAAAACCAACCTTTATTTTATTGCGACCGAATCGTTCCTCAATTCTATCAATAGCCTTACCAAGCCGTTCGCTTTTTTCTTTTTTTACCTGATCTTCGAACATATTTAATTGCTCATTTGAACACGTTTTGAACTCCTCTAATAAAATGCCAACGCTCCTATATAAAATATTAGGCGAATACATCATTTCTAAAAGTTCAAAGGCTGTTTTAGAAATATTCAATTCAAAGTCTGTCGGGTTTTCAAGTTTAGCTTCCAAAAAACCACATTTGAAATCTTTTGTTTTTACAATAACCCCAATCGTATTACATTTGCACTTTGCCTGACGAAGTCTCCGGCATGCAGAGTGAATATGAACTTGCAGTTCATTCTTAATATAATCAAAGTCTGATGTAAATTCAGGAAACGACTGTGTGTCGCAGATAGATTTTGGAGGTGGTGGATCATTTACAATCGGGATTACGGAATGACCTAATAATTCATATTTAGTGGTTAATCCGTTCTTGCCGAAGTTCCTCTTCATCCATTGATCGTCTTTGCTTACGAATTCGCTTGCAGTTCTTATACCGAACCTTTGAAGTCTTAAAGTTAATCTTCCACCAATTCCCCACACCTCTGATACATCCACTTCTTGCAGGTATTTTTTAGATTTTGATTTACCTAACAAAAGAATCCTGTCTTTTGTTGTCTTGGCTCTATCAGATGCAAGTTTTGCAAGAGTTTTTGAACGGCTTATTCCAATACTAACCGGCATACCAACTTCATTCCAAATTCTATCCTGAATGTATTTTGCCATCGTATAGTAATTTTTATTATAAACTTTGACCAGTCCCGTCACATCAACGAAAGCCTCATCAATAGAATAAATCTCTACATTCGGACTTAAATCTTTTAGAATATACATTATTTGTTTTGAAATAGATAAATAATTGTGGTGGTTTGCAACCATATAAATGCAATTAGGGTGCTCTTCAACGGCTTTAAATAGAGGATCGCCCATCTTAATTCCCATTGCTTTTGCCTCTTTGGAACGAGCAATAACACAACCTCTCTCACTTGATACAACACAGAGAGGTTTGCAGTTTAGTTCAGGATTTAACTTTCTCTCGCAACTACAAAAGAAACTGTCGCAGTCCACAAGAGCAATATATTTACTCATAAGAATATCTCACCGATTTTGTTCGCCAGTCGTAAATCTTTTTCAATAAAGACACTTCTAATAAAAGACCTCTTTTATATTTTCGGATGTGCCATTGAAGATAACCAAGAGCAGAGTCTATGCTTGCAGTTTTGAATTTAATAATCCGCTCACAGTTTTTCATTTGTATGAGTTGATAAAGAGCATCAACTTTTTGTCCATGGGCATCAAACATATATTTCCTTTCTTGAGATAGTTGAATAGTTTGCAAAAATTTTTATATTGTTGTAAACTATTTTTATAATAATAGTTTACAAGTTTATTTTTTAATGTCAAGAGGAAGATTATGCCAAAATACTCAAACTCAAATTACACAACTATTTCACTAAAATATTGTTATGAGGAACTACAAAAGTTCTATCCTCAAATGACAAAGACAGAGTTTGCAGTTATTATTAATGCGACAAGACAGAACATCGGTCAGAGAATTAATAGAGATAGCAAACTTTCAAAGCAGGAATTATCAATATTGAAAGAGTATTTGGAGGATAGAGGCATTCCAACTAAATTCTTAAATGTTGCAGTTGTTAATGACTCAATCGTTCAAATTCCTGTGAGAACAGAAGTCGAATTAAGTTGTGGCACAGGAACTAATGCAAATGCAGACTTTGTTTCGGATACAATCGGGCTTGATATTAATTTTATAAAAAAATTCGGAGGAAATCCCAAATCAGTATCTGTTGTATTTGCACGAGGTGATAGTATGGCAGATAGGATTGAATCCGGGGATGCGTTAATCGTTGATGAATCTAAAACATATATAAATAGTGGCAAAGTTTATGCCTTTGTTTATGATTCGGAATTATTTTGTAAACAATTAAAGAAAACGGCAGACGGCATAACAGCGATTTCATTCAATAAAGATTATGAATCATTTGAAATAGATAAAACAAAACAATTTGCAGTTGTTGGGCAAGTTATAAGTGCAATGAAAAGGATTTAATTTAATCCTGAAATTGTAAAATCGTCACCTAATATATCTTTTGCCTCTTTTAATAAATCAAGAGGATCAAGACCTAATCCTTCAGCAATCATCCACAAACTTGAAAGTTTAATATCATGAACAAGTCCTTTTTCAATCAAACGCCACGCATCTTTGTGCATAGAACACTCCGCAGAAATCTTGTAAATCGTTTTCTGCTGTTCGGTTCTATGCTTTTTGATTATATTACCAAGTACCTGAACAAGTCTGTTGGTGGCATCTTTGCTAAAACTTTGCATATTTAAATTTTAGTGCTAAATTGGTTTTAATAGACGAGTACACTCGTCTATTAAAAAGGGTTAAATGTCCATATTTGACATGGCTATACTTTAAAATAAAATTATGAAAAGATTTTTAATTATACTTGGAATAATAATTTTTAGCTTAACGGCAGTTACTGCCAATGCCTTTGAATATGGATATACAAGCACAGGTTTCAAGTATGTAAAACATAAACATAGCGAATCTTCTTATCAACACGCTTGGTGTTCTGCACATAACGGGATTGAAGAGTTTGAAAATAAGGATTTTACAAGAGTTGATTGTTTAACTGATAAGTATGCAGTTGAATTCGACTTTGCCAATAAGTGGGCTGAAAGTATAGGTCAGGCATTACATTATCAGAGAATGACTGGCAAGAAAGCGAAAGTCGTTCTAATCTTGGAAGATCCAAAAAAGGAAATGGTATATTATCACCGAGTTAAAAAATTAGGCAGAATACATAATTTTGAAGTGGAATATGTAACTAAAGATTTATTAAAATTAAATGATAAAGGTCAATGTCAATATTTGGACTGTAAATGCCATCGCAGGGATAAAAAAGAGGCTAAAAATTCATCAACAGAAAATGAGTAATTTTATCTATTTATAAGTTCCGACTTTTCTGCCGTATTTATCATATTGAGTAACTCTTCCTGATGAATCAGTTTTATAACTTCCTGTTTTTTGTCCGTACTTATCGTATGAAGTAGTTACACCATTTGAATTCGTTTTGAATGAGCCAACTTTAGATCCATATTTATCGTATTGCACAGTAGTTGAGCCATTAGTCTTATAACTTCCTGTTTTTTGTCCGTATTTATCATAGGAATTGTAACCATTTGTAGTTTGTTTATAACTTCCTGTTTTTTGACCGTATTTATCATATTGATTTATGGTAGTACCATTTTGTTTGTATGAACCCGTTTTTTGTCCGTAATAATCATACGAATTCAAAGCAAAACAAAAATTTGCAGTTAAAAATATTAAACTAATTAATAAAATAAATAATTTTTTCATTGATACCATTCCTATCTATATAACGAATAATAAAAGAAAAAGTTTATTCTCGTTCTATTTCTTCATCCGATAAATATTCGTATTCCATTAATTTTTCTTTACGAACATCTTTGTTTTGCAGTTGTTCTAACTCATCACCAAACTCTTCAAGATTACCGAGTTCTTGAGAGTAATGTTTGTCGTTGTTTCCATTTAAAAAGAAATCTAATAGTCCCATCGCTTTTACTCCTTTTCGTCAGCTATAATTATATCATACTTTATTAATATGTCAGAAATGGACATACCAAATATTAATTTAATTAACAAAATTAATATGTCCATTTTTGACACATCTATTTATTATAATACCAATGTCAGATGTAAAAAATAATGGAGGTACACTATGCCCTTTTGGCTCGTATGCTTAATTTTATATTTTGCGTTTTATGATGATGATTAATACATAGAAAGTCGTACATTATAAACTATGTGTATGACAGAATAGGACACATTTAAACAAGCACAAGAAATTTTTTACAAAAAGGTGTTTCCGGCATGTTCATGGTAAGATAAAAATATGAGAAGTGATGCTAATTTTGGTTCGATGAAAGATAAATACAATACCGATATTAATATTATAGGGAGTATTAAAGACCTTAACGTAATAGAGCGTGCTTTAAAAGCACACTTTACCGATGATGATAGTATAAATTCTCTAATTAAAGACAGGAATGAGTTTGTATATAATACGAATAAAACGACATCACGTATTGCATCCGGTATAGAATCAGCATTTGTTAATTTCAAAAATGACAAACATTCAGATCTTTATAAAATAATTTTTACTAACATTACTCTGACGAGTTACTTAAATATGCAATATTTTTACAATTTGCAGTTAATAACAGCTTATTTTTATTAATTACGATTGAAGTTTTTATTAAAACTCTAATGAGCGGCAGAATTAGTATAAATGATTAAATTTAAGACCGAACACTTTACTTCTTCATTTGGTTTTAGTACAGATTATTTTTCAGAATGTTTAAGATCTATGAGAAAGGTTACATTTACTGATGCAGTTGAAAAATATTTTATTTTAGGTAAACAAATCCGCCAAAGAGATGCTAAACCAATCAAAAAGACTGTGTCAGGATTTATAAAAATATTCCATCCAGACGGTAATTATACAAAAGAAGATGTTAGAACATATTTAGAAATTGCTCTTGAAATGAGAAGAAGAATAAAAGAGCAACTTAAAAAAATTGGTGGTATAGAATTTTGGGACACAAACTTCTCTTATATTGATAAGGATACACAAGAAGAAGTATATGTTTCACTACCTGAAGAGAAAAGTTCAGGATTAATCGAAAATCACCCATTGGCTCCGGGAGTTTGTTATACTGCAACAAGTAACGGAAATAATGTTTCATTAATTAAAGTTGAGGCTATTGCTGTTGAAGGTAATGGAAAGCTAAATATTAGCGGCACATCTAATAACACTATAAAAGAAGATATTAAAAACACATATCAATATTTAAAAGCGAATGAAAAATCAATATTGGCAGAGAGACATTCTTTAAGTAATTATGATATTACAATTCAAGTTTCAAGTCTGATTGGATCAAGCATTGAACAGGGAATTGGTGCATGCGTTTACTCTGCAATCGTAAGTGCACTATATAAAAAGGAATTAAAAGCAGGATTAGCAGTTCTTGGAAATATTTCAATAGGTGGAGCAATTGTAAAACATAATGCTTTGGCTGATGCAATATCTACACTTTCAGAAAACGGTGCTAAAAATATAATTGTTCCTGTTGAGAATATGGCAGAATTGCCATCTTTGCCAACAACAATTTTAAATGAATCTGATGTCTCGTTCTATTCAAATACGCAGACATTAGTACAAAAAACAATATTGTTCTAATATAATAAATAAGTCCCTTTTCAGGGACTTATTTTTATTCTGAATCAATATTTGAAAATATCTATCGGACTCTTACGAGTTCTTTTTATAAAAATCAATCATTTCTTTTAATTCAATCAAATTAAATCTTTCTTTTGTATGCATAATCAGTTCAGGTGTTATTAAATTATTCATAGCCATAACAGTTGTTAATTGCATATCCCGAACTCTTTGTTTATTTGTTAGTCCGAATTTTTGATACTATACCTCTAATTCAGAATGGTTTATATTTAACAGTTCTTTTATCTTCTCGTCTTGAACTCTTGATGCTAACATAACAATGTAGTCGACCTCTTTTCAGTTAAATCGACTTCTTTTGTATTTGGAGAGAATTGGTTGATATTTAAAACAAATTTCACATTTTAAGGATATGTCATATAAATTACTTATTCAATATTATGTTTCAAAATATTTCTCAATATTGTGCAAAATCTCATCATAATCATCGTTTGTAAGTAATAAATATGGTCTTGCAGGAATTTCGACAGATTTGTTTTTGCCGGCTTGACCACCGAGCTGATGAATTGCCGCATACTCTAAATTAGAACCGATAACCGCAGAATCGTTGTCATAATATGTATTTATTGATGCGGCGAGTTTACCTTCAACTTGTAGAATCTGTCCCGGCCACTTCCGTTGTTTTCTTCTCTGCTTTTTAGTCGATTCTGCCAAATCAACCCATTTATCAGGTCTTCCCTCTTCTTTAAAATTCTCTTCAGTTGAATAAGAGAAAATACCTGCGATGTTTTTCATCAACGGTCGCAGGTTTTCTGTCCTTTTTGCAAGATTAAGGAGTTTTTCATGAACTTCTTTATTATCAAATTCAATTTCAATCGGCTTGTCGCTCATATAATTCCTTTATCGGATAATTAGCAATCAATAACTCTTTGAACATTTTGTTTCGGTTTTCAACTCCCTCTCTGTTGTTGATTCCGTTTAATCTTTCGACTGCGATCATTTCAAAACCTTTGTATAATTCTCTGATTTTAGGTGAGTCATCATAAGACAATAGAAAACGACCTTTGACCGCTCCTAAAACCTCTCTTAAACGCTCGTGATCAAAATCCTTTGTTGAGGTTACTTCATAACCGCAACCTCTTGAATACGGAGGATCACAATAGAAAAATGCTCCCTCGTGATCGTATTGGTTGATTAACTTTTCAAAATCACGACCTTCAATCATTACGGTATCCAAACGTTCATGCCTGCTGTAATGCATGTTTAAGAATGTAATTCCATGTTTATTAATTGTTCTGCCTTCTGTTTTCATCATCAAATCATCGAGTCTTTGAACATTAATGTTTTGTTTTTGAACGCTATTTAAACACTCTTTGATAGTTTTAGTTCTATCGTTCGGACAGGGTTGATTATTATGAAATTCAATCCAACTGTTAATATATTTACTTGCTTCCGAAACTGTCGGAATATGATTATCTGTTAATTTTTTATGCCATTCCGCATGGAGTTTTTCACCTCTTTTTAACCAAGCCGGCTTATCTTCAATTGATGTTCCAATGTAACTTGGCATTCCTTTTTCAAGTTCTTCCTGAAATTCTCTGAAAAATCTTTCGATTACTTTGGCTCTTGCATTGTAAGGTTTCGCAAAAACTGAATGTATATTTAAGTTTGCATAAACTCCGTTAAACAAATCTTCTTCAAAGTCTACATTTTGAAAGAAACGAGATTTAAATGCTTTCCCGTTATCCTGATATACAACTTTTGGAATCAAACCTAAATTTATAATTGCATTCCTTAATGCAGAAGCTATACATTGAGTGCTTTCAGTCATCATAATTTCATATCCTACAAGTGCGGTTGATTTCCAATCTAAAAAACCGACAAGAGTTGCTCTTGTCGGTCTGCCGGTAAATGGATTTATTACTTGGAAGTTTAGAACATGTCCATCTGCTACAATTACATCCCCAACCTCAATTTTAGAAATATCTCTTTCAATATATGGTTCGACTTTATCGTGATATGCTTTCATTCCCTCTCTGCGTAAAACCCATGGCACAACAACATTACCTCTGAAGATAAAAAATTGGAACACGACTTCCGACCATTGTGTCAAAATGTGTTAACAAAATTTTCAGATGACCGTAAAATATCAAACTAACCGTAAAATATCAAACTACCGAAAAGCATTGAAAATAAAGTGAAAGTGCGAGCAGTTAAAATGCAGATAAAGTGCAAGAAAGATTAGTTTGATAATTCCATAATTAAACAACTTCCGACCGCTAAAACTCAAACAACAAGCGGACTTTACAAAAAAATATCAAACTAACCGTTCCTGTCAAAGTGATTGAACTAATACAAAGTGGTTTTTAATTTCCCTCGCCTAAGATAGTAAATCCAACCTGCAAACTATGGAGTTTTCGACATTCTGAACACTTTTGACCAATTTTGGGCATAAAAATACTCCCCAGGCTGGACTCGAACCAGCAACCCTTCGATTAACAGTCGAATGCTCCGCCATTGAGCTACTGAGGATTATCTGCGACATTTTGTCGACCCTTTTAATATATAACAAAAAATTTTTATTGTAAAGTACTTTTTTTATTTTTCTTGGAGAATTGTCTTTTGGGCTTTATATGTTAGAATGTAGGCAGAAATATTTGTATCAGGAAAGGAGTTTTATATTATGGCAAATCCGGTTTTAGGAGAAAAAACTTTTACCCCGTCGTTAGACTTAGAAAATAATGTACCCATGACCATAAACGGGACTATTTTAAAGACATGTTTTTTGGGGTTGCTCACGGCGGTGACTTTTATTTATAACTGGGGTTTAATCCTGTCAGGTTTTTCGGATAAGGCGACCATGCTTTCGCAAGTGGGAATTTTTGGCGGACTTGGGCTGGTGTTGTTTATTTGTTTTGCGCCGAAAAACAAGTTTTTGATGATAACAACTTCGCTTTATGCGCTATGTGAGGGTTTGGTTTTGGGTTACATGTCGGCGATTGCGAATAAGTTTTATCCGGGAGTTGCATCGCAGGCTGCAATGGGAACTATATTGGCGTTGTTTGGAATGTTCTTCTTGTATAAAACAGGGGTTGTGAAGCCTACTGAAAAATTCAAGATGATTATTTTCAATTCTACGTTTGCAATATTTTTAATCTATGTAGCGCAGATGATTTTGGGCTTTTTTCACATTACTATTCCGGGAATTTTTTCAAACAGTCCGATTGGGATTGCGTTTAGCGTAATTGTAGTGGCGATTGCGTCGTTAAATTTAATTCTTGATTTTGATTTGATTGCGAGTTTTGCGGGTCGGGTTGAGAAGCATTTTGAGTGGTATTGCGGATTTTCGCTTTTGGTGACGATTATTTGGATGTATATAGAGATATTAAGACTTCTTATGAAGTTGCAAAGTCGTAATAGTTAAGGTTATGCGAGTAAGTCGGGTGGGCAGAAATGAAATAATGCCCACCTTTTATATGCAAATAATTTTTGTGGGTAATTAGGAGAGGGAATGTGGTAATTTTGGATGACATATTTGTTAGTCGATTGTGTATCCCTTCTTTTGCCACCAATTACTCCCGCTTTTGTCATGCTGAACTTGCGGATTTTCGGTAGAGTGAGCGAGTGAAACGAGTGAAACTCGTAAGAGCAAAGAACACGATTGAGCGACTAAATCCGACAGGATTTAAAAGCGAAATGAAGTGTCCTGCACACCCGAATAATCCAAGAGAGTTTCAGCATCTTGCTATTGGTGGACTTTGCTAAGGTTAAAGATCCTGAAATGAATTCAGGATGACACATTCGTTCAACCTACGTGTCTGACAGATCCTGAAATAAATTCAGGATGACACATTCGTTCAACCCACGTGTCTAAAAGATCCTGAAACAAGTTCAGGATGACACCCTAGTTCAACCTACGTGTCTAACAGATCCTGAAATAAATTCAGGATGACATATTTGTTCAACCCGCTAGTCTAACAGATCCTGAAATAAATTCAGGATGACATATTTGTTCAACCCACGCGTTTAACAGATCCTGAAATAAATTCAGGATGACACATTCGTTCAACCCACGCGCCTAAAAGATCCTGAAACGAGTTCAGCATGACATATTTGATCAACCTACGCGTCTAAAAGATCCTGAAACAAGTTCAGGATGACACATTCGTTAGTTCATTGTGTATCCCTTCTTTTGTCACCAATTACTCCCGCTTTTGTCATGCTGAACTTGTTTCAGCATCTTGCCATTGGTGGACTTTGCTAAGGTTAAAGATCCTGAAATAAATTCAGGATGACACATTTGTTAAACCCGCGCGTCTAACAGATCCTGAAACGAGTTCAGGATGACATATTCGTTCAACCCACGTGTCTAAAAGATCCTGAAACAAGTTCAGGATGACACCCTAGTTCAACCTACGCGCCTAACAGATCCTGAAACGAGTTCAGGATGACATATTTGTTAAACCTACGTGTCTAACAGATCCTGAAACGAGTTCAGGATGACATATTTGTTAAACCTACGTGTCTAACAGATCCTGAAAC
>JBJEGJ010000058.1:10239-26169 GCA_051874955.1 Candidatus Gastranaerophilaceae bacterium
AGATCCTGAAACAAGTTCAGGATGACACATTTGTTCAACCTACGCGCCTAAAAGATCCTGAAACAAGTTCAGGATGACACATTTGTTCAACCTACGCGCCTAAAAGATCCTGAAACAAGTTCAGGATGACATATTTGTTAAACCCGCGCATCTAAAAGATCCTGAAATAAGTTCAGGATGACATGTATGTGCGATTTTACGTGTAAATTTCTTAATATTCTTAACAAAGCACTTACATTATTTAGATAAAAATGTTATAATATACATATATATTTTGTATACAAATTCTAATGGAGGATGAATGAGGATATTTAATAGAAAACTAAGAGCATTTTCGCTGGCGGAAATGATGGTTGTAATGCTTATTGTCACTATTGTTTTAGCTGCAACGGCGCCAATGATTACAAAAAAAGTTTCAAGAGAACGTTCAAATAAAGTTTTTGATAAATTACCATCAGACGCTCAAGTTGCTGCAGAGTATATCGGCGGTAAAAACCAACGTCTGTATATGAATGCTTACGAAAATGGTTATGTAGGTATTCGCAAAGAGGGCGACATTATTCCTAAAAACTCGGTGTTGTTTGGTTATAACAGTTATTCCGGTTTGAATCCAACCGGTTTTGTCGGTATCGGGTTTAATACCGAAAATGGAGCTAATTCAGTAGCTGTCGGTTATGCTGCTACCACAGGGAAAAATTCTATTGCGATTGGTTACAACTCAAAGAACAACTCAAATCCTGATTCTTCAATTGCTATTGGTTATAATATAATAACGGAAGGTGCTGATGCTCTTGCGATTGGTCACAATACTGATAATACAAAAGTTTCAGCTAAGAATAAGGGCTCAATATCATTAGGGTACAATACTTATGCTGAAGGTCGCTCTATTGCTATTGGTCAGGAAACTTCTTCAAAGGAAAGTATTGTTATCGGTGATAGGTCAGAAAGTAAATCTTCAGATAATATAATTTTGGGTGACTATACAAAGATAGAAAATGCTAAACACTCTATAGCCATAGGGTATGAGGCTCGTGTAAGGCGTAGTGGTATGGCTGCTCATTTTCTTTCTGATGTTAAAAATGCTGTTGCTATTGGTTATCAGGCCAGAGCTACAAAATCTAATACTATCGTTCTTGGTAATGCTGATGCAACTGTTTATATACCGGGAAACCTTGTTGTTGGAAAAGTGACATTAGTTGGAGCAGATTCTGTTGATGAAACTGGAAAAAGTATTGCTAATTATCCTCTGATATATAGACCTGCCGGATTTACCAATGGTGATGATGAAGGGCTCGCTCGTATGTTTACTGCTCTGACTGCTGTAGATGACTATAAAGGTGATAGTGATGGAGCCGTTTCATATTATTATGATAATTCTACTTCAGCTTATAGAGAAGGCGTTCAAGTAGGTCCATATATAAGACCTCAGAAAAAACCAAGTGGTGCGCATTGGAAAGATAATAATAAAGCTTGTATGCAGTGGTATAGTAGTAGTGGCACGTATTCTTTCCATACAGCAAAAAAACCTCATTGGTGTTCAGACATCCGTTTGAAGAATGTCGGGGATGAGTACACGGGCGGATTGGATGAATTGAGCAAACTCAAGTTCTATCACTTTACGTTCAAAAAAGATGTAACAAAAACTCCGCAGGTCGGGGTTATGGCTCAAGACTTGCAAAAAGTGTTCCCTGATGCTGTGGAAGCTGACTCGGACGGGTATTTGTCAATTCGCTGGGATGAAATGTTCTATGCTGCGTTGAACGCGATAAAAGAATTGAACAACAAAGTAACTGCTATTTCAGAAAAATTGAAAACTGTTACTGAGGATATAATTAGTCTTAAAAACGTAACTCAAAAACATCAAGAAACAATCGACGCGCAAGCAAAATTGATTGATGAGCAGCAAGCTGAGTTGAAAGACTTGACTAAGAGAATAGAAAAACTTGAGCGCAGTAAAAAATAATAAGGATTAATATAATGAAAAAAGCTTTTACTTTAGCAGAAATGCTGGTATGTCTGGCTCTTATTTCGGCGGTGGTTGTAATATTTCTATCGACGATTAAGGCAAGACCAAATTCGAACATGGTAATGTTTCGAAAAGCATATAATATAACTTCTAATTCCGTATATGAAATGCTTCAATCTGCGGTGAATTATGAAACCGGTGATTTGAAAGAGGATGCAGATAAACCGACTGAAAAGAAAATTAACAATGAATACCCAAAAGGTAATACGAAATTCTGTAAGGTCTTTGCATACTATGTTAATACAGGAACAGAACCTAATTGCTCAGGCAATGGTCCTCATTTTACTACTTTAGACGGGATAGATTGGTACATGCCGATAGGTACTTTTTCCAGCGGTAAAGAAACAATCAGGGTTGACGTAAACGGTAAAGATAACTTGCCAAACTGTGCGCCAAGCGATAGCTGCCCTAATCCTGATATCTTTGAAATAGTTATTGATAACGAGGGTAAGTTATCCGTACCTAATGCTGTTGCAAGGTCATACTTGCAAACTACCAAGAAAATTTCCAAATAAGAGGTATATTTATGAAAGCAAGAAAAGCCTTTACACTTGTTGAAGTAATGATATTTTTGGTAACGGTTGCGATTTTGCTGGCTGTAATTTTTATGGCTTTGAAACCTCAACAGGTTGTGCAAGAACGAAAAGCTCGACTTAGATATGCACAAGCTTATGACGCATTAAATCTTGCTGTGTATGACCTTGTGACATCTGAAACTGATAACCCCTTTGAAAGACAAGGTCTGCAAGTAATACAAGAGGGACATGAGGCAGAGTTTTATTTTAATAAAATGTGTACCGGACTTGTAAAATATATTAACGCGGAATCTTCTAACTGTAGTCCGGTTAAAGTGTTAAGTAATTCATCGACAACAAAACAGTGGACATATATGACAAGAGAAGATGTTGATATGCGCAATATTACTCCTCAAATTGTCGCTGTTAACGGCATGAAATTTTATATAACAAGAATGATTGAGGCTAAAGTCAATAAAGAATCTCAAAGCAGAGTTGCTCCGACACCGCCTGATTTTGATTTGAAATTTTTTATGGTCTATGTTGATATAGACGGTGAAGAAAATTCAAAACGCCCACATACTATTCAATATGATCCGAAAAAGAAAATTTATCCGAGCGTGTTTGCTTTTGCTGTAATTCCGACCGGAGAGGCTATTCCTATCGGATTGGCCGAACATGATATGACTTATCTGCAAACAAGAGTTGCTTATGTCGAAGATCATACAGTATTATATTCACCTTATTATTCTTATCACAGAGCAAAACATGCCGCTTGGGGTGTTTATAGTACGGCTCTATATAACTTGAAAAGATTACCTCCTTTAAAAGAAAAAATATCTGCAACTTATAATGACCATATAAAATATGTTCTTGTTAGAAACAGGTCTGCGTTATATAAGTTCTTGACAGGTGATTATAAAGATGACTTTCAGCTATATTATGAGGAACCTCCTTATGGGAAATGTATTCCTACAGGAAGTACTTTGACACCTTACGATAAGTGCTCTATAAACTATGAAACTCCAAACTTTGGTGCAACAAATTAGTTAAAATTTTAATAATTAGTCTAAATATATAAACTTTCATCTAGTACAAACGGATGAAAGTTTTTAATATTTATTAAAGATATAATATTCACGTCCGAAGTTACATGTAAACATAGTATATTGGAGCTTCAAAATGTCAGAACAAGTTTTAATGCCGATGATTGGTACAGACAGTATAGAAAATAAATTGAGAGCAAAAGAATCTTTGGAAAAAGCAAGGGTTGCTCACGAAAAATATCTCATCGGTCAACGTAATAACGATTTGCAAGAAGCCGTTGAACATTATGTCGATGCGGTTAAATATGACCCGACCTTGCCTGAATCGTATTACCGTTTGGCAGCTTTGATGTGGGAACAAGGACAAATCAGCGTTGCAACAGCTATTGAGCAATGCAAAACCGCTATCTCACTTTCCCCGAAAAATAAAGATGCTCACCTCTATACAGGTTATTTCATGCAGTTGGCGCAAGATTTTCAAGCCGCCGAAAAAGAATTTAAGTCTGCAATCTCAATGAATCCGCTAAATTCGGGCAGACCAAGAATGATTTTATCCCAATCAATTCTGCAAAAAATAAATTCCCAAAACGGCACCGCAAAAGATTATCTAGGGTTTCTCTACTACTTTTTGACAGGCAGCATCATGCTGGCATGGGACAGACCAACCATGAAAATGATTTGCAAAAATATGGCAAGCGATGTTTCTATTTTCTCCTATAATACGGTCGGAAAATTCTATGAAAAGTTCAAAAAATACGACGCCGCCGAAGAAATCTACAAACAAGCAATCGCAAAAACAACCAAAACAGAATACTTCTACAACAAAATAGGCGATTTGGCACTTAAAAATAAAGACTTTGAAACTACTGCGCAATGCTACAGAAAAGTCCTTGAGGCAAATCCGCTTAATCGCGAAATTTTGGTGAAATTGGCAACGATTTTACAAACGTATTTCCCTGAAAATACGGAAGAAACTATCGATTGTTATGAAAAATTACTCGAATTTGATGTGAATACCGCTCAGATTTATTATGAACTAGGGCATCTTTATATGTCGAAAAATGATAAATTAAATTCGATAAGTGCTTTTAAATTGGCGGTTGATAATGAGCCGGAAAATCCGTTTTTTAACAACTCCTTGGGCTATGCCTACGCTAAAGCGGAATTGTATGATGATGCAATTGAACATTATCAAAAGGCGATTTCTCTAAATCCTGATGCTGAATGGACGTCCATCGTCTGTCAGGCTTTGGGGTCAATTTATGCCGAAAATAAAGGAAATGTCGAGGCGGCAATTTCAACCTATCAGGCAGGCATAATTTTGGATCCGAAAAATTATGATTTATATATCGCTTTGGGTGATATTTATATGGCTGATTATGATTTGGATAAAGCAATTCGCGCTTATTGTGATGCGATTACGCTAAATCCTGACGAGTTTAGAGGGTACTCAAAAGTCGGTATCGCACTTTGGGAAAAGGATTATTTGGAAGAAGCATTGGTCGCTTACCACAAAGCCGTTGAAATTAATCCTGAAAATGAGTTTGCACAAAATAATTTGGGTATTTTGTATCTAGACGGCTTATCTGATGCCGAAGAAGCGCTTGAATACTTTGAAGAAGCAATCTCGCTTAACCCGAATTACACTCTCGCCTACTTTAATGCAGGCAGAGCAAGTCAAGAAATGGGATTTACTAATGATGCAGCGCACTATTATCAAATGGCAATCGATCTAAACAGGTTGACCGAAGAACTTGATGAAGATGACATTCAACAACGACTTCACAGCTTGTTTGATATTTAATATATAAAAAACGGTGAACCCTCACCGTTTTTATTTGCAATAAAAAAGGCACTGAAATATATTCAGCACCCAAGAAGATTGATTATGATGGATGATTCGATTTTATTTTCCCCTAAATTTTTTCCCCAATTTTTAAAACTTTTTATCAGACAATTTTTCTTTTTCTTTATTTTTCCCGTGTCTTTTTCTTTAATATCCCTTACATATATATAAACAAATTTTCCCGATGAAAATTGCCAAAATTATTTAGTTTACGTTACAATTCTTAATGTTTCGCTCGGGTATCTGTTCGCTAACACTTTTGACCAGCGCATTGAAAATAAACGGGTGAATTTCACCGCTTTGGACTTCTTTGTATAAAACGGTTAAAGCCTGTTGTGGCGTGAATTTGTCCTTGTATACCCTTTCTTCGGTCAGCGCAGAATATTTATCCGCAAGATTTAAAATTTGCAGATTAATGTCAGGGATATAGCTTTTGTCAGGAGATTTGTTGTCGTGATGATGTCTTACTAAATTTAAAGTTTCGTTATTCAAGCCTGTGTTTTTCAACAGTTGATAGCCTAATTCGGAATGTAAGTTGATTATTTCCCGTTCTTTTTCGGTTAACGACGTGGTCTTGTTTAGAATTTCAACAGGAATTAGAACTTTTCCAAAATCATGCAAAATCGCCGCATCTTTTAGGTTTTTGAGGTTGACATTTGCCTTGAGTGAAGTTGGAAGATTTTTTGCGATTGTAACAGCATTATCACTAACATCCTTGCTGTGATTTTCAATAAGGTCATTTAATTCCGAAATGTTGATATTCAACGGCAGTTTATATGCGTCTAAAATTCGCTTAATCTCAGGATTTTTACCGATTAAAGTACGAATTTCAGCTTCTGAATATCTTTTTTGAACAGAATTGTTTTGGAAAGTATCTTGGTTTGGTAGCCCAAGAAAATTAACCTTTTGTCTGTAATTATTTAATTGTACACTCGGGTTCAGATTTACCGAATTTAAATTTATTTTTGATATTTCTATTCCCACCGACTGACCACACTTTTATTTCATCCACTACAACACGTATTTATATAAAGTATTTCCGGTTGCAGAAATTGCCTAAAATTAAAAATTTGTAAAAAATATTAATAATTCGTCTTTAGCGTGATAAAATTAGGTATTATGAAAGAGATAAAAAATGTTTTAATATGCGGAATCGGCGCGGTTGGCTCTATTTATGCCAATAAAATATCAAAAAGTAATGCTGTTTTAAAAATCCTTGTTGATAAAAAACGACTTGAAAAGTATACAAATTCTCCAAAAATTTTTAACGGTAAGCCATTGATATTAGATTATATCTTACCCGAAAATACTGACTTTAAAGCCGATTTGATAATTATAGCAACAAAATATGACGGTTTAGCTGATACTGTCAGAAATATAAAGAATTTTGTAAAAGATGATACTATAATCTTGTCTTTGCTAAACGGTGTGACAAGTGAAGAAATAATTGCTAAAACTTATGGTTGGAAACATACGCTAATATCTTATTTTATCGGGCATAGTGCAATGAGGCAGGGGAATATAATTACTCATGACGGTGCGGGCGATATTGTGTTCGGGGTTAAAGATAAGGCGTTGACGGATATTTCGGATGTTGAAACCGTTAAGGACTTTTTTGATAAAGTCGGTGTTGCATACAGAACTCCTCATGATATCCTCAGAGCGTATTGGTTGAAATTTATGTTGAATGTGTCTTCAAATCAACCCTCTGCGATATTGCATTTAACTTTTGGACAGATGCAAAACAGTAAAAAGTTTCTTGAATTTTCTAAAAAAATTATGGAGGAAGTTAGACAGATTGCGCAAGCTGAGGGTGTTCAAAATACTGAGTCAATGATTGATGAGGCATTCGAAAGTTTTGGTAAAATGATTCCGGATGGTAAGACTTCCATGTTGCAAGATGTAGAAGCTGGCAGAAAAACAGAAGTCGAAATATTTGCCTCTACCGTTATTGATTTGGGTAAAAAACATAATATTCCGACTCCGTATAATACCGTATTGAAAGATATGATTGAGATTATTCAAGAAAATTTTTAGCTATTTTAAATAATAACTTGCATTTACTGTTGAATAAACTTTAATTATTCCTGATTCAATGTTTACTCCTGCGCCTGCGTCTGTGGCATCAGCAGCTTCTGCAGTCATAGATTTTGCCATTAATGAGTTATAATAAACCGGTCTGTGAGAGTTATTTAATGTGCAGGAGGTGTCTATGCTTCTTATTCCCGTAACGCTTGAACCGGCTGCAGATGCTACAACATCAGCTCTTTGTTTTGTTTGTTTTGTCGCTTTGGACAGCAAATCGGCGCAGTATTTATCTTTATCAGACAGGCTAAAATTCAAACTGTCGATATTGGTTGCTCCGAGTGAAATTGATTTGTCAATTGCTGTTGATATTTTATCAACATACTTGGTATGAACAATTATATTGTTTGAAACATCGTATCCGTTCAAAATACGTTTCCCGTTTTGATACGAATATGTAGGGCTTGCCGAATAATTTGCGGTTTTTAGGTAATCTCCGTTTGCTGAAGATATAAAGCCTTTCAAGTATTCATAAACTTTATCCGAAATTTCTTTATTTTTCTTTACTGCCTCTTGCATAAGTAATTTGTCTGACGTTTTGATTGCAATAGAAACTTCTACGGTATCAGGTGCAACTTCTTTTTCCGCAGTATATGAAACATTAACAAAACCTTTGTTATCAGTGTCTGTAGTGCCTATTGCATTTGCAGCAGAAAATACAAAAGGCATCGATACTATTGCGCTGCACAAAAGTGAAGCCATAATAAATTTTTTCATACTAATTCTCCTTTATTTAAAAAATATTTGACCACTATTTGATTTTTGAAACTATATCATCTTCCGTTTCTTCTTTTTTTGTGTTTTCAACAGGTGACATCGGAGATGATACATAATTTTGTTCGTTATCTTTTTTAGGTAGCTCGATTTTCTCTGATTTTATAACTTTACGGACAATCGGCATTCTTGTTCCGAATTTTGCGCTTTGCAAAATCTTATCAAGTTCTTCGTCAGTTAACTCCGGAGTTTCTTTGAAACTTACGGCAAAACCTTTTTTTGACAGTATGCAATACGAAATTGCGACAATCCCCCAAAGTAAAACTCCTTGAAATAAATTCAAAACAGGGAACATGTATTCAGCAGCCAAATAGCGATTCCAAAGATACATAGCTGAGTATCCCGGAAATATAACAAATCCCGCAAATAAGCATGCACCAATAAATACTGCTGATATCAAACCTTTTATTCCGTCAATTTGAATTATTTTCATCTGATTATTCCTTATTACCTTTTATCATTTCAAGAAAATCATCTTCTGTCAATATTATAACACCTAAATTTTGAGCTTTGTCTAATTTTGAACCTGCGTTTTCTCCGGCAAGAACAAAATCAGTTTTTTTAGACACAGAGGATGATGTTTTTCCCCCGTGCGATTTAATTATTGAACTTGCTTCATCTCTTGTCATATTTTTTAGAGTTCCCGTCAGTACAAAAATCTTACCCGCCAAAATGTCGGATTTCGGTTTTGGTTTTGACATTGGATTTATTCCCAAATCTTTTAATTCTTCAAGAAATTTTAAGTTTTTTTCATTATGGAAGTAATCGTAGATAGATTTTGCTATAATATCTCCAATTCCCTCAATTGAACCCAAATTTTCAATTGTCGCATTTGTTAAATCTTCAAGAGATGCAAATTCTCCTGCCAAGATGTCTGCGGTTTCTTTGCCTACATATCTTATTCCAAGTGCTGTCAGTAAGCGATTTAGCGGTCTTGTTTTGCTGTTTTGAATTGAATTGTAGATGTTTGATGCGGATTTTTCTTTAATTAAATCCATTTGCGTCAAATCCTGCATTGTTAATTTGTACAAATCGGCAGGGTTTGAAATAAATTTTCTGTCATAAAGCTGTTTTATAATTGACGGACCGACGTAATCAATATCCATCGCTTCTTTTGAAGCCCAATATTCGATTTTTGCGCACATTAATTGTGAACATTCAGGATTTGTACAATACAAACCGACTTCTCCTTCGCGTTCTTCTAATGGAGCACCACAAGACGGGCAAGTTTTTGGCGGCTTATATTGCGGCAAAGTGGCGTGTTCTTTTGTATCCATACATTTTATAACTTTTGGTATTATCTCGGCGGCTTTTTTGATTAAAACCGTATCGCCTATTCTAATATCAAGCCTTGATATTTCATCAAAATTGTGAAGGCTCGCTCTTGATACTGTGCTGCCTGCAAGTTGTACCGGTTCAAGAACTGCAACAGGTGTTATTATACCGGTTTTTCCCGTATTTAATTCGATATCAAGAAGTTTTGTTGTGACTTCTTCCGGCGGGAATTTGAATGCGGTTGCCCATTTTGGCGCTCGTGCCGTAAACCCTAAATCTTTTTGTATGGCAATATTGTTTATTTTGATAACAACTCCGTCAGTTGCGTAATTCAGGTCAAATCTTTTGTTTTCCCATTCTTTACAATATTCTATTGCCCCTTGAATATCTTTTACCAGTCTGATGTTTGGGTTAATTTTAAATCCCAGCTCTTTGAGTTTCATCATTCCGTCATAGTGGGTTTTTATATCTTTTTCAAGATTATCTTCAAAAATTCCCGTGTAGGTAAACATTGATAAATCTCTTTTTGCCGTAATAGTCGAATCTAATTGTCGTAACGAGCCACTGGCAGCATTACGAGGATTTGCAAAAACTTTTTCTCCTTTATTTAGAGCTTCTTCATTAAGTTTTTCAAAGGATGTTTTTGGCATATATATTTCCCCTCGAACTTCAAGAGTTTTGGGTTCAAATAATTTTAAAGGAATAGCTTTTATCGTTTTTAGATTTTGTGTAATATTTTCACCTGTAATTCCGTCACCGCGAGTTACTCCCAGCTCAAATAATCCGTTTTCGTATGTTAATGCAATAGCAAGTCCGTCAATTTTTAATTCGCAAACCAATTCCAAATTTTGTTCGTATTTTTTACAAATTTTTTCGTACCAAATTGTAAGTTCTTCATAATTGTAGGTGTTATCAAGACTGTACAATCGATATTTGTGTTTGTGTGAGAAAAACTTTTCGCTGATAGACCCTACTCTTTGAGTTGGGCTGTCAGGAGTTTTTAACAGTGGAAATTTGTTTTCTAAGTCTTTTAATTCCGCGAACATTTTATCATATTCAAAGTCACTTAAATATGGGTTTTCTTCCACATAATATTTGTAATTACTTTTATTTATTTCTTCTTTTAGAAATTCAATACGTTTTTCTACCGACATATCAGTCATCATACAGATTTTACTCCTACATAATCATTAAAAGCTCACGAATAACCTTTGTTGCAACTGCCGTAGACGCGCCCGATGTATCGTAATCAGGGGCTAATTCCACAACATCTGCTCCGATAATATTGAAATCTTTTAGATATTTGAACCAATCAATCAGTTGATTAAATGTCATACCTCCGACTTCAGGAGTTCCCGTTCCGGGCATAATTGATGTGTCTAAACAATCTAAGTCTACGGTTACAAAAATATTTTTATTTTTTAAACAATCTAAATCTTCAAAATTTTTGCATAAAGTGTTATGCTCTGCCATAAAGTCCCATTCTTCTTTCATTCCGGAACGGATACCTATTTGTTTAATATTTTCGGGTTTTACAAATTTTGAGATGTGACGGATTACCGCGCTATGTGACATTTTTTCACCCAAATATTCTTCTCTTAAATCCGTGTGTGCATCAAAATGAACAACTGCTAAATCGTTATAGAATTTAGATACAGCTTGAACTTCAGGAAGCGTAACCAAATGTTCTCCGCCTATTCCAAAAACTTTTTTTCCGTCACGGTAGATTTCTTCAACATTATTCTTGATTTGTTCTAGTGTTTTGTATGTATTTCCCAAAGGGAATTCCAAATCTCCTGCATCGTGAAAGTTTACGTCCGTAAGTTCTTTATTAAAATAAGGCGAATATTCTTCCAAGCCCCAGCTGGCAAGTCTTATTTGTTCCGGTGCAAAACGTGAGCCCGGTCGGTATGAAACAGTGCCGTCGAACGGCATTCCCAGCATTACTATATCTGATGAATTATAATCCGGATTTTGTCCCATCCAATTTCTGTCTAAAAATGGTCCTGTCAGCATTGTTTTCCCCCTAATTTACATTCTACTATAAAAATTATAAAGAAACATTTTTTAAATGTTCAATTTTTAAACTCGGATAAAGCGTAATTCCAATGACATCAATTTGGTATTTTTTTATGTTTTTTTCTTGAATGTATGATAATGCGCCTGTTTTTATATTGTTATATTTTGTTTTTGTAATCGCTTCAAACGGTGTTCCGAAATTGTTTGTTTTTCTTGTTTTTACTTCAACAAAAATGAATTTATCTTTTAATTTTGCGATAATATCAATTTCGCATAATTTTGAAAAATGAACATTTCGCTCTATAATGCTATACCCGTTTTTTGTCAGGTATTCGCAAGCTAAATCTTCTCCTTTATCTCCAAATTCTCTGTTGTTCATTTACTGTTTAACTCCGCATCTTGCATATTTTTTTATGTCAATTAAAATTTCTGCGTCTTTTATTTTACAATTTTTGCTTATTCTTACAGGACAAATATCAATTCCTCCCCGACGAGTGTACAACGCGCAAACCATTAGTTCATCATTCTCGTTTAATAAATCGTATAACCGTTTATAAATCATTTCGCAACATTCCTCATGGAAATGATATTCGGAACGGAAAGATACCAAATATTTAATAAGCGATGCCTCGTCTATATGTTTTTGAGATTTGTAATAAATAAATACTTCTCCGAAATCAGGTTGATGTGTTACTCTGCAGTTTGAACGCAATGAGTCAAATTTTAAAAAGTATTGTTGCTCGGTTGTGTTTGATATTTGCAGAACTTCCGGTGATTCTTTAAAGTGTTCGATGTTTAAGTCGTCTTCCGTTACTAAACTCATCAAGTCTTTGTATTCTGAAAATATTTCTACACGTTCAGCATCGTTATTTATATAATTGAGGGTGACATCGGTTTTGAGTTTTTCGCTTAAGTCTTTTTCAATTAGCTTTTTGCATTTGTCTAAACATTCTGCCGAATTTTTTCCTATCCGTGTCATATTAAATGCATTTAAGTACAATTTTAATGATTTAGATTCTATAAGGTATTCATTCTCACAGTTGTATTTCAATTTAATCAATTTTGTAACGGGAATTCCGTTCTCCGTTAAGGCTGAAAATTCGTACGCATGCCAAACATCCGAGCCGTAAAAAGGTAAATCTTGGTTTTTAATTCCATATATCAGACGGTTTTCTTCTCTTGGTACGGCTACCAAAAGTGACGGATTGTAAGTGTTACTGCCTTGAGATTTTTTCCCTAAATGTGTTGATGCGATTTTATCGGTTGTTAATTCCATATATTGATTTTATCACTAAAAAGCCGTCTTAGACAAGACGGCTTTTTAATATTTATAAAATTATTTATTATTATGTAATTTCTTCGTAAGATGCAGGGTTGTTTAATAAATCGTAATTTATTTCATTTTCGTTATCTGCGATTGTTGCCGCAACCACAGCATCAGATGCTACGTTGAGCGTTGTTCTGAACATATCGGTAAGTCTTTCTATAGTAAATAAGAATGCAAATCCTGCTACTAATTGTTCCGGACTCAATCCCATTCCGTCAAGGATTAACGCAATAGTAATCAATCCTCCGCCCGGAATACCTGCACAGGTGCTGGATGCTACAATTGCAAGAATTGCAATCTCTACGATTAAAAATAAGTCAAGATGAACGCCATAGGCTTGAGCCAAGAAGATTACCGCAACTGTTTGCAATAAAGCTGTTCCGTCAAAGTTTAAGGTTGCGCCCAGCGGCAATACAAAACTTGAAATCTTATGAGAAATACCTCTTTTTTCACAACAAGCGATTGTTAATGGTAAGGTAGCGGAAGAACTTGCGGTTCCGAACGCTACCATCATTGCTTCTGCAATCGCTGAAAACAGCATTACAAAAGATACTTTTGAAAAACATCTTAAGAATAAAGGATATACAATAAACATTTGCAGAGCAAAACCGACAAGTAATACCAATAAGTATTTAGAAATTGCCGTGAAAATTCCTCCGCCGAAACTTGCTACGGCGCTGGCTGTTAGAGCAAGTACGCCCGGAGCAGCAAACATCATAATCCAATCAGTAATTTTCATTGTTGCGGCAAAAACAGATTCAAAAAACGATACGATAGGTCTGTTAACATCGCCAACTTTGGCAAGCGCCAATGCAAACAATATCACAAACAGAATTATTGAAACCATATTTCCTGAAGCTATTGCATCAAAAGGGTTGCTCGGAATAAAGTTTAAGAAAATATTTAAAATATTTCCTTGTTGTTCTTGCATTGTTGCTGCGACAGATGCTTGAACATCAGTTGCTATACTTGATGCGATATAATGTGCCGCACCGGCTCCGGGTTTGACAAACAGAGCTAACGCAGAACCGATGGTTACGGCGATGGTTGTTAATATTCCGTAGTATAAAATCATTTTAGACCCGAATTTTCCGAGTTGTTTGTTATCTCCGATACTGGTAATTCCTATGATAATTGCGGAAACAACCAAAGGTATAACAACCATTTGGATAAGACGGATGAATACCTGACCTATAAATACTAAGAGGGTACTTGTGTTTGGCGATGGGTGATGATGTAATAATATCCCCAGTATTATACCGATGATTATACCGGAAAATATAAGCCAATTTCGTTTTAAACCTAAACCAAGTGCAATAAGTATTTGCATATGTAATTTCATCTGTTTTATCCTCTTTTACTCTCTAAATTTAACTCAAACATTATACAACTATTGATGTAAAATTTCAAACAAATAATAAAAAAATGGTATATAAATAGGACAAAATGATTATTTTTCTGTTATACTTATAAAAAATGCAGGGGGATATATGGTGAGTTTTACGATTATTTGGTTTTTGGCATTGGGTTTAGCGATTTGTTTGTGTGCAATTCTTTATATGACTTTTATTGTAATTCCAAAGATTAAACAAAATTCCGTATTTGAAAACATATTTAACAGAAAGTCCGTGAGAAATTATGTAAAAGGTAAAAAGGTTTCAGATGCGCAAATAGAAAAGATTTTGCAGGCTGCGATGGCTGCGCCGAGTGCGCGAAATTCTCAATCTTGGGAATTTATTGTGGTAAAAGACAGAGAAATTTTGGATAGGTTAGCCGATAGAAATCCTTATGGGAAAATGTTATTTGATGCGTCTTGTGCAATTGTTGTTGTCGGTAATTTGCAACGAGTTCCGACTAATGAGTTTTGGAGTCAGGATGCATCAGCTGCAACCGAGAATATTTTGTTGGCGGTAGAGGCATTGGGTCTTGGTGCGGTGTGGATTGGTGTTTATCCAAAAGAAGACAGAATACAAATAGCAAAAGAAGTATTAGCGTTGCCGGAGACTGTAATTCCTTTGAATATAATTTCAATAGGATATCCGACGGGTAAAGATGTTGCTAAGAACAAGTGGAACAAGGATTTTGTTCACTTTGACAGATATTAGTTTGCGAGGTTAAGATAAGGAGTTATTATGTTTAAAAATTTAAGTAAGGAGTTAAAGGAATTTATTTTACGCGGGAATGTTTTGGATATGGCGGTCGGTATAATTATTGGTGCATCTTTTGGAAAGATTGTTGATTCTCTTGTAAAAGATGTAATAATGCCGCCGATTGGTTTAATATTAGGGAAGGTTGATTTTTCAAACTTGTATTGGCAAATATATCCTTATGATACTCATTATTCATCGCTTGAAGCTGCGAAAAACGCGGGTGCTGTAACGATTAATTACGGAATATTTATCAATAGCGTGATAAGTTTTTTGATAGTGGCTTGCGCGGTATTTTTTATCATAAAATCAATAAACAAGTTAAAAGATACATTGTGTAAAAAAGAAGAACAAGAGGAACAAGTGACGACAAAGGAATGTCCGTATTGTTATTCTTGTATACCGATTAAGGCTACAAGATGTCCGAACTGTACATCCGAACTTGGCTAAACTTATAAAATGAACTAATTCGGGGTGCAAAATCTTCCCCTCCTAAGGTCGCTCTATAAATTTCCCCCTCCTAAGGTGGTCTAAATCTTCCCCTCTCCTAAGATAGGAGAGGGGGTAGGGGTGAGGTCTGGTCAAAGACATTCAAATTTATTTCAGCAACAAAACACATGTGTCATCCTCGCATGAACAACACCCCCACGCATCACGCGTTCAACCCCTCGCACCTAACAGATCCTGAAATAAATTCAGGATGACAAACTCGTTATACCATTACGTACTTCCTCTTTTTTTCACCAAGTAGTCCCGACCATGTCACCCTGAACTCGTTTCAGGGTCTTGCCGTCGTAGTACTCTTGCGATATCTCAAAAAGATCCTGAACAAAACAAAATCTACGCAGCTTAACTGCTTGATTTTTAGTT